>NC_010794.1:1200000-1800000 GCF_000019665.1 Methylacidiphilum infernorum V4 | reverse complement strand
AGAAAAATAGGATTGAGTCATATCGTTGTCACGCGGGGAGCCGGGACATGGGGCCCTCCCGTGAGGGTTGGGCAGAGATCTGAAATTATGTTACTCCACTTGTTTTTTCACAAGGAATAAGCTGCGGCGGCTAGAAGAAAATCCGTAGAGTTCCCTGGATCCAGAAGGGCAGTTGGGGAGTTATAAAATCGTAATTGAAGGATCTTGCACTGATAAAACCGGGAGCTCCGGCGGCCCAATATTTTTCATCGGTAAGGTTATAAAAATAAAGGCTGATTTCCCACTTGGAGGTCGTGTAAAAAAGGCGTGCATTGAGGGTATACCAAGTAGGAATTCTTACGGTGTAGTCATAATTCAAAAACTGCCCGCTTTGAATAATTGCCCAGAGTGAAAAGCCATAACCCTTCTTGGACTGGTAACTCAAAGTAGCGTTACCGTAATTTCTTGGAAAACCGATGAAGGGGTAATCGAGAGGAGCCAGAAAAACATAAGGATCGACGTGCAACCCGAGTTGTTTGGCTACATTAGAGGGATAAGGCTGGGTGGTGAAAGGACCTATAGGAGAACCCGTCCAGTTTTCATGGGCGTCGATAAACGCATAGCCTGCATTCAAAGATAAATTGTGTATGGGGTTCCAGGTGGCCTGAAGCTGTCCACCTTTTAAATAAGCCTGGGTTGTGGCTACCGAGCCTTCCGGAAGGACGTAGGCGGGGATGAATCCATCCTGGTAAAATCCCGAAACGCTCACGGACAGCTTATCCTTGTAGAGCGTGAAATTTGTTCCGATCTCGAAATATTGGTTGGTCAGATGGTAATAGGTGGCAGTAAAATCGGGAGCGAAACTTCCATAGGCGCTTGGGAAGGGGTTCTGGCCGAAAAAATAACTAAAATGGGTATTCATCCAAGAAAAAGGGTCGTAAACAACCCCGGTGTATACTTGGGGAAGGATCGCGGTCATGTTGTTTTCCAGGAAAAGGGGAGCAGGAGTGCCAGGCGGACTAGAAGCATGGACGATATAAAGATCGGAACGGGCGCCGACAACGATGTTCAATTTTTTAGTTAAGTCCATTTTATGCTGATAAAAGGGAGAAAGTTTATAGAATGTGGAAGCGGTGGATAAAAAATTATGGGAGTTAAAGTAAAAGCCGGGATATCCCGGAACGGGAATGTCGGTAAGATAAGGGTTTGAGAAGAGCAGGGCCTGGCTGTAGGAAACGAGGGGAGAAAAATCGTTATCCAGCAGAGGCTTGGTTAGATCCCAAGTGTTAATGGGAGAGTGCCAAACCCCGGAGTATTCCCTATCGCTGTAATAACGAATTTCAACCCCACCATCAAAGTTGTTGTCTATCGAAAGGTTCCCCAAGGAAGTTGAGAAATTTCCCAGGCATTCCATCCTGTCGTCAAAATTGTATCCTGCGGGAAGCACCGACCAAAAGTCTCCGGGGATCATTTGATCGATAAAAGTGCTGTAATATTCAAACATCGAGTTGTTGACAATCTTGAAATTGGAGGAAATTTTTAGGGTTTCAATGAGCTGGGAAACCGCGTAAAGTTGTTCGGTGCTGTTGATGGGATTGTTTAAAAGATTGGTTCTTGGATCAATCGATACAAGCGGTCCCCAGTTTACCGCATAACCCTCACCGGGTGGGGAAGTGCCGATCCCGCTATGAAATATGCCGTTTTGATCGTACCAACCCGCAAAGGGACCCGTCAGGTACAATCTATTGTTGATGAGCTGCTGGGTAGGGCGGTTAAGTCCTGCGGGTGGATTAAGGCTGTTGGAATCGATCTCCGCATTATAATCGATCGAGAAATTCTCGTAGGGCTGATAGCTGAGGGCTATGAAACCCGACTCCCTTCTTAAATAAGATCCGTAGTAGTAGTTATAGTAAGAAGAGCCATCTTGACCAAAATAATCAAGCCGGTAAGCTAGGTTGTTTTTGATCGGCCCTCCCAAATCCAAGTTCCAGAAATTGGTTCCATACATGCCCACGGTGTAGGAAGCTTCCCCCTTGAATTGGTCAAAGTAGGGCAACTTTGTGATCTCGTTGAGATAGCCTCCCGCTAGTTCTTGTGGACCGAAGATAATGTTTGAAGGCCCCATGACCATATCCATGTTTTCATCCATGTTGGGATTGAGCAGAGGGCCATATTGAGCATCCCTGCTAAACCCGACGAGTATTCCATTTCTGTAGCGGGTTGCGGGCAAGCCCCGAAGAATAGGTTCGGCTTGAGGGCTACCGGTGATTTGGGTTTGGTTGATTCCCACTTGATAAGCTGAAAGTTCGTTGACATTTTGAAAATTGATATTTTTTAAACTGCTTTGAGAAAGAATTTTTATGGATTGAGTCCCCGGTGCTATCCCGGTTTGATCGCTTGAAGCTGTTGAATCGCCATCCTGGGAAGGGTTCTCCGGCTGGTCTGCAAGAAGGGAATCAAGATATTCCGGAACGATTTCTTCAGGTAAGGTTGAAGCCAAGGGGGAGGATTTTTTCAAATTTTCAAGGACCTGGGGATAAAGAAAAGGGCTCGAAAAAAACGATCCACTTGCAAGGAACACAACAGAGGTGAGAACAACCCGTAAAGGTGCCTTCAAATAGTCTATAGTCTCCCTCCTCTTTCCTTTTTTTATACCACCCTTATAATTTTTCCCTCTTTAATTTGAACAATTTTTTAAAAATGGGCTAGGGAATATTGGTCAGGGGATCCTTTTCATGCCAAGGGCTTCCCTTTTGCCCTTTTCATAGACGCATAGCTTACGCCGTGCACCGAGTGGGTGTTCGGTTTTGGGTCAAAACCAGGTACAAAAAGGGGGGGCCGGTCAACGATTTTTCAATACCGCCTGCAAAAAGCAAAATTTTATTTCCTCTCCTGGAATATAAGGAAAGCTCCTGGTCAAAAAGAGATAGGGCAATAAAAAAGACAGCCGGTTCATCGTGGAAGTTTGAAATTAAACAAAGAGAGCAGAATCGACTCCTTGAATGATGAAGCGTGGAGAGAAAACCTAAAAGTTATAGCTAAAGCATAATTTTGTACTCGTTTTTTGCCGAAAAAAGACGCTTTTTTTCCATGACGGGATGGAGAGGAAAAGAATAGCCTTGAATGGCTTTCTTTTCATATTAAAGCTTAAAATTTTTTTTTATTTCGCTTAAAGAAATTTTGCCTTCATACAAGCTTCTTCCGAGAATAGCTCCATAGAGCCCTTTTAATTTTAGGAGTTCTTCCACATCTTTGGTGCAACCGATGCCTCCAGAGGCAAAGACGGGTAAACGGCTCATCTCGACAACCTTTTGAGTACCCCTGACATCTGCTCCTTTCAATGTTCCATCGGTTTGGATGTTCGTGTAGAGCAAAAATCCGGCTCCCTTTTGCTCTACCCATTTGATAAAGTTTTCTAAACTATAGCCACTGGATTTTTTCCATCCCTCGATCTGGATTTCACCGTTTTGGGTATCTAGGGCAGCAACGATTTTCTCAGGTCCTATTTTTTCGGAAAGTTCCTGCAAAAATCCCGGATCCGTTACCAGCTTGCTGCCGATGACCACTCGCTGTGCTCCACCTTCAAGGGCTTTTAACACCTGTTCTACCGTTCTCAAGCCCCCGCCAAACTGGATAGGAATGGTCACCGCATAAGCAATTTTCTCTAGGAGATCCAAATGTCGAGGAGTTCCCGAAAAGGCCCCTTCCAGGTCGACAATGTGCAAACCATCCGCTCCTTGGCTCTGCCAAAAAAGGGCCGTTTTGACCGGATCAGAGCCATAAACGGTCATTTCTTCAAGTTTTCCTTGCCTTAATCGAACAACCTGGCCTTTAAAAAGATCAATGGCTGCATACATTTTCATTGTTTTGCCTTTTTTTCTGAACACCTGGCCATTTTGGCTCTATAAAGAAAATTGGTTAAAAGCTGAATACCCTTTTTATGGCTTTTTTCAGGGTGGAACTGCGTAGCTAAAAGATTTCCCCGCGAGATAGCGCTACTAAAGCTGACTCCCCCATAATCCGTTTGCAAAAGAATAATTTCTTTTTGGAGGACATCGGGATAGTAGCTGTGAACAAAATAAAAATAATCGCCGGAGCTTATGCCTTCCAAGTAAGTTGAACTTTTAGCGATTTGAACGGAATTCCAGCCCATGTGAGGAACCTTTTCTTTACCTCCGGGAAACCGCAGGACCTTTCCTTTAAATATTCCCAGGCCTTCATCACCATCCGATTCGCTGCTTTCTTCAAAAAGAATCTGGTATCCAAGACAAATTCCCAAAAAAGGCATGTCCGTTGATATCCACTGTTTGAGAAAGGGCAAAAAACCCTTATCTTGAAGGCTTTTCATGCAATCGCCGAAGGCTCCTACACCAGGTAAAACGAGGGCAAGAAAATCCATGTGGGATGGGGCAAAGACTACCCTTTCCACCCGGTATCGAAGGGCAGTAAGGGCGTTTTCAACACTCTGGAGATTCCCCATTCCGTAGTCAATCAAGCCGACGGGAAAATCGGCTTGGATAGGGTCAGCATTCAGGTTTTGCAATTCTCTACGTTTTTTTCTAGCGATTTTGTATAATATTAGCTAAAAAACAAATTTTTTATGGATGTTTTTTTCACGAAGATGCACGGAGCGGGCAACGATTTTATTCTGCTCGATAATCGTCGAAAATTGATCCAGTTGGACAGCTCACGGATTAGCACTCTTTGCGATCGGCACAAGGGTATAGGGGCCGATGGGCTCTTGGTGGTTGAAAACGATGAAGGGAAAGAGCCCCGCATGGTTTATTTCAACGCCGATGGAAGCCGGGCAAGCTTTTGTGGGAATGGAGCACGCTGTTTTGCTCGTTTTCTTTTTGAAATGGAAAATAAGGATGGGGAGCAGGGAGAAGTTTGCTTTATGACAGAGGCGGGAAGAATAACGGGGTGGATTTCTGGTGAAGCGGTTAAAATAACTCTTCCTACCCCCAAGAACTTGACATTGCGTATTCCCCTGGAAATAGAGGGAAAATCCTACGAGCTCCATAAGATCGATACGGGAGTTCCTCACGTTGTGCTTTTTGAAGATTGCGAAAATCTTCCAAGGAGCACGCTTGAGGAAATCGGTTCCCGTATCCGTTGGCACAAGGCATTTCAGCCCGAAGGCACCAATGTGAATTTTGCATGGAGGGTGGGGGAGCGGAAGATAAAGGTAAGAACTTATGAACGGGGAGTAGAAGGAGAGACATTGGCTTGTGGATCTGGAGTGACCGCCTCCGCCTTGATATCCCACCTTGTTTTGGATATGGACTGCCCGATAGAGGTTTCAGTGCGTAGCGGAGAGACTTTAAAAGTCTATTTTGTGAAATCGGGGCCGGCTTTTAGGGAGGCATTTCTCGAAGGACCTGCTAAAAAGGTTTTTGTAGGGACCATAGAAATAACGTAAAAAAAGCAAATATGAAGATTCAAGGAACATACACCGCCATTATTACCCCTTTTCAAAAAGGAAAGATAGACAAGAAAGCCTTGGAAAGGCTTGTTGAAAACCAGGTCGAAAACCACATCGACGGCGTTGTTCCCGTAGGGACGACGGGAGAATCGCCGACTCTAAGCCATGATGAGCATATCGAGGTCATTCGGTGGACAAAGGAAATAGCCGGCAAACGCATAAAGGTTATCGCCGGAACGGGCTCAAACAGTACGGCTGAAGCAATCCATTTGACCAGAGAAGCAGAAAAAATCGGGGTTGATGGAGTACTCCTTGTTTCTCCCTATTATAACCGTCCTTCTCAAGAAGGACTGTTTCGCCATTTTTCCGCCATTGCTTCTTCCACATCGCTGCCGATTATCCTTTATAATATTCCTTCGAGGTGCGGAGTGGACATTTCAGTAGAAACCGTTGCCCGGTTGGCAGAAAAAAACAGGAACATTGTCGGCATTAAAGAAGCCAGTGGCAGTGTAGATAGGGTAAGCCAACTTGGACAGGTTCTCCCCGAGGAATTTTCTATTTTGAGTGGAGATGATTCTTTAACTTTACCCTTTTTAAGCGTTGGAGCGGTTGGAGTAATCAGTGTAGCCTCAAATCTTTTCCCCAAGGCGGTGGGGGCATTAGTCCGATTATTTTTTTCTGGAAAATCGGACCAGGCTTGTCATCTCCATCGCCTTCTCTACCCTTTGTTTCGGGATCTCATGATCGAGACCAACCCCGTACCTATCAAAACGGCGTTGGCGATGGAGGGGTGGGCTGAATTTGAAATAAGGCTCCCCTTGGCTCCTCTCCAACCTCAAAACCAGGCCAAACTTGAAGCAACCATAAAGCGGACAAAGGAAAAGCTGGCCAGCTTTCAACACTTGCTTGCCTGATGGTGCATGAAACGAAAAACCCAGCAGAAGGAACCAGGGCTATGATAAGAATTCTTTTAACCGGGGCTGGCGGCAAGATGGGGCAAACGGTAGTTCAGGCCGCCGCTTTAGATCCCGAGGTCAAAATCGTTGGACTAGTCGACAAGGAAGATAAGTTAGAAGATCTCTTGGTAAAAGAAGTGGATTGCATCATCGATTTTTCGGTGCATCATTTCAGCCCCGAACTGGTAAGAAAAGCGATGAGTCGGTCTGTTCCGCTTGTTATGGGTACTACTGGCCATAGCCCAGAGGAACTTGCGGAAATTAAACAGGCTGCCCAAAAAATCCCCATCGTTTTATCTCCGAATTTTTCCTTGGGAATAAATGCCATGGAGTTTTTGGTCCGTATCGCTTCCCTCGTTTTGGGAAAAAGTTATGATAAGGATGTCATTGATATCCACCACAATACAAAACTCGATTCTCCCAGTGGAACGGCAAAAAGGCTTTTAGAGGTGCTTGTTGAAGCAGAAGAAAAAGGGGATGAAGGGTTGGGCCAGAAAGCCGAAAAAAACCCTAGGAATAGACTTCCTCAAGTTCATTCCATTCGAGCGGGAACGGTTGTAGGCGTGCATACGGTCATGTACTGCGGTCCAGGTGAGGTCATAGAAATTACCCATAGAGCTGAAAATCGATTTCCTTTTGCTCTGGGTTCTCTCAAAGCGGCCAAGTGGATAATCGGTAAAGCCCCTGCCCTTTATTCCATGAAGGATGTCCTTGGATTGGACCGGATAACTTCTGTTTTAGCCCTATAATTGCCTTGAGGGAATAGGGCCCGGTTTGAATTCCAGGAAGTACTGGTAAGGTAAAAAGAAAAATTCTTTGTCGAGGTAAAATCCCGCTTTGGTGAAATCCTCCACCACGGATTGGGCAGAAAGTTTTAAATGCTTTTTAAATTTTGCCGTGGAAGGGAAAAGCCGTGGAGATCCTTCCTTGATGTCGATAACACAAATGCGGCCGTTTTCTTTCAAAGCGTTAGCCAATTTCTTCAGGTATCCTGGGTTGTGAATATGGTGATAGCTGTTACAGAAAAAAATGAGATCGGCACTCTGTTTTTTAAGCTTTGGGTCGTTGGTAGGCACGTGGCGGACTTTGAGGTTGTTTAGACCTTCCTTTTGTGCTCTTTTCCGCAAGTAGTCAACCATGGCCGGTTCCCTGTCCAAGGCGAGTACTTCGCCTTCAGGACCAACGGCACGAGCAAATTTCACAGCGAAATACCCCGTTCCTGCCCCAATATCTACGATTTTTTCTCCGGGTTTTAAACGCAAGGCATGGAGAACGGCCTGTGGTTTCTGCCATTTATCCCGAGAAGCTGAATCGAACTCCCTTGACCACAAGTAGGGATCTTTAAACCGATAAGATTGAGAAAAAGAATCGGCGGTAGCGGCATGACCACGAAAAAACAAGCTGAAACATAAACATAAAACCCCTCGGGAAAAAAACGCTTTAGCCTTTTTCATGAAAGGGGGGATTTTCATGGGAAGGGGCGAGCTTAGAGTTTATTTCATGCCTAGGAATTCAGCTTGACACCAGCTTACCGCATAATGAACAAGTTCTTCGGTAGACTTGATTTTCAACTTTTCCTTGATCGAGCTCCTGTACGATTCAACCGTTTTTATGCTGATGTGCAGTTGTTCAGAGATCTGTCTTATTCCATGGCCTTTGCCGATGAGTTGAAAAATTTCAAATTCCCTGTTGCTCAACAGTTGAGTAGGATTATTGACCGTTTTCTGGGTCTTTGTTGAAATATTGGAAATAATAAGGTTGGAAACTTTCGGGCTAACGGCTATCTCCCCCTTGGCAATTTTATAAATAGCCTCGATCAGTTTTTCTCCTCCTTCCGTCTTCATGAGGTAACCCCTTGCTCCCGCCTTTAAAGCCCTTTCTGCGTAGATCATTTCGTCATGCATAGAAAAAACAAGATTATAAACCTGGGGATAGGCACATCGAATATCCCTAATCAGTTCCAATCCATTTTTCCCGGGCATGGAAAGATTAATGATCGCAATGTCGGGCAAAACTTTCCCTATCCCCTCAAACCCTTCGTAGGCGTTTCCCGCTTCCCCGCAAACATGCAGGTTTTTATCTCGGCTGAGAAGTTGAATGATTCCTTCTCGAACTACGGGATGATCATCCACTATGAATATTTTAATTTTATCTTTTTTTGTTCTGCTTTTGTTTTCCATTCTTTTCTCAATTTTTTGGAAACCTTAAATAGTGCTGTTGCTTTTCCGCTTTTCCCCTTGTATAAAGAGGAATAAAAAAAAGATTTTTTTGCAAAATGTATACTATTTGCAACCTTTTTAATTTCAAATTCCCGACAAACTAAGAAGCATTTAAAAGAAGCAAAATGCAACTATGTTATTACTAGAAAAGCTGTGCAAAATGCATTTTTAATCTGATAAAAGAAAAACTATTATTAGGTTCAGTCCTTTTTGCTGCCGCCTGCAAGGAAGTCAGAAGGGAAAAACGCCGCCCGGAAAGAAGGCCACCTCCTAAGGATAAAGCTGAAAGGGTTACCGCTAAAGAACCTTTCATTGCCGGCTCATAAAAAGAAGAGATCTTTTCTGTGTTTTTCCTGTTTGCGTGACATGCCCCGTAAAGTTATACTACCCCTAGCCGTGGAATACCTAGGGATGTTCCCGATAGAGATCGTTTCCATCTGCCAGTAAAATGCATCTCTGCGGGTTAGGGCGGAGAGATTGAAGGTTGGCTCTCCTTGTTATTGCCCTAGGCTTTCGGAAAAGCAGATTGGTCGTAATAGGACTTGGAACGGAAATGAACTCTCAAGTTATAGGCAAAAGAGCTTTTTTCTTGCCTTTCCAAAACATAAAGCGGTTCATCGGGTTGTTTGGAACGACCTTAAGATCGACATTATTACTGAAAAATTAAGAAGGCTTAAAAAGTTCAATTCCCGGAGAGAAAGCGGAAAAAAAGATGAAAATTGTGGTCGGCATTACCGGAGCCAGTGGAGCTTTATATGCTCAAAGGTTACTCCATTTTCTTTCTCAAACCGATCATGAAATTCACGTGGTCGTGAGTAACAGGGGCAAGCAGGTAATCGCCTTGGAATTGGGACGTGGCCTGGATATTCCTAAAAAATTTGGCTTATATAGCGATAATACCATGGATGCCCCTTTTGTTAGCGGATCTGCACGCTTTGACGCCATGGTCGTTATTCCCTGCTCCATGGGAACGGCTTGTCGAATTGCCCAGGGAATTTCGAACTCAACGATTACTCGAAGTGCGGATGTTTTTTTAAAAGAGAAAAGAAAGTTGATTTTGGTTGTTAGAGAATCGCCTCTTAATCTCATTCACTTGCGTAATCTTGCAACCCTTGCAGAAGCCGGGGCGGTAATATTACCCGCTTGTCCTTCCTTTTACGGGCTCCCACAGGCTATTGAGGACCTGGTCGATACGGTGAATGCCCGAGTTTTAGATCACCTCGGTATAGACAATTCATTGTCTATCCGCTGGAAGCAAAGTTTTTAGAATGGAATGAACGGTTTAAAAAACCTTTTTATCAAGATAAGAAATCTTTTTGAACTTGTAAAATTTTCTCATACGCTATTTGCCCTTCCTTTTGCGTTGGCCTCTATGGCTGTTGCGGCAAAGGGGATGCCTCCAATGAAAATTTTCATAGGCATATTGCTTTGTATGATTGGAGCAAGGACAGCGGCAATGGCTTTTAACCGGTTCCTGGATTGGGAATTTGATAAACAAAATCCTCGGACAGAAGGAAGGACAAAACTTGCAACCAAGAGGGAAGCCTTGGCCCTAGGCATCGTCTCCTTAGGGATATTTGAGCTTGGAGCTTTTTCTTTGAATTCTTTTTGTTTTTTCCTTTCTCCTTTAGCGGCTTTTCTCATCGTTTTTTATTCATTGACCAAGAGATTTGGGCCCTATTCTCACGCCGTCCTTGGATTGTGCCTGGGCTTGGCTCCTCTTGGAGCATGGGCGGCGGTAAAAGGAAGCCTTGCAAGTCCTCTGCCCTGCTTGTTATCCCTTGCCGTCTTTTTCTGGACTTTTGGCTTTGACATTATCTATGCTCTACAGGATGTGGAATTTGATAGGCGGGTTGGCCTATATTCACTGCCGGCCCAATTTGGAGAGCCATTTTCATTGAAGCTAGCCGCCTTGTTACATTTTTTAGCATGGATCAGTTGGGCTGTTTTTGGATTGATCGGTGATATGAGAAGCCCTTATTGGATAGCTCTTGGAGTGGTGGCCGTTATCCTTGGTTATGAGCATATATTGAGCAGAACCGGGGGAAGAAGGCAGATCAACATGGCCTTTTTTAATATGAATGCTTGGATCAGCCTGTTTATTTTCGTGGGAGTTCTATTGAGTCTCTCCGTGTAAGGTTATGAGAATCAACGAGAATATCTATTCGACTTTCTTAGATCGTTCCCTGCGGCTGGGATTAGCGGATATAGTAGAGAAAATCGGTAATGGCCTTAGGTTGAGCGTTAAAGATGGGCTGCGTCTTTATGCCTGTCCGGACGTGAATTTTGTAGGCAGCCTTGCCGATTGGGTTTCCAGGGATAAGAATGGGCATGTGGTTACCTATATTCTTAACCGGTACCTGAATTATTCGAATGTTTGTATCTTGAGCTGTCAATTTTGTGCTTTTTATAGAAGAAATGGCCAACAAGGAGCTTTTACCCATTCCATAGAAGAACTGGTTAAAGAAACCGAAGAGGCGGCGGCAAAAGGGGCCACGGAGGTTCATTGCGTAGGCGGATTGCACCCGAAGCTACCCTATTCTTATTACCTCGATTTGATCCGAGCAATAAAAGAAAAATTGCCCCAGGTAATGATTAAGGCCTTTACGGCCGTAGAGATCATCCATTTGGCGAAAAGAATCGCCAAGAAATCTATCCAAGAGGTCCTGGTTGACCTTGCATCCGCCGGCCTGGATTCTTTAACGGGGGGAGGAGCCGAAATATTTGATCCGGAAATAAGAAAAAGGATCTGTGCAGGTAAAGAAAGCGCCGATGAGTGGCTCGAAGTGCACAGGCGGTGGCACAACCTGAAGAAAAAAAGTACGGCGACAATGCTTTTTGGCCATGTTGAAACCCTTGCCCATCGAGTTGATCACCTATCGAGGCTTCGGGAACTTCAAGATGAAACGAAGGGCTTTTGTGCTTTTATTCCTTTTGCCTTTGAACCGGAAAACACAAAGCTGGGAAATATAAAGAAGGCTACGAGCATCGATTTTTTAAAAACGATTGCCTTCAGCCGGCTGTTCTTGGATAACTTTGATCACGTAACGGCCTACTGGATCAGTTCGGGAATGGCCGTTGCAGAACTCGCCCTCAATTACGGGGCAGATGACTTGCACGGGACGATTGAAAAGGAAAGAATCTTTCACATGGCCGGATCGAAGACACCCCCGGGACAGACCGTTGCCACCTTAAGAAAGGCGATTGAAAATGCGGGAAAAATTCCCATACGTCGGGATACCTATTACCGGAAACTAGAGCCTAATTCTTATTTGCCTGCTAGGGTTTGATCGGTTCGCTTCTGAGGTGCTCGTTTCTGCGGTGTGCGTTTCGAACAGCTCGCGCAAGAAGGGCTGCGTTCGTGAGGCTGCCCAGTTCCAGTGGGGTCGCGGTGCTGATCGCCCACAAGATCGTCCAGGATCCAAACAAAAAGCAGGCTGATTGTTTTGCCCGAGGCGGCGGGAACAGCCCCCTTTGTCGACAATTGGGCTTGGGGCAAAAAATGGGAAAGCGGTACGAGGCATGGGGAAAAGACGCCTCTATACCGAAGCCTTTGCGGGCTTCGCTACAAAGCCTGTTGAATGCGCTCGAGCACAATCAATACCCGTGGATGCCCGAAGCTGCCAAGTGCGCTCCTAAAGCGGCGATTATCCAGTCTGGCAACCGTTCCAGGACTTCTTTGCCGGACGGATCCGTTACCTCAACTCTTCCTAAGAAAGCCGTTCGCGACCGTTTCACCCTCACAAGCCGCCGGTTTGAAGGCGACGGTTTGCAGATTCGAATCCCCAAGATCGGCTGGGAGCGCATGTTCCAGGTCTTGCGTTTTACTGGCAAGATCATGTCGGCAGCGTCCTGCCGGCATCTCCGGCAAGTGGTTCGCCCGCATCGTTGTGGACACACCCGGCCGCCTTGTTCCTACCCCCAACCGAAAACCAAGGCGCGGTGGGCGTGGATCCGGCCGTGTAGGCCCTGGCAAGGATCTCGGCTGGGAAGAAGGTGACCAGTTCCAAGCCGCCCAAGGAGCTGCTGGACCGCTTGCGCAGCCTAGTGCTGAGCCTGGGCTCCAAGAGGAAGAAGTCGGTCAGCCGGGGCAAGGCCAGGGAGAAGCTGGCGAGGCTTGACGGCAGAATCGCTGACAGCCGCATGGAGGTCCTGCTCAAGCCCACGACTGGACTCAGACGCCGGTTTTAGCCCAGCGGCGCCTGAGGGCCTGGCGGTGAGTGACATGATAGGCAACCCGAGAATGGCTCGGTCGATCGCAGAGGTGGGCTTCTAGGAGTTGCGGCGGCAGTTGGAATAAGAGGTCGCGATCCGAGGCGGGGAGGTGGTCGCCGATCCGATCTTTTCCGGCAGCAAGAGCCGTTCCTGCTGCGGGCACCGGTTGGAAAGCTTGCCGATCTTGGCGCGGAGGTGGAGCTGTCCAGCCTGTGGGGCTGAGCAACACCGGGAGGTGGACGCCCCAGTGAATCGCAAGGATTTGGCCGTGAGTTCCACGGTGTCGGCTCCTGGAGGGGAAGGCTCTGGTCTTGGTCGCAAGGCGAGAACGAAACCGGCCTCGATGAAGCGGGAAGCCTGCTTCTTTCCTATTTAGGCAGGGGTGAGCAAGCCAAAGAATACGGTGGATTCCCCTAGGATTTGTTTCAAATTCTTCCGATAAAAAAAGAGGAAAATCTCCATAAATCCCAGCTTTCGTTTGCAAGAATTTCTTTGTAGTGGTATTATGTTTAAAAAAAATAATATTTATTGGTATGCCAAAGTCTTCATTGCAATTTCCAAAAATGAAAAAAGGTTCATCGTTAAAAAGAAACGATTCATCGAAAAACGAACCGGGCGGTGAATCGAATTGGAAAGGATTTCTTTTCTTTCTTGTTTCAATTCTTTTTGTCGTGCTGGCTTATTATGTCAGCGTGAATCAGGGTCCGGGAATTGAGCAGAAATCCCTTCCCCAGTTGACACGGCTTTTAGACCAGGGAAGGGTCAAGGCCTTGGTTTTTATCCGGGATACATCTACCGGGCAGACATTTCTGGAGGGAAGGTACACGCGGCCGGCGGGGCCAACCGAAAATGCGGAAATCGTTGTTCCGTTTCGCACCGTAGTTGACTTGGAATTCAACAGGGACTTAAAACAGTTCTTAGCATCCAAGGGGTTCCCCGAAATCGATGTCAAAGTCATTCACAATTTTTGGGGGCAAGCTTTTTTAAGCGTTCTTCCCTTCCTTTTGTTTATTTTGGCTCTTTATTTTCTGTTCCGCCAACAGATTAGGATGGCGGGCAGGGGGGCCTTCAGCTTTGGAAAGAGCCGAGCGCGTCTCTTGAGCGGAGGAAAAACAAAGGTGACTTTCAAAGATGTTGCGGGAGTGGAAGAGGCCAAGGAAGAAGTCCAGGAGCTGGTTGAATTTCTCAAGGACCCAAAGAAATTCCAGAAACTCGGAGGAAGGATTCCCAAAGGTGTTTTGATGGTGGGGCCTCCGGGAACAGGAAAAACTCTGCTGGCCAAGGCTATAGCGGGGGAAGCCGACGTGCCCTTTTTCAGCATTAGTGGTTCGGATTTTGTGGAGATGTTCGTGGGCGTGGGAGCCTCACGAGTTCGGGACATGTTTGAACAAGCCCGGCGTCATGCTCCATGCATCGTCTTTATTGACGAAATCGATGCGGTTGGACGTGCTCGAGGAACCGGCCTTGGCGGAGGCCATGATGAACGGGAACAGACTTTAAATGCTCTTTTGGTTGAAATGGATGGGATCGAGTCTCAAGAAGGAGTTATCGTCATTGCGGCGACCAATAGGAAGGACGTGTTGGATCCCGCGCTTTTGAGACCCGGAAGGTTTGACCGCGAGGTTCGGGTAAACTTGCCCGATATCCGGGGTCGTGAACAGATCCTTAGGGTTCATGCGCAAAAGATTAAGCTTTCAAAAAATGCCGATCTTTCCGCGCTGGCAAGGGGTACACCCGGATTTTCCGGAGCCGAGTTAGCTAACCTAATCAATGAAGCGGCGTTAATAGCCGCTAAAAAAGGCAAAGATAACGTTGATCAACCGGATTTGGAAGAAGCCAGGGACAAGGTGAGGTGGGGTAAGGAGCGCCGCAGCCTTGCCATGAGCGAGGAAGAGCGAAAGACCACCGCATATCATGAAGCAGGCCATGCCGTTCTCAATGTCCTCTTGGAAAATACCGATCCCATACACAAGGTTACGATTATCCCGCGAGGGCCTGCATTGGGCGTGACGATGATGCTTCCTGCTTCCGATAAATACAATGCCCGAAAGAAAGAGGTCCTGGATGATCTCTGCGTAGCCATGGGAGGCAGGGTGGCTGAGGAAGTTTTCTTGGGTGATATATCGAGTGGAGCCAGCGGTGATATTCGCCAGGCTACTTGGTATGCTCGGAAAATGGTGTGTGAGTGGGGGATGAGTGAAAAGTTAGGCATGGTCCATTACGCCGATGACTCTTCAATGGTTTTTCTCGGTAGGGAGTTAGGAACTTCAAGAGGCTATAGTGAAGCCACGGCTCGTGCAATTGACCACGAGGTCCAACATTTCATCCAGGCGGCTTATGAAAAGGCTAAAAGAATTATCCTGGAGCATAAAGATAAAGTCGAAGCGTTAGCCCAAGCCCTCTTGGAGTATGAGACCCTCAATGCCGACCAAGTGACCGAAATTGTGAAAACGGGAAAGATGACCAATCCTCCTTCAAAGAATTCTTCCCCAGTTTCCAATGGAGGTGAAGCTTCTTCTACGAAGAGCCCGGCAAGACAGGAAGAAACCACTAAAGATGGTGGGCTTTTACCCGGTCTTGAAGGAGCCCCGGCTTAATTGAAGCGAGGTTATCTTAAAAGGGCAAGGATTGCCCTTCGCATTTCCTTGTAATGGGTTGACAAAGAAGAGAAAAGCGGTCTTTTGGGCATAAGCCCGAGCTTTGTTGCCGTGTTCCTTACCCAAGTTTCAGCTCCTCAAACCATACTCAAGGATGAGATCGGCCGGTTGATCGCCTGTATTTACCCCGGTGTGAACCTGGCAATCCCTGGAGATTACAGTTCTTCAACACTTGATGAAGGTTGACGCCGGCCAGGGCTAAGCTTTTCTTTTTGCTTGATCGGGAAAGGTTTCTTATTTTTCCATCTTCCCGCAGCACTTGAACCCTGAGTATAACAGGTTCTGCCTCTTGCCCTAAAGGGAAAGCTTGTTTCGAGACCTGGGCGGCTTCCCTCCAAGCAGAGAAAGCGGCGAGAAGAAAGTGGAAATTATTTCCTTTTTCTTAGAGCCCGGCTGTGAGAAGGGCATCCAGCCGTTGTTTTCTTTATTGGTAGCGCAGAAACCTCCGGTCCAGCTTAAAAAAGGTTAGCCTCTATTCTTGGCCGCCAGTTTTACCCTTTATCGGAAGCCAGATGATCGGCCTTTTTTGTATTATCCTAGTTTGTAGAATCGAGCCTGCGTTTCGTTTACCTGGGGATCCGGATCGTTTCGGTAAACGAAAATTTAGGGGCAGTAGGTTTAAGGGGAGGAGCATAAAAGGTAGCGGCTAGCTCTATTCCTTGCACTTGGAACTGCGCTTGATCACTGGTTGACAAGGGCATTGGAGATGTTGCCGCTTTCATCTTCAGCACGAATAAAAAGGATTTTCTTTTCTTGGGTCAGGGAAATGACAAATTCTTGTTTTTGAAAATCCAGTACTCCTTCCTTGGGATAAAGGGGAGTAAAGTTTTTCCCATCTTCGGAAATTTCCACCGTTTTAATCCCGCTGCCTTCATCCGATACCGTTAGACTAATGGCGTTTAGGGTTTTATTCTGGATGTGGATCTTGGGAGGAGTATTATCAACCAGGAAAGGACGGCTTTCTAGAGAGGCTTTTAACCCCATGCCCAAAGGATTATCCTTTTCATCCGTAGCTTCTACTTTGAGGACATAAAAGCCATCCGGCCATCCGGTTGTATCCCAGCTAAATAAACTTTCATCCAGGTCCTTGGCAAGGACTGTCCAGCGAGGAGAAAGAAAAGGCCTAAAGAAAATGCAGTACTTTAGGTCATCTCCATCCGGATCAACAGCCTTCCAAACGGCTGTCCGAAGTCCCCGGCTTTCCTTGATCTGAAATCGCGGGGGAAGGGCTTGGCTTTCAAACTCAGGGGGTTTTTCATCGTGAGAAAGAAGCTGATCGATCGTCTTGGTTGGAGGGGGCGGAGGAGGCATCGTTAGACTGCTATAAGAAATTCCGGAAGGGAGGATTTTTAACAATTCGATTTTAGGAGGAATATTCTCGGGTAAACAGGCGATTTCGACCCGGCTCACCTTGGCGTTTTTCCCGAGCCGAAGTTCGAATTGCAAGTACCTGCCCTTTGGACTTACACAATGGTTGTCCACGAGCGGCTGCCACCCGTACCATCCCGCTTCTGTCCTATGGGTATTACCCGTTCTTGTGAGGATTTCAACGTTTCCTTCTTTTTCCAGCCTTATTGATCCCCATTTGGCTATCGATCCTGCATCTAAAGGCCAAGAACGATAGACAGATTCTCTTTCACGCGCACTTTCTCCGCTCAAATAAATGTGAACGGGATTGCTTGAAGAAATGAATAGTTGGTTCCCACTTAAGGCAAAGGCATTAACCTGGTTAGAATCCGTTTTCATCACCCGATCCATTTTCCCATTGGAATCAATCGAGTAGATATAACCTCCGGACTCTGATCCTATGAAAAGCCGGTCCTTAAACCACTGGATGGCAAAAACAAAATCCTTGCTGCTCCAAATGGGATAGGCTGTCCCTGTTTTTTCCATTTTCCAGATTTCGGAAAGCCTTGGAGGAATAGAAGGCTTTATCGAGACGAGGGGTTGAGTTTTTGTGCTGGGATACTCCTTGGTTTCGTCGGGTTCTCCACTGACTTCTATCCACCCTTCTGGCAGTAAGGAGGAGCTGTCCTGTGGGGATTGATTTTGTATCCGAGGAGATTTTTTCTTTCCGACGGTAGAAAAGTAAACGTTTCCCTCCTCTCCAGCTACCAGTTGGTTGATCTCATCTTTTTCAGGATCGACAAGAAGGATGGATTTGCCTCCTTGGAAAATTTCGTAAATGGCTCCCCTGTTTGCCGTTCCCGCAAGCAAGGTATCTTTTGCAGGATGGAAAAGCAAGGTACGGACATGGGTTTCATTGACCGTGGCATAAATTTCTCCTTTGGCCTCGGCGGTTAACCGGTAAATACGTCCTCCAATTCCGGTTCCTACATAGACATTAGATTTATCATCACAAATAAGACTCCATATGTATTTTTCCTTTGGATCAAAAAAGACGGTAAAGTGGCCGTTTGTATCGATTTTGTAAATTTTCCCATCGGGGGAAGTGCCGACGAAGATCTCTCCCTTCTTGTTTTTGGCTAAGGCTGAAACATTCCCTTCGGGAAACTTGGCGATGAGTTGGTATGAACCGTCTTTTTTGACGCGAAACAACTTCCCCTCTGGAGATGTTCCTACAAGGCAACTGTCTAAAGATTCAGCCAAGATTGACCAGGTTTGTTCGGCAGGAAGGCTGCAAATTTTTTCCATGAAAGGGGAGGGAACAAGCGTTCCTTCGGCTTTTATTTCGACACTTTCAGAAGTTCCTTGGGCAAAGTCATTGTAACTGTCTAAAATTATTCTTTGAGGATGAATAGCGTGGATTTCTGGAGGGCTTTGAAAAAAAAATAAGCTTAAAATAAAGATTTGAGAGGGAATCTTTTTAAAAATATTCATGGCCAAAATGCATGCTCCGTTTTCATATCCTTATTAGCCTTAGAAAAAGAAGAAAAAAACACCGCTCTTATAAAAAGAGGAGCCAATACAAGCTAAAACCCGAAATCCAAGGCTTAGTTTTCCTCTAAAAATCACCCTTTTAAGGCATTGGTTTTGGGGTTTGTGGTGTCGAAGGAGGGAGATTGGGTAGAGTAACTTGCAGGGGAGGTTCTGCAGAAAGACTGCCGAGGAAGCTCACGATTTTCTTTACTTCTTCATCGGTTAAATTCTTTCCAAGCTGCACATACCCCATCGTTTTTACCGCCTCTTCTAAAGACCAAGTATGACCATTGTTGAAATAGGGAGCGGTTTTAGCCACGTTGCGTAGAGAAGGAACTTTGAAAACATATTTATCCGCCGGGTTGTTGGTGACCTCGAATCTCCCCAGGTCCTGCAACCAGCTAACCTTGTGGACCAAGCCGAATTTTTGGAACATTCCTCCTCCAATACCCGTTCCATTATGGCAGGAAATACAACCGGTCTGGATAAAAGTCTTCAGTCCTTCTTTTTCTTCGGGACTTAACGCCGACAGGTCTCCGTCCATGTATCGGTCAAAACGAGACGGGGTTATGAGGGTGCGTTCAAAGGCAGCTATCGCTTTTGCCGCGTTCTCAAAACTGACCGGATCGGTTTCATCAGGAAATGCTTTCTTGAACATTTCCACGTATTGGGGGATACTTTTCAGCCTTTGGACCACGAGTTCCTTGGTCGAGGCCATTTCCTTGGGATTTAGCATCGGTCCCATGGCTTGTTCTTCGACATCCTTGGCTCGACCGTCCCAAAATTGGGTGAATTCCAAGGCCGCATTCAATACCGTGGGAGCATTTCTTGGACCGATTTGCCATTTATGACCGATTGAAGTCGGCAGGCCATCAACCCCGCTATTAGCCAAGCTATGGCAGGAATTGCAACTGATTTTAGAACTCTTTGAAAGCCTGGGTTCAAAAAAGAGATAGCGCCCCAAGTTGACCTTCTCAGGAGTAACGGGATTAGAAGGATTTTCTGCAACTTTGGGGACGATGCCGAAGATGGTTTTGACTTTATCAGGAGCAATTTCTTGAGAATAACCGGGGTTCGAGGAAAAAAAGGAAAGAAGGGGCAAACAGATAAAACAGAGAAAAAACCCACTGACCTTGTGCATCGGTAACCTCTTTTTTTTGTAAAAAATTTTCAAAGCTTCATCCAGAAAGGATGAAAATATTTTTAAATACAAACTACTGAAGGCTTTATAATCTTTTGATCGAACTGTCAAGAAATGAAAGTAAAAGATTTTTTTTATCCTATTGGAATAGAACGGCACTTCTGCTTACTGGACTTCAATTTTCACGGCCTTGTCTGCCCATACCATGCCCGGGAGCTCCATTTCGGTTTCTGTTAATATCTCCTCGTTGTCCTGAACGGTCAGCCTGGAAACGTTTGATGCATTGGAAAGGACGGTTAAAGAAAGAGGTAAGGAAGGCAGTTCATGACCTGCGCGGACTTCTCCGGGACTTTCGGCAACAAGTTGTATGTAAAGGCTATTGGTTTTATGTCTTGCATTCAGGGCCTCAACAAGCTCCTTTGCGTCGGATATATCCTGGATCTTTTTATCCAAGATAATCTTGTCAAGGATATTGCCGGAAAGAACGCGCACCGTCAAGGTCGTGGAAGCACCCACCGTTGAGGGGATATTGAACTGGACACTGCGCAGGAGTTTTTCTCCATACTTTTCTTTCAGTTCAAGCTGGAGATGGACTTGAGAAGAAGGTTTATATCTTTGAGAATCGGTATAGATCTTTTCGACCATCCATACCTTTTCTTTTTCAGAAGAAACAACGGAAAGGTCCAAGGACTTGATTTTGGGTTCGATCCAAGGTTGTTCAAAAAGGATATTCAACGGCTTGGTAATTTCCATGGTCGCATCGATGATATCGGTATCATGTCCCGAATAAAACCCTCCCAGGAAAAGGGGAGGGAGATTTTCAAAAAGAACCTTCCCCTCGACTTTAACTGAAAACGTTCGCGAGGAATTATCCGTAGAAGACAAGGCCTCGGCTAAGGCAAGATTGACGAGCATGGGAGAGAGGGAAGGATGCGATATAAATCGCCCTTCTAGAGGCTTCAGCATTTTATCATCGTGGATCCTTTTCAAGCTGTAAGAAGCCATGGGAGGAATAGGGCCTATTTTGCCTCCGATTGCCGAAAGCCGATCCTCCAGTATAGTTCCTATAACGGAACCGATATTCGCCAGTTTATAAGGGGTTTCATAGCTGGGGATGGTCGTAATGACTTCAGCCATGGCCATGGGAAGATCGCTTTTGCCGAATCCGAACATGGGATGACCAAAAGCTAGAACGTTGATCCCCTTTCTCCATGTCAAGGTACCGGTTCCTCCTATAGAAATATCTCCTGTCATCATGACGGCGGAGACGGGAGAACCCGGTTGCAAAGATTCAGGTTGGACGGTCAAAGAGGAAGATCCAGATCCACCGGAAACAACCAGGAAGGGAAATTTTTCCCAGCCGAATCGCTTGAGATACTTTTCAAAAAGATTTTGGTTGATGCCGCTAACCGTAAGAGGGACAGCCAGCCAATCCGTTCTTTGTTGCAAAAGTCCCCCGGGGCGACGAGGTCCGATAAGATTCCAGGAGGAGCTGTTCCCTAAAGAAAGATACGACGAAGGAGAACCGAGGTTTTGATTCTCCATCCTTTCGACCTTAAGCATATCTTCTATCGGGGTAAAACCACAGTGGCCATCTTTTTCAAAGGAAGCAATCCGACGGGACAATGCCCCTACAAGTTTCCCATCCACGTAGAGAGGACTGCCGCTCATGCCATGAACGGCTCCAATCACCGCCGTTTTGGGGTCGACGAGCTTGGCGATGATCAGGTCGAGCCCCGGCCCGATGTAGTTTTTAGCTATACCCAGGATCTCCGTTTGGAGGGGTTCAATTTTATCTCCTTGTAAGACGGTATAAGTAATACCCCGCATTCCGGGTTTAAGCTTTTCTTTCGGATAATATTCCACAGCAGAGTTGCTTTCGGAACCCAGGCAAAATTGCCCCGTGGAAAGAAAGAAAACCAGGGAAACCCAAACCACGAAAACGAGGCGTAATAAAAGAGTCATGGCATCTTCTTTAAAATATCATAAACGAACTTGACCAGTTCATCAATGTCAGTTTCGCTGTGGGCTGTACTCAAAAAAGCGGTTTCAAAAGGGGAAGGGGGAAGAAATATGCCTGAATGGAGAAGGGAGGTAAAGAAACAAGAAAATCGCTTTTTATCTACGCTATAAACATCGGTAGCGGATCGAATGTTTTTTGCGGTAAAGAAAAAGCTGAACAGGGATCCGCGTCGATTGAACTGAAAAGGGATTGGTAGCTTTCTTTGAATGTCTTTTATTGCCGATTCAAGCTCACTTCCTAAAGTTTCTAGATGGCTGTAGGGTGGTGCTTTTTTGATCTGTTCAAGTTGAGCAATGCCCGCGGCCATAGCCAGGGGATTGCCGCTGAGTGTCCCGGCTTGGTAAACACTTCCCAGTGGAGATAGGCTGTCCATGATCTCTTTTTTGCCTCCAACAGCCCCCACGGGCAATCCTCCACCAATGATTTTCCCAAGCACGGTCAGGTCAGGTTGAATTCCGAAAATTTCCTGTGCCCCGCCCAAGGCCAATCTAAAACCTGTAATCACCTCGTCGAATATGACAAGAGTTCCATATTCTCGAGCCGTCTTAAAGAGGCATTCTAAAAAACCCTCTTCGGGAGGAATTAATCCGCAGTTCGCCAGCACCGGTTCGAGGATAACGGCAGCCGTTTCTTTGCCCTGTCGTTTAAAAGCTTCAAGAAGAGTTTGCCTGTCATTCCAGGGAAGAACGAGAGTTAAAGAGGAAAGACATGGAGGAATGCCGGCGCTGTTGGGTACAGCCGTAGTGAGAGCTCCAGAACCGGCTTTGACCAAAAGGCTATCCGAGTGTCCATGATAACATCCTTCAAACTTCATTATCTTTTCTCTTCCACTCACTCCCCTGGCTATTCTTATAGCGGTCATGCATGCCTCGGTTCCACTGTTGACGAACCGGATTTTTTCGATCGAAGGCATGGCGGACTGGATAAGCCGGGCAAGCTTGATTTCAAGCGGGCTGTTTGCGCCGTAACTCGTTCCGTCTTTAAGGGCTTCTCCCACGGCCCGCACAACGGCAGGATGGGCATGACCATGAATTAAAGCTCCCCATGAACAGACATAATCGGTATAGTCGTTTCCATCGACATCGGTGATTTTTGAACCTTTCGCTCGGCTGACATAAAAAGGGAAGCCGCCTACCGATTGAAAAGAACGAACGGGAGAATTGACTCCGCCAGGAAAAATTTCCTGGGCTTCTTTCCATAATTTTTCAGAGAGCACGAAGTCCATTTCTAGTTTTATCAATGAAAAGGATTCCCTTAAGGCAGCCCTGGACAGCTTGTTAAGCTAGGGGAGATTATATACTTGCCTTACCGGGCAATCAAAAGGGGATTTTCTTCATTTTTTTCTCATAAAAAAAAAGCTAAAATTAACAACATGGCAAAGAAAAAAAAGGAAAATCAGTCCCCGACTTCAGACGCTTCACAAGTCGAAGTTCCAAAAAAAGTTCTTTCCCCGGCGAAGAAAGTGGATAAACAGACGGTCGTTTCTGTTCTTGAAGGCATCGCCACTTTGCTTGAATTGAAAGGGGAAAATCCCTTTAAATCCAGGGCTTATCGAACAGCTGCAAGGGTAATTGACTCTTTAGCCGAGGAGCTGGACGATCTGGTCGCCCAAGGACGTCTCAAGGGGATAAAAGGCATTGGGGAGGGAATTGGAGAAAAAATAACCCAGCTGATCACTACGGGGAGCCTGCCCTATTACGAAGAATTGAAAAAAGAGTTTCCTGCCAGTCTCTTAGAGATACTTGAGATTCCGGGAGTGGGACCCAAGAGAGCAAAGATTCTTTATGAGGAACTCGGGATTAAAGATATTGATTCTTTGGAGAAAGCATGCAAGGAACATCGGATCGCCGTATTAGCCGGTTTTGGTCCAAAGTCCGAAGAAAACATCCTTTTAGGAATTAGTCAATTCCGCTCTTTTGCCGCCTACCATCGGTACGGGGATCTCATCAACATCGTAGAAGAGCTCCTTGATTATCTGAAAAAAAATCCTTCAATTGTTCATGTTCATGTTGCCGGGAGTTTTCGGAGGGGAAAAGAGATCGTAAAAGATCTTGATTTTATATGTACTTCCGGAACACCGCAGGCCGTCATGGATTATTTCGTGCGGTTTCCCCAAGTAAGTCGCATTGTCAATCATGGAGAAACGAAATCCACGGTGTTACTGGAAAAAGGTATTTCCTGTGATCTGCGCGTTGTCCCGGATGAAGATTATGCTTATGCTCTCCTTCATTTTACAGGAAGCAAGGAACATAACGTGGCCTTGCGGCAAAGAGCGATTGCCCAGGGCAAAAAACTATCCGAATGGGGACTTTTCCGGGTGTCGAGAGCACAAGAAAGAGAAACGGCTGAAGGAGAATCCGAGGATAACCCTCAGCTTGTTCAACCTTTTGAATCCAAGATTCCATGCCGGAGCGAAAAAGACATTTATGCATCCTTGGGTCTTGCCTACATTCCTCCAGAACTGAGAGAAAACATGGGCGAGATTGAAGCTGCTGAAAAAAATGAAATCCCAAGACTCGTGGAATGGGAAGATATTCGGGGAGTTTTCCATTGTCATACAACCGAAAGCGACGGCAGGAGTAGCTTGGAAGAGATGGCCAAGGCAGCCATGGACATGGGATTAGAATACCTGGGTATAGCCGATCACTCGAAATCTTCTTTTCAAGCTAATGGGCTGAGTGAAGAAAGAGTATATGCCCAGGTTGAAAAAATAAAAAACATGAATGCCCGGTGGAAAAATTTCCGGTTATTGAGCGGTATCGAGTGTGACATCTTGAAAGAAGGGAAATTGGATTTTCCCGACTCCTTGCTCAAAGAGCTGGATTATGTCGTTGCTTCTCTTCATGCCGGTTTTTCTAGCGATGAAGATGATAATACCCAAAGGCTTATAAAAGCCATGGAGAATCCTTACGTGACAATGTTAGGGCATCCGACGGGAAGATTATTGTTGGTCAGAAAACCTTATCCTGTAAACATGGACAAGGTTATTGATTGCGCCGCAAAGACAGGTTGTTGGATAGAGTTAAATGCTCAGCCTATGCGGCTGGATATGGACTGGAGACTATGGAAAACAGCTAGAGATAAAGGGGTAAAGTGCGTTATCAATCCTGACGCACACCACTTCAAAGAAATCGCTTTCTTTAAGATTGGAGTCAATATCGCCCGTAAAGGGTGGCTGCGCAAAGAAGATGTTATCAACTGCCTCCCTCTCAAAGAAGTAATCCAAGCTTTACAGATCAAGGGAAGAAAGAAAAAGGGTTTGAACAGTTAATTTAATCCTTGCTTATTCCTGCGCTTTTTTAAATATTTCACACATAAAACGCTAACTGGCAGGTATCCACGAAGCCGCCGAGTTTCTTGGTATTTGTGCCCAAGTGCTGAAGCGTTGGGAATGGAAAGGCAACAGGAGACACGAAAGCGTTGGATCTGATAAAAACAGGGATAATCTTAAGGTTGCGCAATGCTGATTTCCCACAAAATAGCCCTTGATCCGAACAACGCGCAGGCGACCTATTTTGCCAAGGCTGCGGGCACGGCACGCTTCGCCTACAACTGGGCGCTGGAGCAGTGGCAAAAGCAGTACGAGGCATGGAAGGCCGACAAGAGATTGCCCAAGCCATCGCAGTATTCCTTGCGCCGCCAGCTCAACGCCATCAAGCGCGAGCAGTTCCCCTGGATGCTGGAAGTCACCAAATGTGCCCCGCAGATGGCGATTATTCAGCTGGGGCAGGCGTTTGCGAACTTCTTCGCGGGTCGAGCGCGGTATCCACAATTTCGCAAGAAAGGCCGTGACGACCGTTTCACCCTTACCAACGATCAGTTTGAGGTTGACGGCTGCCGCATTCGCATCCCGAATCTTGGCTGGGTGCGCATGCGCGAGCCGTTGCGCTTCACCGGTAAGATCGTGTCGGCCACGGTCTCCCGGGTGGCCGACCGATGGTTCGCCAGCATCACAGTAGACGCTCCCGGGCTGCATCTACCCAAAGCCGAGAACCAAGGCGCGGTGGGTGTGGACTTGGGCCTGACCGCGCTGGCAACGCTCTCGACGGGGGAGAAGGTGCCTGGCCCCAAGCCGCACAAGGCGCGGCTGGGCCGCTTGCGCAGGCTCTCGCGGAGCCTCTCGCGCAAGGCCAAGGGATCGGCCAACCGGCGAAAGGCCAAGGTAAAGCTGGCTAGGCTGCACGCTCGAATCGCCAACAGCCGCATGGACGCCCTGCACAAGCTGTCGGCCGGCCTCACGCGTCGGTTTTCGATCATCGGCGTCGAGGACCTGAATGTGCGTGGAATGATGGGCAACCGGCGTCTTGCCCGTTCCATCGCAGCCGGCGGTTTCTTCGAGTTCCGGCGGCAGCTGGAGTACAAGGCCGCTATGCGGGGAAGCGTGGTGGTGGTTGCGGATCGGTTCTACGCCAGCAGCAAGACGTGTTCGGCGTGCGGGTACGAGTTGGAAACCTTGCCGCTGTCGGCGCGGGAGTGGACTTGCCCGGCCTGCGGTGCGATCCACGACCGCGACCTGAACGCGGCGAAAAATCTTGAGCGCCTGGCGCTCGCTACGGCGAGTTCCGCCGGAAATCACGCCTGCGGAGAGGAAGGCTCTGGCTTGGCGTTTCGCGCCAAGCGAACCGCCTCGGTGAAGCAGGAAGCCAGCTTTGTCGATGGCTGAGCAGGAATGAGTAAGTCTGACGGAACGGTTTTTAGCTGCCCTCTTCCTGGGAATTGCAGATCGTTTTTTGTGTTGATTTTATTCTTGGCTTTGATCATGGAAAAAAGGGGAAAAGAAAAAAGCACTTGTTGGGTATAGAGTTGGCATTCTTTTTTCTTTTTTGGCTTTTTCTTCGAGGATGGAGTCAAGGGATCTGGCTTGAAAAAAAGAAAGCTCTACGGGATGAATTTTTAACTCTTAGCTGCAAAAAAAAGGCTATGGCATTGAGAAACTTCTTTAGAATATCTTAGAGGAAAGAAATTTAATTTGTCCTATTTTAAGCCATGTTAAAAAAAGAAATGCATTGGAATTTGGGAAAAAAAATGCTTCGTTTTCCTGCGCGTCGTCCCATGATTATGGGGGTCATTAACTTAACCCCAGATTCTTTTTCTGACGGGGGCAAATACATGAATCCCCAAGCGGCTTCAGACCGTGCACTCTGGATGCAGGACAGCGGGGTTGACTTTATCGATCTTGGAGCCGAGTCTACCCGTCCTGGGGCCGATCCTGTTGACGAAAAAGAAGAAATTTTAAGACTCCTCCCCGTCCTGAAAAGATGTAGGGCTAAATTGACCGTGCCGTTGTCCGTGGATACTTACAAGGCGGCAGTTAGCCGCGTAGCTATAGAAGAAGGAGCCGATATCATTAATGATGTATCCGGAGGGGGATGGGATCCAGGTATTCTTGATGTCGTTGCGGGGGGCAATGTCGGCTATATACTCGTGCATTCTCGTGGGATGCCCAAGAACATGCAAAGGGATGCCCGGTACGGGGACGTGGTCGAAGAAGTTTTTGCCGAGCTTTCAAACAAACTCCAAAGGTGTTTAAATGTAGGCATAGCCAAGGAAAGAATCGTTTGTGATGTGGGGTTTGGATTTGCAAAAGATAAAACGCATAATCTCAAGTTGCTGCGGAGGTTGGATCGTTTTCTTGATCTTGGAAGGCCACTCATGATCGGGGTATCACGGAAAAGTTTTTTGCAAGCTTTTGCCAAACAACATGGAATAGATATTGAGATAATGAATACCATTGCTCAAACAGTTGCCTTTTTCCTCGGAGTGGAAATCTGGAGAGTGCATGATGTGTCGGCGGCTGTGGCGGCAAGAAATTTTCTTGAGAAACTCTGGGATACGGATCTTTTGCAATGAAATTATTCGGCTTTCCTATCTCTGGAATACTGGAGATTTTGATTATTGCCACTGCCATATACCAAATCTGGAAGTTGTTACAGGGGACCAGGGGGTTCCAGGTATTGACGGGTCTTATTGTTGTTCTTGTGGGCCTGACCTTGTTTTCTTCCGTGTTCCATTTAAGAGTACTGACCGAGCTCCTTAGGCTTTTTTCTCCCTCTTTTTTCGTTGCCCTTGTTGTTTTATTTCAACCCGAGTTGCGGCAGGTTTTTGCCGAGGTGGGGCGTAGAAGTGTTGTTCATATCGGCAGGCAGCAGAAGTCCGAAGTCATCGAACATATCGTCAATGCTTCTGAAATTCTCCAAAGAGAGCACATAGGGGCTCTTATAGCTATCGAACAGGATGATGTTTTTATGCCCGCACGGGATACGGGGACGATTTTGAATGCCCAGGTCAGCGCCGATCTTTTGGTGACCATTTTTTATCCACGGACTCCTCTCCATGACGGGGGAGTCATTATCCGGGGGGATCAGATCGTTGTGGCTGCAGCCATATTCCCTTTGAGCCAAGTTGAACAGATGGAGAGGCTATTAGGACTGAGACACAGGGCCGCCCTAGGATTGAGTGAACAGACCGATGCCGTGGTCGTGGTCATATCCGAGGTCACGAGCATCATTTCGGTGGCATACAAGGGAAAAATAGAAAGGCACTTTGATCCCGATGGACTCAGGGCCAAACTCACCCAGATTCTTGTTTAAGAGGTTTTCCGTATTGAACAAATAACTTGAAATTTTCCCTGGCTCTATGTTATTGATTGTGGAATTTAAATCATTGTAAAGCCAACCAGATCAATGGAAAGACCGTCGATAAAAGATAACCGGTGTGGCGAAGCGATAATGAATATCTTTTCTCACTGGAAGCAGAAATTGTTTTCTTTGGTCCTGGCGGTTGCAATCTGGATTATTCTTAAGGAATCGATAGAGCCGGGCTCCTTGGACCAGCTCCTCTCCTCTCTCAGGTTATTGAAATGATCTCGATATGAACCCTAAGGCACAATCCCTTTTTGGCACCGACGGCATTAGAGGAAAGGCTAATGTTTATCCCATGACTCCTCAAATTGCCCTTGCCGCGGGAGCTGCGGCCGCCAAGGTTTTCACTGCTCATTGTCCATCAAAAAAAAAACAGGGAATAGTCGTGGGCAGGGATACACGAATCTCGAGCCGGATGCTGGAATATGCCGTGATTTCTGGGGTGATTTCCCAGGGAGTAAATGTTTTTGAGTTAGGCGTGGTCCCTTCCCCTGCGGTGGGTAATTTTTCTAGGGTTTACGGGGCCATAGGCGGGGTAATGGTCAGTGCTTCTCACAATCCTTTTTACGACAACGGTCTAAAGTTCTTTGATCATGATGGCGGAAAACTCGGGGTTGATCTCGAAAAAGAGATAGAAAAAGAAATAAGCAGCTTTGATTGGTTGGGGTCCGAGGGACCTACGGGCTCCCAAGTTGGCAAGATTTTTTTACCCGATAATACCTCCAGGGAGTATCAAAATCTCCTTAAAAGCTTTTTCCCAGGGGGCTTGGATTTGAAGGGGATAAAAATTGCGTTGGACACGGCCAATGGAGCTTCTTTCGAAGTCGCTCCGGCGATCCTGGATGATTATGGCGCTTTTCTTTATGCCTTTGGCAAGGAACCTAACGGGATAAACATCAACTTGAACTGTGGCAGCCTCTTTCCCCAGAACATCCAGCAGTTCGTACGGTTGTCCGGAGCGGATATAGGAATTGCCCTTGATGGAGACGGGGACAGGGTGGTTCTTTGTGACGAAAATGGAGAACTTTGCGATGGGGACGACATTATAAGCATTCTTGCTTCTGACTTTAAGGATAAAAAAAGGCTCTCTAAGAATACGATCGCTGTTACCGTTATGAGCAACCTGGGACTGGATGAAACCTTGGAGGCGGAAGGCATAGGGGTGATCCGTACTCCTGTAGGGGATAGGAATGTTGCCGAGGCATTGGCGAGGGAAGGACTCTCTCTTGGTGGAGAGCAGTCCGGCCATATCATCCCTTTTGATTATTCAAAAACAGCGGATGGACTTCTTGCCGCCTTGATCGTACTAGAAATCATGTGTTCAACCGGCAAGAGCCTGGGTAGCTTAAGAAAAAAATTGATCCGTTATCACCAAAAATTATGGAACATAGATGTAAGTCGAAAAAAGCCTTTGGAAGAAATACCAGGCCTAAAAAAATTACTTGATGAATCCCAGGCCCTTTTGGACAAAAAAGGCCGAGTTCTATTGAGATACTCGGGAACTGAACCCAAAATCAGGCTTTTAGTCGAGGCCAAGGAGGAAGAACGGGTTCAGCAGGTTGGTCAAAAGCTTTCCTCTTTTCTTAAAGAAGCATTGAGTTGAATATGCAAGAAAAAGGGGTATTGTTTTCAAGATCAAGAAAAATCGAGGCAAAGTATTAACTCTATGGTTTTGCGTATTTTTCCCCTTTTTTTTGTCTTTTTTCTTTCCTGTTTCCTCTGGTCCAAGCCCAATCCCGATAAGCCTTCTCCTCCCCTTGAATTCATCCAGGGGAGGTTTTGGAGGAATTTTAGGCTCAAGGATTATATCCTTAAAGGTTCGATCCAGGCTGCAAAGGATACTTATCCCATCACCTTGATTCTTCATGATCGTTCCATGGAATACCATTTTATGGGGTTACCCTTGCAGATCCACGTGGAAATCAATCCCGATAATACCTATGTTGCCTATAAAAACCATCCCTCAGATCCTTGGCAACCCATTACGGGTTTTAACCGTACAAAGCACATTTTGAACACCGATATCAGTTATGAGGATCTTTGCCTGGATTTTATCCGTTGGGATAAGATAAAACCCCTGGGAACCGATTCCATTAAAACTTTAAGTTGTTGGGCCTTTGAAGCTTACCCGGGTCCAGTCCCCTCGGCCTATGCCAAGGTAAGATACTGGATTGCTGAAGACTATTATGCGCTTTTGAGGGTTGAAGGTTACAATGCTGGGGGACAAATCGTCAAGAGACTCGATATAAATAGTGTACAGCGTATAGGGGATGCTTATGTCATTAAAGAAATGCAAATAGCGACGATTCCCCCTGGGAAAACCCTCTCCTCTTCTAAAACGTATATCCAGATCGAAGAGGGCAAGCCCTTATCGCCTAAAGAAAGTGAAAATTTAGACTTTTCTCCGGGGGAAAACCCTAAAGCGCAGGCGGACACAGGCGTAGCCCTAGAATCCCTTGATAAAAAATAGCGGTCCTAGGTCCTGCTGGGAAAGGAAAGGACAAACGAATTCAAGGCCGCAGGGGTTGAGTCTTTTCCAAGTCTTCAGGGAGCCTGTCAGGAGGAAAAGTTTCAATTTTGAGTTTTAAAAGCGAGTAACAGGGAACACCAAGATCGATCGTTCCCCCGCTGCGGTCTACAAGGCAGCCTACAGCACATACCTCCCCCTTCATCGCCTTTACACTATCCATGATTGATTTTACGGTTCCCCCAGTAGTCATGACATCTTCGATGACCACTACCCGTTCTGAATCTTGGAGATAAAACCGACGGAGGCACATCCCCTGTTTTTCTTTTTCGGCGTAGATATGCCTTAATCCCAGTTCCTTGGCTACTTCATGACCAACAAGGATTCCGCCTATGGCTGCCGAAACAATGGTTTGTGCATTGAGGTGTTTTAATTTTTGTGCCAGATAAGAAGCATAACGGGAACATAAGAGAGGATTTTGAAGAAGAAGGGCACACTGGAGGAAGTGCCTGCTGTGAAGGCCGCTCCTAAGCAAGAAATGTCCTTTGAGCAAGGCACCGCTTTTGATGAGGTTCTCCAGGAGATCTAAGGCCAAAGGATCGTTATCGTCAATTACAACCATAACTTAAGGGTGTTGTTATCAAGCTCGACAAGTTCATGAAAAAAGTAAAGTTTTCTATCTATCAAACAGGTAGGCTTTGTAGTCGACTCCAGGGGAGGGACGTTCAAGAGGTAAAGAAGAAGCTGCCTCTTTGAAGGCGGCAAGAAAAAAAGCAGCTTGTTTATGCCGGGGTAAAAGAAAGATAAGAAAAGCCTCTTTCCATACTCCATCGACAAAATAAGGATCCTTGAGAAATCTTCCTTCCTTGTTCAGTTCAACAAGCAGCCATATATAATTCTCTCCGGGCTCAACAAATCCCCCGGTTTGGGCGACGGCAAGGGATATTTTTTCATGACCATCCTGTTCGACTTGGCATACCAATTCTCCGCCATCGTTGAGTCGGCAACGCAGATCCCAGTACAATTTACCATCCTGTTCCCAGTTGGTCCCTCTTTCTTGAATGAAAAGGCAGAGGGATTTACAGAATTCAAGCCATTTTTCTTCTTTCCACGGGGCAGGGAAAAGAATGGATTTTGCTCTTTGGATACGGGTAGACCAATCTTGAGAGATCCTTCGCAATTCGGTAAACAGGCTCATTTCTAGGGATTAAAAGAAGCTTTGGCTCTTTTTCTGTCGTAGCTTGCCTTTGTTCTTTCTTCTTCGAGAAGGGAAATTCTTTTCAGAAGAATTTCTTCTTTTTTAAGCCGGTTCTGCTTGTCCTGTTTGATGTCCGCGCTGATTTGTTGGAGGTTTTGGGAATGCTCGGCAATTTTGGATTCAAGGCCGTCAATTTTGGACCGGATTTTTGAAAGATCTTTTTGGGTGTCCGTAATGTAGGAGTGAAGCTGGTTAAGGCTAGTCCCTAATTCATCGATTTCCTTTTTTTGCTGGAGAACAAGACCGTCAAGCTGATCTATTCTTCCCTGGAGTTTTTTTTCCACTTCGGTGATGAGCACGTCTTGGGTATGGATTTTCTGAAAGATCACTACGGCACCATAAACGGCAAGAATGAGGATGAAGCAAAACAGGGCAACGAAGCTAAAGAGGAAAACGGAAAGGATTTTTTGCAAGGACCTCTGTTCCTTGGACTGTTTTTCAATTGTTTTTTTCAAAGTATCGGCAGCAGTATTCTGGGGCATATTCATAGCTTTCATTTGCCTTTCTGATTCGAAATCAGCCGTGTTTTCCCCTTGTCCTTTTCCCTTGGGGAAAGAAAAAGGAGGCAAGGAAGACAATCCCTCGCTTGGAAGGACTCCAGGAAGAGAGTTTTCAATTTTCGATTGCCCCTCGGGTTTGTTTTCAACGTTATTTTTTTCGATTTTTTGGGTTGGTTCCTTTTCAGATTCAGCCTTCTTTTGCAACTGCTCGATTTTATTTTCTACCTGGTTGAGATCGGTGAATGGAGCGGAACCTTCAAGAAACAACTCCTGGCTATTCTTTGAGGGCAATCTGGGAAATGATTGTTTTTTAGGTCGACCTCTTCTTCGAGGAAGCTTGGTGTTTTCTTCAGCTTCAGCCATAATAAGCCCATTTTATGTTGAACTATTTAACCGGATGGGGTTTCCTTTTATTTAATTCTTTTTATTCAATAGATGAAATTTTTTAAATAAAAATCTCAACAAAGTTTTTCCTTCTTCTACGCCCAACCCGAAGGTAGTGAAGAGGTAGATGACGACCGCTAGGGCGATTCCTAAGAGGGTAGAAAAAAATAAAGAAAAAAAGGATTGCCCTAGGAGCTTGCCGATCCAAAGAGAAAAAAAGAGGGCAGAGGAGGCACAAAGAACGCTAGAGAAAATGATTTTTAAGAGAAAAAAAAGCCCTTTCTTCAGTTCACCTACCTTTATGGACTTGATGATGGAAAGGTAGAGCTGGGTAAAATTGAGGAGGCTGACTAAAGATGTCGTTGCGGCCAGCCCTACATGTCCTAAAGAAAAGATCTTAACAAGGATAATATTGGATAAGAGGTTGATGGCTATACCTATCAAGGTAACCCTTAGGGGAACCTGGGGTTTATTCAAAGCGGAAAAGCAAGGGGTCAGGACCTTGATGCCAGCGTAACCGCACAGGCCGACAGCATAGGCTTTGAGAGCATAAGCAGTCTGGAGGGTGTCAAAAGAACTGAATCGACCGTGCTGGTATATAAGGGCGATGATCTGGTCGGATAGAAAAACCAGTCCAACTGCCGAAGGCAGGGTAAAAAAGAAGGCAAGTCTAAGAGAAGATTCCAGGGTTTGGCCGAAGGCTTGGTGATCACGCCGAGCGTCTTGTCTTGAAACTGAAGGAAGGGTAACCGTAGCAATCGCTACTCCAAAGACTCCGATGGGAAGTTGCATTAGCCGGAATGCGCAGTTAAGCCAGGATCTTGCTCCGTTGATTTCAGAAGCAAACATGCCGTTGATCAGCACGTTTATTTGTATAGCCGCCCCGGCGATCATCGTAGGCCAAAGCAGCTTCCAAATTTCCAAAAGCTTTGGGTCTGCGATATTGAACTCCCAGGAATATCTGAAGCCTATTTTAGGAAAAGCGAAAAATTGAATGCAGAGCTGGACAAGCCCTCCAAGGAGGACTCCTAGGGATATGCCGTAGAGGGACGCGGGACCGAAACGGGGGTGAAAAATATCGTGCTGGGGATCGAACAGGTAGGCAAAGAGGACGCCAAAAAGAATGGAAGAAAGGTTAAAAGCGCTCGATGCGGATGCAGGCAGTCCGAAGATATGATAAGCGTTGAGTAGTCCCATAACCAACGCAGCCAAGGATACAAAAAGAATGAAAGGAAACATAAGACGGGTAAGTTGGACAGTCAGTTCAAATTTCCCCGGGATTTTGTGAAATCCGAAGTTTGTGATTTCCACAAGAATAGGAGCGAAAATAATTCCCAGGAGGCTTACAATAAGAAGGAAAATAAAGAATACGCTAAAAAGTCGGTTGGCGAGCAAAAAGGCCCTTTTGTTGCCGTCGACTTCGACAGTCTTCGAAAACACGGTCGTAAAAGCGGTTGATAAAGCCCCTTCGGCAAAGAGATCGCGTAAGAGGTTGGGAATCTGGAAGGCGGCTAGGAAAGCATCAAGAAGAGCTCCTGCGCCAAAGAGTGAAGCAAAAACAAGTTCCCTGACAAGTCCGAGCATTCTTGAAGCTGCAACGGCCATGCCGACTATTCCAACGGCCCTTGCAGTCTTCTTGGGTACTTGTGCCTGGGTACTGTCCATGAGAGTATTCGAAAAAATATCAGGGATTAACCTCCAAGGGATAACAACTCTTCGCAAACATGAAGAACATCTTGGGGTTTGACAGCCCGCATGCAGGGCATATCTATAGGACATCGCCTCAGGAAACAGGGGCTACACTGAACCTTTTCATAGATTACTCGAAAACATCCCCCGATTGGCGCCGTTCGTCGTGGATCGGTTGAACCGAAGATGGCGATCGTGGGTGTATTGAGCAAGGAGCCGACATGCATCGCCCCGCTATCATTGCAAAGGAGAAGGTGGGAGCTATAAATTCTTTCCATAAATTCGGCAAGGGTTGTTCTGCCTGCAAGATTTTCAGCTTCCTGAACGGCTTGTTCGAGCTCGCTGCAGACGGTTTTATCTTTTTCTCCTCCAAGAATCTGGATGTGGCAACCGTACTTTTCTTTTAAACGTTGACAAACCCAGGCAAAAGAAGAAGGAAACCATCTCTTTGCCGGTCCATACTCGGCTCCGGGACAAACACTTACAATGATCGGCTGTGGAGTTTTCTTCCACTGTGCGGGTAATTTTAAAAAAGGGTAGGAATAGGTGTCTTTTTTTGCTCCCAAGGATTGGGCAAGTCTAATGTAGATTTGAGATTGGTGAAGGGTTTCCAGGTCTTGAGAAAGGAGGACTCTTTTGTCAAGGAAAAAGGATTGATCGGTTCTCCCAAAACCTATGATTTTTGGAATTCCAGCAAGCTTGCATTCCAAGGCTGTTCTCACTGAACGGGTAAAGAGGATAGCCCTGTCCATTTTTTTCTTTCTCAGTTTCTTTACGTTTTCAAAAATATTTTTGGAATGTTCTATTTCTAGAACCTCGTCAACGAAGGGACAGAGAGACCAGAGATAGGAAATTTTTCTAGGTGTGGCTACGACGAGCGAAATGGAGCGATCGATCTCTTTGATCCCCTTTACCGCCGGCATACTCATCACGGCGTCACCAAGCCAATTTGGAGAACGGATTAAAAGAGGACCGGAAAGCGGTTCAAAATCCCTGTGATGTTTTTTCACATCTTTCTGCAAAAGTGGGACTGTTTGTCATTCTGTCGCTCCTCTCTCTCTTTCTAGAATAAACTATTCGATATTTTCTGCCAGGGGAAATTGATTCAAAAAGAATCGATTGAAAAGTCTCTTTACCGTTTAACATCTCTATTTCCACCCTAAGAAAGTAAAAGGGTAAGATAAAATATTGGGTGGTGGGAATGCGCACGGCATCTTTTTCGGTCGTAATAGCCGCCTTGGCATTCCGGGCTTTGCTTCTTTCCATGAAGCGAATGATCTCTTGCTCAGAAAACCAGTGGTGATCGGCAAAATACTTAGAATAAACAACTTCTGCACCGAGTTTTTTTAATCCCTTTTCGAAGCTTTCGGGTTGAGCAATGCCGGAAATCGCGGCGACTTTCAAGCCCTTGAGATAGTCAAGCGGTTCTTTTTTTCTTGTTACAATGTGGAAGAGATATTGGGGTTTATGAACACACTCGATGATCGGCGCATGGTTGTTGAATTTTCTCAACTCCTCTTTAAGAGGAGAAAGGTTAGATCCATCACATTTAGTAATAAAGAGAAGATCGGCTCTCTTGAGGTGATCCTTGGGCTCCCTGAGCATCCCCCTGGGTAGAAGATGCCTATTGCCGAAAGGAAATTCCCTGTCGATGAGAACGATATCCAATCTTTCTTTCAAAGGAAGGTACTGGAAGCCATCGTCAAGGATGAGAATATCGATGTTCATGTTTTTAATCGCCCAGAGGCCGCTTTGAACCCTATTTTTCCCCGTGATGACGGCTACCCCTTTTAGATTTTTAGCCAGCATGTACGGTTCATCTCCGGAATGTAAAGGGCTGAGATAAATCTTTTCCCCGTCCGAAACAACCCTTGGATTAAATTCTTTGCTTCCCTTTAACTTGGCCATAAGCCTATGCCCGAGGGGAGGAGGAACGCTTTTATAGCCACGGCTCAGGATTGCGACTTTTCTTCCAGCCGCAGAGAGCTCCTTGGCCAGCTTCTCGACAAGGGGAGTTTTCCCTGTCCCTCCAACCGTGAGGTTGCCCACGCTAATGACAAGACAGCCAAGTTCATAAGATCGCAAAAGTCTCTTTTTGTAAAGCCATACTCTAAGCCTGACAAGAGGGTTATAGATAAGGGATAAAAAAGAAAGAAACCAGCGGAAAACGGTGGCCCGTTTCCCGTAGCGTCGTTCGAGGATAACATCAACGGCGAATTGCTCTAACTTATCAATCCAGCGTGCCATAGAAAAAAGAAGCAACCCGGGGAAAAGTCCACTTATTACAAATGGTTATAGAGAGAAATTCAAGTCGATTCTTTGGAAAATTTCTTTGGACGCTCTCCTTTTGCTTTCATTTCAGAGTCCTGCGGATCACCTTGATGAAAATAAAGGATAACGATCCATACGAAAGAACCGACAGAGATTTAAATAATGTGCGGGAGGATAGATAAGGGAAGATTTTCTCTGGTTTTCCGCTGTCTTCATGTAGGTTTCCATGGAAACGGCTCCAATCCAGTTGCAAGAAAGAATGGCGGCTTGCTGCTGGGGGTTGCAAAGGAAAAAGAGACATTCTTTGATCTTATCAAAATTCATCTCTTTTTTAGGGATAGGGACAGCCCAATGATAAAGGGTAATCCAAGAATAATCCTTGGGTAAAACAACCACGCGGTTGGACTCTTTTTCGGTTTTTTTTAAAAGCTCGGAAACCGTATCGACGTAAACGGCAAGGGCGGGGGAGGGATTGTTTAAAGGAAGGGAGGATTTTACTGAAGAACGCAGGGAAAGAGAATGAATGATCATAGCCTTGAGAAGACTGTCGAGGGGATAAACAATCTCGTAGGTGGAAGCAGCGAGATCTGACCAGCGCAAAGGATAGTTCTTTAAATGGGGACGTGGAATCCAGCTGATACCGAGGAGTGTCCACCCGTAGGGCCAGCAATAGGTATTGGCCTGGTCATAATAATGGAATAAAAATTTATGATCGATGGGGGGCAAAAGTTTTTTCTCCACGGGGAGCCGGGCAAGAAGGCCTTGGCCGATAAGCAGGAAAGCCATTCGGTCGGTTATTGCTACTATGTCGAAATCCTGCCTTTTGATTTGTTCTACGGCACTATTTTCATCCTTGTAGAAAAAAGCCAAAAGCTCCTCTCCGAGTCGGGTTCGATAATCTGAAAGAAGGGTTTCAGGAAGATGCCCCTCGGGGACTAAAAGATGAAGACTCATGAAATCATCCGGTAAAGATAAAAAGATTTTAGTTTAACAGCCTTAGGCAAATGTTTAAACAATTAGCTTGTGTGGTTGTTGCGATGAAGAAAAAAACTGTTTTTTTTTAATTTTTTTTTAGATCGATTATCTTAAAAAAAGAAAAGGTGTTTAAATAAAGTTATTTCATTAAATAAAGGAAGTTGTAGAATAGGAATAAATCTTGAACTGGTTTAATTCATGGTTTACCCGCAAAGAACAAGCCCTTATTCTCTTTTTGGTGATTCTATGCGTTCTAACCCAGGCGGGGAGAAGTTTCTACAGGTTTTTGTCTCTTTTTCAATTAGACCGATCTGTCGATTTAACGAGCAAACCAACGAGGTGAGTGTATGCGCAAACGTGACTTTACAACGATTGTCGAAGAAATAGTCGAGAAAGATTCCCGGTATTTAAAGGAAAGTTACTATTTTGTTCGAGATGGCCTGGAATATACCCTGAAGACCATGGGGAAACAGAAGCACCAGAAGATTGAACAACTCAGTGGGAAGCAGATTCTTGAGGGTTTGAAAGATTATGCTCTTAAGGAGTTTGGTCCGATGAGCAAGTTGGTTCTCAACGAGTGGGGAGTTAAAAGTTGCAGGGATTTTGGACAGATGATCAAAAACATGGATCTGTATGGACTTCTTGGGAAAACCGATATGGGGGATATGAAAGATTTTCAAAAAGGCTATAGTTTTACTGCAGCCTTTGTAAAACCCTTTCTGCCGATCCGGTCCAAAACGGCTCAAAAGGAAAAGGCAAGAAAGGAAGGAAAGTCTTCTTCAAAACGCAAAAAAAAGGTAGACGACTCTGGAAAAACCCCTAATCATTCCAAGGAATAAGAACCTTTCTTTTCTCCTTTTCTAAGTAGGAATTTATTATGCCCGCCTTAGCCCTACCCTTGCCCTCTTCTCTATCTTTATTTCCCCAAATCGATCAAGAAGAACTGCCCAATGGCTTAACCGTTCTTGTCGATCCTTTCCACCAAGCCGATGTTGTTTCGCTTCAATTTTGGTGTGCAACGGGGAGCATTCATGAGGGAAAGTATGCGGGATCGGGAATTTCCCATCTTCTCGAACACCTCCTTTTTAAAGGAACGGATAAAAGAAAGGGCAATCAAATTGCATGGGAGATGCAATCCCTTGGAGGCCATCTTAATGCTTATACCACTTATAACCGGACGGTGTATCATGTCGACCTTCCTTCCACTCATTGGAAAGAAGCCTTGGAGATTCTTGCTGATATCGTTTTCCATGCTGCCATCCCTCCCGATGAATTTGACCAAGAAAAGGAGGTAATCCGCCGGGAGATTGCCATGGTTGAAGATGATCCGGATAGCCTGCTTTTTGAGCTGGCCTTAAAGACGGCTTTTAGCAGGCACCCTTTAAAGTATCCCATCATCGGCCTACCCGGACTGTTTGATGCGATCGATAGAGAAGCGGTGTTGGACTATTACCATCGTCGCTATGTTCCCCAAAACGTCTTTGTTGTCGTTTCTGGTGCTGTTTCTTCAGAGGCAGTTTTTGCAAAAACCAAGGAAATCTTATCGAATCAACCGACAGGGTTTTTAGAACCGCTCGATCTTCCCGATGAACCTCCCCAGCTTTCTCGGAGGTTTGCCTCAAAAGAAATCCAGACGGAAGTGGGCAGGCTTTGCTTCGTGTTTCGCGTTCCGGGATGGGGGCATGAGGATGCCGTCGCTTTAAATGTTTTTTCAACCTTTCTAGCCCAAACCCGCAGTTCTCTTTTGCATCAGAAACTGGTTGAAAAAGAAGCCATTGCTCAACAGGTGGATTCCTTTTTTTTTGCTGATGACTCCCTGGGCCTGTTCGGTATTGAAGCCCAATGCGGCCCTGAAAATGTCGAGAGAGTCGGTGAGAAAATTTGGGAAGAACTGCTCGGCTTTCCTCAAAGAGGAATAACCGAAGAGGAATTTATTCTCTGCATAAGGCAGCAATTTTCTCAATCGCTTAGAGAGTTGCGATCGGCAAGATCCCGGGCCGAGACCGTGGGTAGCGGATGGCTGATGTTCAAGGATCCTTTGTTTAGAGAGAGTTTTTTACATAGGCTTTATACTTTGGAAAAAGAAAAAATCCTCGATCTTATCCCTATGTATTTTCGTGAAGAGAAACTCAATCAAGTGCAGATCATCCCCAAAAAACATAAATCGAAAGTCGTTTCTTCCTCTCTTGCGGAGCCTTCATCAAAACATTTTGAGCTTTCAAACGGCATACAGCTTATATACCGTACCGATCCTTTGCCTCTTCAATATTACCGAGCCACTTTTGATGGAGGACCTTTGTGGGAACCTCCAAGCAAGAATGGCCTATCGAAACTTGCCGCCGCCATCCTTGTTAAAGGCACGCAACGGAGATCGGCTGAAAAACTCGCCAGGGACATTGAGGTTATTGGAGGAAGTTTTGGAGCGGATTCGGGAAACAACACGGCGGGACTTTATCTTGAAAGTTTGAGCGAGGAGTGGCAAAACGCCCTGGGCATTTTTTCTGAAATGATCCACGAGCCTGCTTGCCTCGAAACAGAACTAGAAATTGAAAAGAGAAAACAGATCCATCAAATCCGCTCAATGATGGACGATCCGGTCTATATTGCCCAGTCCCTCTTAAGAAAGGCTCTTTGGCAGAACCATCCTTACGCTTACGATCCCCTGGGGACGGAAGAAGCCTTGGAACAGATTACCGGTGAAGATATACGGCAGTTTATTCTTACGATCTTTCAGACCAATAGAATGGTACTAGGGATCAGCGGACCGATCGATCCAGAGAAAGAGTTGAAACGGATTGAATCTTTCTTTTCCGACTTCCCTAAAAAAGCGATTCCTAAAGAATGGGATTGGCCCTATCCCAAGCTTGAGAAGCCCTTGAGGGTTGAGCAGCGAATCCCGGGCAAAGAACAGGCGATAGTCGGGCTTTCTTTTAGGATTCCTCCGATTAACGATCCCGTCCAGGTCCCCATCGAAGTCATAGCCGAAATTCTTTCTGACCTTGGATCAAGGCTTTTTATAAAAGTAAGAGAAGAAAAAGGGTTAGCTTATTTTGTTTTTCCTTCGCGTTTTTTGGGATGGAAGGGAGGATCCTTTTCCATTATCGCAGGCACCGATCCACAATACAAAGAAGAAGTTGAAAAACTCATCAAGGAGGTGGTGGAAGAAATATGCAGGGAGGGATTTTCTCAAGAAGAACTGCAAAGGGCGAGGGCTAAACTTCTCAGTGAAGAAAAGATCGCCTCTCAATATCCTTCTTCTTATGTCGTGCGTTCCACGATCGACGCTCTTCTTGGACTGGGTTGGGATTACGAGGAAAAGAAAATAAAAAAAATTGAACGACTCACCCTGGATGAGCTCAATGAAGCCGCCCAAAGAATTTTCAGCTCTCAAGACAGTGTAATAGGAGTTGTTTACCCTTAGCTTCGCACCTTTATTTTGGAGTAAACAAGCAAGAACATGGAGGGAAATAATATGCCTGGTTCTGGATATACCCCTGAAGAGATTACCAGAAATTTCGTGAGCCTTGTCATGATGAAGTATCATGAAGTCCTTTTTTTCCTTGGACTAATAAAAGCGCCTGGTCATGAGCTGCAATCTCCCAAGCTTCAAGAAGCAGCCGAAGCGATCGATCAACTTGAAGCTTTGAAAGCAAAGACCCAGGGCAATCTGACTGCTGAAGAACATCATGCACTGGAACATATTCTTACCGAACTGAGGCTTTCCTATCTCAAAGTAGCCAAGGAGTGGCAATCCAAGAAGGAGGGAGAATCTCAAGGGGAAAAGAAAATTGAAAAACCATTTGAAACCGATCCTGAAAAGAGGAAATTTTTCAAAAGCTATGGCTAAGGAAAATACTTAATTATGTTTAAGGAAAATATTGAGACTGATGGCGGCATCAAAACCCAAGCTGAATCGACAAAAGTTCACTATTTACGCATTTCGGTAACGGATCGGTGTAATGAAAGGTGTATTTACTGCTTCCCTCAAGATTTAGGCTTCTTGTCCAAGAAAGACAGCCAGCTTTCCTTCGAGGAGTTGTATGCCGTGGTTTTCCATGGGGCGATGAAGCATGGTTTTAGGGATTTTAGGATCACTGGAGGGGAGCCGCTCGTCAGGAAAGGCACCCTTGCCTTCATCCGGAGGCTCACCCGCACTCCGGGGATTTCTTCCGTTAGGCTTTCAACCAATGGCACCCTTTTGGGATATTACGCCCGGGAACTCAAGGAGGCACAAATTGCCGGCATTAATGTTAGTCTCGACACGCTAAAGCCTTCTCTTTACAAAAAGATTACGGGAGGGGATATTGTTCCCGTGCTTGAAGGCATTGAAGAATGCAGAAAGGTAGGAATAGAACCGATTAAACTGAACACGGTTCTTCTCAAGGGAATAAACGAGGAGGAAATTTTACCCCTGATCAATTTTGCGGCGGAAAAAAACCTCATCATTCGATTCATCGAGCTTATGCCCATAAGTTACACGACAAAGATTTCCAAGGAAAATTTCCTTTCCGTTTACCAAGTCAAGCAGAGACTGGAAAAAGGAGACGAACTCGAGCCCTTGGAAAAAAAATGGGGCCAGGGCCCGGCGAAATATTTCCGGATGAAATCCCGCAATGCGATTGTCGGGTTCATTGGCGCACTCTCCGATTTCCATTTTTGTGATAACTGCAATAAAATGCGTCTAACCAGTGACGGCTTTATAAGACCCTGTTTGGGGAACCACTTGGAAATAGACATCAAGGGTTTTTTAAGGCCTACCGTTGATCCTTTAGGCTTGTACAAGAGTTTCGAGTGGGCTTTGCAAAAGAAACCCCCAGAGCATTCCTTTAGGGAAAAATATAGTCCGGGAAGGGCTATGACAGCCATCGGAGGATGAACGGGCAGGATCGAGACGGCAGAAAAAAGGAGTTGTCAAAGATCGATATGGGCTCCGATTCCTCTCAAAAATTAAAAATCGTGGCTTTTGCTCAAGCACGATCTGTTCTTGGTTTTGATGAAAAGGTCCTCTCGGTGGGCCGATCTCAAAGCCCAAGAGAAATAGTCTTGGCGATGGAGCCTCTTTTTTTTGAAAAAATTCCTGCTGCCCGAGTGGCCCTAGACTGCCGGTATGCTTCTTGGGATCAACCGATAGAGGAAGCACAGGAAATGGCCATTATACCACCCGTTAGTGGGGGATAACCAAGGACACTTAAAGCTTGAGCTTATGGAAATTGAGGTTTTAATCACTGAGAAGCCCCTGGTCATATCTCCAATTTCCTTTCCCCTTAGAGGAGAGGAAGGAGCCGTAATCGAATTTTGGGGAGTGGCCAGGCTCATGGAAAGGGGACAACAGATCGCCGGCCTTGAATATGAAGCTTACCGACCCATGGCGGAGAAAATTCTTTACGAGATCGCCGAGGAGTTATCGAAAAAATATCCTTGTCAAAAGATTGAAATCCAGCACCGGGTTGGCACAGTGAGAGTAGGAGAACCCTCTCTTTTTTTAAGAATTTTTAGTAAACACCGGATGGAAGCTTTTCAACTCGCCCAGGAATATGTTGACAGGTTAAAAGCCGAGGTCCCCATCTGGAAACATCCCTTGGCTGCCGCTTTTAGCTCTCCAAGGCCATAATACATGGACAGGGCTTCCCCCCCTTTCTCTTCCAGGGCTTGAACAGTTGATTAATTATTTAATCTTTTTCAATCTTTCTTTTCCATTTTATCTCATATTGGCCGTCTTGAACGGCCCTACGGCGAGTTCCGCCGGAAGGCAGGCCTGGGGAAAGGAAGGCTCTGGCCTGAGGCGCAGCAGGCGCCAGCCCCGTCCGCCTCGATGAGTAAGTCTGCCAGCTATGCCCCTGTTTGAGCAGCAGTGAGCAAGCGTGATGGAACGGTTAATTCATTCATCCCTCGAGGGATTTGATTTCTTTGAAAAAAACTAAATTTCTGCGGCGGGATCTTCCAGGAGGTCCTTTTCTTTATCCGGAGTAAGGCGGACGAGGGGAATGATAAAATCCAAGAGTTTTCCCAGGCAACTTTCTATAGACTCACTCCCGGTCAAAAGATGGAGGTCACAAGATTGGGGAGGTTCATAAGGGGAATCCAAGCCCGTCATTTGAGGAATTTCTCCTTTACTTGCTTTAAGGTAAAGAAACTTCGGATCCCTGGACTTGCAGATGTCAAGAGGAGCATCGACGTAAATCTCTTTAAAAAGAATGCCCTCTTTTTCACAGATCGCCCGGGCATTCTTTCTATCCACGTCGAAAGGAGAAATGAGGGCAACGATCACTACCAAGCCCGATTTAGCCAGGGTTTTTGCCATTTCTGCTGCCCTGCGGATGTTTTCCCTGCGGCTTTCAACATCAAATCCTAGATCCTTGCTCAACCCGGTCCGCAGTTCGTCACCGTCTATGACATAAGCGAGGATTCCCCTGTGGAAAAGCATCTGTTCCAGGCGGTTGGAGAGTGTAGTTTTACCGGATCCCGATAAACCCGTCATCCAAAATACTCCGCTGCGGTGACCCAGGAATTTAGTCCTCTGGAGCTGCGTTATACGGGATCTGCCCTGGGTTTCATGGACAGCTTTACTGGGAAGAACCTTCAGTATTATTCCTCCACCCGATATCCTGTCCCTATCGGCCAGGATAAACCTTCCCGTCATCGGGATTTTTTCAAAGGGATCGCAAGCAATTGGAGCGGAGGTGCGGAGAATGATTTCTGCAGTTTCATTTTTCTTTACTTCCATGGGCACGGGCTGGAGGTCTTCGAGGGTGCAGGCATCGATAACCCTGTTCACCTGCAATACCCTGGCCACACTTTGTCCGGTAGCCAGCCGAAAAGTGTAGGGAGCTCCCACAATCAAGGGAGAGTCACCCAGCCAGAATAATCTTGCGCAAAAATCGGTTCCAACGAGGGGTGGGGAATCTTCGTGGGCAATAATTTCTCCACGTTCAATGAAGATTTCATCCTCTATCTGAATCGCCGTTGATTTGCCCGCCGTCACTTTAAGAGGCGAACTTTCGGCTGGCCAATGGTGGATAGCCTTGATCCTGCTTTTCTTGCCCGACGGGAAAAAGCGGACCAGCTCTCCGCATTCGATTTTCCCCGATTCAATTCTCCCTGCCAAAAGCCTGCGATTGTCAAAGCGATAGATATCTTGAATGGGAAGTCTCAAAGGGGAGCATTCGGCGGACTCTGAAGATTCAAGACCGAGCAGGACTTCAAGCAGGCTTCCACCATGGTACCAGCTGAACCGCTGAGATCTTCCTATGATGTTTTCCCCGGCCTTTGCCGAGAGAGGAACGATCGATAGGCTATCTAGCCCAAGCTTTTTAAAAAGGCTTTTACATTCATTGCTCAATCTCTCGTATGTTTGCCTGTCGTAGTTGACAAGGTCAAATTTGTTCATGGCAATAACAATCTGTTTTATGCCCAACAGAGAGAGGAGCAAAGCGTGCCTTTTTGTTTGCTCTCCGATTCCCGAAGTCACGTCAATGACGAGTACCGCGCAATCGGCTTTGGCTGCCCCGCTGATCATATTTTTCAAAAACTCCAGGTGCCCCGGGGCATCGATGATTCTGAATCTTCTTTTCCCATAAAAGAAGTGCACCTCGGTTACATCGATAGTGATGTTTTGAGTCCTTTCTTCAGCCAGGGAATCCAAAAGAAAGGCATATTCAAAATCGATGTTGTTTTTTTTGCAATAGGCTATGACTGTTTCTTTTTTTTCCTTTGAAATGCTATCCGTTTCCCAAAGGATCCTTCCAATCAGTGTTGATTTCCCATGATCGACATGACCTGCGAAGATAACATTCAGACTTCTGGCTTCTAAAGGAAGATCATTTTTCATCGGTTTTTTTTTAAAAGAAGTTTTCAAAAGGATAAAAATGTTTTAGAGAAAACCCTTTGCGCGAAGCTTTTGCATCGCATTGGGTTCGGCATGGTCCTGGGCTCTTCCCGCTCTTTCCGATGTTTTTGTGGTGTAAAGTTCTTCGATGATTTCATCTATGGTCGATGCATGACTGTCAACCGGGTGGGTGATGGGCCAACAGCCCAGCGAGCGGTAACGCTTCCCATTTTTTGAAAAATAAAGAGAAGGAATAGGAATATTTTCTCTCTTTATGTAGAGCCAGATGTCCAGTTCGGTCCAATCAAGCAGGGGCTGTATGCGCATGTGTCCATTGTTGGGCAGGGTAGCCAAAAATAAATTCCAAAATTCGGGAGGCTGGTTTTTATATTCCCATTCCATGGATTGGTTCCGAGGAGAAAAATACCTTTCCTTTGCCCTTACCCCGTCCTCATCCCTCCGGATCCCGGTAATCAGGCCATCCCATTTATAGGTTTCCAGGGCTTGCTTTAAAGCCACTGTTTTCAGCTCGTGAGTTACCGTTAGGGGATCATGAGTCTTGTAACTTATCCCGCGGGCTATTGCTTCGTGGTTGATTTTGACGATAAGTTCAAAGCCGTAAAATTCCTTTGCCCAGGAGCGGAATTCGAGCATCTGGGGAAACTCATAAGTAGTATCAATATGGACGATCGGAAAGGGAATGTGTCCACAAAAAGCTTTCTTGGCAAGCCATAGGAGAACATTGGAATCCTTTCCCATGGACCAAAGCATAGCCAAATTTTTGAAAGCATAACGGGCTTCACGAAAAATATAAATACTTTGAGATTCTAAGTTGTCTAAATTCTGCATATTCTATAGAGTGAATATAGTTTTATTTGATTTCTTTTTTTTGACAACCCTTTTTTTTTATTAAGAGAGAGGACGAGATGCAAAAAGAGTTTTTCAAAGCCGTAGAAGAGTATAACCGTATTTTGGAAAAAAAGGAACCGGTAGAGCGGATACGCTGGGCGATTGAATATTTTGACAAAAAAGTTCTGCTCAGTTCGAGCTTTGGCGCCCAAGCGGTGGTCATGCTCAAGCTCACCCTTTCTGTATGGCCTGAAATACCCGTTGTCGTTATTGATACCGGTTATCTTTTCCCGGAAACATATAGGTACATAGATAGCCTTGTCGAGAAATTTCACATTAATCTTAAAGTGTATAGGCCATCCCTTTCGGCAGCGTGGTTTGAAGCGCGGTATGGAAAACTCTGGGAGAAAGGCAGGGAAGGGATTGAAAAATACAACCGGTTGATGAAGCTGGAGCCCATGAACCGGGCATTGGAGGAGCTTGGAGCAAAGTGCTGGATTTCGGGATTACGTAGAGAACAATCCTCAACGAGAAAGAATATTGCACTTGCAACATGGCATTGGAACCGTGTCAAGATCCATCCCATTGCTGATTGGACAGATGAAAAGGTTAAGCAATTTATACATGAACATCATCTGCCGGTTCATCCCCTTGTCTACCAGGGCTACGTTTCCATTGGCGATGTTCATACAACAAGAAGGCTTGAAGAGGGGATGAAGGCAGAAGAAACGCGTTTTTTTGGAATAAAAAGAGAATGCGGCCTACACGAAACCCATCGATTGTTGCCTTGAAAAGCTTGCCCTTCTCCCATTTGCACCTGGAGCTTGCCCCTGGTATCGGATAACAAGCGCATCGACGTATAATTTCCAGATGTATAGCACCATGGGCACAGCCAAGGCGGCGAAGCTGTTGGGTGTATCAGTCAAGGGGCTATGGCAGTGGAGGGGGCCCAAAGCCGGATCATTGCTGATCGTCCCTACCCGGGCAGCCTTTTGTGCCCGGTCCGTGTTTGGACAAACGGTTGACTCCCTCCCAAGGATCGGCCGTGGGTGTGTCCGGCATGAGGCGCAGAGCTCGATTTTGATCTGGATGCGGCAAAGTCTCCCAAGTAATTGGCGACCGCAACTGCCCTAGCCGTGGCGAGGAAGGCCGGTAGCGGCGGCACTGCGGCAAAGGATCCCTGGACGTAGCCGGGAAAGTCTAGACTGCCGGAGACGATTGCGCAAGCAATCGGGGGGGTAAAGGAAAAGAGCCACCCAATGCACGATTTTCTGGTAGCAGAAAGGGAATGCCGGATGAATCATTGTATCCATGGATGACAATCCAAGGCTGACCATAGAAAAACCCTGCTTAAATGCACCCTCCCTAAAAGATTAGACTTGTGGGGGAGGCAATCGGCCTAAGAAGGTTGGTTCTAGGGGTTTGAACAGTTGATTCATTATTTGATCTTTTTCAATCTTTCTTGTCTGTTTTACCTCATATTGGCCGTCTTGAACGGCCCTGCGGTGAGTTCCACCGGAAGGCGGCCCGTGGAGAGGAAGGCTCTGGACTGACGCGCACGCGCCGGCCCCGTCCGCCTCGACGAGGAAGTCTGTCAGCTTTGTCCCTGTTTGAGCAGCAGTGAGTAAGTCTGACGGAACGGTAAAAAACTCTACTCTTGGTATAAAGAAGAAGCTGAATTGGCCGTTTAGGAGAGCTAGGGGCTAGTTTTTGCTTCTGCTTGCAAAACGATAAGAAAGGATGGCTGGAAGATTAGGTCATGGGGAGCTGCAAGAAAGAAACTTTATTTTAAGTGCCGATATTCGAAGAGTGGGGAAAATTTTCGGTTAAAAATTGAAAAAGCTCTTCCTTCGAAGGAGGCCTTTTCTTGGTTGCCGTGAAATTCTTAATCTTGTGTAAGATTTCTGTGGCCTTTTGTTCACTCAAGGTGATTCCCAGTTTTTCGTAGGTCCACAGGACCGATTTTCTTCCCGAATGTTTTCCCAAGGTAAAACGGTGTTTCCTGCCGATGATGGAGGGATTAAAAGGTTCGTAATTTCTTGGATTTTTAAGAATGCCATCCACATGGATTCCCGACTCATGGAGGAAAATTTCTTCTCCGATAATACTCTTCCAAGGGGGAATTTTTCTCTTAGAAAGACGGGACGTTAAGAGACACAATGAAAAAAGCCCTTTTAAATCGATTCCGACATCTACGTTTTCTCGGAGGGCCAGGAAAAAAGCTATTTCTTCAAGTGCCCCGTTGCCCGCTCTTTCTCCTAGGCCACAGAGCGTGGCACTTATCGATGCCACTCCTGCTCGCCAAGCAGCAATCGAATTGGCCGTAGCCATGCCAAAATCGTCGTGGCCATGAAACTCAAGGGGGAAAGAAGTCCATTTTTTAAGCCTGGATAAGGTTTGGTAAGTGCACAGGGGATCAAGGATCCCCACGGTGTCGGCATAGCGGAAACGAAATGCTCCTTCCTGTTTTGCCACTTCAATGGCCTCGACAAGAAAATTTTCTTCGGCTCGGGAAGAATCTTCTCCACCCAAGGCAACCTCAAGCCCCATCTCCCTTGCTTTGCCTACATATTCTTTTATTTTTTCCAGTACCTGTTTTCGATTGGTTCTCAGTTTTGTGGATATCTGAATATCTGAAAGGGGTATGGAAAGATTAACCGTGGAGACTCGAGAACTTTTTACGGCTTGCAAGTCCTCGTTAGTCATTCTTCCCCAAGCAACAATACGTACTTTTAACCCCAGGGACAGGATTTTGTGGAATGCTTCCATCTCGGTCTTGCAGCTGGAAGGTGTACCCGCTTCGATTTCCTTGATACCGCATTGGGCCAAAAGTTTAACGATTTGTACCTTTTGCCTAGGACTGAAAAAGACCCCGGGAGCTTGTTCCCCATCCCGCAAGGTCGTATCGGCCAAAAGGATTTTCCCATTCATTCTTATTCAGGTTTAGAAGCAGAAAACATGCCACAAGTTTAACCCCCTAAGAGGACAAAAAGGAATCAATTCCCCCTATTTTCCCTATGAACTGTCCAAACAAAAGGAATGGATGTAAGCATTTCGACAAACATTCCCTTTTTGTCTTTTTTTTAACAGCTTAACTTCGCCGGGTTAGAAAGAATTCATCTGCAAGATGCGGCTCATTTTTCTAGAGATGGCCTAGGGAGTTATTCCTAGTAACAAAACCCTGTAGTTCTCTAGGTAAAACGGGGAGAAGCAGCCGTTTTTTCTTCGGTAAAGCGATCTTGGCATGGTTACTGCTCGAACAAGGGCAACGGCATTTAGCCATAAAAAAAAACGAGTAAAAAGGAGGTAGTTGTGAGTGGAATAAGGCAAATTGCATTTTATGGAAAAGGAGGAATAGGCAAATCGACGACTTCTCAAAACACCCTGGCTGCATTGGCCGAGATGGGACAAAGGATATTGATTGTCGGATGCGACCCTAAGGCGGATTCTACAAGGCTCATTCTTCATTCCAAGGCCCAGGATACGATTCTGCATTTGGCCGCTCAAGCCGGCAGCGTTGAGGATCTGGAAATCGAAGACGTGATGAAAATCGGGTACCGAAATATCCGCTGCGTAGAATCGGGTGGACCGGAACCGGGTGTGGGATGCGCGGGTCGTGGTGTCATCACCTCCATCAATTTCTTGGAAGAGAACGGCGCCTACGAGGACATCGACTATGTATCCTACGACGTTCTTGGGGATGTCGTCTGTGGTGGATTTGCCATGCCTATCCGGGAAAACAAAGCCCAGGAAATTTATATCGTTATGTCGGGAGAAATGATGGCGATGTATGCGGCAAACAACATATGCAAAGGGATATTGAAATATGCCAATTCAGGAGGGGTAAGACTTGGAGGGTTGATCTGCAACGAAAGAAAAACGGATAGGGAATACGAACTTGCTGATGCCTTGGCAAAGAGACTGGGGTCGAAGCTGATACATTTTGTTCCCAGGGATAATGTTGTTCAGCATGCCGAATTAAGAAGAATGACGGTCATTGAGTATGCTCCGGAAAGCAAACAGGCCGATGAATACCGCACCTTGGCCAGAAAAATCCATGAAAATGCAGGCAAAGGGGTGATTCCAAAGCCTGTGACGATGGATGAACTCGAAGATCTACTTATGGAATACGGGATCATGAAGAAAGAGGACGAGAGCTTGATCGGAAAAGCCAAGGTAGAAGAAGAAGCTGCTGTGTGTGTTTGATTGCGACGATGGAAGATCGAACCCCTCGTTCTGAACTTGGAGAGGGGTTCGATCGAATCCGGGGAAAATGATTTTTTTTTGGAAATAAGAAAAGGAAAAAAGAGAGAGGAGAAAGCTTATGAGTCTGACGATCGATAGCGGACAAGCGTCCAATCTAAAAGAAAAAAACAAGGCCCTCATCAAGGAAGTCCTTAAAGCCTATCCAGAAAAGACGGCAAAGAAGAGAGAAAAACATCTCAACACGTTTGAATCGGGCAAGACCGATTGTGGAGTCAAATCGAACATTAAATCTTTACCCGGGGTGATGACCATAAGAGGGTGTGCGTATGCAGGCTCCAAAGGGGTAGTATGGGGACCCATAAAAGACATGATCCACATCAGTCATGGCCCCGTGGGTTGCGGGCAGTATTCTTGGGCTTCACGAAGGAACTATTACATCGGGACTACCGGGGTTGATACCTTTGTAACCATGCAGTTTACGACGGATTTCCAGGAAAGGGACATTGTTTTTGGAGGGGACAAAAAACTGGCCAAGGCTCTTGAGGAACTCCAACAACTCTTTCCCCTCAATAAAGGAATTACCATTCAGTCCGAATGCCCCATCGGGCTCATTGGAGATGATATAGAGGCCGTGGCTAAGGCCAAAAGTCGAGATTTCGGTGGGAAAACAATTGTGCCTGTCCGTTGCGAAGGCTTCAGAGGGGTTTCTCAATCCTTAGGCCATCATATAGCCAACGACAGTATCCGGGATTGGGTATTGGAAAAGACATCTGGAAGAAAAGAGGATTTCCAGGGTAGTCCCTACGATGTGGCTATTATCGGCGATTACAACATCGGAGGAGACGCTTGGTCTTCGCGGATACTCCTTGAAGAAATGGGATTGCGGGTCGTAGCACAATGGTCGGGTGACGGCAGCTTAAAGGAATTAGAAAGGACGCCTAGAGTCAAGCTCAACATTCTCCATTGTTATCGGTCGATGAACTATATCAGCCGATACATGGAAGAGAAATTCGGCATCCCTTGGGTAGAATATAATTTTTTTGGGCCGACGAAAATTGCCGAATCCTTGAGAAAAATTGCCGGCTTCTTTGACGATAAAATCAAGGAAGGAGCCGAAAAGGTTATCGAGAAGTACAAGCCCATGGTCGATTCCGTAATCGCCAAGTATAGGCCTCGGTTGGAAGGTAAAAAAGTGATGCTTTTTGTGGGAGGACTAAGGCCAAGGCATGTGATTGGAGCTTATGAAGATTTGGGAATGGAAGTGATCGGAACCGGATATGAATTTGGTCATAACGATGACTACCAAAGAACAACCCATTATGTGAAGGATGGGACCCTTATTTATGATGATGTCACCGGTTATGAATTTGAAAAGTTTGTCGAAGCGCTTAAACCCGATCTTGTCGGTTCGGGAATTAAAGAAAAGTACGTTTTCCAGAAAATGGGTTTTCCCTTTCGCCAGATGCATTCCTGGGACTATTCCGGTCCTTACCATGGTTACGATGGTTTTGCCATCTTTGCTCGGGACATGGACATGGCCATTAACAATCCGGTCTGGAAAATGACTGCTGCTCCATGGAAAACAAAATCTTAAAAGGGCGATTAAACTGAACCACCGATGGAGGAAAGGATTATGGAAAATATGGATGGAACTAAGAGCCAAAATGCGGAAAACGTTCTCGATCATTTTAACTTGTTTAGACAGCCGCAGTACTTGCGGATGTTCGAAAAGAAAAAGTGTGAATTTGAAAACCCAGCTCCCGCTGAAGAGGTGGAAAAAATTAGGGAGTGGACGAAGAGCTGGGACTACAGGGAAAAAAATTTTGCCAGGGAAGCTATTTCCATAAATCCTTCCAAAGCCTGCCAACCCCTGGGAGCCATTTTTGCGGCTGTCGGATTCGAAGGGACGTTGCCGTTTGTCCATGGCTCCCAGGGTTGCGTGGCTTATTTTCGAAGCCATTTCAGCAGGCATTTCAAGGAGCCTTCAAGTTGTGTTTCCTCGTCCATGACTGAAGATGCAGCGGTTTTCGGCGGTCTCAACAACATGATCGATGGATTAGCCAATTCTTATTCTCTCTATAAGCCAAAAATGATCGCCGTTTCGACGACTTGCATGGCTGAAGTGATTGGGGATGATCTTAATGCGTTTATAAAGAACGCCCGGGATAAAGGGAGTATTCCCATGGACTTTGACGTTCCCTTTGCCCACACCCCTTCTTTCGTCGGAAGCCATGTCACAGGCTACGACAACATGATGAAAGGCATTCTTAGTTATTTTTGGGACGGCAAAGCGCAGACTATTCCTCCCCTGCAGAGAAAGCCCGTGGATAGAATAAATATTATCGGCGGTTTTGATCCCTATACCGTTGGGAACATGCGTGAACTCAAAAGGATATTAAATCTGATGGGGGTCAATTACCTGATCATCTCGGATAATAGCGATGTGTGGGATACCCCTACGGACGGCACCTTCCGAATGTACGACGGGGGAACGAAACTGTCGGATATTTCCGAAGCCATCCATTCAAAAGCCACGATCTCGATTCAAGGATTTTGCACGGAAAAAACCCTTCCTTACATTGCCGAGAAAGGGCAAGAAACGACTGCTTTTCATTGTCCTATCGGGGTGCGTGCTACCGATGAACTGCTTATGGAGATCAGCCGGTTATCCGGTAAACCCATCCCGGAAGAACTTGAGAGAGAAAGGGGTAGGTTAGTTGATGCCATAGCCGATTCCACCGCTCATATCCATGGGAAACGTTTTGCCCTATTCGGGGATCCGGATATGGCCCTTGGGTTGACCGGATTCTTACTGGAACTTGGAGCCGAACCTGTACATGTGTTATGTACAAACGGGGGGAAGGAATGGGAGGAAAAAGCCAAGGCGCTTCTAAACTCTTCTCCATTTGGTAAAAATGGCAATGTTTATGCGGGAAAAGACCTTTGGCATATGCGCTCCCTTCTCTTTACCGAGCCGGTTGATTTTCTGATCGGTAATACCTATGCCAAGTACCTCGAGAGAGACACCGGCACTCCTTTAATCCGCATAGGATTCCCGTTATTTGATAGGCATCATCACCACCGTTATCCCATTTGGGGATATCAAGGTGGGTTGAATGTATTGGTATGGATCCTCGACAAGATTTTCGACGAGATGGACAAAAATACGATTGTTCCGGCGAAATCCGATTACAGCTTCGACATAATCCGTTAACGGTTGATTGGGGGAAAAGGGCTGCAAGGAGATGGTTAAATGAACGCTCTTTCGGCAAAAATCCAGGAAGTTTTCCAGGAACCCGCCTGCCAGAAGAACCTTTCTAAATCAGACAAGGAAAGGAAGAAGGGATGCACGAAAATACTGCAACCGGGGGCTGCAGCCGGAGGCTGTGCATTCGATGGGGCGAAGATCGCCTTGCAGCCTATTACGGATGTCGTTCATCTTGTTCATGGCCCTATAGCCTGTGAAGGTAATTCCTGGGATAACAGGGGCTCGAAATCTTCCGGTCCCCTGCTTTACCGCCTGGGCTTTACGACGGATATGAACGAAATGGACGTGATTTATGGAGGGGAAAAGAAGTTATTCAAAGCCATAAAAGAGGCGATTGAAAGGTATAAGCCCCCGGCCGTATTTGTGTATAACACATGCATTCCCGCGTTGATCGGGGATGACCTGGAAGCGGTCTGCAAGGCAGCAAAGGAAAAATTTGGAGTACCCGTAGTGCCCGTGCAATCCCCGGGTTTTGCAGGAAGTAAAAACCTTGGGAATAAACTCGCCGGGGAAGCCCTTTTGGACTACGTGATAGGGACTGAAGAGCCGGAAATAACGACCCCGTTTGATATTAACATCATAGGCGAGTATAACCTGGCGGGTGAATTGTGGCAAGTAAAGCCCCTTTTCGACAAGTTGGGTATTCGAATTGCGGCCTGCATCTCTGGAGATAGCCGATACAAGGAAATAGCGAGCTGTCATAGGGCCCGGGCGGCAATGCTTGTCTGCTCCAAGGCGATGATCAACATTGCTAGGAAGATGGAAGAACGTTATGGCATCCCTTTTTTTGAGGGCTCCTTTTATGGAATTTCGGATATGAGCGAAGCTTTAAGGAATATAGCGAGGCTTCTTGTGCAAAGGGGAGCCCCCGAAGAACTGCTTTCTCGAACAGAAATTTTAATCCGCCACGAAGAGCAGAAGGCTTGGCAAAGGATGGAAAGATACAAGAAGAAACTTTCCGGGAAAAGGGTCTTGTTAATAACAGGCGGGGTCAAGTCCTGGTCCGTTGTTTCCGCTTTACAAGAGGTAGGCATGATCGTGGTTGGGACGAGTGTCAAAAAATCCACTGCGGAAGACAAGGAAAGGATAAAGAAAATCATGGGTGAGGAGGCTCACTTGATTGAAGACATGACGCCGAAGGAAATGTACAAGATGCTCAAGGAAGCCCAGGCCGACATACTGCTTTCTGGTGGGAGATCCCAATTTGTAGCTTTGAAAGCCAAGGTCCCCTGGCTAGACATAAACCAAGAAAGACATCATGCCTATGCCGGATATGAAGGAATGGTTAACCTGGTTGATCAGATCGATCGGGCGTTAAGCAATCCGGTTTGGAAAGTAGTCAAGACCGCGGCTCCGTGGGACTAAGAAAGGTATGGCAAAAATAATCTCCAGCAAAAAAGCTTGTTCGGTAAGCCCTCTGAAGATGAGCCAACCTATCGGCGGGGCGCTTGCCTTCATGGGAATAAACCGGTGCATGCCGGTTCTCCATGGCTCTCAAGGCTGCACGGCCTTTGGCCTTGTCCTTTTCGTCCGCCATTTCCGGGAAATGATCCCGTTGCAAACGACGGCCATGAACGAAGTCACAACGATCATGGGAGGACTCGATAACATTGAACAGGCGGCGGTAAATATTTATAAAAGGGCAAAGCCTTCATTGATCGGGATCTGCTCAACCGGGCTTACCGAAACAAAAGGCGACGATGTGGAAAGTTATATAAAAATCGTCCGCGATAGGCATCCCGAGATCGACGATTGCAAGCTTGTTTATGTTTCCACTCCCGATTTTGTAGGGGCATTCCAGGATGGATGGGCAAAGGCTGTAACAAAAATAATAGAAGAGCACGTCGAAGCTTCTCCTCAAACGACAAAAGGTCAAATCAACATCTTGCCTGGTAGTCATCTGACACCGGCGGACATCGAAGAGATCAAGCAAATAGTCGAAGATTTTGGCTTGTCAGCCATTATCCTGCCCGATATTTCAGGTTCTCTTGACGGTCATGTTCCCGAGGATTTTTCACCAACGACAACGGGAGGTACCGAGCTTGGAATGATAAAAGAAATGGGAAAGTCGCTAGTTACCCTTGCTATCGGCGAACAGATGCGGGCAGCGGCTTTGACCTTGGAAATGAAGACGGGTGTTCCTTTTTATATTTTTGATCGTCTCACCGGCCTTAGCCCTGTTGATCTTTTCATGGAACGGCTCAGTGGTTTGTCGGGAAAACCTGTCCCGGGAAAATACCGCCGCCAGAGATCTCAGCTCGTTGATGCCATGCTTGATTGCCAATTTTATTTTGGAGGACTCAAAGTAGCCCTCGGAGCCGAGCCTGATCTATTATGGGCGATCGGGAATTTCATGGTTGAAATGGGAGCTTTACTTCCGGCGGCGGTGACGACCACTGACTCTGTTCTGCTCCATAACATGCCCTGTGAAGAAGTGGTGATAGGAGATCTGGAAGATCTGGAGATTAGGGCCCGAGGAGCCGATCTGATTCTCACCCATTCTCATGGAAGGGGAGCTTCTCAAAGGTTGGGCATCCCCTTGTATCGGATTGGCCTTCCCCTGTTCGATAGGGTGGGTGCGGCTCACCGATTGAACATCGGTTATAGAGGAAGCTCAAATCTTCTTTTTGAAATCGCAAATCTTGTTATTGAGCATCATGAAGCCAATGAAGGAGGCAAAGACAATCCCCTGCTGAATGCAAACCAGAAAGGATTCAATCATGAAAGTTGCTTTTGCAACACAGGATTTAACGAGAGTTGACGCCCATTTTGGATGGGCCAAAAACATCATGATCTACGAGGTGGATAAAGAGGGCTACCGTTGTTTGCAAACCGTGAGTTTTGACGGTGAGCTTAAAGAAGACGGCAATGAAGACAAGCTGGAGCCTAAGTTAGAAGCCATTAAGGATTGCTCGATACTCTATGTGGCGGCCATCGGGGGATCCGGGGCGGCAAGAGTGGTTGCCAAGGGCATACATCCCGTAAAGTCAAACCATGCTGAGTCCATTGAAGATATCCTCGTGAAGCTGCAACAGATTCTTAATGGAACGCCTCCCCCATGGTTAAGGAAAGCGATGAACAAGGGAAAAGAGAAGGTTTTTGATTTTGAAGAGGAATAGAAATGAAACTGAACGAAGTAAAAATGGATGATCAACTGCTGAGCGGCTTTATCGATGAACTGGTCAACCAGTATCGAGCCCAGGATACTTATGGGAACTGGGATGGAAAAAAGGATGAAGAGTTATTAAAAGATTATATTGTTGATGCGCAGAAGAGAAAAGAGATTCCCATCATCGGTGATCCTGATCCGGATGTTTTGTGGAGAGTTGAACTTTTTTTCAATGCTGTGGCATTGACCATCGAAAAAAGAACGGGTGTCCTTATCGTTCCCATGATGAGCATGCATCATGAAGGCTTTGGAAGGGTGATCCTTTTTGGAGGAAGGCTTGTCGTGATCAACAAGACTTTGCGTGATGTGCACCGGTTCGGTTATCCTACCCTCGAAAAATTGGCAGAGGCGGGAGCTAAATATGCCTCGATGGGTATTGAAATGATTTCGCGTTTTCCGGAAGTAGCAAGGTTCGAAGGTTAACCAAAAAACCTTTTTTGTGAGCCTTGAGCATCGATTGGAGGTTTTGCCGAAGTAGTCTGCGACGCCAAGCATGATTGGAGTTGTACTGGGTTAGTCTATCGACCTTAGAACTTATTGCGGCCGGTCCAAGGACAATAGCTGCCTCTACCTTTTTATTGCAAGCTTAACGAGGCGGGCTTTTTTATCTACCGTAATGGAGCATCCTCTTTGGTTTTCTTTGAGTATCCCGGAAGGAGCCTGGGAAAGCCCAAGGGAGGAAGAGAAGGGATAAAGGAACCGTTTTTTTGTGCTTGGATGGAGTTGTTTATGGAGCGGTGAGCCGGAAGCAACCTCCCAGAGACAACTTAAGGAAAGGGGGGCGGCCTTCTTTCTTTATTCTTGCTGGATGATCGATCGGTACCGAGAGCATTGCTTGAGATTAACGGGTAAATTATGGTTCTTGCTTAATAAAGGGATAAGGCACTATTATCTGCCGGTAAAAGGGTGAGTGCAAATTGAAGATATTGGTTACAGGTGGAGCGGGTTATATTGGAAGTATTTGCGTGGAAATGCTTCTCGGTAGGGGATATCGAGTCGTTGTCCTTGATAATTTGTCTGAGGGGCACCTGCAAGCTGTTGATCCGAGGGCTTTATTTATCCAGGGAGATCTTGCCGATCGAGAGCTCCTTTTTTCTGTTTTTGATTCGGAAAGACCTGAGGCTGTCATTCATTTTGCAGCCAAGGCCCTCGTTTCAGAATCAATGAATAGCCCTTCTCTTTATTTCCGGAATAACGTGGCTTTTGGGATTAATCTTTTAGATGCCCTGGTCAAGTTTGAAGTCAAAAGGATCGTATTTTCTTCAACTTGTTCTGTTTATGGTTGCGTGAATAAAATTCCCATCGATGAAAATGTCCCGGTACATCCTGAAAATCCCTATGGAGAATCAAAACTCCTTTTCGAAAAAATGCTCGAATGGTATAGGAAAATTCATGGGATCAGCCCGGTCATTTTTCGGTATTTTAATGCTGCCGGTGCAACCGCAAGCCATGGTGAACATCATAGAAGAGAGACCCACTTGATTCCACGGATCCTCCATGTGGCCCTTGGTCTTGAACCTCAAGTGGAAATCTATGGCAAGGATTATCCCACCGAGGATGGAACGGCTGTGCGGGATTATATCCATGTTGTCGATTTAGTGGATGCCCACATAAAAGCACTGGAACTTCCTTTTGAAGGGGTTTTTAATCTAGGAAACGCAAAGGGCTATTCGGTTCTCCAGATTATCGAGTTATCAAGAAAAATTACCTCGCAGCCCATTCCTGCAGTTTTTGCTCCCCGACGCCCCGGGGATCCTCCCATTCTTGTGGCCGATTTCAGCAAAGCCCTTGAAACTTTTGGCTGGAAACCGAAAAACGATATGAGTTCGATTATCCATAGTGCCTGGTCATGGCATAAATCCCATCCCCAAGGTTACTGCTGAGAAGCGGATCTTGCTTGGGGATCCAATTTGTCCCGTAACCATTCTCCAAAAACGTTTAAAGACCATAGGGCCAAGCTGAGGTATAAACCGGGAAAAAAAAGAAGCCACCAGGAGATTTTAATGGGATTAATCGTGTTGGCACCATCAGAAAGCAGGCTGCCCAGGCTGGATGTAGGGGGTTCTACGCCCAATCCAAGAAAACTAAGAAAAGATTCTTCTAAGATAACGGTAGGAATGGTTAGGGTGAGATACACGGCCACGAGTCCTGCTAGATTTGGCAAAATATGTTTTAAAAGGATATTCAAACTATTTTGACCTAGAACCTTGGCGGCTTGGACAAAAAGGGCTTCTTTTAAGACCAGCACCCGGCTCCTCACGACCCTGGCCATGGTTAACCATTCGACCAGTCCCAACCCCACTAAAAGGAGTATGATTCGAGAATAGGGAAGGAGATAACCAAGGTGAGCCTGGTAGAGAATAGCCCGTAGCGGTTTTTCGAACAAGGCGATCAGAACGATGACAAAAACGAGTACGGGTAAGGAATAGAGGAGATCGACAATCTGCATCATTATCCTTTCCACTTTGCCTCCGGCGTAGGCAGCTATGGCTCCATAGGAAACCCCGACCAAAAGGCTGATGAGAGATCCACTTAATCCAACGCTAAAAGAGATCCTTGCTCCGAATAATATCCTTACGAATAGATCTCTTCCATGGATATCCGTCCCGAATATATGACGGAGAGTAGGTGGATGGAGGCTTTCATCCGTAACCTGGGAAAGGGACTCGGGATATAACCAGGGACCTATTACGGCCAAAATGACGAGCAGAAAAAATGTCAGGAATGATTTGAGAGGGAATCTCCCATACCCTTTTCTTGTTCTAAAAGTATTCATTCTAGGACTATTCTCTTGTCGAAAAGAAGACATAGAATGTCGGCGACTAGATTAAAAGTGATGAGTAAAAGAGAATAAACCAGGGTAACTCCACTGACGAGGAAAACATCTCGGTTAAGAACTCCGTCCACGAAAAAAGAACCCATTCCGCTGATGCCAAATATCTGTTCAATAACCATGGAACCTGTCATCAAGTTGGCGGCCAATGGGCCGCAATAGGCGATGATGGGAGGGGCTGCAGCTTTCAAGGCATGAACGAATAGAATGCAGGGTTCGTTTAATCCCTTTGCCCTGGCTGTGCGTATGTAGTCAGAATGGAGAACTTCGAGCATAGCGCTCCTGGTTAACCTACAAACAACGCATCCATAGGGTATCCCGAGACAAAACGTAGGAAGGATAATTTTATCTGGGGATCCCCATCCTGCAGGAGGGAGAAGCCTCAAGAGAATGGCAAATATCAATACAGAAAGAGGGGCGAGTACAAAACTAGGGATAGAAATGCCTGCCAGGGTAATAGCCTGGGTAATTTTGTCAAAGGGACGGTTCCAGAACAAAGCGCTCAGGGAACCCATCGTAATGCCGAAAACAAGCGATAAAACAAAAGCACATCCTCCCAGTAGTATGGAGACGGGGAGGGTTTGTGCTATGATTTCGTTTACCGACCTGTTACGGTACCGAGTAGAGAGCATTAAATCTCCATGGGAGATTCGCAGAAGATAATTTTCATATTGTTCGAGCAGTGTTCCACTGAGATTGTAACGCGCCTCGAGTTCCCTGAGAATAGTGGGAGAAATATTTCTTTCTGAACTAAAAGGACTTCCCGGGGCCAGTCTAACCAGGAAAAAAGTCAGGGTGACGATTCCGAATAAGAGGAATAAAGAAGATAATATTCTCCTTAGGAGGTATATCCACATGGATATAGCATAATAACCGTCTTTTTATGAATCAAACTGAAATCGCCTTCGATTACTTGTACAATCTGCTTTTTATTGCCTTTTAGCCGGTCCTTATTTTTGTTTGTTCTCCTTGTCTAGTTCTTCTATGATTCTCAGCACCTTGTCGCCCCTATACAACGAATCGTCGATCTTAAAGGTTAATCGTGGCGTAAATTTGCTTTGGAGTCTTTTACCGATCCATCTTTGCCATTCGCTACGATGCCTGTTGAGTATATCCAGCAAGAGTTCGTCGGATATCGAGGCATCGAAAAGGCTCACAAAGATCGAAGCTTCTTTTAGATCTGCCGTTGTTTCAACCGAGGATATGGTTAAAACCAGCCCTTCGAGTTCTACCTCGCGTTGAAAACAAAAGGAAAGCTCCCTGCGGATAACCTCGGATACTCTGATCGCCCTTGAAGTCATGAGATCTCTCAGAAATAAAGATCCTTGTTAATAGTTTATTATAATTTTTGAGGGATCTTTTCCAATTGATAACATTGGATGATGTCATCAATTTCATAATCGTTGAAATTACCCAGCCGAATACCGCACTCCAAGCCCATCCTCACTTCGGATACTTCATCTTGAAATCTTTTGAGGGAAAGTATTTCTCCATCATAAATGGGTTGTTTAGCTCTCAAAATACGGGCTAATCCTCCTCGGACTATTCTTCCCGATTGGACCATGCATCCGGCTACCTTGTACTTGGATAATTCAAATACCTTTTTTACAATGGCCGTTCCAATAATGGTCTCACGCAGTTCTGGTTCCAATAGGCCCGACATGGCTTCCTTGATTTGATCTACAAGTTCATAAATCACGCTGAATAGCTTTATTTGAACTCCCTCTCTTTTGGCTAAGGAAGCAGCAGCCGAGTCTGTTTTCGTGTTGAATCCAATGACAATCCCCTTGGAAGCTTTGGCAAGCAGGATATCGGATTCGGATATAGAACCGACGCCTGAATGGATGATATCTAGATCCACTTTTGAGCTGGTAATTTTTTTGAGTTGTTCGGTTAAAGCTTCAAGGGAACCTTGGACATCGGCCTTAAGCACAATATTCAAGGTTTTTTTTTGGCCTTCTTCAATTGCCTGGAAAATGTTTTCAAGGGTAACCTTGGGAGCAAGGGACTCTTCACGAGCTTTTTTGAGGGATTCAATTCTTTCCTGGACGATCTCCTTGAGCTTCTTTTCGTCTTTTTCTACAACCAGTTCTTCTCCAGGCAAGGGTGCCCCGTCAAGACCTAAGACTTTCACAGGCATGGAGGGGAAGGCCTCTTTAATATTTTTTCCCCTATCATCGATAAGCGCACGCACCTTGCCATGGTAGGGACCGCAGAGGACGAGATCTCCAACTTTTAAGCGTCCCGACTGGACGATGACCGTGGCCGTGGGTCCTCTTCCTTTTTCAATTTGAGACTCAATGACTCTAGCCTTGGCATTTCCCTCGTAATCCGCTTTCAATTCCAGAATTTCACCTTGGAGCAAAATCATGTCGAGGAGATTATCTATGCCGATTTTCTTGGTGGCGGATACCTCGCAAAAGATTGTATTTCCACCGTATTCCTCTGGAACCAGGCCGATTTCCTGGAGTTGGGATTTCACTTTTAAGGGGTTGGCTCCAGGAAGATCAATTTTATTAATAGCCACGATAATAGGAACTTTTGCACTTCGAGCATGATTGATGGCTTCTAGGGTCTGGGGCATCACCCCATCATCGGCGGCGACAACCAGGACAACAATATCGGTAATGGAAGCCCCTCGGGCACGCATGGCCGTAAAGGCTTCATGCCCCGGAGTATCAATAAAGGTTACGGCTCTTCCCTCTTTCACGACCGTGTAGGCACCAATGTGTTGGGTGATGCCACCGGCTTCCTCGGCGGCGACTCGGGTTTGCCTGATAGCATCAAGCAAGGAGGTTTTCCCGTGATCTACATGCCCCATAAAAGTGACTACGGGAGCCCTCGGTTTAATATGAGATGAAGGTTGGGGAGGAGCCTCTTTAGCCTTTGGTTTCGGAGGAGGTGATAAAACAGAAGATTGGAGATGCCTTTCTTTTTTTTCTGTTTGAATGACGATGCCGAGCTTGTTGCAGACGGCCTGGATTACCGTTTCGTCAAGCAACTGGGTCATGGAAGCAAAAATGTTCATTTCCATCAGATGATGGATGAGCTGAAAGGGTTTAATGCCTATGAGGGAGGCTAACTCTTTGACCGTGACAGGCCCTTTTATAAAGATGGTTTTCTTTTCCGACTCCTGAGAATGGGCCGCCTGATCGCTGCCCTGCCCGGTTTTCGGCTCTTTTTTTTCAGGCTGTTCTGCTTGAGCCAGAGGGGGAGGAAAAGCTTCCTTTTTTTCTTCTTTTCTAGGCTTTTCTTTAATTTCATCGAGGACAACAACAGCCTTGGTTTTCTTCTCTTTGGGAGGAAGGGCAAAATCCACTTCCTTGGCAGGCTTTTTAGATTTATCTAAAGAAAGCCTGTTGGAAGAATTGTTATTGAGAGTCTTGAGTTCGGTGGATGAGGAGCTTTTTTTTGAATTCATGCAAATAAATTAAATGGGCTTGAGGTTATGATTTCAATTTGTTTTTCCCACGAGAAGGGCGGCTTCTTTTAAGCGATGAATCAATTGGGGATCAAGTTCGGGGAGAGCAGACATGAGATCTTCTTCTTCACTTTCCGCTACGGCTTCAGGATTTATAAAGCCGGCACGAACTATCTGCTCGGCCACGCTTTGGTCAATGGCTAAAGAAGAGGCCATTTCTTCAGCCGCTTTAGTGATTTTTTGAGTAAAATTATCGACCACGAAAGAAGGTTCTTTAACAATATCAATATCCCAGCCGACAATTTTAGAAGCAAGCCAGGCATTTTTTCCTTTTTTGCCAAGGGCTATAGAATAGTTTTCTTCATCGACCGTAACTTTAACACGATGATTTTGTTGATCGACTTCCACCTTTTTTACTTTTGCAGGTTTAAGAGCTTCAATGGCGAGTTCTTCAACATTGGGAGACCATTTAAAAAGATCAATTTTCTCACTATGGAGTTCTCTTACTATGTTTTTGACTCTAGCCCCTCTTACACCCACGCAAGAACCAACAGGATCAATTTTGGGATTGCTACTCCAAACTGCAATTTTAGTACGGAATCCGGGTTCTCTAGCGATAGCCTTGACTTCGACTATCTTGTCTGCTACTTCGCTGACTTCCAATTCCAACAGACGCAAAATAAAATTAGGATGGCTACGAGAAAGGATGATCATTGGGCCATGAGGGGTATCGTCCACGGAAAGCACATAGGCTTTTATCCTTTCTCCTACAACATATTCTTCCGTGGGGACCCTTTCTTTAAAAGGCATGATTCCTTCGTATCTTCCCAAGTCTATAATGATATCGGATCGTTCTATCCTTCGTATTGTTCCGCTGACGATGTTGTTGATCCGGTCTTTAAATTCCGATAGGACCATTTTCCTTTCAATGCCTTTTAGAGCTTGGTTAATCGTCTGCTTAAAGACTTGAGCGGCAATTCTTCCAAAATCCTTAGGAGTAACTTCTACTTCAACAAGGTCACCGATATTGACATTGGGATCGATTTCCCTCGCTCTTTTAAGGGAAATTTGATCATGACTGTTCTGAACTTTTTCTACAACCTCAAGTTTTGCCCGAACATTGATCCGTCCTGTTTTAGGGTGTATTTCTACCCTGAGATCTCTTGCAGGTCCAATGCTTTTTTTTGCCGCCGCAAGCAATGCCGATTGCATCGCCTCGATGAAAACCTGCCTGTTGATCCCTTTTTCCTTTTCCATGTATTCCATGATAGCTAGGACTTCCTGATTCATGGCTTTCTCCTTAAATTTTAAAGAAAAAAGTGGAAACTCTCCAAAAGTTTCCACTTTAAAAATCAACAAAACCAGTGGTGAAATAATTTAAACTTATCGTTATCTTCGGTCAAGATTTGATTTTCTTTCTTTCTCTTTCCATAAAATATAGTTTGTGTTTTAAAAATCTCTAGCATGATCGACCCTATTCAAAAAAAATCTCTTTTTGATTTCCCTCATCCTCTTGGTATTATTGCTGGCCGGGGCGTTTACCCGATTTTGGTAGCGGAAGCGGCAAAAAAAGCGGGAGTTGAAAAGATTTATTCGGTCTGTTTTGTCTCTGAAACCGATCAAAAAATGGAGTCCTTATCCACCACGGTGGAATGGATCCGAGTGGGACAACTATCAAAGATGCTTCAATTTTTCAAAAAAAATGAAGTAAAACGAGCGATAATGGCAGGAGGAGTAGCTCCTTCCCATCTTTTCGAGTTAAGACCCGATTTAAAAACCCTTTTGCTTCTTGCCAAACTTAAGGAAAGGAATGCTCATAGCTTGTTTGGCGCCATAGCTGAAGAACTGGAGAAAATTGGAGTTTTACTTTTGAAAGCCACAACATTCTTGGAAGATCAATTAGTTCCCTCCGGACATTTCGGGGGGCCGCAAATTAAAAAAAGATTTTGGGGGGATGTTGAATTTGGTTTTAGAATTGCTAAAGAAATAGCTCGACTCGATATTGGTCAATCCGTCGTTGTAAAAAATGGGACGGTTCTTTCCGTTGAAGCCTTCGAAGGAACCGATGAGACCATGAAAAGGGGGGGCGAACTGGGGAAGGGAGGAGCCATGCTTGTAAAGGTGAGTAAGCCTGACCAGGATTTCAGGTTTGATGTTCCCGTCATCGGTTTAAAAACGATTGATGCTGCATTAAGATATGGAATTGGGGTTATTGTTTGTGAATCCGAAAAGACTCTTGTCTTAGAAAAAGGAAAGGTAATCGAGATGGCTGATCAATCAAAAATCAGTCTTGTTGGATTTCCCTAGGAATGTTTAACCGATGAACCCAATAAAACTTGGAGTGATAGGTATAGGCCACATCGGACAACATCATGCCCGCTTGTATGCGCAGATGAATGATGTCCGTTATGTAGGCTGTTTTGATAGAGAAAAGAATGCCGCCGAAGCCCTATCTAAAAAAATAGGAGGCAAGGCTTTTGACTCTTTGGAGGACTTATTAAAAGAAGTCGATGCGGTGTCGATCGCCACCCCCACCCCGTCTCATTTTGAAATAGGGATGAAATGCCTTCAGTCCGGAGTTCATGTCCTGATTGAAAAACCGATAACCGCAAGCCTAGAAGAGGCCAAGGCTCTTGTAGAGGCGGCTAAAAAAAGAAATGTTATTTTGCAGGTGGGACATGTCGAAAGATACAACCCGGCTTTCAGGGCCCTTGAAGAATACCTGACCAATCCAAGGTTTATTGAATGCCATCGGCTTTGTCCTTACCCGGGGAGGAATGTAGAGTTGGGCGTGGTGCTGGATTTAATGATCCATGACTTGGAAGCTATTCTTCATTTAGTCCGTTCGGAGATCCAGCTTATCGATGCGGTGGGGGTTTCTGTTTTGAGTTCTACCGAAGATATTGCCAACGCAAGAATTAGATTTAAAAATGGAGCCATAGCCAATGTTACCACCAGTCGCATAAGCCCGGAGAAAATGCGTAAAATACGCATTTTCCAGGATGACGCCTATATTTCTTTGAATTATCTCGACCAAAAGGGAGAAATTTATAGAAAAAGAGATAGCCAGATCGAATGTGCTCCTATACCTATAGAGAAAGGAGAACCTTTATTTTTTGAGTTGCGATCTTTTATCGGCTGCATCAACTCAAAGGACAATCCCCTGGTGGGTGGGAATGAGGCGGTTGAAGCTTTGAAACTGGCCATGCGCATTACCGAATTAATCCAATTGAGAAGTTGAAAAAAATGACCCAGCTAAGACAATCCAAAGCGAAATTTCTCCTTGTTGCCGGGGAAACGAGTGGGGACATTTATGGATCATTGTTGATGGAGGCCATTGGCCAATCTGTTCCTGATGCCGTGTTCCTGGGAGTGGGAGGGCCTCGTATGGCTGCAGCTGGGCAGGTTCAACTTTATGATCTGTCGAAACTTGCTGTTGTCGGTCTTGTGGAGGTTTTTAAACATTTAGGGGAAATCAGAAAAATTTTTCTCGATCTTGTCCATTGCGCACTTGTGGAAAAACCCGATTGTGTCATTTTGATCGATTATCCGGGATTTAATCTGAAACTGGCCTCTAAAATCCGAAAAGAGTTACCTTCGATTAAAATCGTTTATTACATCAGCCCCCAGGTATGGGCATGGCATAGCCAAAGAGCGGAGAAATTCAATAAACTTATCGATTTGATGTTGGTTATTTTTCCATTCGAAAAACCGTGGTTTGAAAAGCATGCTCCCAAGCTCAACGTGGAATGGGTCGGGCATCCCTTAATGGATCGGCTTCTTCCTAATAGCTTGCCCACGGCTTCTTCGAATGCACCCAAGATTGCTTTGCTGCCGGGGAGCAGAAAAATGGAGATAACCAGCCATCTGCCTATCCTTTATAAAGCGGCATGGAAAATGGTCATGAGGGGTAAAGATTATCAATTTATATGGATTGCTCCCAATGAAGAACTTGTAGAAGTTGGTTTGTCTTTGTTAGGGTTAAAAGATTTACCTGAATGGCTGAGAATACAGGTTGGCTATCCTCTTTCCCATATTTCTCGGTGCAAGCTGGCTATTTTGGCCTCCGGTTCGGTATCGTTGGAATGTGCCTTGCTTGGAGTTCCGCAGATAGTGATATATAAAACCAACCCCTTGACCTACCAAGTTGGCAAAAGGCTCGTCAAAGTTCCCTACCTTAGTATCGTCAATGTCTTGGCTAATGAAAAAGTCGTTCCTGAATTTGTTCAAGAGGCGGCTCAACCTGAAAAAATCAGTGCCTTGGCTATAAAATTGATGCATGACGAAGGACTAAGAAATGAGATGCGAAACAAGATGATGGCGGTGGTAAATCAGCTGGGTTCAGCAGGGGCAAGCCAAAAAGCGGCGAGCCTTGTATTGGCTTTGCTAAAAGGAGAACAAAAAAAAGAGATCCAATCGATTACATCTTAGGCGTCAACCCGGGGAGGCGGGTAAGGAGTTCGGGAGGGTCGGCGATTTGATCTTGAAGTTGTCCGCAATAGAAAATGCGGACAATGTATCCATAAAACCTTTGATTTTGAACAGGCCGTTCCGGTTTATAATTTATGCGTAAAATTTCCGTCTGATGGATGGTCCATGTGGGAAGAGGATTTTCGAAAGAACTGGTGATTTTTGCGTTGGACTGAAGGATGAGTCCCTTGTCGATCTCATCGTAAATGTAAACTTGATAACGGATCTGTTTGGGGTCTATGCGGATAGAGGGATCCGTCAATAGGATAGGAATCCGCAAGGTCACTTCTTGGCCCCAAAGGGTATTGGATAAATTGCTCTTTTCAACACGAATTTTCTCAAGGACTAGCGTTTTACCCATCCCATGAGGATCTTTTAGAGAAGAGGGGATCAAGGAGGGAGATGAAAAATCTTTTTGAGCTTGGTTTTTAAGAGTTGCTATCTTTTGATGAGCTGTTTTATACAAGGAGCCCGATTTCTTGTCTTGGTTTGCAATCTTGCTCCAATAGATATATGCCCTTTGGCTGTCTTTTTGACGTTCAGCAAGTTGAGCCTGTTTTATAAGCACCTCAAAATTTGTAGGATCCACTTCTTCCGCATTATTAAGAGCGTCATGGGCTAAATTCAGGTCGCCTTCCTTTTCAAAGCGTTCAGCATCTTTAATGAAGGCATCCAGCTTTTCTTCCTTGCTTTCTTCGGCTATAGAAGAAAAATCTTTTTTGAGTTCCTTGGAATGGATAACCGGTAATGTTGGAGGCTTGGGAGAGAGGAACGAAGGCAAGGGAAAAGAACGATTGGAGGCCTGCAGTCGATCTTTCTTGGAAACCTGGTTGAAAACATAATGCCTTAGCCAAAAAATGGATAGAAGAGAAGAAAGCTGGATAAAAACTACAAGGATAACGAACCTGACCGCCCAGGCGTAGATGGGAGGTAAAAGATGCTTGGAGGTTTTTTCTTTAGAAGGTAATTTTTCTACAGACATCAATGGGATAGGATATTATTTGCAAAAACGAAAAATGACAAGTCCCTTTTCTTTTTTTAAACTTTTCCCCCTTGCTTCTCTTCTTTTCTCGACTAGAAAACGAATAAATATTGCTTGATTTTTTTAAGCCGGCTATTTAAATCTATAAAAATTAGTCAAATATTAAAATAATGGAAAAAGCCATTCCAGAAGTTGTTGAACGCTCACCTACAGATCAAGAGCTTATCCTTCGGATGAAGTCCGGAGAATTAGAAGCTTTTGATATATTGGTAGAACGGTATCAAAAAAGACTGTATAGGGTTATTTATGGAGTTCTTCTCCATCACGAAGACACGAATGATGTCTTGATGGAAACTTTCCTTAAGGCCTACAAGAATATAGGAGGCTTTCGCATTGGTGCTTCTTTTTATACGTGGATTTACCGCATTGCCGTTAATACGGCTATAAGTTTCAAAAGAAAATCGAAGTTTACGCCTCAACCCTTTCCCCATTTTTCTGACGAGGAAGAGGGGCAAGTAGAAAAGGAATTTGTCGATTACCGCTCCGGGGAACAAGCGGTAAAGCAGATTGAGATGAAAGAGTTAGGAAAAATTTTAAATGAAGCTTTATCCAAACTTTCAGAAAAGCATCGTGCGGTGGTTGTTCTTTTTGACCTAGAGGAACTGAGCCATTCAGAAATAGCGAAAATCATGGGCTGTTCGGAAGGAACAATTCGCTCTAGATTGTTTTATGCTCATAAACAACTTCAAAAGATTTTGAAAAATGATAATAACTTTATAAGTTAGAACTAACAAGCTGAAGTGCAACTCGAGATGATGGAAATATTGGAGGCCTTGATATGGAGATGAAGAGTCAAGACAGGATGGAGCTGGAAGGTTTGAAAAAGAGAATCAAGGAGCATTTAGAACAACAAGTGGAAAAACATGCTTCAGCTCATTATTTTGAGCAGATGCATAAAAGCCTTCATCGAAGGCTAAGAGTAGAGATGATAAAAAACACGACCTTTTCCGAAATGCTTTTTGAAAAACTCCAGTGGTTTTTTGATGCGGAGAGGAAGGTTTTATTCCGTTCCGCATTTGCCGGCATTTTTATTTTCGTTGCTTTCTTGGCTGCCATGAGCATCGGGCTTTCAAAACGCACCCAGAATATCAGCCCTTCTTCCTTGGCGGCGACCAATTCGATAAGCCCACAGGGTGAGGGAAACAAGCAACCCTTGCAGGTTATTTCTTCTTCAGTGCCATCAAAACAGCCACTTGAAATCGAATCCACTCGGCTTTCGCCTAGTTTGCCCCATTCTCAAGATTCTCAATCCGTTGTCCAGGATAGTCTTACTCACTATGAAGCAATGGTGGCTTTTTAAGGTTTCATTCCCAAGAACAGTTCCCTCGTTTCTTTTTTTTTTCCTTGTTTTGCTAGGGGTTCCCTATGCTATCGGCTCCGAAAACCTTTTTGACAGCATTGGAAAAGAAGTAAACAGGATTTTTGAAAGCAACAAAAGTGCGGTGGTCCGCATTCGTATCGAAAAAAGAGGAGGAGTAGACGGTTATTGTTCAGGCTTTTTCATTGATCCCAAAGGGATAGTGATCACTGCCTCAGCTGGACAAGCAGCCGAGGCTCTTTTTTATGTAGAGTACCGTAACCAATGGCATTTAGCCAAAACAGTAGGTGTTGACGAAAGAAGCGGAGTTGTTGTTCTTCAAGTCAGTGATGATCAAAAACCTTTTCCTTATCTTAAACTAGCCAAGACTTTGGATGTTGCTCCAGGGATGCCCGTGATCGGGATCGGCTTTCCTTACAATCTTCCCTCCTCTCCTTCTTTTGGTTTGATTGCTGGCAAAGAATGCGAATATTTAAACCATTTTTTCCCAACAACCCATTTGAGGATAAATGCAAGGATCAATCCCGGTCAAGTTGGTGGTCCGCTCATTAATTCAAGAGGGCTAGCTATTGGGATGATAACCATGAGTATCAAAGAGGAAGAGTGGAGTTATGCCCTTCCGAGTAACGCGATTAAAAAGGTCGTTGACGATCTATGTCAATTTGGAAAAGTCCGTTATGGTTGGGTAGGGGTAGCCGTTACAAAGCTAGGGAAAGAAGATGCCGAGGGTAAAGTTGTCGTGGCTCGTCTTTTCCCCAATACACCCGTGGTGGGAAGTGGCTTGCGGGAAGGGGATGTGGTTGTCTCCATAAATGGAAAAAAAATTGAGAACTTATCCGATGTCATGGATGCCTCCTTTTTTGTTTCTGTTGGCCAAAAAATACCCGTAAAGGTAATAAGGGACGGGAAACCGCTTTTATTTGAATTCTTGGTTGGGGATAGACCGCTAGACGCTCCTTCGGGTTCGACAATTTTGCCCAGCAGTCCAGAGGAACTTAAAAAGGCTTGGACCAATCCTCTCCCCGTGAGCACTGCTCCTTTATCCCCTCCTATTGAAAAAACAAACGGTTCCCGTTGATTGGGTTGATTTGTTTGCCGGAGAATGTTTTCTATTCTTGTTGTTTTAGTTTAAAAAGCTATTGTTAAGTAATGGAGCAAAAACCAGCAGTTGTTTCAGTCAAAGTTCAAAAGAAGAAACACGCCGTAGTGCCTTCGGGTGGACTTGGAGCTTTTTTTTTCTGGGTCTCTTTAAGTGTTTTTCTCGGCGCCAGTGCCATATATTTTTATGGCCAGTATGTTTCCCTAGAAAAGACGGTTAGGGTGCTTAAAGAGGAAGACGAACTTTTAAAACAAGAAAATCAAAAGCAAAGGGCGGTTGTCGATCAACTCCAAGCCGAACTAGCGCAAACGGGGAGTTTATTAAAAAGCCAGGAAGAACTTCTTGAAAAAACAACCCAGTCTCTCAAGGCGGTTGAATCAAAAAAAAGGCAAGAAGAAGCGGTTTCAACGCACGAAAATTTTACCCTTATTCATGAAATGGCTCAAAAATTAAACGCTCTCTTTGCCGAAGAAATACAAAAGGGAGAATCTTGGGTAATACAAAACCCGCAAAACATAGTCATTCGATTCAGTAAGAGTGCACTGTTCAGTTATGGAGGAATTAAAATAAGTAATAGTGGAAAAGCCCTTCTTGAAAAATTGATCACGGCCCTCAAGCCTTACTTGGATAACTCCAAAGAGGCGAAGATCGAAGTTTGTGCGTATACCGACAATGATCCCCCGGCATTGGAAGTGCAGAATGTATATCCAACAAACTGGGAAATTTCAGCCATGCGTTCAGCAGCGGTTATCAGGACGCTCATTCAATTGAGCCAGCTTCCCGAGGATATTTTTTCTTTGGCCGCCGGAGGAGCAACTAAGCCCATTGCGGACAATAGCTTCCAAGAAGGGAAAGAAAAAAATAGAAGGGTAGAGATTACTCTTTATCTCCCAATCCACAATTCCGATTTTAGGGCCACGGTTAACCCCGCCTCTGTGAATTTAGGAAAAGAAAGCCTTCCAAGCCTCAAAGGTAGAGACGAATAACCCATTAAAGAGATAAAGCTAAAGAGCTAAAGGCTGGAAAACGAATGCCTGAAAGACAAGAGGGGGGTAGAATCAATACAAGGATGAATATAATTTCAATCGAGCTTCTTTTGCTTTACGCCTTCTTCGGTTGCAAGGTTTTTCAAAAGCTTTTCTTAGCCTTGCCTCTCTAAGCGTTCCTTCACGGTCAAGTTTCCTTTTTAATCGTCGTAAAGCCTTGTCGATAGATTCTCCCTTTTTTACTTTAACTTCGGTCATACATTCCTTTCGATAATCTCTACCTTATCGCTATTAAAAACCTATTCAATTTCCTGTTGAATTAAATAAGCCGATTTGAAAAGCAGGAATTTACTAAAAGACAGATCCATAAAAAAGGCAAGTTTTTTTACGGGGTTTTTTTCTATTGACTTCGGTAAGGGGTGCACGGCCTTTTTGAACAGGCCAATTTTGGATGGGGCTCCCTTGTTGAAACGGAGCGGGGGCTCCAGCTCCTTCAGCTGTTTATAGTTTTGGAACCAAGGCAAGAGCCCCTTGGACCTTCCCTTCTCTCAGTCTTTGAAGAGCGTTATTGGCCTCGGTTAAAGGTAAAACTTCCACTCGAGTTTGGATTTTGAATTGCGAGGCAATTTTAAAAAACTCTTCGCCATCGTCTCTTGTAAGATTGGCCACGGAAACGATTTTTCTTTCTCCCCATAAAATTTCATAAGGGAAAGAAGGGATGTCAGTCATGTATATCCCGGCGCAAACAACTGTCCCTCCTTTTTCTACGGCACGAAGGGCTTGAGGAACCAAGGCTCCTACGGGGGCAAAAATGATAGCCGTGTCCAAAAGAACAGGAGGTAAGGTCGTGGAGTCCCCGGCCCACGCAGCACCAAGGGAAAGAGAAAAATCCTGGCTTTCCCTATCTCCAGGCTTGGAAAAAGCAAAAACGGCTTTCCCTTGATGATTGGCGATCTGAATAAGAATGTGAGCAGCGGCTCCAAATCCATAGAAACCGATGCGAGCAGATTTTTCTGCATGCCTGTAGGAGCGAAACCCGATCAATCCAGCGCACAAAAGAGGAGCAGCCTCTTCATTAGAGTATCGAGGAGGAATAGGAAAACAAAAGCGTTCATCGGCAACTATCCATTCTGCATAGCCTCCATCCCGTGTATACCCGGTAAATTCGGGCCTGTCGCAAAGATTTTCTCTTCCTGTAATACAAAACCGACATTGACCACAGCTTTTCCCTAGCCAAGGAACTCCCACCCGTTGACCAATTGAAAACTTGGTAGCACCGCTACCTAATTTTCTTACAATTCCCACCACTTCGTGCCCGGGAATGAGATTCGGCTTGGGATTAGGAAGTTCTCCATCGACGACATGGAGATCCGTTCGGCATACGCCGCATACGAGTACCTCCAGGAGAACTTCACCCGGACCCGGACTGGGTATAGGGACATCCTTTAAAACGAGCGGGTTTTTGGGTCTTTCAAGAACCATAGCTTTCATCATCGTTTTTCCGCGTTTGAGACCCCAGCATTCAGGCTGGGGAGGAAAGCGCGGCCTCCTTTGGTTGGGCTCCCCCGGTAGGCCTGGGGGAGCCATTTTTTTGCCCTTACGGGCCATGTTACGTGCCCCTTGAGGGGCGTCTCCCCTCGGGAATGTTGCATGCCTGCCGTATGCCGGAGTACCCCAGCGCCCTTGCCCTCGCGGTTGTCTGCAACTCCGGCTTCGAGGGGTTAGGGCTTTAGAAAGCATCCCAATGTCGGTCTTTTGCTCTCCATGCAACGTAGCGGACTAGGTAGCGCTTTCCCTGGTCAACCTGAGCCTGCGCTTACCCGCAAGCTCCGCCTCTTAGGACGGGGTAGTTGACTCGAGGATAAGCTCCTTGCTTGAGTCAGCTCATGCTCATGTAGAGTAATTTCATCTTGCATTTTAACGGATTATAACAAAAAATTACTCTCTTCGAGTTTTTAAATAAATAAAAAATTCAAAAAGACAACTATGCGATTAGATATAATCATTGTAGCCGATCTTGGCCAAATCAAGGCATTCAAGGTTATCAGGGATGAACTTACAGCTCACAGCCACGTCCAACTCATAGATGATCAGATCATTGAAATGGGAAGGAAAAAACTGAAGGATATAGATACCGACAAACAGGGAGAGTTTGCAGTCGTCAGTTATCCATTGACAGGAGAAAGATCTGTGGGAGAGAGGCATAATGAGAAACTGGAAATTCGGAGAAAATTGATTTGTGAATTATCGAAAATAATCGGCCAGATCATTAAGAAATACAATCCTTCGGCTTGGGCTTTGTCAGCAACTGCGGAAATTCTTCCAAGAATTATCGAAAATCTGGATCAAGCGACGAAGAAAAACCTGATCAAGACAATTCCTGCGGATTTAACCAAAATTGATAAAACGGAGATATTGCAGCGATTCGGTGTCAAATAATTTGCTCCCTTCCTGTTGTTGGAAGAGCAAGCAAACAGCCGATCCTCTTTTTAGCTTTTTTTTTATGCGTGCTATTCCTTAGCCGATGCTGCCTTGCCACCCTGCTCTCTTGGCTTGCCTGTTAAATTGGAGCACTCCTTAAGCAAAGTTTTACGCGGTCCTTGGTGGAGAGGGCGGTCAACTTTGTTCCCGTTTAGTGAGCAAGGGGTTTGAACAGTTGGTTAATTATTTGATCTTTTTCAATCTTTCTTGTACATTTTACTTCTTATTGGCCGTCTTGAACGGCCCTACGGCGAGTTCCACCGGAAGGCATGCCTGTGGAGAGGAAGGCTCTGGCCTGGAGCGCACGCGCCGGCCCCGTCCGCCTCAATGGGTAAGTCTGTCAGCTTTGCCCCTGTTTGAGCACAACTGAGTAAGTCTGAGGCAACGGATGGTCTATTCTTGTAAAAGGGCAAGAGCATGAGATGTTCCAATTCTTGTTGCTCCGGCCTCGATGAGATCCAGGGCAAATTGTTTGGAACGAATGCCACCTGAAGCTTTTATTCCTATCCAAGGAGGCAACAAGGACTTGAGAAAATGAATATCTTCAATATTTACGCCTCGGGGTCCGTATCCCGTAGAGGTTTTTATAAATTTTGCTCCTCCTTGAATAGCTGCATAGGAAGCTTTTTCGATCTGGATCCGGCTGAAATATCCTGTTTCAATTATCGCCTTGACCACTTTTCCATTGGCGACTTCACAGATAGCCTTGAGCTCTTCTTCTATGACTGCCCATTGGTTCGTAGAAACGGCCCAAAGGGGAACAACCACATCCAACTCATCGGCTCCGTCTTTGATCGCCTCAAAAGCTTCCAACGTTTTAACCGTGGTCTTGTTGGCCCCGAGGGGAAAGCCAACGACGGTGGTAATCTTGAGGGAACTTTTCTGAACCAGCTTGGTGGCCTGGGCTACCCAGCAGGGTTGAATGCAGACGGAATAAAGGCCATGTTGCTTAGCCTCTTCACAAAGCTTGACGATATCCTCTTTTGTAGCAGTGGGACGAAGGAGGGTGGAATCGATAAAAGCTGACAACTCGGCCATTAAACCTCCTTAAAGTTCAAGAATGTCCGAATATTTTTTTCTCTTCTCCACGTTTTCTAAATAATCGAAAAATTCTTCGGCAGTTTCGAAAAGGTGTCCTTTTTCGATATAAGAATCCGTGGTGAAAGGCGAAAATCCCTTGGGGAAAATCATGTAACGGGTTTTCATGTAATCCCGGGCATGTCCTAACTCATCCATCATCCCTGCAGAAAGAGGAGGTCTTTCGGGATAAGGATGGATCGCAATGACCGCGTCAACCTTGCCGACATACCAATGGAGGTCACGGTGTACCGTGTAGGCATAAATGACTTCTTTATCCAGTGGAGAATCAAATTCCTGGGATATTTCTACCGTTTGAGGATCTATCACAACGGCGTAATACCGAAGTTTGCGGATTATCTCGTTAACAATTTTCCTCATTTCTTCCGTGGCATGGGTCATGGAGTAACTGGCATAGACAACCCAAGGTTTTGGATAAACGACAAGCTTGTAGAGACTGTCAGGGGATTCATTAACGGAAAGGACGTAATGAGGAATATTCATGTATTTTGCCCAATCTTCAGACAATGAAACTTCCTCGTTCATCCAGGAAAGTATTTCATAAATGGTATGCTGACGAGCTTTTAGGGCTTTCAGAAAAGGGTCCTGGGATTCAATGGATTCAAGCTCTTTTTTGATCACCCATTCCGCCTCGATGAGCGTAACTATGACATCGGGTCCGATGAAATCACGCAATATTCTCTGGTCTTTAAATTTCCTATTTATCCTGTTCCACTCTATCGTGGCAGGCAGCCTGATAATGACATCCTTGTAGCCTTTTTTTTGGATGTCGAAACCTATTTTTTCATATTCTCTTTCCCTGGTCAGCTCGAAAACATAATCGGTCGTCCCGAGAAGTCGTTCGAGAGGTTTTTTCCCTCCTTTGGTGAATTCCTGGACGGCATCATAAACATGGATATTTTTACCGTTAAGCCTGCCCAGCTCAACGACTTTCTGGATAAAGGCTCGATCGCTCATCCCGGCGATCATTCCACTGACTAAGACTTTCAACTTGATCTCACCTACTTAGTTATAAAAGTAAAGTTTACGATCAGAATGTTTTTCTTTGAAAGAAAATATTCAAAACAACAAATTTCAAAAGTTTTCTAAAAAAATTGGATTATGGAGCTTTACTTTTGTCCAGATTACACCCGCAGATGCCTGGATTGGGCAGAATCTCACCATTGCGTACATGTCATGCGCCATAAGATAGGAGATCTTATCGAGGTGTTTGACGGAAAGGGAAGTAGCTGGGAAGCAAAGATCGAAAAAATAGAAAATCATCAAGTTTTTGTTTCCCTTTTAAGAGAAATAAAGGAGGACAGTCCTTCAAAAAAACCCTTGTTGGTTTTGATCCAATCGGTCCTGAAGAACAAGGCCATGCATTGGCTCCTCCAAAAAGTTACAGAGATCGGCGTTGATCGGATTATCCCGGTGATTTCAAAACGCAGTTTGTCGGCGGTAGAAGAAGGGCAACAACTTAAAGAAAAAAAATGGAATGAGATTCTCATCGCGGCAGCGAAGCAGAGCCACCGGAGAAAATTACCGGAGCTTTTCAAAATCTCTCTCTTAGCTGACGCTTTAAAAGAGGGTTTTCCTTCTTCCTTGAAACTTGTTGCTTTCCTTGGTAAAGAAGCAAGATCTTTGAAAGAAGTTATGCAATGCTACTCTTCTAGAAATGTTTCTTCTGTAGTTATCCTGATTGGTCCTGAAGGCGATTTTACAGGGGAAGAAAAAAATATGGTTTTAAATCAGGGTTTCATTCCCGTAAGCCTAGGTAATCAAGTTCTCCGTTCCGAGACGGCCGCCCTTTTTTTGGCATCCGTCATGAATTATGAACTGAAGCTTTAGGAGAAATTTTTTTTAGTTCTATAAAAATCGGATTAAAAAACCATGGGAAACAAAATTATCGTTACTGGAGGAGCCGGTTTTATCGGTTCCAACCTTGTTTTGGAACTTCAAAAAGTCTTTCCTCAAAGGGAGCTTATAATTATAGATGACTTTTCGAGCGGTTCCTTTAAAAACATTCTCGATCCTCACTGCGATGTCATTACCGAGAACCTCTATGAGTTTGATTGGTCAAATTATTTTTCTAAAAAGGAAATCGAGGTAGTTTACCACTTGGCCTCTCTTACGGATACCACCGTCCTAGACGAACGCAGGCAGATGCAAAATAACGTGGAGAGCTTTCGGAACTTGCTTCGTTTTTTTGCCGGTTCTTCTACCAAGATTATCTATGCTTCTTCTGCAGCGGTATATGGGTTGCGTTCGGGAAGAAATTCCCTCCAAGATGATCCTCGACCGGCAAATCCCTACGGGTATTCCAAGTTGCAAATGGAGAGATTGGCCAAGGCTTATTGTAAAGAAAATCCGCAATCGAAGATAACAGGGCTTAGATATTTCAATGTATACGGCCCAAGGGAAGCCCATAAAAAAAATTCATCAAGCATGATCTTTCAACTGGCCCAACAGATTAAAGAAGGAAAAAATCCCAGGCTTTTCTCTTACGGGGAGCAAAAGAGGGATTTTGTTTATGTTGCCGATGTCGTTAAAGCGACTCTTTTAACAGAATTAAAGGATTGTCCCGTACCCCTCCTTAACATCGGCAGTGGTCATGCACGATCTTTCAATGAAGTCATTCGTGTTTTGAATCAAACCTTAAATACGCAAGCGCAACCCGAGTATTTTCCCTGTCCTTATCCCTTTTATCAGGAGCACACGGAAGCCGACCTAGGAATGACCAAGCTTCATCTGGGATATTTCCCAGAATATTCATTGGAAAAGGGAATTGCCGAATATTTCAAGTCGGGATGGCTTTTCTAAAAATTTTTTGGATTCCTTGGCTATCCATCTTGATTTTAAACCTATTTTATTCAATTTGAATAGGTATGAGTTCTTTTATTTTTCCCGATCCCCAGGAGATGCAAAAGCGGCTCCAGGATTTCGTAAAATCTTTTGGCAGCCCTTCTCCCATGGCCAGTGAACCCCTCAAAGAGGATCGAAAAGAAAGATTTAAAGAAAAAATATTACAATTTCAATTTACACCTAAGGATATTAAAGCCTATCTTGACCGGTTTGTCATTAAGCAGGAGGAAGCTAAAAAAGTCCTTTCCGTTGCCGTATGCGACCATTACAACCAAGTTAAAGAAGCCTTGATGGGGAGGGGACCGGCTCATTATGTCAAACAAAACGTTCTGCTCGTTGGCCCGAGTGGAGTGGGTAAAACTTATCTTGTCCGCTGCCTTGCCGACTGTATAGGTGTACCCATGGTTAAAGCGGATGCAACGAAGTTTTCAGAAACAGGCTATGTGGGGGCCGATGTGGAGGACCTGGTGCGAGAACTTATTCAGCAAGCCGAAGGAGACGTTGAAATCGCCCAGTTCGGGATTATCTACTTGGATGAAGTAGACAAGTTGGCTACTTCCCATTTCATGGGAAGGGATGTCAGTGGCAGGGGTGTGCAGTCCAATTTATTGAAGCTACTCGAAGAAACCGATGTTCCTATAAAAGCCGCCCATGACGTCCTTGGACAGATGCAGTCGCTTTTCGATTTTCAAAAAGGGGCTAAAGCTCCCCGTAAGACCATCAATACCCGGTATATTCTTTTTATTGTAAGCGGAGCATTCGAAAAACTCTCTGAAATTGTTCAGAAAAGAATCCGAAGGTCTCACTTAGGATTCCAACCTCATGGTCCCGAAGGCATTCCATCGGACATTATCGCCGAAGCTAAAACGGCTGATTTTGTCGAGTATGGACTTGAGCCGGAGTTTATAGGGAGGTTGCCTGTTCGGGTCTTTTGTCAACCCCTGGGGAAAGACGATCTATTCCATGTGTTGCGCGATTCGGAAGGTTCTATCCTCAAGCAGTATAAAAGTTCTTTTGCTGCTTATGGAATAGAGTTGAAATTTACCGAAGAAGCCTTACAGCTGATTGCCGAGCAAGCGATGGAAGAAAAAACCGGGGCCAGGGGATTGATGACCATATGTGAAAAGATTTTAAGGCCTTTTCGATTCGAACTTCCCAGGAGCGGTGTCCAAGAGTTGGAAATCGACGGTCTTACGGTTCTGGATCCGGAAAAAAAGTTGGCGGAAATTCTGAAAAAGATAGAGGAAAATAAAAAAAGTAGGGACAATGAACAGATCGATCAGTTCCTCTTGGAATTTTATAAAACAACCGATATTCATATCCATTTTGATCAAGAAGCGATCGAGGCTCTGAAAAAGGAAGCCCATGAAAAGGGGATCGCCGTTATTGATCTATGCAAAGAGAAGTTTAAAAATTACAGTTTGGGACTGAAATTGATCAAAAATAATAATGGAATGAGTGATTTTACCCTGACTAAAGAAGATCTCCGGGATCCTGAGGAAACTTTAAACCGCTGGATAGCCGCTTCTTACAAAACGGGATCCCGGTCGCAAGAGCAGTAGCATTCTTCCCCTTCTCCGGGCAAGGAAAGCATAAAAGCAAAAGGGGGAGTTCTACCTATTAAAGCTTCATCTGCCTGTCGAACCGATCAGATTGATAAGATCAGCTTCGCTGACTACGGCCGGTTCTTGGAAGTTGTGCCCCTTGTGCGGTAGTCGAAAGGCGAGGGAAATCTCTTTCCAGCCGTAAGCGAACGCATGCCTGTCGAATGCCGTTGAAACAAAACCGACCTCGGTGGAAAAGAAGCCGGTTTCGTTGCCGGCTAAGCGGTAGCGAGCTTTAACGGTGATCCAGGCTTCCCGAGATGGTTTTTTCTAAGCGAGAATGAAGGAAAGTTCCCTAGGTAAGGAAAGCGATTGAAGTCGAATAACCATGGAGGAAATTCATCCCGCAAGAAGGTCCTACTTCACCGTGGGCAAAAAAGCCGGCTTGAGCGATACCTGGAAAAAATTCTTGAATACTTTGAGCATCGATGTGGGAAGAGGTTCCAAAAAGATTTTTCCCTCTTCCCGTGCATATCGCTTGTAAGGCGGCAGAAGGAATTTTTCCTTGAGCATTGAATTTTAATTTTTCCTCTTCTAGGGCTTTTTGAAGAGAAAGAATGGCGGCCTGGGGATCTCTTAATTGATACTGGACTGTCTGCCCTACCCTCGGAAAAGCACCAATGACGATGGCACCGGTAGAGGGATCGGCGCCGAGGATATTGCGGATGAGAAAATCTCCCTGTTTAAACTCTTCTAGGTATTCAGAAACGGCCAAGCCTATGAAGAGATGACCTTGGACGGTGAGCTTTTCCTGTTCGGTCAAGGAATCGAAGGCTTTAGCCAAGGCCTGGTAGGCGGTTTTTCTCCCCAGGGTATAGAGAATGTTCTGGTCAACATGGGTGATCGTGTAGGGATCACCGATAGGACGACAAGCTTGGGAGACGATTACATCCAGGGTAATGTTCCCGGCAAAAGTTAAGAGCAAACATCCTGTTAGGGCCCTTCGATTATAGTAGAGAGAACATTCATTTTCTTTGCCGCTGGTTACTCCTCCCCAAGCAGGAAGGTGAGGATAGGCTTGGGTCAAGTATTTCAAAAATTTTTCTATTGGAAAGTTTATCGGATCGGCAAACACGCAGAACCCCTTGATGTCGTTGCCATCAAAAGGAATGAGGGAGTGCCAATTCTCTTGCTGGTCCAAAGAATCAACGACATGAGGAGGAATTTCCAGGCCATGGCATTTCAGCTCCGGATTATGGATAAGAAGAAGAGAGAAAGAAGCTGTTCCTTCATTTTCTATCCCTTGGCCAACGACTCCAGAACTACCCACTACGACCAGGTGTTGGAGATGACCGTAGATAGTGAGCAGGTCGGAAAGTTCTGCAAGACTATCCGAATCAAAATCCAAGTATCCAGACCATATAAAAGCAAAACCAATAGTCGGCTCTCCCGGAAGTTCCATGCGGAGCTTTGAGACCATCTGGATGATTCTCTTTTCTTCTAATGGGCCGTTATAAATACTACTTACAGCATGCATCTGGGGCTTAATTTATCATTAGCTTTTCTTAGCTCTTGTCAATCATGGGAGAGGGAAAAATCATCTTTCCAGCATTCGAGGGCAAGTTTAAAGCTCTTTGAAGTCAATGTATTGTTGAGATGCCCTACCGGGAAAAAAAAGAGATGGTCTACCTTCCATTTTTCTTTGATTTCTTTAAGAATCCATGGAGGGCTAATCTTATCGTAAAGCCCTCCGACGATGAGTATATCCTGGCCATCGAGTTTAGGCTTTGATAAACTCGGGCAAGCCAACCTGAGATGAGGGTAGGTTTCAGAGGGAGTAATCCCTAATCGAGTCAATTTTTTCCTTATTTCTTTTCCTGCAGGTGACTGCCAGATGACATAATGAACATGGAGCAGGGGTTCTACCAGTATTAATTTATGCAGGGTATCGTCAAAAGAGCAAAGTTGACTGATCGTCCATGCTCCATAACTGATTCCCCATCCCGCAATAAGGGGGGAACCTACTCTTCTTAGTCCTCTTGTAAAAGTATAAAGATCCATAACCGATTGTCTTAATGTCTCCATGGTGTGAACCAGGTTGGGTTGAACGCAACGGGCGCTGAACAGCAAGGAAGGAGATTTTCTTTGAAAATGATACGGTAAATGCATAAGGACTCCATTCCATCCTTGTTCGTTGAGCCAGTGTATCCATTTTTTGTACCCTTTAAGAGAAAGGGATAAAAGTCCATGGACGATAATCATCGTCGGGGATCGATTCCATCCTTTTATTGACGGGAAGAGATCAAAGGTAGCGTAATTTGAAAAAGAATCCGGGCTTCTGATGAAGCTTGGGAAAATTAACCGGCGCTCTCGGTTAAGACCGGAGGCTATGGAGGCGGAGATTTTTTTCTCGTACCTAGGATCGGGAAGGTAATATTCCTCGAGAGAAGCTCTTTGCCAATATTGAACGTACAACTTGAGTTGAACGGAAAAATCGGCAGCTAAAATGCATGGCTTTTGAAAGCAGTTGAAGAGGGAAATGGAAAGACAATCGAAAAGATGTGAAAAAATTGTTTTCAATACTAGGTTTATGGAGTTGATTTCAAATTGGAAGTGGCTAGCCCATAACAGATATTGTTGATGGAATCAAGAGATTTTAATCCTTTCCTTTTGATTAGATTTTGTTGTTTTGTTTCGAGATCGATGCCTATAATAATAATTGGCAAAGGAGGTATTGATGCTAACAGAAACTTCAACTGAAAAATCCCAGGCCTTATCATACAGTCTTTTACCCAAGGTTCAGGACTTTCTTAAGTCTCCAAAAAAGTTATTTATCGGCGGCAATTGGGTAGATGCCGTCTCCGGAAAAACGTTTCCAACCTATGATCCCGCTACGGGAGAAGTACTAGCCTTTGTAGCCGAAGCCGATAAAGAGGACGTGGATAAAGCGGTTAAAGCGGCTAGGGAAGCTTTTGAAAAAGGACCGTGGAGCAAAATGACGCCTGCCGAAAGGGGCAAGTTAATATGGAAGCTTGCCGATTTGATCGAAGAAAACCTGGAAGAGTTAGCCCAAGTTGAATCTTTGGACAACGGTAAACCCATGTCCGTGGCCAGGGTTGCAGACCTCCCCTTGTCCATCGATCTTTTCCGGTACATGTCGGGATGGGCGACGAAAATAGAAGGGGAGACGATCCCTTTTTCCCTGGCTTCTCCAGAAAAATTTTTTGCTTATACAAGGAGAGAACCTATTGGAGTAGTGGGGCAGATCATTCCTTGGAATTTTCCCTTGTTGATGGCTGCTTGGAAATTAGGCCCTGCATTAGCTACGGGTTGCACGGTTGTTCTCAAGCCGGCCGAACAAACCCCTCTTTCCGCTTTGTGGCTAGGGGAGCTTATTCAGCAAGCCGGTTTCCCCGACGGGGTTGTTAATATTTTGCCCGGTTTTGGTGAAACGGCGGGTGCGGCGATCGCTTCTCACATGGATATCGACAAGGTTGCATTTACCGGTTCAACAGAAGTGGGCAAGATTATCGTTAAAGCGGCAACTTCAAATCTGAAAAAGGTCAGTCTTGAACTCGGGGGCAAATCTCCAAACATCATCTTTGCCGATGCAGATTTGTCAACGGCTATTCCGGGAGCCGCTTCCGCCATATTTTTTAATCATGGCCAATGTTGCTGTGCAGGAAGCAGGCTTTATATAGAAAAGAAAGCTTTTGATAAAGTCCTGGCGGGAATAACCGAAGAGGCTAAAAAAATTCGCCTTGGCCCTGGTCTTGAACCCTCGACGGAGATGGGACCTCTTGTTTCCCAAGAACAATACGACAGGGTTTTTTCTTACATTCGTTCCGGAATGGATGAAGGAGCGACCGTAGTTACCGGGGGGAAGCGCTATGGAGAGAAAGGCTATTTTATAACTCCCACCATTTTTACCGGGGTGAATCCCTCCATGAAAATTGTGAATGAGGAAATTTTTGGACCCGTTGTTTGTGCTGCTCCTTTTGAAGATACCGAAGAGATTACCCCGGTGGCCAACCAGACCATATACGGCCTTGCGGCAGGAATATGGACAAGAGATATTTCAAAAGCCCATCGGCTCGCCTCAAAACTGAAAGCGGGAACGGTCTGGATAAATTGTTATAATGTTTTTGATGCCTCTTTACCTTTTGGAGGTTATAAACAGTCGGGATGGGGGAGAGAAATGGGGCATGCGGTACTCGAGAACTACCTGGAAACAAAAACCGTCTGTATTCAACTTTAAAGGCTTGAGCAGTTAATAAATTTCTTGCTTGTTCATGCTTATTCATGCTCTGAAGCATGTCCCGCAAGAGGGAAGCATTCGCAAGGCTGCGGAACTCCCAGCTGTCGCGTTGAATACGCTGCGGCGCTTGCCCTGCCCGGACCACGGAGCTGAACCTGGCCGCGGGCGTTCACACCTCGGTCCATTTAAGGGAAACGGCAGTAAGTTGGGCGGTGTCAACCCATGGAGAAGAGGACCCTGGCCCGACATCCAATTGCCCGCTGCATCCAGCCTCGGCGAAGAAGGAAGCCGGTTCCGTTCCTATTTGGGCAGCAACGGGCAAGACAGGCGCGACGGTTTTATCCTCCTGCGGAAGCTTCATCGATATCTTTGAGAATTGCAGACAGGCTTTCCATGGAAAGATCTTCTTTGAAAAAAGAACTTTCCAAGATGAGCGTGTTGGCACCGGCAATGACGGTTGAGGGGATGGTTTGAGCGGAGAGGCCCCCCTCCACCAATATTTGAAAATTCAGGTTATTCTTTTCACGGAATTCCCTGGCTTTCCTTATCTTTGATAGCTTATCAGGCTGGAAAGGATGGCTCTTGGAGGGGAAATTGGTAATGAGAATAAGGAGGGCTTGCAGTTGAGAAAGGTAGTTGATGCTTTTTTCGAAAACGGTCAGCGGGTTTAAAGCGAGTCCGCAGCGGCAACCCATGCTGTGAATAAGATTAATCGTTTTTTTAACGTCGTGATGTGCCTCCATGTGAACGATGAGTAGGTCGGCCCCGGATTCGACAAAATCCCTGGCGAAACGATCGGGTTGTTGAATGAGCAGATGGACTTCGATGGGTAAGTTTGTCATTGAACGTAAAGCGGCAATAAAATCTGGTCCTATAGAAAGATTGGGCACAAAGTGCCCATCGGTTACGTCCACATGGATTGAATCACAGTTAAAAATTTCGGCTTTTTTTATCTCTTTTGATAATAGAAAGGGATTGATTCCGATATTTATAGAAAGGCGGATTGGATGGGCCATAATTTTTTAATTTTTAATGGGTGTCATTGCGTTCGATTAATTCTATTTCATAGCCGTCGGGACCATCGATGAAGGCAAATTTTGTCCCGGAGCTTGATACTGTCGGACCATCTGAAAACGGATAGCCGAGCTTTGAACAATGGGCGGCGAATTCTTCCAGGTCGTCTACCTCGAAGGCGAGGTGCATTAAATCTGGAGGAACGGTGACTTTACCGCTTCCTGGATAATAGCAAAGTTCTATTTCTTCTTCATTCCCGGGAATTTTCAGAAACAAAAGAACGGAGCCCCTAGGGGATTGAGTTTGTCTGACGACTTCCATTCCAAGAACTTCCGTAAAGAATTTAACCGACTCTTCAAGCTTGCTCACCCGAAGCCGGGTATGAAGCAGTTTTTTTACTTTCATACTCATCGAGAATATTCTTGAAAAAACAGGTACATTATCGAATTTTTTAATATTTTTTAATTTTCGTTTACAATATATTCAACGGAAACTTTTCGGGAAGTTTTCGATAACTCCATCACAGTAACAAAAAAGGGTAAAAGAAACTTCCCTTCTTGGTAAGCTACAGAAGTAATATTTTTCAAATTTTAAAAGGGATAAAGAGAAAAAATTTTTTTCTTCTAAAACTACTTATTTAAAAACGCTTCTCTAAAAAAGGTTCTTTTTCTATAGAAGGGAGAATTTCTTCCCTGCTTTTTATTTCTTTACAAAAGGCAGCAATCCAAGTAGCCGCCGTTTCTAAATCTTTTAAATGAAAGGCCTCCACGGGGCTATGCATGTACCGGTTAGGAATACCGATGGAGCAGCTAGGAATTCCACCTCTTTGAATAAACAATGCATCGGCATCTGTTCCCGATCGCCTGGGATCAATGCCATGCTGATGGCTAAGGGAAAGCTTGTGGGCGAGTTTATTCAGGTAGTCCACTATTCCAGGATGATTGACACTACCATGACTGAGGATGGGGCCCTTCCCAAGACGAATATCGCCGAATTTTTTCTTATCCGCTATGGGAATATCGGTTGCATGGCCAACATCGACTACGATGGCAATATCGGGGTGGATGGAGTATCCGATCATGCTCGCTCCGTAAAGTCCATTTTCCTCCTGGATGGTGGAAGCGGCAACGATACAGGGAGCGGATATTTTTTCTTCCGAGCAGATTCTCAAAACTTCTGCGGCGACGAAAGCCCCAACCTTGTCGTCGCATCCACGGGATATCCAGATATCGTTTAAAAGGCAGAAAGCCTCGCTATCGTAAAGAACGAGATCTCCAACTTGGACATGTTCAAGGGCTTCATCCCTACTTGATGCTCCAATATCGATAAAAAGCTCGTTCCATTTCGGAGTTTTTTCCTGCCCTTCCTTCTCCTGCATATGGATGGCAAGAGTACCAATTACACCGGGAACAACTTTGCCTTCATGGAAAATGTTCACTTTTCTTCCCCTGGAAAGTTTTGGATCAGGTCCACCAACAGGGGAAAAATAAATAAAACCGTTGTCATCGACATATTGGACTTGGAAAGCGATTTCATCGATATGGCCATTGACAAGAATTTTAGGTTTGCCCTCCAAGTTTAAAGTCGCCACGGCGTTGCCATAAGCATCTACTTCTACGCGGTGGGCATAATTTTTTACGTAATCAATCCATACTTTTTGCCCCAAGGTTTCCAGGCTCGAAGGACTGGGGGTATTCAAGAGAGATAAAAGGAATTCAAAGGACTCTTTTTTCATGGGATGCCTTTTGCAAGCTATTGAATTATCAACGCGATCTTTGCCGGAGCAGTCAATAAGGATTCTTTGCCTATTATTGTTTAGTCATTTCAAGGGGGGGCTTCTTTTCGTTTTAAGAGAAAGCCTGGATTTTATCCATTCCAAGGTTAGAGGAAGAACGGATACAAGGATGATACCGTAAATGCAGATTTGAATATTGTTTTTAACGATGGGCTGGTTGCCTAGGAAAAAACCTAGCCCCAGAAAGAGACCGATCCAGCTCAACCCTCCGGAGACATTAAAGAAGGCAAAACGACCGTAGTTCATCGATCCTATGCCGGCAATAAAAGGGGTAAAGGTGCGAATAACAGGGATGAATCGAGAAAGAAACACCGCCTTTGCTCCAAATCGAGCAAAAAATTGCTCTGCTTTGAAAATATACTCTTTTTTGATCAAATAAGATTTTTCTGAGGAGCAGATCCATTTTCCAAATCGATGCCCCACGAAATAGTTCAAGTTATCTCCTCCAATGGCGGCTAGGGTTAAAAAGAAAAATAAATAATAGATATTGAGCCATCCTTCAGCAGCTAAAATCCCTAGGGTAAAAAGGAGGGAATCCCCGGGAAGGAAGGGGGTAACTATGAGTCCTGTTTCACAAAATACGAGGGCGAAGAGCAAAAGATAAATCCAATCTTGGTGAGTCACTATGATTTCCCTAAGATAGTGGTCCCAGTGAAAGAAAAATTCCAATAAAGGGGTCATGGTGGAGATCAAGCTAAAGTTATATTTTTCATTAAACTATCAAGTCCAATATATAATATCTATAAAATATTTTGATTAATTGTTTATTCCCAACGGCTTGACAATAAACGATTCTTTTTTAAGTTTATAATTGAAACCGGAAACCTTAACAAGGAGGTGTTATGGCTGATCTATTATCCAAGAGAAGTTCTTTTTTGCCTTCCCTTTGGGATCCTTTCAAGGAACTTGAAGAGATGAGGAGAAAGATGGCTTCTCTTTTTGAAAAACCACTGGAACTCCTGACTTCCGAGGAGATCGAGCCCTTTGAACTGAGTGAGTGGCGGCCATTTACAGATATTACCGAGGATGACAAGGAGTTCCTAGTGAAAATGGATCTTCCCGGGATAAAAAAGGAAGAGGTCAAGGTATCGATACAAAATAATATCTTGACTGTTTCTGGGGAAAGAAAGGTGGAAAAGGAAGAAAAAGATAAAAAGAAAAGATACATCCGGGTAGAACGGGCCTATGGGGCATTTAGCCGGAGTTTTGAATTACCCGAGGGGGTTGAGAAAGATAAAATATCCGCTGAGTTTAAAGATGGTGTCCTTTATCTCCATATGCCCAAGGGAGAACAAGCGCAGCCGAAAACCGTAGAAGTTAAGGTAAGTTGATCTGGAAAAAACGCGCCGTAAACCTCTTCCCGAAGGAAGAGGAGAAGGCGCGTCGTAAACGTTCGAAGGGCCGGACCGGCCCGGATCGCCTGTTCTTAGGCGTGGTGTCGGAGAGTCGGTCGTTGACCGATCCAAGGGGCAAGGCCCCTGATGGCAGGAAGGAATCCTCCGCATTCAGGCGGAGGAGGGGGTCAAAGGCAGATTGCATTCTCTTATTGAAAAGAAAGAACCGGCAATTATCATTTCATTGCCGGTTCTTTCTTCATTTTTTATCGCCCGGCATGGGCTGACGGCCAGTGTAACTGAATTATTTTGAGAAAACCATTGACAGTTTCTAAACATTAATGATAGCAAGTTTTCTAGGTTTCTTAACTGTTTAACGTTTTTTAGCAATGATCGATTTGAAAAAGAGAAAAGTGGATTTAGCACGGGGATTATGCTTTTTCGGGTTGAGCCTGTCGCTGTGCATTTATCCTTTGAAAGCTGAAATCGAAGATGAATATGCCGAAGAAAAACCCAATTTGGCTTCTGCAGTTCAAAATCCCTCTTATGCCCAATCAGGCGGTGAGGAAGTGGCGGGGTCTCAAAATGAGCATGCTTTTCCTCCTGACAAGGACAAAAGGGAACTCGAAAAGAATATCAAGGAAATAAACTCACAAAAGGCTCCTTTTTCATTGAAGACGGGCCTGTATGCAGGAGTATTTGGGGGAGGATCTTTTTCTGCTCCGGGCAATTACGGTTATTCTCAATATCCATCTCCCGTAGGCTTGGCCACGTTTAATCCTAGAGGAGGCATAGTAAATGGAGTGGGGGGAGTAGAAGTAGGTTATGAGTTTCCCAAGCAAGCCATGGGGACTACCGGGGATTTTTTTTGGAGTCCATCGGTGCAATTTGATGGTTATTACATGGGTATGACCGCTGCCGCTTCGCAAATCAACCCGGTGGCGGGGAATATCGATTTTAAGGATAATTTTAATTCTGGACTGTTCTTCATCGACGGGTTGCTCAGGCTCTATACGCCTATTCTCGTCATTAACTTTGGTATTGGGGTGGGGGGGGCTTACCTATGGGAATCGTCGATTTCCGGCGTGGGATCGAAAGGGAATTTTTCCGGGAAAAACTTGTTTGGCAAGGGAATTGATACCTCTAACGGGGCCTTTGCCCTCCAGGGCATTGCCGGGGTGGAAAGATGGATAACCGACCGCTTAAGCTTCATCGTGGAATACCGGTTTGTATGGGTGGGGACTTCAAACTTTACCTATTCGGGAAATCCGGCCGTTTTTGGTTCGGGAACAACAATTAATAACCATTTTGATCAGTTTGAAGCCAATCTTGTCCTTGGTGGATTGAGATACAAGTTTTAATTTTTTAATTTCTTTCCCATGAAAAAATTTTTTTTCCTCTCCTTGCTCTTAAGCCTCTTTTCCATGGCATTCGATAGGGCGGCAGCCCTGCCCTTGATGGGTAAGCACTTTGATGCGAAATACCCCACTTTCCCTTACGGTTCAACGGATCCTTATGGCTATGCCTACTGTGTTGTCTCAACCAACTTGTACTATACTCCGCAAAAGCCCTATGTGCGCACCTTTTTACCTACAACGGAAAAACCCTCAAGAAAACCGACTTTAAAGAAATCTTCTCGTTCTTCTCCCAACCTTATGCCGAGTAGGAAATCAAGGAACCTTCAGAACCCTTCTCAAAAGTAATTTCTTAAGCTTTAAATCTGAGGCTTTAAAATGGGGGAAAAGATGTCCAAGATATTGTATATCGAAGCTTCTCCAAGGAAAGATCGGTCTTTTTCTATAGCCGCTACACAAGCCTTTCTTCAAAAATACAAGGAAAAGCATCCGCAAGATGTTGTTGAATTATTGGATCTTTGGGCTAAGGATTTACCGCGGTTTGATGGATATGTGCTTGAAAGCAAATACGCCCTTTTTCATGGGCTGGAACATACTCCAGAGCAAAAAAGGGCATGGAAAGCGGTGGAAGAGATCATCGGTCATTTTATATCCTTTGATAAATATATTTTTTCCCTGCCCATGTGGAATTTCGGAATTCCCTATAAACTGAAACATTATATCGATATCCTCGTTCAGCCTACCTATACCTTTTCTTATTCTCCGCAGGAAGGGTACAAGGGGCTTGTTTTGGGAAAAAAAGCCTGCCTGGTCTGTGCCAGGGGGGGAACTTACCAGGATGAACTCCAAAAACTTGATTTCCAACTTCCCTATCTTAAGCTTATCCTTGGATTTATCGGCATTAGTGAAATTCACCAAGTGATTGTCGAGGGAACTCTTTTTCAAAAAAGAGATGAGCTTTTATTCAAAGCTACCCGGGAAGCCCAAAGGGTAGCGGAAATCTTTTAAAGACCCTGCCGTTTTTGGGTAAATAGGGGTTTTGGTTTGATTGGATTTAAATTCGGGAAGGAGGGAGGAAGGGGGGAAATAAAGTCCAAGGTAGGTCCTGTGCCACCATAGTTTTTTTTCTCTTTTTTCAGAGGGAGAGCTGTATTCATAAACATAGAGAAGGGCCCGGATATACTTAGGTGGAGATGAGGGGAAGGGGTTTTCCTTGAAGAGCTTGATTACTTCTTTGTTGCCTTTGAGCAAGCAGGATAATAAGGAAACAAACCAGGGATTTTCTCTGGGTGTACTGAGAGCGGCAAACCACATTTGCCAATCCATTCTTGGGTGGTAGGGGGATACAAAGGATGGAGCCTTGTAGGGATCATCCGGTTTCCACCGGAAAGGATACTCTTTCCATTCGATCCCATCCCTGCTTCCCTCGATAATGATTTCCGGTCTTCGGGTTGTCATCACGGCGAAGGCTCCATAATTGTTTACCGAGCGGAAGGTCCCCAGGAAATATAGAAGTTTTTTTATGCCTTGAGGATAGGGAAAAGAAAAAGATTCCAAGAAAAACAATAGGCTTATGAAAAGGACAAGAAAGGAAAGAAAAGGGATAATCCTTTTCTGAAAGGTCGGACTAGGGCAAGGAGAAAATGAAGAGAAATAGGGGATGATTTTTTTTATGAAGCCGTCATCGAGTAAAGTCCAGCACAAGGCTAGAGAAAGCCAATTGAAGAAGGCATGATTGCCCGTCAAAATGATGAAAAGCTGGAAAAAGCTAAAAAGGAAAAAGCTTATTCTTCTGGCTGTTTTGCCCAAAAAAATAGCGAAAGGAACGACCAGTTCGATGAATAGAACGAGAAAAGTGGTTATTTCATGAAACTTCATGGGCAGATGATAGAAATACCAGGCAGGGGGAGTGGGCAGGGGTTCGGTCTCATAATGGTATTTTAAAGCGGTGAGCGCCCGCCACGTGGGGTCATGACTTTCCAATTTAACCAACCCCGAAAGAAACATGAGCTTGAAAAGCAGCCAATGAAATAGGAAAGTGGTCCAAGCCGAAGAGGAAGTCAACGTGGTAAAGCGACAAGAAAGCTTCCATGGCAAAAAGAGAGATGAAAGCAAACCGCATTCCAGCAGCAACCCATCCCATTGAAAATTAAAAAAGACCTGTCCTGCGGATACATAGGAGAGATAAAGAAACCAAAGGCCCAGCGAAACAACCGAAGGGGCGATATTAAGAAAAAGAAGAAGGGATAAAAAGATTCCCAGAAAGGTTCCCAGCTCAAGAACAAGATCCGTCGGAGGAACAAGCCAAAAAAGAGTGGGGACAAAAAAAAATCTTTCCCATCCCATGTTTTCACGGACAAAACGGAGAAATGGGGAAACGGGCAGAATCCCTCCAGCTCCAACTAATCCAAGGATTTGAAGGGAAAGGGAAAAAAAAGCGACGAGGTAAACAAGGGAAAGGAAACGGCAAAAGAGCCATAAAGCCAAGGGATTTTCAATGTTTTTAAAGGGGATCTTTAGAGCGGGGATTTTCAATCTTTTGGCCAGTACATGCTTGCAGCAATTGCTTCCAAAATATCATCGGCGGTTTTCCCTACGTGAGGATGAAAGTCCCGCCACAGAAGTTTTCCCTCTTTGATTAAAAAGGAAACCCGTTTGGGCATTCCTAGAAAAAGAGGAACTCCAAAAGTTTTACAGGCTTCTCCATGGAGGTCGCTTAATAAGCAAAAGTTCAACCGGTAGCTTTGAGAAAATTTTTTTTGAATGCAAGGCTTATCCTTGCTTATCCCGTAGACCTTTATTTTATGTTGCTGCAGGTCGGATAGGCGATCTCTAAGATGGCAAGCTTGAAGGGTACAACCTGGGGTGAAGGCTTTGGGGAAAAAATAAAGTAAAACTATTCCTTGGTTGCAGAGTTCTCGAAGAGAAAGAGGATTGCCCTCGGTATCGAAAACATTTATCCCTGGAATTTCAGAGCCGACTTTGAGCCCCTCCCCCTTGTTTTTTTTCATGGCCGGAAAAAACAAGCTCATAGATCCCTACTTTTTTTTATGTATAATTATCATAATCAATAATTTTTTTGCCGAAGAAAGGAAATTTGAAAAATTCGAGGAGCGATTTTCATGGAATTATGGCTTGAGCAGTTGAAGGAGCGTTTTACCGATAAGTTTTCATACCGGAAAGACATTTTGGAAAAATATGCGAAAGATGCCTGGCTTTTTTCCCACAATCCCGATGGAGTTTTTTTCCCGGAATCCAAGGAAGACGTGATCGAGTTGATGCAGTTTGCTTATTCAAAAGGGGTCTATGTAACAGCTCGGGGTGGAGGCAGGGGATATGTAGGAGGGGCTGTGCCTGTAAAAGGAGGAGTTGTTATTTCATTTGAAAGAATGAATAGGATTAAAGAGATCCATCCGGTTGACTCTGTCGCTGTGGTAGAACCGGGCGTAATTACCGGGGTTCTGCAAGAAAAAGTTAAAGAGATGGGGCTGTTTTATCCTCCGGATCCTGCCAGTATCATGGAATGCACGGTTGGAGGAAATGTCGCCACGAATGCCGGAGGACCCCGGTGCCTTAAATATGGGGTGACAAGGAATTATGTCTTAGGCCTCGAAGTCATTTTGGCCGATGGATCGGTGGCTAGAGTAGGTGGAAGAACGATAAAGAACAAAACGGGGTTTGATTTAACGGGACTTTTTGTGGGTTCCGAAGGTATGCTAGGCCTTGTTACAGAAATTACCCTGCGGCTCATTTCTAAACCCCCGTTTAGAGCTGCTCTCTCGGCTTATTTCGAGAAAATGGATCAGGCTATTTTATGCATAAACCACGTTTTATCCTCGGGAATAATGCCCTCTGCCCTAGAAATCGCCGATCGATTTACCCTTAATTGTGCAAGGGAATTTACACAAGAAGAAATTCCCCCTTTTGATGCCCATCTGCTCTTAGAAGTTGACGGGAGCGAGGCCGCGGTGAATGCGGATATCGATTTTTTTGCAAAACTTGTCCGCTCTTTTTCCCCGAGGAACTTGTCAAAAGCATTAGGCGAAGAACAATGTGAAAAACTGTGGCAAACGCGCCGTCTTTTTTCCGCTTCTCTTAAGGCCAGCGGGTTGACCAAGCTCAACGAAGATGTCACTGTGCCGCGCAGCCGGCTTGCGGATTTGATCAGTTTAGGCGAACATCTTCAAAAGGAATTTAACTTGACCGTTGCTTGTTTCGGTCATGCCGGGGATGGGAACATTCATGTCAACTTGATGGTTGATTGGACCAAGGTAGAAAACCGCAACAAGGCAGAGAAAGCCCTCGATCTTCTTTTCGATTCGGTTTTGGCATGGAATGGATCCATAACCGGGGAACACGGCATAGGGATCGCCAAGTTGCCTTGGTGGGGAAAAGCCCTCAGTCGAGAGTCACGGTTGGTCCACGAGAAGATCAAGAGGTGCTTGGATCCAAAAGGGATTTTAAATCCTGGAAAATTTGTTTAAATTTGTATAGTTTTTATCGTTCTAAGGCATTATTTTTAAGTTCTTGCTCTCTATAGAGAAATGCATCGCCAAGATTAAACTGGGTAAAACTATGAATTTTCAAGACAACTTTTTGTATGCTTTGGAAAATACAAAAATTATATTGCTTCCTCGGCGAATCGTTTCAACATTTGGGACGACTCTTCTGCATTACTACCTGGTTACCGAGGATCTGGACAAAGTGGATCTCTGTTTTGTAAGGGAAGGGAAGCTTGAGGCCGAAAGACCAAGGATTATCACCTCCCCCCAGTTTGCCAAGCTTTCCTTGGAAGGCTTCGGTAAAGAAGCCCAAGAGTACGCCCAGTGGCTTTTAAAAAATTCCCAACAGGGGAATGTTTCCTTTTTACGCTACGGGTTCTTGTTCAAGAAAGACGATCTGCGTTTTAACGAAGTGAAGGGTTCTTCTGAAGAGGTATGCAACAGGCTTAAAGAAGAGTTGGTTAAGGAAGGCAATCCCTTGTCTGTTCTTTTAAAAGGAGAAGAAGAACTTTGGGAAGTTTCCCTGCTGAAGTTCCTCGTAGATTGGGTGCGCATGTCCATGGGGAAGAACATACAAGATTTTCGTCAAGAAGGCTTTATCTGATTCATTGGGGTATCTTCAAATCGTTCTATAATCAAAGAGACAGAGCCCACGTTGGGGAAAGGAAATTTTGTAACCCTGATTTTCAGTCCTAAAACCAGGGGAAGCCTTAAAAGTTCCTCGGCGATTTCTTCGGCCAGGGTTTCTATGAGGTTCCTTGGTTTTGAAGAGGCCAAGGCTTCGACTCTTTCTTTTATTAAAGCGTAATCCAGCGTGTCGGCAAGGTTATCCGTCATCCAAGCTTTGCGAATGAGGCTTGGATCTACATAGATATCGAGGGATAGCCTGATTTGTTGTTTGTTTCTCCTTTCCTCTTCCGTGGCTCCGATGCATGTCTCAATTTTTAGGTCTTCCATGTGGATGACGTCGGGGGATAATGAAAAACGATTCCCTCTCCGGCCTTGTTTAAAAGCCTTGACTAACCCGTGGTAGGGAGATTGAAAAAAAGATTCAGGGAGCATTTCCTTCTCGATAGATCGATCGAGGAGCCGGTAGCAGAATTCGTAAATACCTTTTTCCTTGCTTTCACGGGAACCGCCGACGTTGAGGATTTCTATTGCATTTGAAAAGAGAAAGTCCTTGATCTTGAACTCCTTTCCGGGGAGCTTTTCGTGAACATGCAGACAAGGCTTCCCAAAATTTTCTGCAAACTTTTGAGTTGCCAGAGACCCTTCGGTGAGAGTAGGGTCTAAGGTCACGATGAGAGTCCCATCCGAGTCCCATACGTTCCATGCGGTTCTCGTCGTGTAACTGGACGAAGGGGTTTCACAAAGTTGGTATTTTGAAGGAATGACACCGGCTTCAGAAAGCCTGCCCTTGGGACACCATCCTCCGTGAGCTATGCCCTTGGCGATTGCCCAATCCAAGGCTGCCCTATCGGCGCCTGTTTGCCCTCCAGAAACTATCTTTCTAATCATGAAGATTGATTTTAAAGTGAAAAAAGATGACCGGGAACTGAAAAATCAGTTATAATGTATTTCCCATGTCTAATCTAGTTGAACTTCCCGAATCCGAAACGAAAATCAAGATCTTTTTTTTTGACACGGATGCTTGTGGAGTTGTTCATAACGTAGCCTATTTGCGCTTGATCGAGATTGCCCGTTCAGAACTTGCCGAAAAACTCGGTTGGCCTTTGAAGGAAATGGAGCGAACGGGAATTGTCCCCGTGGTTATAAGGACAGAGATCGATTATAAGGCCCCGGCAAGGCTGGGTGATATCGTTCATATCGTTTCAAGGCTCTGTAGGGTGGAAAGAATACGTTTTCAAATCGAGTTTGAATTAAGAAAGCAAGAAGCTTGTGGCCAACTGCTTGCCAGTTGCCTTCAAACTCTTGCCTGCGTTAAAATTCCGGGAGGCAAGCCTGCCCCTATTCCCTTAAACTGGGCTCAAGCTTACCCCTGGTTGGCGGCTAAAAAAAGAAAAGTTTAAACAAGTCGAGGAAAATTAAAGCATTCTTTTTAACTCAGCAGAATGTGGTTTTTATAATGAGCAACTGCTGGATTATTGAAAAGAAAGATAAGCAAAGAAATTTAAGGCTGGTTTCCCTTCCTTCCCTTCATCCGGGAAGGGGAGAGTTAAAAATCGAAGTTCATTATGCGGGGATCAATAGGGCCGATCTCCTTCAATGGGAAGGAGTCTATCCGCAGCCAGGACCACCCGTTGCCCACGAGATTCCGGGGTTAGAGTTTTCTGGTTTCATAAGCGAGGTTGGCTTAGAAGTAGAACACTGGAAAGAAGGTGATCCGGTCTTTGGATTGGTCGTAGGTGGAGCCTTTTCCACGGAAATTATCGTTCAGCAAAGGATGTTGTTGGCCGTGGAAGGTTCTCTTTCCTTGATGGAGGCGGCAGCTATTCCTGAAACTTTCTTTACGGCCTGGGATGGGTTGGAATACCGGCTTAAAGCCAAAGAAAATGAAACCATTTTGATTTCGGCTGCGGGAAGTGGGGTTGGTCTTTCCGCATTAGCATTAGCCAAGATAAAGAACTTGAGACCCTTTTGCACCGTAAGAACCCCTTCTAAAAAAGAAAAGCTTTTGAAACTCGGAGCCTTGGATGTGCTCGTGGAAGAGGAGCAAGATCTTGGAGATTGGTCTTTATCCCGGACGGGCGGAAAAGGCATGGACTTGATTTTTGACCTGGTAGGTGGAAAAAAATTTAGCCTTTATCCTTGTATTGTTGCGGAAAAGGGAAGGATTTTGTGTCTTGGACTTTTGGGGGGAACGAAAACGGAAATCTCCCTTGATCTTTTGCTGCGGAAAAGATTAACCATTGTTGGATCTACCCTGCGTTCAAGACCGATAGAAGAAAAGATGATCTTAACCCAGGATTTTAGAAAAAAAATCCTTCCTTATTTTACGAGGGGAGAGCTTAAGCCCATTATAGAGCGGGTATTTAGTTGGGAAGAGTTGCCCCAGGCCTTGGAATATTTAAAAGCAAATAAAAATTTTGGCAAACTCCTGCTTAAGGTCAGCTGAACGGAGGCGCTGGATTCGCCGGGTAAAATCGGCCAGCTTTTAAAAAACCTATCCCGAGAAGAAATTTTTCCGAAGAATAGATTGAACAAAAAGGAAAAGAAAAATCTCCTCGGCAAGATCGGCTAGGATCACGCAAAAAACCCTGTAATTAAGGGCGACCGACGGGACTTGAACCCGCAACAGCCAGAGCCACAATCTGGTGCTCTACCTATTGAGCTACGGCCGCCATTTTTATAAATTCCTTTATAATTATTAGCTGCTGTTTTGGTCAATTGCACTTAAAATTACCCTTATTAAAGAAAAATTGTAGTTTTTCTGTAGAGATTTTCTTGGCAAGTATAGTTCTTTGAATTGGCATTCGAGTCATCTTAAGATAGAAGAATAGAAAGAAGAATTTTTTTATCTATAATATCTTAAATAATGACCATTGTTGATGTCCAGGAGATAAGAAAGCTTGAAGAAGCGGAGATAACCCGTGGTATCTCTGCCGAGGTCCTCATGGAAAGAGCGGGGAGAATGGCCGCCGCCTTTATTGAAGCGTATTGTTCCCGTGGGCATGCTCTCTTGGCATTAATTGGGAAGGGGAACAACGGGGGAGATGGCCTTGTTATAGCCAGAGAGTTACTGAAAAAAGGATGGAATGTTTCCGTTTATCTTACGACGGAAAGAAACCAGTTAGGATCTTTATGTAAAAAGAAATTGAACGAGTTGGTTCATGCTTTTCCCGACCTGCCCATTTACGAATATCCCTGTCCCGTTCCTTGGACCAAGGCCGACTATGTTTTGGACTCTATCCTCGGCATTGGCATGAGAGGAGAACTGCAAGGCGAAATAGCCAATCTTGTCAATGAGCTTAATGAAAAACGAAAGAGTTGTTTTTTTGAAACGATTGCCGTTGATTGCCCTACCGGTCTTTGGGAAGGTTCAAAACAAAACTCTCTTGCTGTTGTTGCCGATTTGACAATTACCATCGGCTACGGCAAGGATTTCCTCTTCAAAGAAGAACTTTCTCATTTTACGGGTAGAATCGAAGTCATCCCGATTTTTGATCAATCTCCTTCTTCTTATTCTGGCTTTGAGTCATTAACAGGATGGGAACTGGCATCCCTTTTCCCCTATAGAAGCTCGAATTCCCACAAAGGAAATTACGGCAGGGTGGTGATTTTTGGTGGCAGTAGGGGTTTTAGCGGTGCTCCTGTCATGGCGGCTCAGGCTGCCCTGCGCATAGGTTCGGGTCTTGTCCAGGTGGGCGTACCCCAGGAAATCTATCCCATTGTGGCAACAAAAATATTTTCTGAATCCCTGGTTTTCCCTTACGAGGATAGTCGGTTATTTGACCTGGCCGTTTCCCAGGCGACGGTTGTTGCTATGGGACCTGGATTTGGATTGGAAAAGGACTCTGAGGTTTTTTTTAGAACGCTTATTGAGCTGGATAAGCCGCTAGTGATCGACGCGGATTGTTTGACCCTGCTCGCCCGTTATCCCGAACTCTACCAGGAGATTAAAAAATGGGCTGTTTTGACTCCTCATCCGGGTGAGATGAAGCGGCTACTCAGGATGGATTTCTCTGCAGAACGAAGGCCAGAGATAGCCCGGTCTTTTGTCAAGGACAAGAAAATAACGCTGGTATTGAAAGGGGTAAGAACCTTGGTTGCTCAAGAAGGGAAGCCCCTTTTTGTTAACACCAGCGGTAATCCCGGGCTGTCTACGGGAGGTTCGGGAGATAGTTTGCTGGGTATTGTTGCCGGACTTATAGCCCAGGGTTTTGATCCTTTTGATGCTGCGCGCTGTGGGGTGTGGATTCATGGAAAATCGGCCGATATAGGGGCTGAAAAAAGAAAAACGAAGGAAGGATTGCTCCCGAGGGAGGTGGCTGAAAACATAGCGGAGGCCCTTTTCTGGATGCGTTCTACATCACGCCTGGTTTTGGATCAAAAAAGCCAATGGGAAGAAATACTTCCTTATTATTTTGGCTGACCGTCCGCTGCTTTAATCCTTCCCAGAGCCCAATTCCCTTAATAAACATCTTTGCGATAACGTTTTTGTTCCTTGGCCAAGACAACATTAATGTAATGGCTTGCTTCTTGCTGGGACATTCTTCCTTCCTCCATGGCTATCTCGATGAGTGTTTGATGAACATCTTTAGCCATTCGTTTCGCATCTCCGCAAACATAGACATAGGCTCCCCTTTGTAACCAACCCCACAGGTCTTTTGAAGCCGCTTTCATTTTGTGTTGCACGTAAATTTTGTAGGATTGATCCCTGGAAAAAGCGGTATCCAGCCGGGTTAAGATCCCTTGATTTAACCAGTTAAGCAGTTCTTCGTGGTAAAGAAAATCCGTCTTTTGGTGTTGCTCTCCAAAGAAAAGCCAATTTTTTCCCCGGTGTCCCGCTGCCGTCCTGTGTTGGAGAAAAGCGCGGAAAGGGGCTATTCCCGTTCCCGGTCCGATCATGATAATGTCCGCTGAAGGATCTTCAGGGAGATGAAAGTGTTTTGCGGGTTGGTTGTAAACGGGGATTTCTTTAACTCCTATCTTGGCGAATCTACTCAGGTAGCCTGTGGCCACCCCGTACCTCATTCTTCCGGCTACCTTGTAGCTTACCACGGCAACGGTTAAATGCACTTCTTCGGGAAACAGGAGTGGAGAAGAAGCAATGGAGTAAAGCCGGGGGACCATTCGACCCAATGAAGAAACCAGTTCATCGGGATTAAAAGAAATACCCGGGTATTCTTCTAAAAGATCCAGGTAATCTTTGCCCCATAAATAAGATTCGAGCTCTTTTTCATTTTGCAGGATCTCTTCGAGTCTTTTCCTTGCAAAAGCAGAAGAGACTTTTTGCTGCAATAGTTGCACGAATTTCTTGGTCACCCGTGTGAGGACGACATGTTTCGAGAGAAATTCTTTTAGGGAAATTTTGGCATTTTGAGAGGTAACCTGTTCTTCAGGTTCAAGGGATAGAGCCTGGAGCATCGCCTCGACAATATAAGGAGGATTAGAAGGGAAGATCCCTAGAGAATCTCCAACTTGATAACTAATGCCGCTTCCCCTGATATCGATGACGATATGCCGGGTCTCTTTTTCTGAGCCTTCTTTTGTAAGCGGAAAGTTGGCGGTTATAGAGGCAAGATAGGGATTGGCCCTGCTTACCCCATGACTTTTAGCTTGTTCGGACTTGGAATCTGTCATAGACAAAAAATAAAATTACAAGAAAGCTTATTCTATATATTTTTTTAATCCCTTCAATCCTAGTTTCCTTTTATGGCTATTTTTCAATTTAAGCCTATATACAAGAAGAAAATATGGGGAGGAGGCCGTCTAAAGTTTTTTTCGGCAAAACATAATCATCAACAGCTGACCGAAGTTGGAGAGGTTTGGGAACTTGTAGATAGGAAAGAGGAACGCAGCGAGCTGGAAGTTCCTTGCGGATCCATGAATAATCTCCATGAGCTTTGGTTAAACAAAAGAGAGGAGATATTCGGGAAAAAATCTCCTGCTGGATCTCACTTTCCCTTGATCATCAAGATCCTGGATTGCCGCCTGCCGACCAGCATTCAAGTGCACCCGGATGAAAACACTGCAAAAATCCATGGCTGGGAAAAGAAAACAGAGTTTTGGTTTTTCTTGGATACCGCTCCCGGTTCTTTTGTTTATCTCGGATTCAAGGAACGGCTCTTTCCAGGCCAATTAGCATCGGTCATCGGCAAAAAAGAGATTATTAAGTATATAAATGCGATTCCAACTTCTCGTTCTCATGGGCTATTAGTCCACTCAGGCCAAGTCCATGCCATTGGTGGAGGCAATCTCATTCTTGAAATCCAGGAAAATTCGGATACAACGTTTCGGATTTACGATTGGGAAAGAAAGGGCGGGGACGGACACCCCCGGCCTATACACGACCGGGAAGCCATGCATTCTCTATCGCTTTTCCCTTACACCCCAAGGCTTCTTCCTCCAGAAGAAATCTCCATTATAGAAAAAAGTTTTGCCCTCAAGAGAATTGAGCTTGGTCCTGGCCAATCCTTGCTTCATCTCATCGATGAAGATTCTTTTATGTATTTCTTTTTTTGCGAGGGAAAGCTGCTCGTCGAAAAAAAGCTCTATGAAAAGGGACAGGCCCTCTTGGTCTCGGCAGACCATGGACCACTCAAAATTACCGGGATAGATAAGAAAAACGAGATCGTCGCCGTATATTTTCCTTGAATGGGAAAAGTTTGTTCTTTTTTATCTTTCTTAGCTTTTGCTGGACAACTATGCCGAAGGATAGGATCTTTGGTAAGTAGAAGCGAAGAAGGATGGAATAAAAATATTATTGGTGTTGGTTTTTCTATAAAAGAAAATGCGATTTCGGTGATAGACCATTCGACAAAAACCCGTCCCCTATTTTGGATTGGTACCTCGGGGTGGAATTACCAAGAGTGGAAAGGATCTTTTTATCCCGAAGGGCTATCGCCCTCCCATTGGCTTGATTATTATTCCAAGGTTTTCAACACGGTTGAAATCAACGCTACTTTTTATAGAACTTTTCCCAAGGTGACTTATGAACGCTGGGCTAAGAGGGTGCCGGACGGATTCCACTTTGTTTTGAAAGTCCCCCGAACCATTAGCCATTTGCGTCTATTAGAAGATGTAAAGGAGTTGATTTTGCATTTTTGCGAAGTTTCCTCGGCCCTGGGGAATAAAATGGGACTTTATTTGTTGCAGCTTTCCCCAAAATTTCCCCTCGATCAAAAGAGACTGGAACAAGCCTTGGATGCTTTTCCGGATCCTTCCAAGGTGGCCGTGGAATTCCGGACAAAGAAGGATGTATCCTTTCTTTTAGACCTTTTAGAAACTAAAAAAGCGGTATACTGTATCGCTGACTCACCCTTGGTCAGGATGCAGCCCATCCTCACCTCAACTATAGGCTATATCAGGCTTCATGGAAGAAAGCAGTGGTTCTATCATTTTTACACTCCCGGTGAAATTGATGAAATACTCACCACGGCTAGGAAGCTGGTGGAGAAAGGGGCCAAGGAAGTCTACATCTTTTTTAATAATACGGCAATGGGGTGGGCGGCTGAAAATGCCCTGACCGTCAAAAAATCTATTGAAGGATAGGATCCCGTTGAGATCACATCGAGGCTTAACAAGAAGCGCTTTTAAAGTTCGACCCTATTTTCAAGATAAAGAAAAGAACAAAAAGAAAAAAACCAGTAAAAGGGTAGAAAAGGAATAGTCTTTGTTTTAAATTGTATAAAAAAATGCCTTATAGAGTTTTTCGTGATAGGAAAGAAGCGGGCAGGCTCTTGGCCGAAGAGCTTCTCGAATATGGGGGCAAGCCGGATGTGGTTGTCTTGGCTTTACCTCGGGGGGGCGTGGAAATCGGTTTTGTCATTTCCCAGGTTCTTAAGCTTCCCTTGGACATATTTGTTGTAAGGAAAATTGGGGTTCCTTGGCAACAGGAGCTGGCCATGGGGGCTATTGCTTCCGGAGGAATCCAGGTATTAAATCAGTCGGTGATCAACTCTTTAAATATTGATGAAGAAACCATTCGGGAAGCAACTGCTAGAGAACTCCAGGAATTGCATAGGAGAGAGAACCTTTATCGGAGAGAACTTCCCGCCCTATCCATAGAGAATAAAAGAATAATTTTAGTAGACGATGGCATAGCTACCGGTTCGACCGTGAGAGCAGCCGTTGCAGCTATAAGAAAATTATCGCCAAAAGAAATCGTTGTTGCTGTTCCCGTAGCTCCGCCACCTGTGTACAACGAAATGAAAAAAATTGCCGACAAGCTGATCATATTGATGACTCCAGAAGGGTTTGTGGGAGTTGGCCAGTGGTATGAAAATTTCAGCCAACTCTCCGATTGGGATGTTTGTTCGATGCTGAGGGAGTCCCGGAAGGAAACCCCTGGGAAAGGCCATGAAGTATTAACCAATTCCTGACTTTTATCCCCATCGGCTATGTTTGATAAAAACTTAGAGAGACAATTCAAGGTTGTTTCCCCTTTTGAACCCTGTGGAGATCAAGGAAAAGCCATAGATGAGCTTTCTCGTGGAATTAAGGCTGGAAAGAAACATCAAGTGCTCCTTGGGGTAACAGGATCGGGAAAAACTTTTACCATTGCCAAATGTATAGAAAAAGTGCAAAAACCCACCTTGGTCATTTGTCACAATAAGACTCTGGCAGCTCAACTATACAGCGAGTATAAACAATTTTTCCCCGATTCCGCCGTTGAATATTTTGTGTCCTATTTCGATTATTACCAACCCGAAGCTTACATACCGAGCACAGACACCTACATTGAAAAAGATTCGAGCGTCAACACCGAAATTGAAAGACTACGGCTTTCGGCAACAAACTCCCTATTGACACGGAGGGATGTGATCGTGGTTGCCAGTGTTTCCTGTATTTATGGTTTAGGATCTCCTGAGGATTACGAGAGCTTGTGTTGCCAGGTAGAGGTTGGACAGAATATATCCAGGAATCAGTTTTTAGCCATGCTCGTGGAGATGCTTTATGAAAGAAACGATTTGCAGTTAACTCGAGGTAAGTTTCGAGTAAGAGGAGATGTGGTTGAAATCTGCCACGTATCCCCGGATCGAGGGCTTAGGATAGAATTTTTTGGAGATCGGATCGATCGAATTACTGAATTTGAATTACTGACGGGAAGGAGCTTATGTAGGCTCCAAAAAGAATTGATATTTCCGGCAAGCCACTTTGTGACCACGTCTGAAAAATTAAAAAGGGCGATTGGGTCGATTAGGCGTGAACTTGACGAACGCATAGCGGAACTGGAGTCTAAAGGAAAGTTGTTGGAGGCTCAAAGATTGAGGTTGAGGACGGAGAACGACCTTGAAATGCTTGAAGAGCTGGGTTTTTGCAACGGCATAGAGAATTACAGTCGGCATTTAAGCGGGAGGCCTGCCGGTTCAGCTCCTTATACTTTGCTTGATTTTTTTCCTGAAGATTTTTTGACCGTCATAGATGAAAGTCATGCGACCATTCCCCAGATACAAGGGATGTATGAAGGAGATATGTCTAGGAAAAGGACCCTCGTTGAGCATGGCTTTAGATTGCCTTCTGCCTTGGATAACAGGCCGTTGTCATTTTCCGAGTTTGAGGCTAAAATCGGGCAGGTGATTTATGTTTCGGCTACTCCTGGAGAATATGAATTGAGACAGACCGGCGGCCAAGTGATTGAACAAATTATCAGGCCTACCGGATTATTGGATCCTGAAGTTGAGGTTCGCCCTCTTGAAGGACAGATTGACGACGTAATTAAAGAAAGCTCCAGGCGGATCAAAGAAGGACAAAGGGTGCTCGTACTTACCCTGACGAAGCAGACGGCCGAGGATTTATCGGATTATCTTAGAGAACTCGGTTTTAAAGTACGTTATCTTCATTCCGAACTCGACGCTATAGAAAGGGTGGAAATATTACGTGGACTAAGGGCAGGGGATTTTGATGTTCTTGTAGGGATAAATCTCTTGAGAGAGGGGCTGGACCTGCCGGAAGTTTCTTTAGTGTGCATTCTTGACGCAGACAAGGAGGGATATTTAAGGTCCGAAAAATCCCTTATCCAGATTGCCGGAAGAGCTGCCCGTCATGAGAAGGGCAAAGTCATTCTTTATGCTGACGTCATGACCCAATCCATTAAAAAGCTCATCGCCGTGACCAATTATCGGAGAGCCAAGCAGCTACAGTATAACGAGGAGCATGGCGTCACTCCAAGGGGTGTCCGAGCAAAGGAATTGGTCAGCCTGCATGGACTGATAAGATCGGAAGAAAAAGAAATTGTCCACTTTAAAGATACCCAGGCTAAAATGGATTACATGGAGTTGATAAAGGAATTGGGTGCGGCGATGATCGAGGCTTCTGCAAAACTGGAATTTGAAAAGGCTGCTCTTTTCCGTGATCAAATTGAAGAGTTGAAAAGAAGATTGAAAGGGGAAAAAGATCCCCAAGCTGATTTTACTCCTATTCCCTTGGGGAAAAGAGGAAAGAAACGAAGCAAAAAAGTACTCAAGCAAGGGTAAAGAAGAGGGGGGAAAGCTTGCAAAGGAGATCTCTTTAGAATGGACTTTTATCTCTAACTTTAAGAAGATGCAATAACTGGAGAAAGGCAAATATATGGAATTCTTTGACGATCGGAACAGAACACCCGTTTACAAAAGAATTCTTTTAAAGCTCAGCGGGGAGGTATTATCAGGTGAGTCTGAACATTTGGATCTGGATGTAGCCCGCAAGATCGCCCAACAGATTGCCGAAATTTATAGTTTAGGGGTGGGCATTGGGATCGTTATTGGCGGTGGAAACATATGGAGGGGTTCAATGGCTGCCCATTCAGAATTTTTGGATAGACCAACCGCCGATTACATGGGAATGCTCGCTACAATTATCAACGGACTGGCTTTGCAAGGAGCGCTCGAACACCTGGGCATTCCCACTCGAGTACAGACGGCCATCGAAGTGAAAAATGTAGCCGAGCCGTTCATCCGGAGAAGGGCAATAAGACATTTAGAAAAGGGCAGGATCGTTATTTTCGTGGCGGGAACAGGGAACCCTTTTTTTTCAACGGATACCGCGGCCGCATTAAGAGCGAGCGAAATCGAGGCGCAGGTTATTCTCAAAGCCACAAAAGTTGAAGGGGTCTATGATAGTGATCCCAAGATTAACCCTATGGCAAAACGATATGAGCATTTAACCTATCTTGATGCGATCCAAAATAGGCTGACCATCATGGATTCGACAGCCTTCTCTTTGTGCATGGATAATCGCATCCCGATAGTGGTTTTCGACATGTTCAAGCCGGGCAATCTCAAGGCCGTGATTTTTGGAGCCCCGGTGGGAACCTTGGTTTCCGACCGTCAAAAAAGCCAAATAAGAAGATAGAGTATGTTTTTTTCTTCTTTATTATAATGTTGAAATATTGAATCCTCAAGTTACATAAAGGGTGAGTAATTATGAGTATCGAAGATGTCTTACTGGAGGCTGAGGAAAAAATGGAAAAGGCGGTTGAGAAAACTCGCCAGGAACTCGCTTCCTTGCGTTCCGGGAAAGCCCATCCGGAAATACTCTCCAATGTATCCGTTGAAGCTTACGAGACCCACATGAAATTAAAGGACCTGGCAGCGATTACAGCTCCAGATGCGAACTTGCTTATTGTTCAGCCTTGGGACCTGACCCTGGTTGACTCGATTCGTAAAGCGATAGAAGAATCGAAATTGGGTTTAAATCCTATCGTGGATGCCAAATTAATAAGGATTCCTATTCCTCCTTTATCCGAGGAAAGGAGGCTGGAACTGATAAGGGTAGCCAGGAAGATTTCTGAGGAAGGCAGGGTGGGGATTAGGGCTGTGCGGCGTCATTGCTTGGAAGAACTGAAAAAGCTTGAAAAAGAAGCCCATCTTAGCGAAGATGAGCTTGAGCGGGCGGAAAAAGAAATCCAAAAACTCACCGATGAGTATATAGAAAAGATAGATCGTATCCTGGCTGCAAAAGAAAAGGATCTCATGAAAGTGTAGTCCTATGGCTGAAAAAAAGATTCTCATGATCGTTGGAGATTTTGCCGAAGATTACGAAGTCATGGTTCCCTTCCAGTTTCTTTGTGGAATAGGCCATAAGGTGGACGCCGTCTGTCCCGGTAAAACCAAAGGGCAGAAGATCGCTACGGCCATTCATGATTTTGAGACAGAACAGACCTATTCTGAAAAAAGGGGACATTCTTTTGTCTTGAATGCGGATTTTGAAAAAGTGGCCGCCCCGGAATACGACGCCCTTGTTCTCCCTGGTGGCCGTGCCCCGGAATATCTGCGCCTTTATCCAAAAGTCATTGAAATGGTCCGTCATTTTTTTGAGCAGAAAAAACCCGTAGCAGCCATCTGTCATGGCATACAGTTGCTCACGGCGGCAAAAGTGCTTTCGGGTTATCGGCTTACGGCTTATCCTGCAGTGGGGCCGGAGGTAAACTTGAGCGGGGCCGAGTATGTTTCGGTGGATTTTGAGGATGCACTCCTCGATAAGAACCTTGTTACGGCTCCGGGTTGGCCGGCTCATCCCAAGTGGCTATCCCTTTTCCTCTCCCTTTTAGGGACAAAAGTTTATCCTTGAGAAGAAAATAAGTCACAGAAGCCCGATTCTTATTCTTTTTTTAAACGGTTAGGCCAGTAGCGTTCGATTTCGAGGTTGAGGGAAGAATAAGCCTCGGGAAGGTCTTCACCGACAACCAGGCATGATGATATTTCTCCAACAGCGGGTGAAGTTTCTATACCTGAACCCCCGAGTGCAGCTACCCAGAAAAAACCTGCTTTATCTGGATCAAACCCGATGACGGGAATCTCGTCCTTGACAAAAGAGCGGAGCCCCGCCCATTTCCTGTTTATCTTTTGGATTTTAAGCGTAGTAGCCTTTTCTATCCTCTTTTGAGCCAGCAGGCAGTCGGATTCGTTCGGCTTTGCATCACAAGGTAGGGAGGGAGTTTGATCAGCTGGAGAGGCCAATATTTCATTGTGGTGGGGTTTGAAATAAAATTCTTCGCCGATTTCGATAACCATAGGCCAATCGGAAAAGGAAAGAGGGGAAGGGGGCTCGAACGTAATCACGGTCCTTTTTTTGGGAATAATGCCTAGAGGGGGTATGGAAGCTAACTTGGCTATTTCATCGGCCCAGGCTCCCGCAGCATTGACAAGGATTCTCCCCTCGAAAAGCTCTTTACCGGCTTCCACTCTCCAGTATACTTGTTGCTTTTCAATATTTCTTACCGGGGCATTGAAATAAATTTTCCCCCCTTTTTGGACCACTCCTTTGAGGTATCCATTGAGGAGGTCGGGTTGATGGATATCCTTTCCGGCCGTTTCAAGAACGGCTCCCCCTTCCACGGATTCCCTTTTCAAGATAGGAACGATATCGAGGGCTTTTTCGGGGGTGATTTTCTCAAGAGAAAGCTCAGGGGCTTGGTTTTGTAGAAACCATTTTTCTAAAAGCTCTTTTTTTTCTCTTCTCGCAATAAATAAAGCATTTCGGGGAGTAGTAAGGGGATAAGTAAAAGGCTCCGGCGGGGATTCGAAGAACTTTTTACTTGCACGGGTAAGGGCTCTGACAAGGGGCAGCCCGTGACTACCCCTGTAAAAAACCGCCGATCTTCCCGTGGAGTGATAACCCGGGCAAGCCTCTTTCTCCAAGATAATGACGGAAAGTCCCTTTTGTGCAAGGTGAAACCCGGCCGTTGCTCCGGCAATGCCTGCCCCAATAATGATACAGTCCGCTTTTTCCATAATAGCAGATTATTTTCCCAATTATGAAAAGCAATTCAACACCGTAGAAAAAAAGAGACAATTTCTTTACAAGGTATTCACTTGTTTATCGTTGTCGATCTTATAAAAATAAAAGGGGAATAATTCGGAAAGCAGGATGGGATAAACTTGAAGATATTTTTTCATTTCTTTTCTTTTTATTGTTTCTTGTGGTTTTCTTCTGTTGCTTATTCGAAATCGAGCTCCTTCTGGGTATCCGAGCCGGTAGAACCCGCTGATGGGGTGATCGTTTATGGTTGGGGGTTTGTTCCTAAAGAAGAGGTATTGCTTTGGTCCGTCCCCGACGACGATCCTAAAACCGGCTATGTACCTTTTTCTTTTCCCAATGAAAAAAAAGTTTCACTTAGCCCGATCCAGGTATCTGAACAGTCTATAAAATTTGAGATTCCTGCCGTTTTCCCCCCGGGAATCTTCGGAGTAGAGATTGCCGAAAATCGGTTTTTGATCAATCGGCCGCAAATAGAATGGTGCCAGCCAAGCAGGCTGCTTCCCGGCTTAAAACAAGATGAAGCCTATCCAGGATCGGAGTTGTGTCTCATCGGTCGCAATATTCTTTTATCTCCAGAAGACGTTCAAAAATTGAAGGTCATGGTTGTTCCCAAAAAAGGGACTCAACCTACATTTCTTGAAACCCTTGAAGCCGAAAAATACTGCTGCCGGGTTAAAATCCCTGAAACATTGCCCGTGGGAGAATACGATCTATTCATTCATAACGGCCATGGAGGGCAATCCGGTTGGAGTGAAGCCTTCCTGCTCCGGGTTGTTAATCCCACGGCATGGCCATCCAAGATTTTCAATATTAAAGAATATGGGGCAAAAGGAGACGGCCTAAGTGATGATTCAGAAGCTTTGCGGAAGGTCTTGAAGGCGGCGGAGTCCAACGGGGGAGGGATAGTCTACATTCCAGCAGGAACATACAAGGTAGGAGGGAGTTTCTTCATTCCCCCAAAGACTTTAATAGAAGGAGATGGAACGGATTTCTCATGGTTAAATTGGCCTGAAAATGAACCCCATGGCGAGGAAGATTTCATTCCTGCTGCCCTTTTTTCTTCTGGACAGTTTGCCCTCGAAGAGTTGTCGATCAGGGTTAGGAATGCCAAGCGTGTCCTGGTCGATCGATCTGCCCTGGGTGACGAGGAACTTTTAGGCAATGCTAAAGATTGGGAAGATTTATCCCTTGTTTTTCAAGGAAAAATCCCTTTTTCTAAGGATCTTTCAGATGTATTCTTGCGCAATATCCGCATACAATTTCTCCCTTTCTATGGCTACCCCCATGGCTCTGTTGTCAACGGCCCCTTGTGGAAAATATTACGATGGGGGTTGGAGGGCGTGCCTGGAGTGGGTTTTTCACTCGCCCTAGGGAGTCTTGAGAATGTTGAGATTTCTGGCTGTGAGATTATCGGCTGCAGGCAGAGGGCTGTGCATTTAAAAAACGGCAGGATCACCCAAAATAGTTTTTATAACCCGATGGGCGCTTTTTGTTGGACCGAAATGGGCGGAGAAAGGCTATTTGTCGAAGATAACTGGTTTTCGGATGAATCGACTGTTTACAGGAGGCTTGCCCCCTTGAGGTTCATGTATGTTGCGCATAACCAGTTTTCTGAGTTTGGCCGCGGCAGTCGGCTGGCTTTGTCTATCGATCTTGGTTTTCCCATGGGGAAGAAAAAAACCGATCCTTTAGCCAAGATTCAACCTCTTAAAGCGACTATCGCGGGAACCGAGATTATTTTTAAAGAGGGAAATTTTGCCAAGGATTCTTTAGTGGACCAGCAGATACTCATCGTCGAGGAGGACAATAAAGAACCCCTACCCAGGAAAGTCATTGCCAATAGCGAACGGAAACTATCCCTTGATCAAGGAACTTCCTTGCCTTTAAATAAAGAGATAGCGGTTTATTTCCTTCCCTGGAGCAGTCCATTCGCGGCCCCTGTAGAGTCTTCTGAAGCATCGGAGACGAAAATATTGGGAAAAAATGTACTTCCCGGTCTTGTGGGGCTAGATGTCCTTGTTGTTTCGGGTAAAGGAGCCGGTCAACTGCGAAAGGTCACCGCTCAAAATTCCAATGCTATCCGCGTGGACAGGCCTTGGGATGTTCCTCCCGATTTTTCTAGTCTTTTGTTTTTTTATCAGTGGGAAGGAAAGTCGATTTTCTTCGAAAATCAGGCACAGGATTGCCGGTTTCTTTTCCCTTTAAGTGGCTTTGCCTACGACGTTCTATTCGATGGTAATCAACTGAGGCGATCCCAGGGATTAATCGCACAAGGAGGCTATTTCATCCAATGGCTTAACAATGTTTTGGACGTGGCCGTAAATTATCCTCTGGTTGAGAATAGAGAGCTTTTGCGGTCGAGGATAAAGAGCCCAGATTTTGGCACGCTGGGATTTCTTATAGATCAGAAAATGGGGGGTGCTACGATGGTCCCTTTCGAGACGATCCGGGGAGGAGTGATGAGGTCAAATCGCCTTGCCTTTGGACAGAGGATTGTTGTGGGCATAGACCACGGCGGGGAGAGTGCTTCCGCCCAGGCCGTGGTGGGGAAAGATCTGCTCATAGATCATAATTGGTTTGAACATGGGCCGGTGGGTATAGAGATAGGAGGAGGGATCCGACAAGCCGTAGTGAGGCGCAACCTCTATTTTGATGTTAAAGAGCCATTAAGGATCAAAGAAAAAAAAGAGATTGTTATAAAAGATTGACATTTTTGTCCGGCCAGGAAGAATTGAGCTGTCTTTTGTGTGTTTAAAAAGCACGGGGCATTCGTGGATAATTGTTTTGTTTTTATCTTGGCTGGAGGCAGTGGCGAACGGTTCTGGCCGATGAGCCGAGCCGATGCTCCAAAACACTTGATTCCTTTTTTTTCTGGGAAAACCCTGCTTGAAGAAACTATAGAGAGAGTAAAGGGCTTGGTTCCCGATGACAATCTCTACATTTTGACCAATAGCCACCAGCTCTCCTTGATCAAGAGGACGGTGCCCGGCTTTCCTCTCGAAAGAATCATTCCTGAGCCTGAAAAAAAGGACACCGCCGCTGCAGCTTCTTTAGCCGCAGCCATGGCGGCAAAGCATTCGGAAGAGGCCGTTGTTATTCTTCTGCCTGCGGATAGTAAAATAGAGAACAAAAAAGCATTCCAGCGCCAACTCCGTGCTTGTTTTGTCTTTGCCAAGGAGGAGCGGAGGATTGTAGCCTTTTCTATTCCTCCAAGATACCCGTCTACAGGCTTCGGTTACTTGAAACTGGATAAATCAAGCTATTTTCTAAAGGAAGATGAAAAATTTTTTCCTGTCGTCCGCTTTGTGGAAAAGCCGACCATGGAATATGCGCAAAGCTACGTAAAGGAAGGAAACTATGGGTGGAATGCCGGTTTATTCATATGGTCGGTTAAAACATTCCTGGATGAAACTTCTAGGTGGGCTCCTGCGTTCCACCAATTCATTCTTGATTATTTAAAGGATCCTTTCGGATGGAAAAATAAATTTATCGAGCTTCCCAGGATATCCATCGATTATGCCTTGATGGAAAAAACCGATAAAATATTTGCTATAGAAGCTAAATTCGATTGGGATGATCTCGGCAGTTGGATATCAGCGGCTTCATATCTAGAAAGCGACGAAAAAGGCAACAAGGTTAAAGGGAAAATTTGCGCTTATGAATCCGAAGAAAACATTGTTGTCTCCAATTCCAAATTAATCGCTTTATGCGGCGTCAAGGATCTTGTCGTTATTGAATCTGACCAGGCTATTCTTGTCTGTCCAAAAGATAAATTGCAGGAATTAAAGAAACTGTATTCTTTTTTACCTCCGGAGGTTAAATAGGAGCTTGAACAGTTGACTCGTTAGTAGATCTTTTTGCAGCAGGATTTGCTCGGTTTGTCGTGTTTATGCAGGAATCACCATGTGAAAATTTAGCATCAGAAAGAAGGATAACACGATGGAGTACATCATCACTGTAGAGAGGCTAGAGCTGGCCGCCGATATGCTATAGGCCTTCCCGACGCCGAGGGTTGAAAAGTTCGTGGGGTTGGTGCGCGACCAGTTTGACGGTTATATATTCCACGAGACGCGACCGCATTATAACCGTCTGAACGCAATTGAGGACGCCAAAGCCTAGCTACAAAGGGGCGGGTTCAAGCGGGTTTCTGAGACGACATGGTGCACGCCCGATTGATGTGCTAAAATGAGGCATAAATAAAAAGGCCGGCTGGTGCGTTAACACCCCCGGCTATGGTTAGCACGGTCGCAGCGTTCGGCAATCGAATGTGTACCAAATCAAGCTGCTCGCGTCAAAGCGCGGACGGTCCGTTTGTTTAGAGGGAGGTAGATGATGCCTGACAAACTGTACCTAACGGATGAAGAGCGAGCCTCCATCCTGGCAGCCCTGGAGGAATGGCATAAGACACCGGACTGCGTGTTGGACAGCTTCTATAATGAGCTCATAGCAAAACTATAGAGATCACATCCCGGTGCAGTTCTCCTAGCTGTAAGCAGAGACTTCCGGCGGTATTACCGGCAGACGCTCCGATCCTTGCTTGCGTGACCGGGAGGATGAGGCAGCACAGGGTTTGGAGGAGAAAGGACTGCGCAGGTGCTTGTAGGCAGGGAGCTGGCTTTCGAGATAATATTGCATGGTGGGGATGTTGGCGTGTCCCATGAGCTTTTGTATATCGTCGAACTGATAACCGGCCTCCTTGAGCCGATGGGCAAAGGCAGAGTTCGAGGTGTGGGAGTGGCGCGTTTGGAGATGCTGGCGGCACGGACAGCTGCGGTAATGGTCCTCTGAATGGCGCTGGAGTGGAGGTAATGCCGCTTAATCGCCAGGGTACAAGGGTTCACAGAGATATTGCACGCAGGGAAGACATATTGTCATGCTCAGGATCGATCGGTTGCCGGATACTTGCAGGCCAGGGCTGGGGACATGGAGGCCTGGGCATCGGGGTAAGCGTCGTAGAGGCGGCGCACCTGTTCCAGGTGGATACGGAGGCGTTGGCGGAAGTGCTCCTAGTCGTGAAGGAAGGTCACGCGGTCGCGGTTGGACTTGGTATCGCGGACGGTAACGAGTGAATTCTCAAGGTCGAGGTCCTGGATGGGCAGGCACAAACTTCCAGGAGGTACAGGCCTCTGTCATATAGGAAGCAGGCGACGAGATAGGGTGTGCTGTTCAATCGGGCCAGGATGTGCAGGCATTCGTCGTGGCTGAGATAGGGCTGGACATAGGTGGTTTTTCTGGCGCGGTGGGCATGCACATCGCCCAATGGGATGCCGAGGACTTCCTAGTAGGGGAATAGAAGGGCGGAGAGGGCCTGGTTTTGGGTGGAAGCGGAGACCTGCTCCACGGCAGTGAGATGGGTGAGGAAGGCTTCAACCTCTGGTTCGCCCATGGTAGAGGGGTGGCACAGTTTGTGGAAGCGGATGAAGCATTCGTACCTATGGAGATAGGCTATCTCAGTGCGGATGGAGTAGCCGCACAGGCGAATTGCCCCGCGGAGGCAGTCGGCAACTTTTTCTGTTGTGGCGTGATTTTTCCCTTTTGACAGCATTTTCTCCCTGGGATATGATATGGTCCACAGGTCTTGAGTCAACGGCGTGGCTCACGGCATAGCATAAAATAGAGAGTCACGCAAGATAAGATAGGAACTCAAGATGATTACAAGTTAGGCGGCTTTCCGGAAGAGTAGCAATTTCCTCCGAGAGAGGGTATAATTAGGACATGGGTTCGCCATAGTCGTAGGTAAGCCATGAGCTGTATGGTTGAGGAAACTGAATTCAGAATAGACCGGTTGCCTAAGGGTTTGCAGGATAAATTCCGTGAACTCTACTTGAAAGACGAAGGAAATGAACCGGTTCATTACTTGCGTCCCAACGAAATCTATTTGGGAGATGCTAGACAGCTACTGCCCCAAATAGAGCCTAATAGCATTGCTCTAAGCGTTTGGTCCCCACCCTATTTCTTTGGGAAAAAATATGAGGCACATTTGTCGTTTGAAGATTGGCAGAATCTCTTAAAAACGGTTATCCGCCTTCATTACCCAATAATCAAACCTGGAGGATTTTTAGTTATCAATATAGCTGATATTTTGGTCTTCAGGGACCCGTCTATACCTCGTATTCAAGCTGAAGCCGTAAACAGGAAGCGGTCACCTGTTACAAGAGAGGATGTATTGAGAGCTATGGCTGAACATCCTGACTATAACCGTTATCAGCTAGCCAAACTCCTTGGATGCAGCGAGCAAACTATAGACCGCCGACTTCATTCACGGCAACAATATACGAGGTGGAAAATATGAGTCACAAACTCGAATCAAGATTGTTGGAGGTCTTGTAGAGGAGTGGACATTGAGTACTGGGTTTTATCCGTATGATCGTCGGGTTTGGGTGAAAGATGCTGCTTGGGAAAACTCGCGGTGGGCAAGTCTCTCCTATCGGTCCGTAGACGAGTTTGAGTACTTGTATTTCTTCTGGAAACCGGGAATTACCAAGTTTGACAGGAAAAGACTCTCCGCCGACGAATGGAAGAATTGGGGTTCTAGGGGGGTATGGTATTTTCCCTCTGTAAGAGCGAATGACGATCATGAAGCCAAGTTCCCCGTAGAATTACCTACCAGAGTAATTCGATTACTTACTGACCCTGGTGATATTGTGCTTGATTGCTTTATGGGAAGCGGGACAACAGCAGTAGCTGCCATTCGCGAAAATCGGCAGTACATCGGGATAGAAATCCTGGAAAAATATGTGAACTTGGCACGCCAAAGAGTTTCAGCGGAAAATCCTGCGGAGAGGTGACAATGCTCCTAAAGCCTGAAGACCTTCAGCATGATTTGGATCGTCTTGAAGAAATCGAAAAAGTGACCCTGTGGCTTGTGGTCCAGGCGATCTATGACTACAGAGAAACGGCACTTGAAATCTTCCGCGAAGAAGGCGATCTGGTTTCGGACATCGGCGAAGATATAACGCGAGAGGCCCTAGATCGACTGGGGATGCCCAGGATTGACAAACGTTTGTTTGGTAAGGTGGATTACAAACATGCTTGTTACTTGTTTCACCCAGACTACGCAATCAAGCAAGCCCTTTTTGTGGATTCAAAAGCAGAGAAAATGAGTGAACGAGGCACGGCAACATTGCAGATATCGCAGCTCTCTATGGTTGTTAAACAAATTCGTTCCGGGCAAGAGGTAGAGGTTCAAGGCAAAATGCCAACGGTGATTACCTTGAGAGGCGAGAAATATTTGACCACAACTCTGTTTGTGAAATACAACTACGACGAGGAAAAAAGTGGCGTTCATACTCTCAAGAGTATCATTGTGGCTGCTGTTCCAAATGGCATGTTGCAAGAAAGGCACAATCCTACCCCACAAGATACGATTTGGAGGGCTGGACGCAATGCTCCTTCTTTGGGTGAAGAATTCAGGGTTTGTTTGAAGTTCTCGCTGCTAAAGCAAAAAGCAACTTGGCATGTCCAAACTATCCCGATGCCGCCTGAACCGTTCCACTGGAGTTCATGAGAGCTTATGCACCGTCCAACGCTGCATCCAGCAGACACGCTCCGTTCGATCGCTTTGCTCCTCGCTCCGCGTGCGGCTGAACCACGGGTCGTTAGGCCACGCTCGGAAGACGACGAATGAGTAGCACTTCGCTTCATCGTGTTGTTATCTATCACGACGAAACCAAAGATGTGCCCAAGCGCAACTTTAAGGGGCATGTTCTGCTTTTCGTGCCTACTACGCTGTCGGTGGAGAGCGAGACACCACTATTGGGTACTTCCCAAGAAGAATATTTTCCTCGGGAGTTGTTCTTGACCGAATTAATTCGTTGTCGTCAAAAATTTGATTGTGATGGCAAATTACATTTTGCTGAAATCAGTGGTCAAACTTGGAATAAATATGATTGTGCGTATCACAAAGCTATTGCTCTTGCTGTAGATGCGCTACGGAGTAAATCTCCACAGATATTCTCCCGTCCATTAAATTGCAAAATTGCGACAATTTTTTATCCTAAAGGTGCTGATTGGGATATCTATGGCGGTGATTCGCGCAAAGAACAAAAACTCAGGCACGATGAGACACTTTTGCGGATCTTGCTCAAGGGTGCAGGGCATTATTTATATGACGATTCTAATCGCATTGAAGTAACGAAGATAGTCTCTGACGGCTACCCTGCTCACAGAGAACTAGATGAAGACAGAGTTGTTTGGCGATTGATCTATGACGGTTCTTGTGGAAAAACTCCCTTGCGGGATTATGTAACTTTTTCTGAGGATGCCTCTATTGTCCATCTTCCATCGGATCACAAAAAGTATCAGCCTGATACCGAAGAATATAAGCACGCAAACTTTCTCCAGATAGCTGATCTGCTTTTAGGCGCGATAATGAGATCGTGCTATGTAGGCGCTAGACCCATTAGAATGACGCCAAAGATTGGAGATCATTGCAATAAAGATCATTGCAATAAAAGAGATGTTATCGCTCAGCCAGTGAAGGAAATGTTAGACAAGAGAAAACGGGGTATCGGGTTTAGAAATAGTGGACATTACAAGTCTTTCACAATAACGCAGGTTACTTTTAGTAATGACGGCATTAATTTCCAAGAAGTGCAGTCAGTTGATATTCAAGATAAAGACCTTCTGCAAATGTCCCTTTTCATCGACGATAGCGTGGACTAACAAGCGCTTGCACCTGACGCCGCTCCGCTGTGCTTCGCGGCACTGGTGAAGTGCAAGCCGTTGGAAGACTAATCATGAAGGATTATCATATCAATATCTTCTATGAAGATTGTGGATATATCGCTGACATTCCGGACTTGAAAGACTGATCCTCCTTCGGAGAGACAGCCGAGGAGGGTATTTCCACCGGTTGAGGCTGAAATACTGAAACAGGCTGGCATGTCGGCCGTTGGCGACAAGCACCCCCATGCCTGGACTCTGGGCCCTCACCGGTAGCCTGTACGCTGCCCGCTACAATCACACGGAGACGCTCAGAGTGGCTGGGCACGACCTGGTGCGGGGAGCCCGCAAGCCAACCTGATTTCCAGGAGGGCAAGGCGGACGGCCATGGGCAAGCGACGCATGACCCTCATTCTACGTCGAAGGTGTGCATCAGGCAAGGGACGAGTAAGAATCCGATTTCTAACTACCCCCCCCTTTGACCACCCTCAAAAGCTGTGGAATACTTATAATGGATAATTGTATTGAAGATTAGTGAACTGATAGAAGGATGTATTACAATAGATCAGGCCGCCAAAATTACCAGCTATAGCCGTTCGCACATACGCTAGTTGACTCAGGAGCACCGGATAGAAGCCCGAAAGGCAGGCCGTGACTGGCTAATCAACAAGGCGTACATAGTGCGCTATAAGTAGCACATGGGCATTCTAGGCGGTCAACGACACACCCCTTGGGCCAAACACCGGCCTGACTTGACCGAACGAGGCCGGGGACGAAAGTGATAGTCGAAGACATGAGCATCTTGAACTCTTTCCCCAGTGACAGCAGGCCGGATGCCTGATACATACGTGTCAGCAGTGAGGAGCGGCTCAGGCCAGCACCATTGAGAAACAGCGTGAGTATCTGAGCCACTTCACTGAGTTGAACAGCCTGCCTGTCTATTACATCTATGCCGATGACGGTGTGAGCGGCAAAGCACCATTAGGCAGACGGCCGGAGGTGGAGTGCCTGCTCGAAGACGCCCGTAAGAGCGGTTTGGTCAGGTCGTTGTCTACCTCCTGGACCGGGTGGCATGGTCGCTGTGGGTGCTTCTGGACGCCTACGAAGCCTTGAACGCAACCAATGTGTCGTTGAGGTAGGTCACCGAGCCGTTTGATACCGCACAGACCATTGGATGCTTCGTGATGCACTTGCTGGGCAGCATGACCGAATTGGAGCGGGAGACGATCCTGGAGTGCATGTCTTTCGGTCGCAGCCTGGCGGTCAGAGAAGAGCGCTGGCTGGGGGTGTAGAGCCGTTCGGCTACCGGATTGAAGGCGACAAGCACAACCGGCGGTTGGTCGTGCACGAGCCGGAGGCCCAGGTCGTGCGGGGCATTTTTGACCTGGCACTGGACTACGGCCTGGTGCAGCTTCAGAACCTGTTCAACGCACGCGGCGTTCCCGTTCCGTTCGCAGCACCGGGGGAAGCGCGGAAACGGCTGGCAGGTCGGCACGCTGTACCGGCTGTTGACCAACACGGTCTATATGGGCCGCTATTGTCATCGACGGGCACGGCGTCAGGAACTGGACGAGTACGAATGCCCCCAGGATCGTGAACGACGAGGCATTTGAGCGTGTCCAGGCACTCTTGAAGAAGCGCTTCAAGAAGTGCCGCCACCGCACGCCCTAAACGGACATACCTCCTGCGGGGGCTGATCCGCTGCTGTTGCGGCAAGACGCTGGTGACGAGCATGGTGTATATATATTACTGTTCAGGGGATGCCTACCGCCACCGACGCGGTCATTCTAGGGTGCGGGTGGTGGAGATAGGGCAGTTGGTCTGGGGACATCCCGGCGTTTTGCCGGGAGCCGGGTTCGGTTATCGATGAGGTGCGGAAGCGCCTGGCGGAGATGGGGGAAAGAGAGGCGGAGGAATTGCGAGAGCAGCAGGAGATAGAGCGGGCGCTTCGGCGACTGGACGAAGAGGCGGCTAACTTAGTGCACCTGGCCCGCAAGCCTGGGCGGCGGGAGTATATAGATCGGGAGTTGGATCGGATTGGGGTTTGCGGCGGGTACTTTTGGAGCACCAGGAGCAGGTGTTTGCGCGGGCGCAGGCTAGGGCGGAGCGGGCAACGCAGCTGGTGACGACCGAGGAGTTTTTGGAGGAGTTGCGGGAGCGGGTTGAGGTGTTGGTGACGGCGGAGGCACGGCGTCCGCTGATCAAGGCGTTGGTGGAGGGAATACAGGCTCATCCGGGTAACCGGGTCGTGGTGACGTATCGCTTTGGGCCGGTGAGGGTGTTAGATTTGCACAAGGTTCCATGCCCCTGGACATCCTGCCTGGGTGTGTCCCGGGTGCAGGACGCTCCACGGCCGGGATACAAATGCGGCCGGGAATCTCCTGGCGCATGGATTGGCCGCCCTTAACGGCCGGCCCTACGGACAATTCCGCCGGCCGTCTTTACCTTGGAGAGGAAGGCTTTGGCTTGGGTCGCAAGGCCCGAGTAAAACCGGCATCAAAGAGTGAGTCTGTCAGCTTTGTTCCTTTTTGAGCACAAGTGAGTAAGCCTGGCGGAACGGTTTTTGCTGTGTAGAAGAAGCTGTTTTTCGAAGGACAGGCGAAGTTTCATCTTGGTAAAGGGGCAAAGAACGGATCTTTTTCAACCTCTAGGTAAATAGAATTCCATGACGGGAATGAAGCCTAATGCTCAAACAGGTTCAGCGGTTGGCTTGATTACTATTTCATTGATATCCGCATGGGGGGGTTGAAGAAGGGCATAGAGAATGGCTGAAGCCACTTCTTCGGGCTTGAGAATGGAAAGATTATCCAGCTGTGTGCGCACCGATCGTTTCATTTCCTCATCTTCAATGGTATCGAAAATCTCGGTTTGAACATAGCCTGTCTCCACGAGGGTGACTTTAATTTGGTCGTAGGGGGAAAGTTCCAATCTCAATCCTTCGGCAAGGGTACGCAGGGCTGCTGCAGAGGCGGAATAGAGAGCTGAACCGGGGAAAACCTTTCGAGAAGCGATACTGGAAACGAACACAAGATGGCCGTATTTTTGCTCGAGGAAAGTGGGAAGTATAGCTGCTAGTCCGTGTACGGCTCCTTTAAAATTAATATCGATGGTATTCAACCACTCCACGACTCTCATTTTTCTCATCAACGAAAGGGGCATTATCCCGGCACTGTTCACAAATATGTCTACCCCACCGAACTTTTTCTTTGCCCCCACGACGAGGTTCTCAACATCGCTGAGCTCCCTGACGTTGGTGCGGATTGCCAATGCAGCTCCATTCATGGATTCGATTTTCTGCACGAGATTTTCTAATCTGTCTATTCTGCGGGCACCGACAACGATGTTTGCTCCTTCGCCGGCAAGAGCAAGAGCTGTTGCATAACCAATGCCGCTTGATGCCCCAATAATGATAGCCGTTTTCCTGCTCAAGGCTTTGGAATGCATCATCTTTAAGTTATCCTGGACAAGTATTTTATCATCAACAGATCTTCTATTCGACAAGAATTTTTTTTACTTTCTTCCTCCTGAAAAGAAACCGTAACTTTATTTTAAGAATATGTTTTGTTGAGATAGAAAGCGGAGAAATTCTTTTTACAGAGTTATAAATGAAATCGCTACGATGTATAAAATCTTCGGGAATAGTTTAGGGAGATTGTCTTTAGTCGTGTTTTTCTGCTTGGTTTCATGTAGTAAAAAAGACCAACACCCCTGTCCTGTTACAGAAAGGGATAAGCAACTCTTTTCCGAGAGATTGGAACAAAGGCCCTTCGTCAAAATTACCATTCTATCGATTGAACCGAGTCGAGTATATCCTTGTGGGGTTGCCATCCAGTGGCGCACGGCGGTGACGGTGTTGACCAGATCCCAAGAGGGGAACATCGTGAGCGGTTTTTGCGGGCATTTCGACATGAGCCAGGATTTCCCTAGAAATTCATTTGGAGAAATTGACGTGGCCACCCATCTCTCTCCCTTGTGGACCGACATGATTCATGAACTGCAAACCTATTGGCTGATGAGCCAGCCCGCCAGGCAATCTCTTTCTCCTCGGCCGATGCCGCCGTGAAGCAGATCTACCCCTTAAGGTAAAATTCTATTACCGATAAGGGATAAAGGAGAATAAAAATTTAGGATGAAGAAGTTCTTTGCTCCTGGTTATTTTATAGAGAGACAGAATAAGCCAATAAAAAACAAAGGAGGAAAGAACAATGTGTGCACATTGTGGATGCAACGGCCCTGGAGAAGCGATGCATGACCACGGCCGCCTGGGGCATAATCATGATCATGGAGCCACTGGAATAAAGGAGCGAAGGCATAGGGATCTTTCGGTTGACCTATTGGAAAAGAATGCCCAGTATGCAAAGGGCAATCGTACTTTTTTCAAAGACAAAAGGATTTTAGCGCTGAATATCATTTCCAGTCCCGGTTCTGGAAAGACATCCCTTTTGGTCTCAACGCTCAACCGGCTGAAATCAAAGATCGAACAATTGGTTATCGAAGGCGATCAACAAACCGAACTCGATGCTCAAAGGATACGGGCAACGGGAACATACGCTTATCAAATTCAAACAGGAAAAGGTTGTCATCTGGATGCCCATCTAATCAGCCATGCCCTTGAAGAGATCCCTTTGAGAGAGGAACAACTATTGTGGATTGAAAATGTAGGCAACTTGATCTGTCCGTCCCTGTTTGATCTTGGAGAAACAAAAAGAGTTCTCCTCCTATCGGTTGCTGAAGGAGAAGATAAGCCGGCAAAATATCCTGAAGCTTTTTATGGAGCTGATCTCTTGATTTTGACCAAGATAGACCTGTTACCCTATGTCGATTTTTCCATGGAAAGATGCGAAGATTACCTGAGAAAAATTAGACCCGGTATAGAAATCCTGGCTTTGTCCTCAAAGACGGGGGAGGGAATGGAAAATTGGTTTTGTTGGATCGAAAGAGAGTTCGAAAAATTTACCCATAAACCCCTTCTCTGAAATGGGGAGAAACATTAGCTATCCTTCCCAATGATAGGCTGGATCCTCCCTGTAGCCCTAGGAAGTGGAATTACTGCCGGTTTTATTCACGCCCTTAGTGGTCCTGATCACTTGGCAGCTATAGCTCCTTTAGTTTTGGAAAAAAGAACCTCTTTTTGGAGGATAGGTTTATATTGGGGTATCGGTCATAGTGGAGGAGTATGGATTTTGACCCTGCTCCTTTTCCTTCTCAAGAACATCCTGCCCCTTTCCTCTATATCCCAGGGATCTGAAAAAATGGTGGGTATTGTGCTTATTGGAATTGGGGCGTGGGGATTAAAAAAGAATCTCCAGAAGAGAGTCCATGTGCATACGCATTGTCACGACGGCGTCGTTCACTCCCATATCCACTTCCATAAAGATAAACCCACCGAGGACAGCCATGAAAAACTTGCTCATCGTCATTGCCATTTCCCGCTGGCTATAGGGATACTCCATGGGTTTGCCGGCAGTAACCATTTTCTTTCCGCCCTTCCTGTTTTGGCTTTCCCCGATAATTCTCTTGCCCTAGCCTACATTATTGGTTTTGGAGGAGGGTCAATCCTGGGAATGATCTGTTTTTCGATGATGATGGGGAAATTGATTGTCTCTGGCGCTGTCAAAACGGACCGCGGCAAAAAAGGGATAGGTATTTTATTTGGTCTTTTAGCCATAGCTGTCGGTATATTTTGGGTTTTTCAACAGTAACGCAAATGGCTGACAAAGAGGCGATACATATTCAGCTAAAGGGAAAAGTACAGGGGGTGGGTTTCCGTCCCTATGTTTATCGCTTGGCTCGATCCTACGATCTCAAAGGTTGGGTCAGCAATGGGACAGATGGCGTTCATATCCATGTTGAGGGTCAAAAAGAAATACTAGAGAGATTTTACCGGGATCTCTTGAGAGATTACCCTCCATTGGCCCTCCTCACAGAATCTTTTTGCAGAGAAGCCCCTTTCTTGGGTTTAGAAGGGTTTATCGTCAAAGAAAGCATCGAGGAAAAAGAACATTCCGTAATTGTTCTTCCGGATCTGGATGTTTGTGAAAGCTGCAAAGAAGAGCTTTATTGCTCTTCTAATCGCCGGTTTAGGTATCCTTTCATAACTTGTACTGAATGTGGTCCCCGCTACTCCATCATCTATTCTCTTCCTTATGATAGGTCGAAGACGACGATGAATATTTTCCCCATGTGTAAAGACTGCCTTGAAGAATACGAGAATCCTTCCGATAGGCGTTTTTATTCCCAAACCAATTCCTGTAAAGAATGTGGAATAAGGGTCTATCTTTATGGAAAACAAAAAGAGGAGATAGCTCAAGGCGAGGAGGCGATAAAAGAGGGAGCTTGGGCCATTGCCGAAGGACAGATTGTTGCCGTGAAAGGGATAGGGGGATATCTGCTCATGGCCGATGCCCTTAATCCTGCCGCTATTTTGAAATTAAGGGAGAGAAAACGGAGAGCTTCCAAGCCCTTTGCCCTGATGTTCAATGACATCCAAGAGGTGGAAAAGGAGGTCTACCTCAGTGAAAAAGAAAAAAGTTGGCTTATTTCCCGCCAAAAACCGATTCTCATCTTGCAAAGGAAAAAAACGCAAAGTCCCATAGCCGATCTTGTGGCTCCTGCGCAAGACACCCTTGGGATCATGCTCCCTTATACTCCCCTGCATATTCTTTTGCTCGACTACCTGAAAAGGCCACTGGTAGCCACGAGTGCGAACATATCGGGCTTGCCCATTGTTTTTGAAGAAGGAATGCTTTTTTTGAAACTTGGGCATGTCTTTGACAAGGTCTTGACGCATAACAGGGACATCGTGGTTCCTCAAGACGATTCGGTGATTCGGGTTTCTTTTTTTTTCAAACAAACCATTTTTTTGAGAAGAAGCCGTTCTTTTGCTCCTTTCTTGAATGCTTCCTTAAGGGTTCCTAAGGGGGAGTGTTACTTAGCCTTGGGCGCCGAGAAAAAATCGACTGTTTGTTTTTGCCATGAAGGGAACATCTTTCTTTCCCAATATTTAGGAGATCTGGACTGTTTTGAAGCTGAAGAAAATTTCAAAAAAACTCTATCTCATTTTTTTAACCTTTGGGGGTTCAAACCCCAGAAGATAATCTTGGACCTTCACCCTCTTTACCGTTCCCGCCTTATTGGTGAGGCGATGTCTGAAGAAAAGAACATCGAGAGAATCTATTTTCAGCATCATAAAGCTCATTTCTGGGCGATACTCGCCGAAAAAAAACTCCTAGGACTAGAAGAGCCCGTTCTTGGGGTAATATGGGATGGAACCGGATACGGTGAAGATGGAGCGGTGTGGGGGGGAGAATTCTTCCTCTATTATAAAGGGAGAATGGAAAGGGTGAACCATTTTGAGTATTTTCCTCTTCTTTTGGGAGATAAAGCCGTAAGGGAGCCTAGGATCTCGGCTCTTGGAATATTCCGGAAAGAAAGAAAGATTGTTGAAGATTTTTTAAAACCAAAGTTTAACCCTTGGGAGTGGAAAACTTACCGGGCTCTTCTCGATAGAAAGAAATATTGGGCTTGTTGTAGTGTCGGTAGGCTTTTCGATGCCCTGGCCTCTTTGCTCGGTCTATGTGATCGAGCCTCCTTTGAAGGTGAAGCGGCAATTGCCCTTCAAAGACTGGCATCAAGCTCCGTGCAATCTTTAAGCGATTTAGAAAAAATTCCTCTCCGTTGGTTTGACGAAAAGGCACCCTTGCGCCGGCCCATTTCATTGGAAAATCTTTTGAAATCTATAGAGAAGTCCATTGTAGAGGAAATACCCAAGGAGGAAATATCCCTAGGGTTCCATTTTTGGTTATCAAAACTCATCGGGAAATTGGCTGAAAATACCGGGGCAAGGAAGATCGCTTTCTCGGGGGGAGTGTTCCAAAATAGCTTGCTTGTTGATCTCCTTTATTTGCAGTGGGCAGGTAGGTTTGATCTTTTTTTCCATGACGAGATCTCTCCTAACGATGAAAATATAAGCTTTGGCCAATTAATAGGAGCCCTTTATGGGAAGGAGGGGCGGGAAATTGACCCTCAAATTCCCAGGATGGAATCGAATCATTGACAGCCAGCGAAAAGCACAATAGGCTTTTAAATAAAAATGTGCCTGGCTATTCCCGGTAAAATAGTTGAAGTTTTAAATTTAGGAGAAAATCCTTTCATGCATTTTGCCGTTGTCGAGGTTTCCTCGGTCAGGCGAAAGATCAATATTGAACTTATTCAAGAGGAGGGCATACATCCTGGGGATTGGGTGTTGGTTCATGTCGGGTTTGCCTTGGCAAAAATCTCGGAGTCTGAAGCAAGGGAACAACTCCAGATGCTTGCAATACTTGGAGAACAACAACAAGCCCTCCAAGAATTAGAGGGATATCGATTCGGCGAAGAAGAGTAAAGGATGTTTATCGAGAACGGCTTTTTGACGGGAATCCCTACCGATGCAATTTGTTGACGAATTTCGAGACGGCCTACTCATCAAGAATCTTTCCAAGGAGATACTGCACTATGCCGATCCCCAACGCTGTTACCGGATCATGGAAGTCTGTGGAGGACATACCTATTCTATCTACCGATTTGGTCTCCATGATCTTCTTCCCCCTAATGTAGAATTGATCCACGGACCGGGTTGTCCCGTTTGCGTTTTACCCATGGGAAGGGTCGATGAGTGTTTAGATGTTGCCCGAGAAAAAAATCTCCTATTTAGCTGTTTTGGGGACATGATGCGGGTGCCGGGCCAAAACGGAAGCCCCCTGGAAGCTAAAGCCAAGGGAGTAGAGGTCCGGATGGTGTATTCACCCCTGGATAGCTTAAAAATCGCCATGGATAATCCCCAAAGAGAGGTTCTTTTTTTTGCCATCGGCTTTGAAACGACGGCCCCGGCTACCGCTTTGACTATTCTTAAGGCGAAACAACACCGTGTCCAAAATTTTTCCGTGTTCTGTAATCATGTGCTGATCATTCCTGCCATCCGAGCGATTCTAGAATCTCCGGATATGAGATTGGATGGATTTATTGGCCCGGGCCATGTTTCTACGATAATCGGTTGTAGGCCTTATGAGTTTGTCTCAAAAGAGTATGGGAAACCCATTGTTATCTCAGGGTTTGAACCATTGGACATCCTGGAGTCGATTTTAAGGATACTCCGGCAACTGAACCGGGGTAAAGCTCAAGTCGAAAACCAGTATAATCGTGTTGTCCCTTGGAACGGGAATACGGCGGCGCTAAGGCTTATGGCTGAAGTCTTTGAACTGCGTCCTTATTTCGAATGGAGGGGACTTGGATTTATTGCTCGCTCGGCTCTAAGAATAAAGCAGGAATTTCAGGATTGGGATGCCGAAAAGCGTTATGCATTCAGGGGTATTTCGGTCTCTGATCCTAAGGCTTCCCAGTGTGGAGAAGTTCTTAAGGGAGTATTAAAGCCTTTTCAATGCAAGCTTTTTGGTACTTACTGCACTCCGGAACATCCCGTAGGAGCGTTAATGGTTTCTTCCGAAGGGGCCTGTGCCGCTTATTATCATCATGCTTTTCATGGGCTCTCGGGATGAATCCTGCCTGAAGCAACAAATACGAAAAAATGGAACACGACCAGCGGATTAACCTGACTCATGGTTCAGGAGGGAAGTCAACCCGACGGTTAATTGAATCTATCATTCTTCCCGCCTTACGCAATCCCTCCCTGGAGGTTCTTTCTGATGCAGCTATGGTGGAGCAGCCCGAAGGAAAGCTTGCGTTGACCACGGATAGCTTTGTGGTCCACCCTATAATTTTTCCCGGAGGATCGATTGGCAAACTCGCCGTCAATGGCACGGTGAACGATCTGTCCGTTAGCGGGGCAAAGCCTTTAGCCATCCTTTCAAGCTGGATTATTGAAGAAGGACTTCCCCTGGACGTGTTTAAAAGAGAAATTGCAGCGATGGCTGAGGCGGCCAGCCTTGTTCCTGTCCCCATTATTGGAGGAGATATTAAGGTCGTTGAAAAAGGAAAAGCTGATTCATTATTTATAACCACAACGGGCATTGGAAGCATAGCTTTGGATGTGAATCTCGGCGTGCAAAGGGTAAGACCTTCAGACAAAATCATTCTTTCCGGGCCGATAGGTGACCATGGAATAACGATTTTAATGGCAAGAGGGGAACTCGAACTTGAAGCGGATTTAAAAAGTGACAGTCGTCCCCTTTGGTCCTTGATTGATCCGATACTCAAAAAAGCCCCTACGGCGGTTAAATGGATGCGCGATCCGACCCGGGGTGGTGTCGCTACGGCTTTAAACGAACTAGCAAGGGACTGCGGATTGGCTATAGCGATTAGGGAGGAACAGGTTCCAATGAGGGATGAGGTTAGGGGGGCGAGCGAGATTTTAGGGATCGATCCTCTTTATATCGCTTGCGAAGGGCAATTTTTAGCCGTAGTCGAAGCAAAAAGATCCAGGGAAGTTATTGAGATCTTAAGATCCACTCCTGGAGGTGAAGGAGCGGTGGAAATTGGAGAAATTCGAGAATACCCGCCGGCCACGGTTTTGGGTTTTACAAAATATGGAGGGAGCCGGATTATTGATATGTTAGTTGGAGAACCCCTTCCCCGGATCTGTTGAAAATGGCAGTGGACACTTTCTGGATTAAGCAAAAACTTCAGGAAAGGAACGAAATAGCCGAGAAATTTTTTTTCTCCGAGGCTTTTAAAATAGCACAAGCAAGCCAGGAGGCTTCCGAAAGATTCTTAAGAGGGGGTAGATTGCTTGCTTTTGGGAAAGGATCAGCCCTCAGCGATGCCCAGCATGTTGCTGTTGAATTTGTTCATCCTGTAATCGTGGGCAAGAAAGCGTTGCCCGCTTTGGATATTTCTGCGCATTTTTCTAGCTGGTTAAGCTGCCTTTGCAAGAAAGAAGACATGGTTTTTGGTTTTGGTCCCATTGAGGGGGACAAGGAGATCGAGGAAGCTCTTCAATGGGCATCGGTAAAAGGAGCGATGACCTTTGCCTTCCCGGGTAAAAAAGGAAATTATGCGGTGGAATCTCCCGTAAGCGATCCCTGGATTTTTCAAGAAATCGTAGAGACCATATACCATACGTTCTGGGAAACGATTCATGTTTTTTTGGAGCACCGCCCATTGGGATATGAAATAGGAGGGCTTGAATTTCTTTATCCTTCTCTTCGCTCGAGTGGTCATGACATCGGGCCTTTATTGGATGCGGTATCTCAATCTATCTTAGAAAAGCTAAAGGAAGACAATAGATTAAGAGAGAGAGTTGCAGAGGAGCCTCTAGCTATCCTTCAAGCTATCGAACTGCTTGAAGAAACGAGGATTCGAGGGGGAAAGGTTATGGTTATGGGTAACGGGGGTTCGGCAACGGATGCCAATGATTTTGTCCTGGATCTAATCAGTCCACCGGTAAAAAAAGCAAGACCTTTCCCAGCAGTCTCTCTTGCAATGGAACCTGCCCTCATTACAGCGCTTTTAAATGACGTAGGAGCTGAAGTTGTTTTTTCTCGGCAATTATTAGCCCATGCTCAATCGAATGATGTTTTGGTGGGCATTTCGACCAGCGGGAATTCGACAAACCTGTTACGGGGCTTTGAAGAGGCAAAAAGGAGGGGACTTTCTACTCTTGCCTTAGTGGGTCATGACGGCGGAGAGATCAAAAGAAGAGGGCTCGCTGACGTATCGATCGTCGTCCCCAGCAATTATATTCCCCGGATCCAGGAAGTCCAGCTTTCCATTTATCACGTTATCTGCGAAGCCTTGTGCAACCCAGAGCTTCCGGTATAATCCTTTGAAACGTCCGTTTGACCTTCTCCGGTGCAATAGCTTAAAAGAAATTTATGGGAAAAGGCGATGTATAGCTGGGAAGGCGAAAAAAGTTCAACAGCCAAGAGCCGGTTAAGCTGGTTAAAGGCTCGACGACCTCAGCCGGTAGTCGCTGAAGATTGGGGTATCCAGGGCTTGAGATGGGAAAAGCTCTTTTTCGCAAAAAGAGCTAAAGATTGTCTTTGAGCTTTATTTTTTTATTGGTATCTCTGAAGATAGTCGATTCATTTTAGATGTTCATGGAAAAGAAAGCGGGTGAAAATTCTGAAAACAAAGAACCTTTTTGGGGAATAGGCGAACTTGTTCTTCGACTCATGGAACTTCTCGAAGCTGAAATACATTGTCTTCGCCACCGAGCATGGTCGTTCGTCTTTCTCTTGTTGATCAGCCTGCTTCTCCTCTGCTTTTCCATTGTTTCTCTTTTTATAGGATTCCTCTACGGCATTTGGGGGCTTTACTTGCTCTTTAGTGAGGTACTGGGAAAAATTGGAGGGGCCTTTCTCTGCGGCGCCTTCATGACTCTTCTTTCCGGGTTTTTTCTATGGATAATAAGAAAAATAGCAAATCGGATCCTCAAGTAAAGCTTGAGGAAGCTCGTGCCCGATTCAAGGAATCTCTCAAGCGGGTAGGCGACAATCTTTCTAAAGAAAATACCCTTATCCTTAGCCTCGTCGCGGGGATAGCCATAGGCCTGCTTCTCTATTCCCTCCGGTGGATTTTCTCCAAATTAGCCCGAATGGGTTTCTTTTATTACCTTTTGAAACAGGTAGGCAAATGGGTATGGAAGAATATCCAAAAGGAGTTTAAAAGAGACCAACCTGTCAAGGACTGGTCTTCAAAAAAAGACTACCCTGGGAATAAAAATCCTCCTCCAAAAGAATCAAAAGAATGAAAGCTTTGTCCATCCTATGGCTCAATTTCTCTAAACATGATGTAAACATCAACATAACCCTTTTGAGGATGGCGAAAGGCTTTGGGGATGCTACCTACGATTTTAAATCCGAGCTTGAGCCATAGATTGACTGCCGGGACATTCGTGCTGACGACGTAATTGAATTGCAAGGCAAGAAAATGTAATTGCTTGGCTTTTTTTAAAGCATGCCCTCCCAGCTGCTCTCCTATGCCTCGCCTACGAAAGGGGGGAGCGACAAAAAAAGAGCCGTTAGCGACATGATCGCCCAAGCCTACGGAATTGGGCTTGAGCATATAACCTCCGGTGATTGTATCTCCAATACAGGCGCAAAATTTCCAAGACGGGGAGGGAACTTCCCAGAACTGGATAAAATCGGGATAAGAAAAAGGAAGGGTAAAAGGATAGGAAGCTTGTTCTTCGACAATTGTTTTGAAAAGAGAATATAGGACAGGAAGGTCGTCCTTGGTGGCCTCCCTGATAACAAGATTTTCCATGAAAAAAATTATAAAGAGAGGATTCAATTCCGCTACTCTTTTACAAAAAACAAAGATAGAATAAAGCTCTTGGAATCTCTCCTGCTTTTTAGACATTAAGGTCAAAACAGGGAAAAAAGTTTAAGAAGTAAACGATGGATCTTTTGAAACCTTCAGAGAAACAAAAGCTAGCCAAGACGCTTAATGCCTTCGATCTTTTTCTTCTTGGAGTAGGTGCCATAATCGGTTCGGGCATTTTCGTCCTTACAGGGGTTGCCGCAGCAAGGGAAGCAGGACCGGCTTTGAGTATATCTTTTGTTTTTGCGGGAATCGTTTGTCTTTTTACCGCGTTCGCCTATGCGGAATTTTCTTCTGTTATTCACTCTGCGGGCAGTGCTTATACTTATGCCTATAGGGCTATTGGCAGGTTCGCCGGATGGATTACGGGTTGGTGCCTGATTTTGGCTTACCTCCTTACGGGTGCCGTGGTTTCCATAGGTTGGTCGGCTTACATGGTTGATCTCCTAAAGGCTGTGGGAATCGTCGTTCCTTTCCAATTTGCCCACGCTCCTTCGGAAGGAGGAATGATGAACGTTCCGGCCATGGGCATAGTCTTTTTGATGGCTCTTTTGCTTTCTAAGGGTGTTAAGGAAAGCGCTTGGTTTAATCATTTTATCGTGGGATTAAAATTAGCGGTTATCGTCCTTTTCATTTTTGTAGCCAGCCGCCATCTCAACATGTCTAATTGGGTTCCCTTTATGCCTTTTGGATGGAAAGGAGTTATGGGTGGAGCTGCTTTTATCTTTTTTGCTTACCTCGGTTTTGATGCGGTTTCGACCACCGCGGAGGAGGCTAAGAATCCTGGGAAAGATTTACCCCTTGGCATTATCGGTTCTCTTGTGTTTTGTACCTTTCTTTACATATTGGTCGGGCTATTGTTAACGGGGGTGGTCTCTTACAAGAAACTGGATGTAAAAGACCCCGTGACGTATGCCTTGATGCAAGTTGGAGAACGTCTAACAGCTTCCGTTGTCAGCGTGGGAGCTTTAGGAGGGATCACGTCGGCTTTGCTTGTAAATATGTATGGGCAGAGCAGGATTTTTTTTGCCATGTCCCGTGATCGGTTCTTGCCTCCATTTTTGGAAAAGTTGCATCCCAAGTTTAATACTCCTTACAGGATAATATTGAGTTCTGGCTTAATCGTAGCCTTGCTGGCCGGTTTTACTCCGATACATACCGTGGCTGAACTGACCAATGTCGGGGCGCTGACCGCCTTTATCATGGTTTCGGTATCCGTTTTAGTGATGAGAAAAAAAAATCCCGAACTTATAGCTCCTTTTAGGGCTCCGGGAATGCCATGGACGGGTATTCTTTCGATTTTGAGTTGCTTTTTTTTGATTATTCATCTCAGCAAGACTACTCTTATTGCCTTTGTAGGTTGGCTTTGCCTTGGCGCCGTCCTGTATTTTTTTTATTGGAATTATCCCGCCAGAAAAGAACCCAAGAACATTGCTCCCTTGTAAGCCCTGGGAAAAGAACCATTGTATTCGTCGGTAAGCCTTCCTAGATTTTGAAATTTTTTCTCCCTATAGCCAAGGAGGGCGGTTCTGACAGAAGCCAAGCCTTTAGATTATGCCCGGTTTCTTGCCAAATGCGGGCGCAGAATTTTGGAAAGTCGGATTCCCAGGAGAATAAACATGGTCTCGGTCCCTATTTAAAAAGGATCCTGGACTTTTCCTGAATTTTTCTTACAAGAGAATCATCCTTCTTTAAATAATCCATTGTATAAAAGAGCATCGAGGTTCAAGTTCCTTCCCCCTCTCGCTTGGTTAGGGAGAAGTGGTTGGGGGCAGCTGTGCTCTAGTTTACTCAGGGTTTGTGACCGATGAAGACAATAGTTCGGTATTTCATTTCTATTCCTCGAGGCGTAGCCAGCCTGGCTAAATTCCCCTTCATTTTACGGATTATCTTTCTTTTGGCTTTTTGAGGAATACCCGCTAAAAAATTACCGAAATCGCTCGCTTCAAAAAATTCTATGACCTTCGAAGGGGAACTTAAGTAGTGGATATTTTCTTCGACGTAAAGATGATCTATAGAAAAACCGCTTTGAATAGCCGTTTTTTCGAGTTGTTCCTTCGAGATGTAATAAGGAGTGACGAGCCGGTCAGAGGGAATTTTCCCAAGCGTTTCTTGAATCGATTCCATGAGGATAGAGTATACTTTTGAATTCTGCTGCTTGTCCCCCATGCTTATTCCCAGCCTGCCTCCAGGTTTAAGAAGGCGAAAAATCTCTTCGAATACTTGCCTTTTATTCTCTATCCAATGCAAGACATAGTTAAGATAAACCACATCGAAGCTGTTGGAGGGCAAAGAATAGAGTTGGTCGGAGCTTGCGACCCGAAAATAACAGTTCTTGGCCCCTTTTTTTTGAGCGAGCTCTATTCTATAGGGCGAAGGATCGATGCCGAGCACAAAACCTTGGGGTGAACAAAACTGGGCAGCATATGCGGCCAGTTCTCCGCTACCGCATCCGATGTCTAGGACCTTATCTTTTGGGTTAATATTCAAGAGATCGACAAGTTTCTTTCCTTGTTGATATTGAGCTAGGCTTAGCCGTTGATAGGATCGGGCCAGGGCAGGAGTATCCCTAGAGGCTTTAACCGAGGGACTGGAAGCAAAACTTTGAATCGTCTCCCGAAAAGCAAATAGGCATAGACAGCCGCAGAAAAGGGTAAAACTTGGCTTTATCATGATCGTGGCAGGCGGGCATCAACCTATTGTATATCCCTCATGCTGCTTAAAAACAACAGGATAGAGAACGAAACAAGAATTGAAAAAATAGTGTTGACAGAGCTTAGAAAAAATTCCAAGTAAAGGAAAGTGAAAAAAGTAGGCTCCATTCTTTCCTTGCTGTCGCTTTTTGGTATTTTGGGCCTCCACTGGATTTTAATTCTCTTTGTTGCCTACGGAAAGATGATCTCTAGCTATTCATCCAGTTACGGGGTAGAAAGTGGCATAACAATGACATTTGATGGGAAACATCCCTGTTCCATTTGTAAAAAAGTTTCCAAGGAGCAATTCAAAGAAGCAAAGAAAATGGCGTGGTCGAAATCCTTGAAAAAAGCATCACCCATGATTACGCCCGCTTTGTCTATCGAAGTAAAAAGGTACAATCTTTTGTTGCAAACCCTGCACCAGGTTAAGCAAGTTCCTGATTCGGTTTGTCTCCCGTTCCGTAATCCTCCCCCTAAGTCCTATTCTTAAATTCGATCAAGCTAGGCCATGGAGGAGCTTTGCAATCGCCCTCTTGTTCCCATGTAAGCGTTTGCCCTTTTGTGTGTCGGCAAAGTTTTAGGGAAAGAAAGCCTAGCAATCAGCTTTGTTCGGTCGCTGAGCATCGGCTTTGCCTTTGGCTCTCTACCATTTCGTTTCAAAAACCTTCTTATAAGAATAATGGACAAGGGGTTATGAATAGACAAGAGTTTGAAAAATTTTTTGAAGAATATCACAAGGATGCCTATAGATTTGCCTTGTCGCTTTGCAGGCAACCTGATCAAGCTTGTGATTTAGTGCAGCAGGCTTTTGTTCTTCTTTATACTCATAAAGAAAATTTAAAGAACGCTTTGAAAGTCAAAAACTGGCTTTTTACCACCTTGTATAGGTTGTTCCTCCGATCGAAGAAGAGGGAAGAACGCTATCAATACATGGGTATTGAAGAGATGGAAAATTTCCTTGTGGAGGAAAACAAAGGAGAAATAACGGTTGATTGCCAGTATGTCCTGGACTGTCTTTTCCAGCTTGATGAGCCCTATAGGATTGTTCTGCTTCTCTATTACATGGATGAACTTTCTTATCTAGACATTTCTGAAATATTGAACGTGCCTATAGGAACGGTGATGTCTAGAATATTTCGTGCAAAGAAGTCGTTACGCAATTTAATTCTTGCCAAAGGGTCAAACAAAGGGAAAAATAAGAGGTTAAAATTAGAAATATAAAGAGGAACCATGGGGTCGAAAAAGATTGTCCATAAGGCTTTGAATAAAGAAAAGAGGGATAAATTGCCTAAAAAGGACAGATCTTCGGGGTTGAGCTTAGCCCGAAAACAGCTCTTCAGGGAAGAAAAAGAAGATCATTTAGAGGGGATGATCAGGCACTGTCTGCAGCAGATCAGCCCACCTGTATTTCTCAAAGAAAATGTTCTTGTTGCCATAAAACAGATCGAGGATAAGGACTGTGGCTAAGATTTATCCGTTTTAACTCCATCAACTTCCTCATGGAGAACAAAAAAATTAAAATCTGTTACGATTGTTAAGTTATTGTTACAATTGTTAATTTTTTCGACTCCTATTGACCGCTCCTTTGCCTTTTTTGTAGACTATCCCCGTTGGTTGAACAGCGATGTTTTTTTCTCATGCTTAAAAGTTATCTTTTCATGACGATAGGGGCGAAGGGGGGAACGGGGAAAACCACGGCTATGCTTCTCATTGCCGACTGGCTTCTATCCAAGGGAAAAAACGTTCAGATCATTGAAGCCGATTTAGAAAATTCCGGAAAGGCAGGGGGGATAAGCCATTGGTTTGAAGATTGCCTGAGGGTTGATATTCGCAGTGCCAGGGAGTGCGACATGATTTTGGAAACGGCTGCAGAAAATGAATATACCCTTGTCGATCTTCCCGCCAATAGTGGAGCCGAAATCAAGGGATGGTGGAAGGAGCTGATTACTCCCCAGGTCCTTACGGAAATGAAAGTAGAGGTGATAGCCGTGGGATCGGTTACCCCTTATCCGGGATCTGCTGGAGGGATTTTCGATTGGGCTGCTGTTTTTCAAGACTCTTGCAGGTACCTGGTTGCAAAAAACATGATGCATTCAAAACTTGCCCATTTCAGCGATTATTTTGATTCTAAGGCCGGGCAGCAATTTAGAAAAAGTTATCTGCCTATCGAGATTAAAATCTCAACCCTCTTGCAAGAAGCGATGCAACAATTGGTCAAAACGGGATCAAGACCATCCCTCCTCGCTCATGACAACTCGGTTCCTATTCTTCTCAGGCAACGGGTCAAAAATTGGTTTCAACCCGTATTTGATCAGCTCGAAGATTCAAGAATCTTTTCCCACCCCTTCAAGGGGAATATCCCGGTGGCTTAACAGCCTTCGTTTTGCAAAGTTTAAAATTCCGGATAATTTGTATAGAGCCTTTGTGAAAAGAAGGAGGGAAAATGCGCTCGGGACTGGCTATCCTACTTTTCTTTACATGGCTTTTATCCCCTTTTTCTTTATTGGGTAAAGCAAGTTATTGTGATTGCGAAGGAAAAAAAATAGTAATCATAAAAAACGGAAAGGTTTTGAATTCCACCGATAAAGAGGCCCAAGAGGTATTAGAACAAATCAATCAAGAGATTGTTTTTCTTGAAGAATGGCAAGATGTGCTTTGGGAAAGGATTTCTCGGCTTCAATCCCTTTTCCTGGAAGAACAAAGGGAGTTGTTCAAGATCCAGCAATCGCTTTTTAAAGATCTTAAAGATTCTCTAGATCCTTTTTTGGAGGAACAAAAACCTCCTCGACGCACTTTACCTCAACCCAAAAAACGGTTCCCTTTTTCCCGGGGTGAAGCCGTTTTAGTTTCTCATGGCCCCTGGGATTGATCGTTCTTTTTCATCGCTGAAGGGCTTTCCCATGGGAGGAGTTTTTCCTGGCTAGAGCGAGCCGATCTCTTGTAAACAAGAAGAAAGTGGACTTAAAAAGGGATCAAAGATACCTTTCAAGAGCCTTTCTACAGGAGGGGAATCCTTTCTTCTTCCATCCATTTATGGTACTCGATTAAAGGAAGATCGCCGGGGCGCAAGTAAAGAGATAAACTGGAGGAAATCGGGGGCAGTAGCCAGGGTCTTTGGCTTTCTATGACACGCTTATCTTCTTCCATTATCTGGAGTTGAACTTCTTCGTAAATGGGATCACGCTGGGGATTTTTATCGAAGTTACGGGCTATTTTCCAAAACACCTTGCTTTCGTTGTAAGACAAGGGGGAAACAAGTTGAACAAGGACCCATGCTTCTGCCTTGTCGTTTTCTTTGCGTAAATGAATCCAGTTAGGCCCGGCGGACACCGTGTAATGAACAGGGGACAGTTCTCCTTCTTGGGCGATGTCGGCCGTGCTGAACCCCGATGAAGGGGCCTTTTTTCGCTGGAATAGGGTAAAAGTTGAGCGTATAAATCCTGTTTCCTTAGTGACCTTGTGTTCGGGTGCTTCTACGAGGTCCGGATGCCCAATGGTTGAAGGATGAACCCATGCGAAATGGGTATCGTCGAGCTGTCCTAGAACAATTCTCTGTGGAGTTGCCCGCCAGTGGCTTTCTTTCCATTTTCCTCCATCCAGTTGATGAAAATCCCGATCATCGAACTCCTTGAAATGGGGAAGGGGATACTTTTCCTTTGCTCCAAGACATACCCAAATCATTCCTTGGGATTCTTGGGTGAGATAAGAACCTATCCGGGCGTCCCTAGGAATGGGAAGGTTGCGCCGGGAGGGTATTTCTACGCAGCGGCCTTCTTCATTATAGAGCCACCCATGGTAAGGACACCTCAAGAAACTGTTTTTTTCTATTTTACCCCTGGAAAGAGCGGCACCAAGATGACGGCAAAGATCATCGAAACAGCTGGCTTTTCCATGGAGACGGGCCAGGACAAGACGCTTTTCTAAAAGCTGTATTCCTAGAGGCTTGTCCAACAAAGAGGAAGAAGGACATACGGGAAGCCAATATGAAGACATCGAGGAGGAGTAGGCCTTGAGTAGGGAAGCATTTTCTTCTAAAAGGGAATATTCATTCATCAAGATACATAAAAAGTAATCCATTTGGATGGGGATGCCAAGGAACAGGACTCGGTGAGGGTAACTTCTTTCCCAGTGGTTCGGGCTATTTGTTAAACTTCAAGGAACTTTTTCTTTTTGAGCGGGTTGGTTATAGTTTAAAAAGTTTTCTCTTCTTGTGCGATCGTCAACCTTTAGTTATGAAGACCGATTTTGATCTTGGAAAAAGGATGGTAGCTTTTGCTTTCTTTTTTTTGTTTTCTCTTTCTTTGGTGCGCGCCTCGACCGAATATATTGCCTATGAGCACCCAAAACTGAAGATTGGAAAAGGAGGCAAGGTAGTCAGGATAAAGAATGTGGATGTGTGGCTTGAGGGGACACCGGCCATGCGTTATTGGATTGATGGCGTCCTTAGGGACGAACGCACGACAGATAGCTGGGCTAAGGTGGACAAAGAAAAAAGAGAGGCCATAAAAAAAGCTGTCGATAAAGCCAAGGATAAGCATGCAAATGGGGTGGTTAGAGTCTATTCGAAAGTCTTGAGAGAAAGAAGACGAGAAACCTATTATGATTCTATGGGAATGGGTTATGGGTATGGGATGTTCGGATATCCCTTTGGATTTGGAGATCCATTTTGGGGACCGGTGGGGTATCCCGGTTGGGGAATGGGTTATGGTGGACCGGTCCAAAGTTCTACCCAAATCGTCACCGTCTATCATATTAGGTCAAAATTTGATATTATCCATTACCCTACCTATTGATGATTGCTTGCAGAAATTTTTAAAATTTTTTGGAGGATATATTGAATAGGCTGAATCAGTTTCCACGAAAATGAATTTTTAATCCTTTCAATTTCTTTTTCTTTTTCGGCCAACTTTTGAATCAGTTTTTCTTCCAAGGATTCGAAGCTTGTTTCGTTAGACCAAAAATTCTCTTTCTGATCGGGAAAGAATACAGCCCCCCCCGAATCTTTAATCCCAGGACTGATTTCAGCCGTTGTTCCGGCGACAATCGGTTTGCCGATAGAGCTCCCTTCTTCAACGGATTTGGTGATCATGCAGACCGAATTGAAAAATTCGATTTTATAAATTTGAGAAAGGGTGTCATTTCCAATGTTGATGTCATAAAGTTTTTCAAATTCTTTTAACAGCTCCTTTCTTTCCTTTGCTACGGCCCAATGTTGATAATTGATAATGTCCACCAACTTCTTGAGAAATCCCATGGCGGAGTAAGGATAAAAAAGTCCTCCTTCGAACTCTTTCCAATAGCTACAATGGAGGTCTTCTATGAGATAAATCCCCTTGTTTGCTAGATGAGGGAAGTAAAGGGCGAAGTTTTTGATTATATCTGAAGACTTATGTGATCCATCGTCGATGATAAGATTATAGCTTGAAGTTTCAGCAAGGATCTTGTTTTTGGTTTCTTCACGGCATGAATCCCCGGTGACAATGCGGATTTTAGGATCTGAAAAAATCAGTTCTTTGCAACGGGGATTAATGTCACATCCCACTATTTTTAGAGCATTTTCAAAATATTTAGACCAAATTTCAAGGGATCCTCCGTTTTGGACCCCAATCTCCAACAAGTTAATGGGCAGGTTCCTAAAAGGCGCAAAAGCGGAGTCATAGATTTCAAGATAAGAAGTCCACTTATGGGCTATCTTTTCCTTGTGTTCCAAGTAAAGCTGTATAAAGCTCTTTTGCATTACAGAGAAATGTTAGGAATCGGGGCTTAAACCAAGCTTGATATATAATTAAAATGATTCTAAATGGATGATGAAAAGAAAAAAAGAAGAATTATTTATTGAGAGCGGACAGGGATAACCTTGGATCCCTCGATTTTTGCTTCATCTGGAGGGTTGAGAACTATGTCATCCTGGGGATCTATCCCCTGTAAAATTTCTACTTTATACCCATCGTTATTCCCTACTTCCACTTTTTTGAGATGGCAACGGTTGCCTTTATCCACGGTAGAAACGTATTGTTGGCCATCTTTAATGAAGAGGGCATTTACAGGAATAGTCCACGGGGCTATGCTCGGAACTTTAATGGAAACGATGACATAGAGTCCTGGAAGCAGTTTCATGTCGGGATTTTCTACGTCGATTTCCGTAAGCAGGGTCCTTGAGGCTGATTCTAATCCATAGGATGTCCTAACCACTTTGCCTGGGTAAATTTTCCCGCGTTGTTCAGGAACGATAACTTCGGCAGGCATGCCTTCGTTGATCGACAACGAATAGGTTTGGGGAACGGCGACATATATCCTTAAAACATCGATCTGGGCAATGCGGTAGAGTTGTTTCTGGGCGCCTTGGACCGCTTCGTTTTGCCCGGCAACGAGTGTTCCAATATCGATATTCCTGGCCGTAATTACCCCGTCAAAAGGGGCTGTAACTTTTTCGAAGCTCTGCCACTGAAGCAACTTGTCCAGTTCGGCGACAGCGGCTTCGTAATTTGTTCTTTGAACGTCATATTCTTGGGCTGATACGGCACGGGTAGCGGAAAGGTTTTTCCATCTTTCGTAACTGATCCTTGCGATCTCGGCTTTGGCTCGAGCGTGTTCCACTTCCTTATCTACTTCCGGGGCATCGATTTCGCAAAGAAGCTGCCCCGCTTTAACCTTATCCCCGATGTCCACGTACCATTTTTTGATATAGCCGTTTACTCTTGACCAGATAGGAGTTTCGTAGAAGCCTTGAGTCGTTCCGGGTAAAGTCAAAGAGACAACCGGTTTCGATTTTTCCGGGTGTACCACGTGAACATAGACGAGTTGGGAAAGGCGAAGATTGGATTGAAGTTCAAACCAATTTAAGATCCTTTGACCCAAAGAAAAGACAAAAAAAAGAAAGAAAAGCCCACCGACGATGAACAAGGGATTTTTTTCTTTGAAGGATCTTAAGATCCTCCCGGTTTTTCCCTTAAAGAAGAAAATCATGGAACGTAAAAAAAGGTGTTCTCTTTTTCCTTTGGTTTGGACAAGGTTCTTCTCTGCTTTTTGTTCTTCCTTTGTTTCATGCATTCTGAAGGTCATGGTGATTCACGTCTAGGGTTTTCGCTGTCGAATGGTGGTAAACATCGAAGGCACAAAAAACAGGGTGCCCGCCGTTCCTAAAAGCAGTCCTCCAATAACGGCCCGCCCCAAAGGGATGTATTGCTCTCCCCCTTCCGATAGCCCCAACGACATGGGAAGCATGCCTATGATCATGGCCAAGGCTGTCATGCAAATGGGTCTGAACCGGGTAAAACCCGCCTCTAGCGAAGCTTCAAGCGGAGACAGCCCTTCCCTGACTCTCTGGTTGGCAAAAGTAATAAGAAGGATGCTGTTTGAAGTGATGACTCCAACAGCCATAAGAATGCCCATGAGCGAGGGAACACTAAATGTTGTTCGCGTGAGAAAAAGCATCCATAAAACTCCGCAGGCTCCAATAGGCAGGGCTGTAAGAACGATAAAGGGTTCTCGCCAGGATTGAAAATTTACTACCATTAAAAGGTAAACCAAGATAATGGCAAAAAGAATTCCAAATTCCAGTTGCTGGAAAGCGCTGTTCATGCTGGAAGCTTGTCCGGACAAGATGATCCTGTAAAGAGGGGGAAGTTTTTTTCTCAACGGATCGAGTTTTTTTTCTATGTCAGAAGCAACCGCCCCAAGGTCCCTGTCTTGAACATTGCAAAGGATATCGAAGACGGGCTTCATCGTCGAATGACTCACCATGGCCGGTTCTGTTGTATGGATCAATTTGGCGACATTGGCCAAAAGTTCAGGATTTAACACGTTACCAAGGAGGGTTTGCGTGGACTCGACGGGAGGCGAAGCCCCTACCAAAAACGGGGTAGTAATCGAAGTTAAGGGAAAATTCAATAGATCGTTTATGGAGTTGATCTTCATCTGCGGGCTGAAGACGAGCAAGGGATAGTTGATCGTTGTTTTTGGGTCTGGCCAATAGGTAGGTTTGACCATGTAGCTGGTCGACAGTTGATTGAGCACGTTGTTGGCCACGTGGATTTGAAAAAGGCCCATCTCCACGGCCCTGACTTTGTCTACCTCGAGGTGAAGGGTGGGATAGTCGAATCGTTGATGGATGTGGCCGTCCACTATCCCGGGAATTTCCTTGATTCTGGAAAGAGATTCGAGGGCAAATTGATACGTAAGCTTGTCGTCGGTGCCGATAACCTGGATGTCGATGGGAGCAGGTACGCCAAAATTGAGGACTTGGTTAACCATGTCGGCGGGCTGAAAAAAGAAGATACAATCCGGAAACTCTTTTCTTAGAATTTTTCTTATTTTTTTCATGTAGAAGGCGGTAGGGCGATGCTTTTCCTTTAAATTAATCATGATTTCCCCATCAAAGGAGCCTTGGTTCATGGAGTCAGACATGGCAAGGGTGGCCATGAAATAGATCGGTAGGCCCGTGTTATCCACCATCGTTTCGAGTTCTGCAGGCGGAATTATTTTTTTTATAGACGCTTCAATCCGGGAAAAATACTCCTCTGTTTTTTCCAGGCGCGTTCCCGTGGGGGTATAAACATGCAAACGCATGATTCCCGCATCCACCGTCGGGAAGAAATCTCTGCCAATGAAAGGAAGGGTGAGAAGGCTTCCCGTTATGAAAAAAAACACGCCGATGTAAAATTTCTTCCTGTTGCATAGAACCATCCTTAAGATTGTTGCATAGGATAGGCGCAATCTTTCAAAGTTTCGGTAAAAAGAAGCTTGGATAGGATAAAAAAAGGAGAAAAGCCGGTCTATCCTGCTTTCTTTATCTTCCTTGGATTCGAGCAAAAGAACCATCGCGGGGACGAGGGATCGAGACAATACGTAGGAAAAAAGCAAGGCAAATACGACGGCAAGGGCCATGGGGATAAAAAGGTATCGAGGAGGACCGTCAAGAAAAATGACGGAAGTAAAGACTATGGAGATGGATAGCGTTGCGACTAGCGCAGGCAAGGCAATCTGTTGTGAGCCATCCATAATGGATTGCAGGGGAGGTTTCCCTAATTCCTTGTTCCGGTGAATGTTTTCAATTGCCACCGTTGCATCGTCGACGAGTATTCCCACCGCTAAGGCCAGGCCTCCAAGGGTCATCAAGTTTAAGGTATGGCCTAGTAGTTTAAGAAGAAACAACGCCACAAAAATACAAAGAGGGATTGATGTCAATACGATGAAAGAGCTTCTTGGGCTTCTGAGGAATAAAAGGATCATGAGCCCTGTCAGGATTGCAGCCGAGCCGGCCTCAAACACCACCCCTTTTATAGCGGCACGAACAAATATGGATTGATCGAAGAGTTCTTGAATTTTTTTATCTGGATTTGCTTTGCGGATTTCGGGGAGAAGGGATTTGATCTGATCAACGATTTGAATAGTCGAAGCCCCCATGGTTTTGAGCGTGGTCATCAAAATGCCATGAACACCGTTCAATCGGACCAAGTTCACTTGGGGGACCCCTCCATCATGGACTGTCCCCACGTCCCGAAAGTAGATTACTCGATCATTGATGTTTCTTCGAACATAAGCAAAATCAGTATCAAAAACTCTTTTTATAGGAAAATCATTGATTTCGAAAAGATTCTTTGGGACATTGTTGAGGGTGACAAAATAATCCCTATCCCCGATTTTGACATCCCCGGAAGGATAATTCAGAACCTGCCCGGTAAGAGCGTCCACGGCATCCTGGGCTGAAATCCCCCTGGCTAGAAGTTGATGAGGATCCAGGTCCACGGTCATCCACCTTACAATTCCGCCCCATGGAGGGGGGAACATTGTTCCTTTAACGGATAAAAGATCACGGCGCAGCTGCCAGATCGTATAGTCATAAAGAGCGGGTTCAGAGAGAGAGGAGCTTGAAACAGCTATCTGTAGAACCGGGACGGATGAAGCATTGAATTTAAAAATGAGGGGAGGAGTCGTCCCAGGAGGCATTCTTTTGATAATGGGTTGGAGAACGGCGGTGATTTCGGCAACCGCCATGGAGATGTCCACGTAAGGCTGAAAATAAATTTTACTTACCGAAAAACCAAAATAGATGTTCGAATCTATTCGCTTGACCCCGTCCACGTAATTGGCGATCTGATAATCGCTAAATGTCGTTATATAATTGGCCATGTCGGTAGGGACTAACCCCAAGTATTGCCAACTGACCACGACAACGGGAATGTTAATTTCGGGAAATATATCGGTGGGGGTTGTTTTTAGGGTAAAAAAACCGAGGAAAAAAATGAGAACGGCTAATACTCCGATTGTATAAGTTTTTTTTAAAGAAAGCTTGACGAGCCACATAGCTTGAGCTAGGAAAACGAAATTTTTTAAATAAAAAAATTAATTTATAAATTAAAATTATGTAAAATTTAGCGAATGTATAATACGGATAAAGAGTTTTCTCTTTTTATTTTATTTTCAATCCTTTTTATTCTCTTGGAATTCTCGAGTTGCGCTCCCTTTACCGATGTCAAAATGGAAAGTATAAAAAAGCAGCCCTCTTTTTTAAAACTGATGGCAAAGCCCCAAGAATACAGGGGGCAGAAGGTTTTTCTCGGTGGAACCGTTGCCGCTGTGAATAAGAAAAGAGGCAAAACCTACATGGAAATCATCGAACTTCCTGTCGATGATAGCGGTAGACCCCTGATCGATTATCCTTCGGAAGGCCGCTTCATAGCCGAAATCTCCCATGATATGGATCCAACATTATTTGGAGAGGGGACCCCCGTCACGGTTAGGGGAAATGTCATAGGGAAAGCTCAAGGTTTAATTGCTGAATCGTTTTTCCCTCTTGTCCAGGTAAAAACCATTATTCCTTGGAAAGAATCGATTGTTTATGGGAAAAATTCGACGAATTGGTTTGACCAGCCCGAGGGGAACCTTCACGCTTGGGGATGGGGACCGGGAGCCTACTGGTGGTAAGTCCTTTGTTGTCAACCTCTCTTGTAAGGGGTATAAATCAACTAGGAAGGCACTATTTCAAGAGATTTAAGGGGTCATCTTTTTTCTTGATAACTACTATTTAAAAGAGGAGGAGCTGATGCTTGGCTTTGATTCTTCCCTTTTCTACGCATTAACCCAATTGGGGGTTGTGCTTTTAGTATTTTTCCTCCTCTCTATCTTGGGGAAGCCGGTGCGGGGTTGGGTTGCAAAAAGGTTGAGGGCAGAACCGGCAGATAAACCGGCTGACTTTATAAAAAAAGGGATTTGCTCAAGTTTATGGGTATCTTTCTGGACGGCTTTTCTCTTTTCTCTTTCTATTGGGGTAACCCTCTTTCTTACTTTCTATCTCAATAAGAAGTTTTCTTTGGATCTTCCCTTTATAGGACTGTTTTGGGGATTATTTCTTGGCTGGTATGTAGCTTTTGTCTTTTTTTTATTTCGCTTGGCTAAAACCAACTTGGAGTTTGTTAAACGCAAGTTTGGAAACGGCGAGCAGTTTGGGAACATCGTTATTAGCAGGATTGCCCGGGCCATTTATGTCGTCATTCCAGCCGTCGGCATGGCTGGAGCCATAGAAATCTATCCTTTCCCCTCCCAGGTACGATTGGTGCTCAATAAAATTCTTGAAATATTGCTGATTGTGTTATTGGCTTATTCTTTTTTCGAACTGGTTTCAGTTTCCGGGGAATTTATTATCTATAAATGGCGAAAAGCGGAAAACGATTTTACAAAGAGGAAGGTTTATACCCAGGTTAGGGTCATCGAAAGGATTCTCTATTTTTTTATCATCCTTTTTGCCGTTTCTTCCGTGTTGATGTTATTCCCTGAAGTGAAACACATCGGGACAAGCATGCTTGCTTCCGCGGGTGTTTTAGGCATCATCGTCGGCTTTGCCGCCCAGCACATTTTCTCAAATATATTTGCAGGAATCCAACTGGCTATTACCCAACCTATTAGACTGGGAGACGTCGTGGTCGTCCAGGGTTATTGGGGAACTATTGAAGAGATTACCTTGACCTATGTCGTCGTGCATGTATGGGATCATCGGAGGTTGGTCTTACCCATCAGTTATTTTACCTCTAATCTTTTTGAAAATTGGACGAGGAATTCTTCGGAACTGTTGGGAACCGTCCATATTTATGTTGATTATTCCATAGCCGTTGATCCTCTGCGCGAACATCTCCAAGCCATTCTTTCCCATTGTCCCCTTTGGGACAAGAAAGTAGCCTCCATCCAGGTCACCCATGCAACCGATAAAGCAATGGAACTGCGTATCGTGGTGAGTGCTGAAAATTCCTCCAAGCTTTGGGATCTTCGCTGTTTTGTTCGAGAAAAAATCATCGATTATCTGCGGCAAAATTATCCGCAAAGCTTACCCAAATATAGACTTGATCTTGTTAACCCGGAGCTCAAGGAGTAAGAGTTGAAGGAAGAGAAAAGGAAAGATGAACAAGGAAAAAAGGTTGATCGTTGAACCCATGATTCCTAAGCCGAGGGCAAGGGAAGAAATTCACCAAGCCGTGACCTTAATCATAGAAAAATTGAACTTAACCCCTGGGTCAAAGGTCCTTGATGTTCCCATGGGTCCGGGGGCATTGAGCGTCTACTTGCATCATCAAGGCTACAAGGTCTATGGAGCGGATATCGACCTGCATCAGTCTGCAGCGATTGAACCCTCCATTATTCGGAAGAGGGCCGATTTAAACAAGGCCATTCCTTTTGAAAGTGATTTTTTCGACCTCGTTGTTTCTCTTGAAGGCATTGAACATCTAGAAAACCCGTTTCAATTTGTCCGGGAAGTTTCTCGAGTCCTTCGCCCGGGGGGCTATTTCATTCTTTCCACGCCTAATATTTGTAACCTTGAAGAACGGCTCAACTATCTTTTCCGTGGCTGTTTTTATAGGTTCATCTCTCCGGAGGAATTTAAACAGAACGGCAGCGGCTTCGATCATCAGAACCTTATGACATGGGTTGAAATGAAGCAGATTCTCGAATGGAATGAGCTCAAGCCGCTTTTCTTGGAAAAAGACAAGATCAAATGGAAGCAGCTTATTTTTCTTTGGCCTATCGGCCTTCTTGTTTGGTTTTATGGTCGGCTTCAACCTCCTGAGAGAAGAAAAAAATACTGCATGGATGACAATGAATCTTTTGCTGTTATTTTTGGAGGAAGCAGTTTGATTAGCGTTTCGAGAAAATCCCTGGGTAAGAAAACATGAGCACCTATGCGATTTACGATTCGGTTCTTGAAAAAATTAAAAAAAAGGGCCGTTTTTCTTCTCAAGCCAGGCTCTTGGATATTGGAAGCGGCAAGGGCGAACTTATTCGGCAGGTAAAAGAAAAATGGGATTTCCATACTTCTGCCTGTGATTACACGGACAAGCTCATGGAAGTGGAGGGCCAGAAAGTCGATATTGTCGATCTTAATACGGATCCCTTACCTTATGCTGATCATACTTTCGATATTGTCACTTGTACGGAAGTCATCGAACACCTTGAAAATTTCCGTAGGCTTTTGAGGGAGATTTACAGGGTGTTAAAATCCCAGGGATTGGTTATATTGTCAACTCCTAACCTGTTGAACATTAAATCTCGAATCCGCTTTTTTTCTTTCGGGTTTTGGAATCTTTTTGGTCCTCTTCCTTTTGATCGTATCCAGAGAGAGGACACGGATGGACATATCAGTCCTGTCCATTTTTTTTACATTGTCCATGGCCTCCACGAAGCGGGTTTTTCTCATATAGAGGTATCCACGGATAAATACCAGCGGTCTTCGATTTTTGCCCTTTCCCTTTTTTATATCCCCATCAAATTCTTGGGGGCCGCCTCTTTTTTCAAGGAGCAATGGAAATACCGGACTATTCAAAAAGAGAACCTCCCTTACGTCAAGCTCGTTAACTCCCTTGATCTTATGCTAGGGCGGACGGTCATTGCCACGGGGCTAAAACCTTGAACCTGGAAAATCAAGATGAGACCCTTGCGCCTTGCCGTTGTCTCCATGGAATATGGATTTGAAGGAGGAGCTGAGAAGTTTGTTTGGGAAATCACCGAAAGGATGAGTTGTATTCCGGGGTTGGAAGTGCATCTTCTAGCTTCCAGGTGGAAAAGAGTCGGTCCTCAAATTGTTTGCCATAAAATCCCTCTTTTTAAAATCAATCGGTATTCAACTCGACTTTCCTTTTGCTGGAACGCCTACAAAATGATACGGAGAGGGAACTTTGACCTTGTGCACAGCCATGAACTCATCCAGAACAGTGACGTTGTTACCTTTGGAGTTCCGCACCTGTTTTGGGTAAGAGAAATCCAAAAAAAGCGATCTCTATCCCTCTATAATTGCTTGATCAATTTTCTAGAAAAAAAAACTCTTTATTCTCAAAGCCTTTCTTGGATTTTGCCTAACTCGGGACGTGCATTGAAAGCCTTTGCGCAGTATTATCCCGATCTTCTGTCCAAGGTTAAAGTGATCAATCCCGGTGTAGCATTTGAACGGTTCAATGGGGATCTTAAGGATAAAGAGCTGCGAAGAAAAAGGATCTTAGACAGGTTTGGATGGGACCGGGAGGATCTGGTTGGCATTTTCGTGGGCAACAACTGGAAACTGAAGGGATTGCTCCAGGTGTGTTATGGTCTCGCCGAGGCCAAAAACAGGGGCTTGAGGGTGAACCTTCTTGTCGTAGGCAGAGGAAATCGCGATGAAGTAAGCCGTTTTTTGAAGTTAAAAGGCATTGAAAGCCAGGTTGGGTTTACCGGACTCATTACCGAGGGGATTGAACACTATTACCAGGCTGCGGATTTCTTTGTCCTGCTTTCCCGGTTCGAAAGTTTTGGCATGGTTGTTTTGGAAGCGATGGCATCGGCATTACCCGTGATTTTGTCCCCGGATGTTGGAGCCTGGGATGTAGCTGAAGAAGGAGTAAATGCCCTTAAGATTGAAAATCCAGAAGACCCTAAGGTTTTAGCTGCTGCTTTCGGTAAGCTGGCCCAGCCTGAATTGAGAAAGCAATTGAGTGATAATGCCCTCCAAACCGCCAAAAAAAATGGATGGCAAAAAGCATTAAAAGAAACATTAAAGGTCTATGGGGCTGTTTTGGAAAAAAAGAAACTTCTTGAGAAACTGAAGCGACAGCCTTACTTCCTGGATCTTATTTAGATTTTAGGGAAAGAAAAAATTTCTTCCTCGAGTTTTAAAAGAGCTTCGATAATTCCTAGGGAAGCTTCTTTGTGCGCTATGTAGCCTCCTTGTGCGGCAACTTTTTCCTTTACAACTTCCACGGCATTTGCAGGGCAGGCGAGATGGGAGGCGATCTCCAAGTCGAGCATGGGCAGATCGTTGAAATGATCGCCACAAGCCATGGAATTTTGAGGGGGGATTTCCAGGATGGCTTGGATCTGTTTGAGGGCGGAACCCTTGTGAAAATTTTTGTGGGCAAAACGGAAGTAGACGAAATTACGGTGGTAAGTCAAGGAAGGGTAATGTTGAAGCTTGAGATCGATGTAGGCTGATATCTGATCAGCTTCCGCTTGGCTTGAAGCTTCGATCTCGATGGGCGAGCAGGATGAACTATTGAGCTTGGCTCCCGTATTTTTGATTAAATATTGAACGAGTTCTTCAAAGAAAAAATTCAGGGAGTCAAATAAAGCGGCTTGGAGTCTTTTACAATAATCATTCCATTCTTCCAGGGGGTAAATATGGGAACCCTTGACCTTGTAAATTTCTTTTTCATAAAGCACGACCCAATCGGGAAAAAAAGGAATTTGAAGCCTATTCAACTCTTCGAGAAGACTTTCCCAGCTTCTCCCCGTATTGATTATCCATAGGAAATGATGGTGAATTTTTTTCTTGAGCAGAAGCTCGTAAAACTCTTCGGCAATCTTTCTTTCCTTGTCAACAGGAAGAAGGGTGCCATCGAAGTCGGTGCAAAAAAGAAATGGGGGAAGCAATTTGTTTTAGTCCGTTTTTTAATAATAATCCTATTTATAAGCTTTGCTTTGCCAAATGAAAAAGATTAGAGAACAATTCCATGATCGATAAGCACGCTAAGGGGTACAAGAAAGTTAAAGTAAATGCAGTAAATTATCAATTTTGATGAATTTTTTTTAAAAACTTATTTATTTTCTATAATTTATTGGAATAAAATGACATACAAAATTCATTTTTGTCACAATATCTCCATAATATCGTCATAATAAATTAACAAAAAGGTTAATGATTTTGTGCTATTTTTCCTTAAACTGCTAAGCAATTATCAAAACGATATCTGCTTTTCTTTGGTTGGAAGGGATATTCGATTTTTTAAATAGGAAATAGGAGAGGTTTTTTTATGATCGAGTTTTTTTTCAAGGGTGGGCCGGTAATGTGGCCTATTCTAATCCTTGGAGTGGTGACAGTGGCTGCGCTCTTAGAAAAAGTGATTTTCTTGGTTTCCGAACAGAGCGTGCGTAACCCCAAGCTCATTCAAAAAATTTTTGAACTGGCGGAAAAAGGGAGATATGAGGAGGCCATAGCCATAGGAGAAAAATCAAAATATAATGTTGCCCAAGTGGTTGTTGAAGGGCTCAGGCATAGGAACAGCATGCCGGTAGATGCCATGATCGAGGCGGCAAGTGGACAAATAGAAAGATATTCTCGGGGCCTTGTCATTTTAGATACGGCGGTGACCCTTGGACCCCTTTTGGGGCTACTCGGAACGGTCACCGGGATGATGCATGCCTTTAGCATCGTAGGAACTGGAGAGATCGCGGGAAAGCAAGCCGCGATCACCGGGGGGGTAGCCGAATCCCTGATCGCGGTGAGCTTTGGTTTGGCCATAGCGATCCTCGCCATCATTCCTCTCAATTTTTTTAATGCCCGGACGGAAAAAGTCAGGAGAGAATTGGAAGGTTATTGCACGCGGCTGGAAATGATATTGAAAAAAAAGGGGGCGAAGTTAACCGGCGAAAGAATGGAAGTGGAAATGGCCAGGTAGAAAAAAGAAGCTAGTCTCAATCGGGGGAGTTTGAAAGATGAGAATGCGTATCCAGGCAGAAAAGCATCGACCGAGGTTGGAAATCATCCCATTTATCGACGTGATGTTTTTTCTTTTGGCGACCTTTATGATCGTTTCTTTAACGATGTTAAAAAATGAATCTATCCAGATAAAGTTGCCCAAAAGCACGACGACTGTCACACAGGCTCCTCAAGACCAGGTGACCGTGAAAGTACTCGAAGATGGGAATTTCCTTTTTGACAAGGAAAAGGTTCTTTCCCAGGATCTGACCGTGAAATTAAACCAGATCAAGGCATCCAATGCGGATCCCAAGATTTTTGTTACGGGTGAACCTAATGCCTGTTTTGAACTCGTTGTGAAAATTATCGATGAGGCTCGGAAAATAGGCATAAACAAAATTGCCATCCAAACAACCAAACCCCAACCGCAAGCTCAAAAAAGTGGATTAGCCCATGGAACGTAACGATTACATTGGATATTTTTTCTCCATTCTCATTCATTTTACCCTTCTTTTTATTGTTGGGTATTTTTTTATTCAGAAAGTGGAGTACGGGATAACGGCGGGGGAAAGTAGCGTGGATGTCGATCTTATCAATACTCCAGATGTTCCTCCCCCTCCCCAGCCTGAACCGGTCCCCCCTCCTGTCCAGGAGGAGATGACCATGCCGGCGGAAGCTCCCAAGCCCGTGATCCAACCCCAGCAAAAGCCCAAGGCCATCAAACCCAAGGGGGTGCCTTCGACCGCTCGAGCTCCTGCAGGAAAGATGTCGATGCCCGGATATCTAAGAAATCCCGCCCCTGTCTATCCTGCGGCGGCCAAGGCGGCCGGCCATCAAGGATTGGTTATTTTACGTGTCCACGTTTCTTCAAGTGGATATCCCACCTCCGTTTCCATTGGGAGGTCATCGGGTTACCCGGAATTAGATCAAGCCGCTGAAAGTACGGTAAGAAAATCCTGGCGGTTTAAGCCTCCTACCGTCTTTGGTGTTCCCGTGGAAGTGGATGTGGACGTGCCGATCCGGTTCAAGATTAATTAGCCGAATCGGGCAAGCTTTTCCTAGGAAGGAACAGTTGAGTTGACCTTGTCCCGTAATTCCTTTCAGAGAAAACAGTAATTATTGTTGAAGTATCCGAAGATCCATTTTTGGAGTTGTCTTCTTTGCCTTTTCTAGGAAAGTATCCTTTATATGGATTTTCCTACGTTCAAGGAGTTTCTTCATTTTTCCTCCAGGGCTAATGTCGTGCCCTTGGTTAGGGAGATTGTGGCTGACCTCGATACTCCTGTATCGGCCTATCTTAAAATATCTCGTGCTTCCAAGTATTCTTTTCTTTTAGAATCAGCGGACAGAGGAAAGTTTGGAAGGTTTTCTTACCTCGGTGCCGATCCCTATTTCTTTATTACGGCCTATGGGAGGAAGATCACCGTCGAATACCGTAACGGGCAAAAAGAGGAGTATTGGACGGATTCCCATCCCCTCGACGAGTTAAGGAAAAAGATGGAGGCTTACAGGGCGTTCCCTTTAGCCCAGCTTCCCGATTTTTCAGGAGGTTGTGTCGGCTACCTGGGTTATGAAATGGTTCATTTCTTTGAGCCCTCTGTGCCCAGGGCCAAAAAAGACGATCTTAACGTGCCCGATCTCTGCTTTCTACTGGCCGATACGTTAGTCATTTTCGATCATCAAGAAAGAAAAATGTTTCTCGTGGCCAATGCTATTATTAATGATGAGCCTTTTGAAGCCTATGAGAAAGCTGTAAAAAAATTAGATGATCTTCAAACCGCTCTCTCTAAGCCTTTTTATCATCCCCTCTTTATCAACCAGCAAGAAAGCGCGGCTATAACTCCCCAAGTGAATATGACAAAGGAACAATATATAGAGATGACGGAAAAAATGCAGGAATATATTCGAGCCGGGGATATTTTCCAGGTAGTTCCTTCTCAACGCTGGCATATCCGATGTGAAAAAGACCCTATTGATATCTATAGGGCTCTTCGGTTGATTAACCCTTCTCCCTACATGTTCTGTTTAAAATTAGGGGATTTTTCTCTGGTTGGTTCTTCTCCGGAAGTGCACGTCAGGTTTGATAAGGGAAGAGTCTATGTCAGGCCCATTGCGGGGACTCGGCCTAGAAGTTCAACATCTGCCGAGGAAGAGGAAAGAATCGTCGAGGAATTAATAAACGATCCTAAAGAAAGGGCCGAACATATTATGCTTGTCGATCTGGCTCGTAACGATATCGGCCGAGTATGTTCTTTTAACACCGTTTGTGTCAAGGAGCTTATGGTCATAGAGAAATACAGTCATGTGATCCACATGGTTTCTTCGGTGGAAGGAATCGTGCGTAAGGGAATAACCGCTTTCGACGTCCTCGAGGCTACTTTTCCTGCCGGGACGGTAACGGGTGCCCCCAAGGTGCGGGCTATGCAGATTATCGCCCAGCTTGAACCGACCTGCAGGGGTCCTTATGCGGGAGTTGTGGGTTGCATGAGTTTTTCAGGTTATTTGGATACATGCATTGCGATTAGAACCATTCTCATAAAACAAGGAATAGCTTATCTTCAAGCAGGAGGAGGGTTGGTAGCGGACAGTACCCCTCTAGGAGAATATCTCGAATCTTCGAACAAAGCGAAAGCGGGGATGAAAGCTCTTGCACTGGTGGAATCTTTTTTGTAAGGTAATTTTTTGCGAAGCCCTGCTCTTTTATGCTTCTTGTCATCGATAACTACGATTCTTTTACTTATAACCTTGTTCAGTATTTTGGGGAGCTTGGAATAGAACCAACCGTTTTTAGAAACGATCAGATCGGGGTCGATGAAGTGGCTCGGCTTTCACCCGATTATATCGTTATATCTCCAGGACCTAAAGGACCGGCTGATGCCGGTATATCTTGTGAATTGATCCGGCGATTAGGCCCCTCTGTGCCTATTCTCGGCGTTTGCCTTGGACATCAATGTATAGGCCAAGTTTATGGCGCAAAAGTCGTTAGGGCAAAAAGGCTCATGCATGGAAAAACTTCTTTTATCTATCACAATGGAGAAGATCTTTTCTCGGATTTGCCTTGCCCTTTTGAAGCCACAAGATACCATTCATTGATCGTCGAGAAGGAAAGCATTCCTTCGTGTCTTAAAATTACAGCTTGGACCAAGGAAGAGGAGGTTATGGGGCTGGCCCATGAAAAGAATCCCGTTTTTGGGGTGCAGTTTCATCCTGAATCGATATTGACCAAGGAAGGCAAGAGGCTTTTAAAAAATTTTCTTTCTATTAAACAACCACGTTTTTAATTTTTTTAACCCCGTAAATCCATGGAGTTCCTCCTTTCCGATCCTACCTTTTCGATGGCTTGTAAACAATTCGATAGAGTTGCCCAGTTTTTGAACCTTCCCGAAAAAACCCAAGCAATCATTAAATGGCCTCAAAGATCCCTGTCTGTAACCTTTCCCGTAAAAATGGATAATGGAAAAGTACGGATGTTTTCGGGCTATCGGGTTCAACATCATCTTGCTTTAGGGCCGACTAAGGGGGGAATCCGGTTTGATCCTGACGTAACGCTGGGAGAAATATCGGCCTTGGCTATGTGGATGAGTTGGAAATGTGCTTTGGTGGGATTGCCATTTGGAGGAGCCAAAGGAGGGGTATGTTGTCAACCCGCTGAAATGAGTAAAAAGGAACTCGAAGGATTGACCCGAAGATATACCCAAGAATTGATTCCTTTTATCGGCCCTCAGAAAGACATCCCTGCGCCCGACATAGGAACCGATGAACAGATCATGGCTTGGATGATGGACACTTATTCCATGCAAGTCGGTTATCCTGTACCTGGTGTTGTCACAGGAAAACCGGTGACTATTGGGGGGACCCTGGGAAGGAAAGAAGCTACGGGTAAAGGTGTAGCTTTTCTGGTAAAAAAGATAACTGGATTATTAAAGCTACCCGGTCCCTTGCGGATTATCATCCAGGGTTTTGGCAACGTGGGAAGCGTAAGCGCATGCCAACTTGTAAAAGATGGAGCCATCCTGGTAGGTGTTTCCGACGCCTCTGCAGCTCTTTATAATCCCAAGGGAATCAATTACTTCCGGCTTCTCGAGTACAAAGAAAAAACGGGAAGATTAGCAGGTTTTCCCGAAGCCGATGAAATGGATGGGGTTGAACTTCTTTGCCAGCATTGTGATGTATTGATTCCTGCAGCAAAGGAAAGAGTGATTAATGAAGTTGTAGCTGAAAAATTGCGGTGCCGTATTCTTGCTGAAGGAGCAAACGGTCCTACGACCCCGGAAGCTGATCGTATACTTGAAGAAAGAAAAGAGATATTTATCATCCCCGATATTTTATGTAATTCAGGAGGAGTCATTGTGAGCTACTTCGAATGGGTTCAAGATATGCAGAGTTATTTTTGGTCGGAAGCCGAGGTGTTGAATGCCCTTTGCCGTATTTTATCTGGAGCGTTAAATTCCATCATGCAATTTTCCCACGAAAATAAAGTATCTACCCGAATGGCCGCCCTCTCTTTAGGGATTAAAAAGGTGGCCGAGGCGAAGGAGATGCGAGGGGTATTCCCCTAACCGCCCAGTAGCCAAGAAATCAAAAGAATGCTTATTTGTTTGATCCCTCTAATCTTTTAACCCGGCACTTTCGATGGAACACTTTTCTTTCTTCAAAGCTGTTTATCAAAAGGGGATGGTTGGAAAGAAAAGAAAAGGAGCTTTCAGTGCCTGTTTTTTTCTTGGATTTTATTTATTATTACCTGTTCAAAATTCTTTAGCCGAGAATAACTTAGAAAAAGATCCGAATTCTCTGCAAGCCGCCCCTATTGGTTCTGTTGAAGAAAAGGGAAATCCCTCTGTTCAGCCGGCTGAACCTGTTTTGCGTGGAGCATTAGTCAAGTTGACGGATTTCGGTGCAGACGATGTGGGGTATCTTTCGATTCCTGACCAAGAACCGAAAGGGGGCGTTGTTCTCGTCCCCGGCAAATGGGGAATGAATCGAGGCATAAAATTTTTGGCCGATCGCTTTTCCAAGGAAGGATATGTAGCTTTGGCCGTGGACCTTTTTAACGGGATTGTTCCTAAAGACAGTTCCTATGCTGCCGATCTAACCCGGTTCGTCAGGGAAGATTCCGCCCTGGGAGTAATATCGGCCGCCGTCCGTTTTCTCCACGAAAGTCCAAGGTTTCATACGGACAAGGTGGGGATTGTAGGATGGGATAGAGGAGGAGAATATACCTTTGAGGCGGCCCTCAACATCAAGGGCATAGAAGCAGCCATTATCTATTACGGAGAGGTGGATTTTGAAAAGAAAAAACTTTTCAAGCTCAAAGTTCCTCTTTGCTATTTTTATGCCGAAAAGGATAAGTCGATTTCCAAGGAAAAAATCATCCATTTTGTCAATAGGCTTGAGGAAGAAAAAAAACCCCTCGTTTTTTATAGTTTTGATGCCCAGGATGGATTTGCGGATCCATCCAACTCCAATTATGATCCGACGAATGCTGAAGCGGCTTGGCATATTTCCATCGATTTTTTAGAGAAGAAATTTAACGCTCCTAGGAAGGAGACGGGACTTTTAGAGAAGATTATTCACGGGAAAGATTAAGGGGAATCGGGATAAACAGTTGATGCAAACTTGGAGTTTAGTGCTTGAAGGACCGTTTAACGGGGAACTAAACATGGCTCTGGATGAAGCTTATCTAGGTTGGGTTTCCCATCCTTTATTGAGAATTTATAGGTTTTCTGAGCCGATGATCTCTATCGGTTACTTTCAAAAATGGAAAGAAATTCCCCAGGGTTCGAAATTCGTGCGCCGCTACACGGGAGGAGGGGCTGTTTATCATGGAGAGGATTGTACCTATACCTTGGTTTTCCCCAAGAATCATTCTCTTGTGCGCCTTGCCGCCCGAGAATCTTATTACACCATTCATAAGGCTCTAGAAAGAGGGATCGGCCGCTTAGGCTTAAAAACTGAATTTTATGAAGATGAAAAAAAACAGGAGGGAAGCTTTTGTTTTCTGAAACCGGTCAAATACGACCTGATGTGGGAAAACAGGAAAATTGCCGGTGCAGCGCAGAGAAGAAATCGTCACGGATTACTCCACCAAGGAAGTATTGCCATTCCAAGGGGAGTCTGTTTCAAAGAGATGGTTGGAGCGGTTATCGAAGGCTTTCTGGAGACCTTTCAGGTGGATTTTCTTAAAGAGAATATTAGTCCGGAGGTGTGGGGTCGAGCGGTAGAGCTGGAAGAAAAGAAATATAAAAGCTTTGAGTGGAATTACATGCGCTAAAAAAAGGTATTTTTACAAAAATTTTTCTATTGGGCTCCAAGGTATTCCAAAGGCCTCGGCCACAGCGCGACAGGTCAGTTCTCCATATATCGTATTAATAGCCGTTTTGATTGAAGGGTTGAATTGCACCGCTTCGACTCCATGATTGGCCAGGAGGTCAATCCAGTAGAAAGTGGCGTTTGTTAAGGCGGCTGTTGCCGTTTTCGGAACGCTTGCCGGGATGTTGGCCACCGCGTAATGGATAACTCCATCTTTGATGAAAGTTGGATTATCAAGAGTAGTGGGATTATCGATCGTTTCGATACATCCCCCTTGGTCAATGGATATATCCATGACGGCGCTTCCGGGCTTCATTTTTTGAATCATCTGCTTTGTGATCACCTTGGGAGACTTGGCCCCGGGATTGAGGACAGCCCCTATTAAAAGATCAAAGGATTGTATCCTTTCTTCAATGGCATAGGGGTTGGCCATGACCGTCTTGATTCTTCCTCCGAGAAGGTCATCAAGGTAGCGTAGTTTCTTTAGGTCGCAATCGAACACTGTGATTTCTGCTCCTAGTCCCAAGGCCATCTTCATGGCATTGGTCCCTACTGTTCCTCCACCTACAATAGCCACCCGCGCGGGTTCTACTCCGGGTACACCGCCTAGAAGAATCCCTATGCCTCCCTGATTTTTTTCAAGTATCCTTGCCCCGTGCTGGATAGCGACTCTGCCGGCAATTTCGCTCATCGGGATGAGAAGGGGTAAACTGCCGTCAGAAAGCCTGAGAGTTTCGTAAGCAAAGGAGATGACTTCCCGTTCAAGGAGCACCGCAGTCAGTTCACGGTTGGCAGCGAGATGCAAGAAAGCAAAGAGCAGTAAGTTTTTCTTAAGGTATCGATATTCTGACGGTTGGGGCTCTTTAACTTTAACGATCAAGTCGCAATTCCATGCTTCTTCTGCGGATACAATGAAAGCTCCAGCTTTAGCGTAATCTTCATTGCTAAAACCGCTGCCCTCTCCGGCATTCTTTTCTACGTATACAGAGTGTCCAGATTCGACTAGGCGTCTTGCCCCTGAAGGGATAAGAGAGACCCTATTTTCTCCTTTTTTAATTTCTTTAGGTATTCCAATACGCATTTTAATTGCTCCGAAAATAAAAAATACCGCTATACTTTTACCTTTATAGTAATGATCTTTAAAAAGAAGGAATTTCAATAAACAGTTTTGTCATAGCCAGAAAGGGCATACCGTATAACGTTTAGAAACAAGCTTCAAACAGATTTTTATGGAGTCTTATGATCGGGGTATTGATAGGAACAAACAGGGTGGGGAGTAAAAGTAGGCTTGTAGCTGCTCAACTTGTGCGCCTGTATTCCAAGCTTGATCAGAAAATAAATGTGATCGATTTGGGAGCACTACCGAAAGAGGCATGGGCGGGCACGGTTTTTAAAAAACTTCCCCTTTCAATTCTTCCCATGGTGAGACGAACGGTCGATTGCAAGGGTCTAGTTATCGTCTATCCAGAATATAACGGGAGTATTCCGGGCTCCTTAAAGCACTATATCGATATACTGCCCCATCCGGAATCATTGGCAAGAAAACCTGTTTGCCTTGTTGGAGTAGCCCGAGGATCGTCTGGGGCTTTGAGGGCATCGACGCATCTTGAAGCTATTCTCTTTTATAGGAGAGCGTTCATTTATCCTTTCCCTTTATATTTAGCTAAAATAGACGAGCTCCTTGAGGGGAAATGCGCTATTGAACAAGAAAACATCCAAAAGAAAATGCTGGAACAAGCCACGGGGTTTTTGGAATTTGTGAAGAAAAGTTCTCCTTGAGTTCTTCTTTCAGTGCGAATAGAGAGGAAGGGAATGGGAAACGTCAAATCGGCGGTAAATTTTTTCGTAAGAGGATAAGCATTTTTGCCAACTGAAATCTTTTTTCATCGCCTCTTTTCTCATGGAGGAGAGCAAGCTTTTATTTTGAAAGATATGGAGAGCTTTTTTTATAGCCTTCAAAAGTGCTGCGGGAGTAGGATCATCGAAAAGAATCCCTGTTCCCCGATGTTTCTGCTCGTCCCAACCGTCAATGGTATCCGCTAGGCCTCCTGTTTTTCTCGCAATGGGAAGGGTAGCGTATTTCATCCCGTAAAGATGGCTCAAGCCGCAAGGTTCGAACAAAGAAGGCATGAGAAGAAAATCGGCTCCAGCTACAATCTGGTGAGCTAGGATCTCATCAAAACCTATTTTTGTTGCCACATGAGTGGGATAATTGCTTGAAGCCTCAAGAAGGAGTTTTTCAATTCTCGAAGAGCCTTCGCCAAAAAAAATGAAGCGACAGCCGTTAAAAACCAATTCTCTTATTAATGGGATAATCAGCTCAAAGCCTTTTTGTTCAATGAACCGGGAAAGAGTACAAAACAGGGGCTTATCGTCAAAACTAAGAAAAAAAGTCTTCAGCAGGCTTTCCTTGCATGTTTCTTTTCCTTTTAAATTGAACAGGGAATAGTTCTGAACGATATAAGGATCTGTTTTCGGATTCCACAGGCTATAATCTACCCCATTGAGAATTCCCGTTAACTTGTAAGCTCTTTGCTTGATGACTCCTTCGAGCCCGCATCCGTAGCCTGGATTTTGAATTTCCAAAGCATAGCTTGGACTGACCGTAGTCAACCAATCTGAAAAGATAATTCCCCCTTTAAGAAGATTGATTTTTCCAAAGAATTCCAACCCGTGCAAGGAAAAGTAGATCGACGGCAAGCCGGTAAGTCCAAATAAGTGGCTTTCAAAAATGCCTTGGTAAGACAAATTGTGAATGGTCAAAACGGTATGAAAAGGCAGTCCAAGATGCCTTACAAAAAGAGGCACAAGGGCGGTGGGCCAGTCGTGAACGTGGAGAATTTTAGGCAAGGGTTTGATCCATTGGGCAAGTTCTAATGCGGCTTTTGAAAAGAAAACAAATCTCTGAAAATTATCCGCGTATTCCTTTCCCGGAGGTCCATAAATGAAATCCCTGTTAAAAAAAGCATCGCTACGGAGCAGAAACAAGGGGAATCCGGTATCGGTTTGAGTTTGAATAACTTGGACCGGGACAATTTTCCCTCCAAAGTGGATTTTTAAGAGCAAACCGTTTTTTTTCATCGCTTTGAACCGGTCCATTAGGGATCTATAAAGGGGTAAAACACAGCCGACGCTATAGCCCTTAGCCTGTAAGGCCTTTAATAGAGAGGCTACAGCATCTCCAAGCCCTCCTGTCTTAGCATAGGGACTGAGTTCAGTGGATATAAAAAGGATATTCACCGGTTTTGTTTAAAATAAGGGCTGCTGCCTAATTCAACGAGAATCTGTGAAGAAGTTTTTTTAGGTTGTAAAACTTTTATTTTGACATTTGACTTCAGTTTTAAAAAATGATATTGCTTAAAAAAAGAAGATTAAAAAGGTTATTTTCTTGAGGTAGATCTTGATTAATAAATTTTCATGATAGGTTGGAAGAATTTTTTTTATAAAACTGTTTCCGTTCTTTTTTGGATCTTTCCCACTCTATTTTTTATATTTTCGGATTTAAGAAGCTTGATTTTCTTCCTTTTTTTATTCTATTTAAACTCCTTCGTTGGAAATCCCTGTAAGCGGTCTAAGGATAGGTCTTCCCTGCTAAATTTCTTTTCTTTCCAACTTAACCCATGATGCATTCAGAAATTATTTCTTTTGAGAATGGTCGATTAGTGCATGAACTTTTTGCCAATGAAATAAAAAATGTGCGTATCTTGGAAGAACGCTTTGGGGTAAAGGTTACAACCAGGGATGGATGGGTACGTATTGACGGTGCTCCAGAGAATGTCCTGAAAACCAAAAGAGTATTTGACCAGTTGCAGGACGCCCTCGATCAGGGGTTAGAAATTGCTAAAAAGGATATTCATAGCGCCATGGAATTTGTTGAAAAAGAAAATGGGGTCGTTTTGAGTGATTTCCAGAGAGCAAAACTTGAAACATCTTCTAAAAAACCTCCAGTAGTCCCAAGAACTTTGAACCAGAAAAGGTATATCCAGGCTATAAAAGAACACGAACTTGTTTTTGGATTAGGTCCAGCAGGTACGGGGAAAACATTTCTTGCAGTGGCTGCTGCTTTGGCGGCATTTCGAGCTGAAGAAATCAAAAAAATCATTTTGACGCGTCCTGCTGTAGAGGCGGGAGAGGCACTTGGATTTCTTCCGGGCGAACTTGAGGATAAAATTTTCCCTTATTTACGCCCCCTCTACGATGCTTTAGAGGAAATGCTCGATGCCGAAGAGTTAAAGAAAATGGTTGACAAGGGGGTCATTGAATTGGCTCCCTTGGCCTTTATGCGAGGGCGGACATTAAGTGGCAGTTTCATTATTCTTGATGAAGCCCAAAATACAACCACCGAACAGATGCTTATGTTCCTAACCCGCCTGGGGCAGAGATCCCGTTGCGTGGTGACGGGAGATCCTACGCAGGTAGATCTTCCAAAGCATAGAAATTCTGGGCTTTTTGAGGCGATAAGCGCATTGAAATCCGTATCAGGTATATGTTTTTGCGAGTTTGGTGAAAAAGATGTTGTTAGGCACAAGCTTGTCAAGGATATTGTGGAAGCCTATAGGATACATAGGGCCAGTGGGAAAAATAATTTATGAAGCCTTTGTTTGAGCATCTGTTAGCGAAGTTTCAAAAAGGGCAGGCGGATCGGAAAAGAAGAATATTTGTTATCCCCAAGTGGGAAAGCAAACTTGAAACTAACGAACCGATTCGTCTAGCCATCTTTCTCTTTTTTATCTTTTTTTGTATCGTCCTAGGACTTTTCGCGACGGGTCATGTGACCTATTCCCTGGTTTTCCTTTCCTTGATACTGACAAGTTGTGCGGCCATGGTTTTGAATTTGAGCCTGCCCCGGATTTTCTACAGCAATTCCAAGCTCCTCTTGGTTTTTGCCGTAATAGCCATCAACTTGTTGATAGCCAAGTCTGTCTATGTATGGTCTATTCGCCAGCCGGGGCTAGAATCCAGGGCTATTTATTTTTATGTCTCAACCGCCGTGGCTCCCCTATTGGTTACCGCCTTGATTAATGTCAATGCCGGCGTGATCGTGGTGATGCTTTCGAGTGTTTTTATTTCTTTACTTGTTAATCCCAGTATACCGCTTTTAGCCAGCAACCTGCTTTCCGGTATAGTTGGAGTTTATTTTATTCAGAGGATTTGCCAGAGAAGGGATATCTTGAAGGCGGGCATCGCCGTTGGGCTTACCAGCCTCGTTTGCGCCGTGGGTTTTGGAATTATCAACGGAGGGGATACCGATGTGCTTATTCAGCAATCTTTTTTGAGTATCGGCATAGGGTTGTTCACGGCTGTGCTTGTAAACACCCTTTTGCCTCTTCTTGAAGAAATTTTTCAACTCAACACCGATTTTACATGGCTTGAATTATCCGATCTCAACCATCCTCTGCTGCGGAGGCTTGCTACTGAAGCTCCAGGAACTTATCATCACAGCTTAATGGTGGCTAACCTAGCCGAGGCAGCGGCCAATGCAATTGGAGAAAACGGCAGTCTCTGCCGGGTGATGGCTTATTTTCATGACATTGGAAAGGTGATTAACCCTCAATATTTTGTTGAAAACCAAGGAGCGGACAATCCCCATTTCCGCCTTACTCCAGAAATGAGTTCTCTAATTATTATTTCTCATGTCAAGGATGGAGTGGACTTGGCTTTAGAGCATCACTTAAGACGTCCCATTATTGATGCCATCCAACAGCATCACGGCACTTCCTTGGTCTATTATTTTTACAGGAAAGCCTTACAGAATTTTGAAGATTGTCGCAAGGGGGTGAAGATCCTCAACATGGGCGAAGAGGATCTCCTGGAGGTTGATGATTCCCGTTTTAGATATCCTGGTCCCAAGCCGCAAACGAAAGAGATCGGCATTTTAATGCTTGCCGATTCCATAGAAAGTGCTTCGCGTTGCTTGGAAAGGCCTACCCTTAAAGACATCGAACAACTGGTCGAAGACATCGTCTCCCAAAAGTTGCAAGACCGCCAGCTCGATGATTGCCCCTTGAGCATGAAAGAAATAACAGAAATAAAGAAAAGTTTTGTTTTTTCGTTGAAAACCATATTGCATACCCGCATTCATTATCCCAAGAGTACTAAAAACGTTGAAAAATCGAGTAGTGATCCAGAACCTGCAGAAAGAGGTGCCGTTGCCCTTATCCGATCTAAGGAAGGGATGGAAATGGGCAGTGGAGTTAATTGCTGACCAGCCTCGCTTACCTCAGAAAATCCACTTCGTCCTTTTACCTGAGAAGACAATGGGAGAAGTGCATAACCTTTTCTTTCGGGATCCTCATCCTACGGATGTCATTAGTTTCGATTATGGTGAAATTTTAATTTGTCCCTCGGTGGCTGAAAAGGAAGCAAGGCAGCGCTCTATAGCTGTATTGAAAGAAGTCCTCCTTTATGGGATTCATGGGATGCTCCATCTTTGTGGTATGGATGATGACAAAGAAGAGGAGAGGAAGCGGATGGAACAGGTGCAGGAATCCATTCTGGAGAAGACCTGGGAGAAACTGCAATCGACTGCATTCCATGGATAAACACTCTGGTCCTCTTTTATCCACCACGGCTATTGCTTTTAGAAAATACCCTTTTTCTGAAACGAGCACGATTATTTACTGGATCAGCCCAATGGGATGTATAAAAACCCTTGCCAAGGGCTCTAGAAAGTCGGGAACAGCTTCTTTTGCACCTATCGATCTTTTTTACGAATGTGAAATTGTTTTTTATGTATCGAGAAGGAGCGATCTTTACTTGTTGAAAGAATACCGGATTGTCGATCCCATGCTTGCCTTGAGAAGGGACTGGGTAACCTTGCTTTGCTCGAGTTATTTTGTTGAATTGATTGCCCAAACGGCTGAGGAAAGAACACCGCTTCCGGAATGTTTTATACTTCTTGAAAAGGCCTTAGGCTACATAAAAAAAAAGCCCGTGAGTTTGAAAATTGTAGAGCTTTATGAAAAACGGCTTTTGGCTATCCATGGATTACAGGGGGCGGAGATCGACCATCTCTATGAACAGGCTCCCGGTGGAGGCAAAAGATTGTGGGAGAAGAGAAAACAGTTAAGAGATTGCCTCAAACCCTAGGAAGGACATTCCCCAAGCGGTTTATCCTTGGATTTGATTGGGTTCTTCTTCACCTGGGATGGCCTTGTCTTGAGATTGAGAGGGCAAATGGGCCTCGATTTCTTCTTTGGATGCTATAATCTTGCAGCGTTGGTAGTCGACTTTACCCAGCGGCGTCTTGGGGAGAGAATCAAGGTAGATAACCCGTTTGGGGATCCAAAGTCGAGAAAAACCCAACGCAAGCAAGCATTTTCTTACTTGCCAGTTGTAAACTTTTCTGTTGATCAGGACGACGAGCGTTTCTCCTTTTTTGAGATCAGGAATACCGACGACGGCAATTTCGACATCCTCTCCTACTGCCTGTTGTAATCCTTTTCTCAAACCTTCTTCAATAGTTCCGTGGGGGACCATTTCACCGCCGATTTTAGAAAATCGATTAATCCTGTCTTCAATGTAAAGAAATCCATCGCTATCCATAGAACCCACATCCCCGCTTAAATACCATCCTTCTTGAAAAGAAGCAGCCGTCCGGAGGGGATCGTCCAGGTAACCGCTGAAGATATTCGCCCCTTTAAAGCTTAATATTCCACGAGAAGAAAGGGGGAGTTCTTTGCGTGTCTCTGGATCAAATATGCGAATGGATAGGCCTGCAGCCAGTTGCCCCACGCTCCCCGGCCTGTTCCTTTGATTATAGGCTAAAGAACCCAAGGGTTGGAAGGGATCGATCACATTCGAACTAATAACCGGAGAGGCTTCCGTTGTCCCATATCCTTCACAAACCGGGACCCCGAACTTCGATTCGAAATCGGTTGCAAGTTGTCTTTGAAGCTTTTCTGATCCGGTAATCACGATTTTGAGACTTCGGAGTTTTTCCGGGGATACTTTTTTAAAATACTGACGAAGAAACGTAGGGGTGGTGATGAGGAGTTCTATCTGGTATTGTTCGATGAGGCTGGCTAACTTCTCTATTTCTAGGGGATTAACGTAGCTAATCGTTAGGGGACCTCCTAATAGGGGCCACCAAAGACAGGTCGTTGAACCAAAGCTATGAAAAATGGGGAGCGCACCGAGTAATCTTTTAATGGGAATACTCGAGAGGATGGTTTTTATTTGGGCAATGTTGGCCAAGATGTTTTTGTGGGATAAGGGAACCCCCTTGGGTTCTCCAAAAGAGCCACTGGTAAAAAGCAAAACGGCTTCTTTCTCTCCGCCGAGCCTGGGTATTCCCCAGAGAGTAGCCACGATTTTCGGGGGTAAAAGATCCGCAAGAAAAATGGAAAAAAACAAGGAAACCTTGGAAAAGGACTTGAGAAAACTTTCCGTCTCAATCGTTTTTTTAGGCCACGGAAAATCTTGCAGTTTTTCTCTCAATGTTTTCGCACTAAACAAGGTCTTTACTTTTGATCGCTCAACGGCAATAAGGTTCATTGCAGAACCCACCGTCATGTTAAAATTGACAGGGATCTTCCCTGCAAAAATGATCGCCAAGTTGATAATCACCGCTCCTGCTCCTATAGGCAAAAGGACTCCCACCCGTGGCTCGGGGACATTTTTAGAAATCCATGAGGCGACTTTTAAGGCTAACCCTAGTAACAGCTTACCGGTCAGGGGCTTCTGAGAATATCCGTCAATGAATACAGGGCTATTTTTTTTCTGTTTAAGATAATACAAGGCTTGCCAGCCGATATTTTCTTCTAGCCCAGGTTGGAGGGATAAAGCTTGAGAAGAGAGATCATAGAAGCTTTTTCTTAACCAATCTTTCCAATCTTCATCGCGCATTTTTGGGCTGCCGACAAGGATTCTTTTAGAAGGAGGATAGGCATTGGCGGAACTAAAAAAATGAGCCCAGAAAGAATCGATCCAGATGGGAATGATTAGGGATTGAACATGTTCTATGATATCAAGAACAACCCGGGGAAAACTGGACACCGTCCCTTCAGGAAATGGGGTCAAGCGGAAGATAATGGCCACCAAGCTATGAGTTTGAAGTTTTTCTTCCACCCACTGGATAGCCTCTTCTTTTGGAGTCTTTTCAAGGGGAATATATCCCTTGAGAAGGACCTGTTCTTCTTTGACTTCCTTCAGTTCTCCTATAGCAACGACCGTTTTCCTTGGAATGCTATTCTCGAAAGCCTCAAGGTCTTGTAAAGTTGCCGTATAAACCAGCAGCAATGCCCCTTGGGATGAGGGGATCCATTCCCTACCTATCCAGTCCATGAGATCATTCCTTGCACCTTAAGCTATTTTATAGAAGCCCCAAATTTTACCTTCATCCCAGGGTAAATTCAATGGAATAACATGATTTTCAATAAATTTCAACGGGTGATCGCTTCCCATCCTCTATAGATCTTTGTTTTGCTCTTTCTTTCCCAAGAACCTTTTCGCGAAGCGAGTAGATTTCATGGTCGATGGATTGAAATAGCTCTAGTGAGAAAGCTAAAGGGGGGGCAAGACGGTTCCTGAAATTTTCGATTCTTTGAGCCGCTTCTTCCTTGATCGATTCGGGGAATGAACTGAGAATGGCAGCGGCTTCTCTAACTAAATGGAAACGATGACAAAGAAGGAGAATGTCTATACCGGCTTTTAAAGATAATTCTAGGGTATCTTTTAAGGAGTAGTGGTTGATGATGGCGCCCATGTCTATATCATCGGAAACGAGGAGTTGAGTAAACTGCCATTCTTGCCTTATAATGCTAATCATCCGAGAAGATAGGGTAGCAGGTAAGCCTTGAGGATCCAGGTTGAAGTTGCGGATGTGGGCGATCATGAAGCTATCGCAGGAGTTTTGAAGAGCTCTAAAGGGAATCCATTCAAAAGATTCGAGTTCTTTTTTCGATTTAAAAGATTGGGGTAATTCGAGGTGAGGATCACATTGGGCAAAGCTGTAACCGGGAAAATGTTTTCCACAGCAAAGAATCCCTTGGGACTTTAACCCTTCTATGAAGGCCTTGGCAAAACGAGAGACATCCTGAGGATCAGGGGCAAAAGATCGTCCTTTCAAAGAATTATGCTCGCGCTCGCTCGTGTCCATATCGAGTACGGGAGCAAGGTCAAAGTTTAGACCGAAAAGACGTAATAACTTCCCCGTCAGTTCTCCATGTTCTCTAAGAAGATCGAGGTCAGCTTTTTCCCCCAGTTCTTTTGCCCCGGGAGGTTCGCTCCCAAAAGCTTTTAACCTAGAGACTCTTCCCCCTTCTTGGTCAATTGCAAAGATGGGTTCATGCTCGACCAGGGATCTTAACTGCTCAAGAAGGTTTCTGAAAGAAAGGGGATTCTCCAGGTTCCTAGAAAAAAAAATGAATCCTGAAGGCTGTATTTCGCGAATGGTTTGAATCTGGTCCTGGGAAAGGTGGGCTCCGGGAAGTCCTATGATGAGGAATCTTCCTCCATCGCGGAGAGCATTTGTAGAAGTAGAGTATCCATTCATAGGGTGTTGGCCTTAATCCAGAAAGTTTTTCACCTCTTTTCCTGTTGGTTGTTTATAGTTCAAAAGGGAGTTTGATGCGATCTCCATTTTTAGAAAAAAAAATCTTTTTTAAAAGAAAATTGGAAATCTCCAGGGAAATTTCTAGACCGTTTTACGAATATACCCAAAAGAAGACTTTAGCATCGACAAGATAGGGAATAGAAAAAGGAAGGTAGGGTTACAATCCTTGTCTAGTAATCAAAAAAAATTTTTTATTCAGCCCATTCCTCGTTATCTTATTCTTCTAGTTAAACCCTAATTTTTGAGTTTTTATGAGGTAGGGAAAGAGGATTAATCCCTTTTAGCGGTTAAAACATCCTTTGTTGTGAAAAAACGGCTAAAGACTAGTTTTTATGGACATGTTCAAGGGGTAGGATTTCGAGCTACGGCTTGGAGTATCGCCCAGCGTTACAATGTTGGGGGAGTGGTGCGGAACTTGAAGGATGGAAGAGTCGAGTTGATCGTAGAGGGAGAAGAGCAGGCTATTAAAGACTTCATTAGGGAGTTAACCCATAGCCATCTCAAATCCTGTATTACGCACGTGGAATGGCTTTGGGAAAAACCAGAAGACAAATATATTCATTTTTCTATCGTTCGTTGATGTGCTATTGGTTTAACAAAAACGAATTTTTTAGCTGTTTGAAGCCGGAATCTATAATGATCAATAAGGTAAATGAGCTTTGTTTTGCTGTTTTGAACTCTCCTTAACCCAGGCGCTTGTACTATGAGACATACGTTATCTATTTTGGTTGCGAATCGATTCGGGGTTTTGACAAGGATCGCCGAGCTTTTCAGCGGCAGGGGCTTTAATATCGATACTCTTAACGTGGGACCTACCCATGATGAATCCATTTCTAGGATGACCATCGTTGTAAAAGGAGACGACCAAGTTTTGGACCAGGTAACAAAACAATTAAATAAGCTTATCGATGTATTGGCGGTCCAGGACTTTAGAGATGGAGAATATATCGATAGGGAACTGGTATTGGTGAAAGTGGCAACGGGCAACAAGAGTCGAGCGGAACTGATGCAAATATGCGATATTTTTCGAGCGAAAATTGTGGATGTGGAGCCAAAGAACATGACCATTGAAGTAACGGGGGACGAGAGCAAGATTTCGAAATTTATTTTTCTTATGCAGGATTTCGGAATACTCGATTTAAGCCGCACGGGTAAAATCGCTTTGCCCAGGATTTAGAACATGCAAAAAGACGAACTGTCCTCACAAGCAAGTTGTTGAGGAACTTAAAGAAAGAGGTTGACAAACTCTGAGAAACATCGAGGCTTGTTATTATAATAAAGCCCAGCTACCGGAGAAAACAAAATGACAAGAACTGTATTGCTCGATAAAGATGCTGATTTATCCCTGCTTAAAGGAAAGACTGTCGGTGTCATCGGGTTTGGCTCGCAAGGACATGCCCATGCTTTGAATTTAAAAGATAGTGGCATTAACGTAGTCATCGGCCTGTATCCGCAAAGTAAATCTATAGAAGTGGCCAGAAAATATGGCTTTGAGGTTTTGCCCAGCGCCGAGGTAGCGAAGAGTGCCGATATCCTTTTTTTAGCCGTGCCCGATCTTGTCATTCCAGAAATTTATTCAGCTCAGATTGCTCCTTATCTTTCTCCAGGCAAAACTTTAGGTTTTGCCCATGGTTTCGTTATTCATTATAAACTGGTTGTTCCTCCTCCTGGAGTTGACGTCATCCTTGTTGCCCCCAAAGGTCCAGGTCATATCGTGAGAAGGGAGTTTGTCGAGGGAAGAGGAGTTCCTTCCTTGATAGCTGTTTATCAGGATCAAAGCGGAAAGGCAAGAGACATCGCCTTGGCTTGGGCGAAAGGAATTGGCTCTACACGGGTAGGAGTCATTGAGACGACTTTTAGAGAAGAAACGGAGACGGACCTCTTCGGGGAACAGGCCGTTTTATGTGGGGGACTGACTTCTTTGATTACAGCTGGCTTTGAAACATTGGTTAGCGCAGGTTACTCTCCTGAAATGGCTTATTTCGAATGCCTGCATGAAATGAAACTCATCGTGGATTTAATATACGAATCCGGCATTTCGGGAATGAGGTTTTCTATATCCGAGACCGCTAAGTGGGGTGATGTTACCGTGGGTCCTAAAATCATCGACGAACATGTCAAAGCTCGCATGAAACAGGTTCTGGAAGACATTCAAAATGGTCAATTTGCAAAGAAGTGGATTGAAGAGGTAAAGGCAGGAAAACCGAATTACAAGAGACTCCTGGAAGAAGGGGCTAAGCATCCGATTGAAAAAGTGGGATCAGAAATTCGAGCCCTTTTCCCTTGGTTGAAGAAAAAGAATCTTCATGGGGTACAAGCGGCTTATGAATAACTAGCCCTAATCAGCTAAAAAGAGAGGTTAACCATTGGAGATGACAGCTAATCGGCTCATTGTCTTTGATACAACATTAAGAGATGGAGAACAATGTCCTGGAGCCAGTATGACCTCCAGGCAGAAGTTGGAAGTTGCCAAACAATTAGCCCGGCTGGGAGTGGACGTGATCGAGGCGGGGTTCCCTGTCATTAGCCAGGGAGACTTCGAGTCGGTATCAGAAATAGCGGCCCAGGTTAAGGGACCAAAGATTTGTGGTCTTGCAAGGTGCTTGCCGAAGGATATTGAAGCGGCAGCTGAAGCCTTAAAAGCAGCAGCAGATGCAGCAAGGATACATGTTTTTCTTGCCACCTCTCAAATTCATCGGAGATTCAAGCTGGCCAAGGACGAGGAGGAGATCGTGCGGATCGCTGTAGAAGGGGTGCGTTTAGCGAAGCGCTATGTTCAAGACGTCGAGTTTTCCGCCGAAGATGCTTCAAGGACCGAGCCCGAGTTTTTGGCCAAGATTATTCAGAAAGTCATAGAGGCGGGAGCGACTACCGTCAATATTCCCGATACGGTGGGATATGCCGTTCCCGAAGAGTTTGCCTCTCTTATCCGTTATCTTTTTGATCACGTTCAAGATATTGATAAAGTCGTGGTGAGTGTTCATTGCCATAATGACTTGGGACTGGCCGTTTCCAATTCTTTGGCTGCTATAAAAGCTGGAGCGAGGCAAGTGGAGGGGACGATCAACGGCATTGGCGAAAGAGCCGGTAATGCTGCTCTTGAAGAAATCATCATGGCTTTGCATACGCGTCCCGATGCATTTGGCAAAATTGAGACGGGCATCCAGCTTAAAGAAATTCTCAGGACATCTAGGCTTGTCTCCAGGATGTCTGGGCTCGCGGTTCAACGAAACAAAGCGGTGGTTGGAGAAAATGCTTTTGCCCATGCAGCAGGAATCCACCAGGATGGTATTCTGAAAAAAAGGGAAACTTACGAGATCATCGATCCGAAAATCATCGGTTGGGAGCAAAGCGAGTTGCCTTTAACCAAGCACAGCGGTAGAGCGGCCTTGGAGAATCGACTGAAAATACTCGGATTTGAATTAGAAAAGGAAGAGATCGACAACATTTTCTCCCAGTTTAAACAGATAGGAGATAAGAAAAAGTTTATTTACGACGATGACCTGGTTTCTCTTGTTGAAGGTCAAATATCGAGAATAAAAGAGACTTATGAACTCGAATATGTAGCCGTAACGGTATGTAGTGGGGGGATTCCCATGGCCACCATAAAATTGAGGCATGGAGAAGAAGTCCTTGTCGATGCCAGTACGGGAGATGGGGCAGTGGACGCTGCGATGAAAGCGGTGGATCGAATTACGGGCCAGCATGGGCATCTTGTGGAATATGAAGTCAAATCCGTTACAGAAGGGAAAGACGCCATCGGAGAAGTCACCGTTAAGGTCAATTTTGATTCGAAAAAACTGGTTACGGCTAAAGCGGCTTCCACCGATGTGATCGAAGCCAGCATAAAAGCTTACTTAAATGCCGTTAACAAGGCTTTATTATAGCTTTTCCTTTTTCTTTGGTTTTTCCCCTTTCCGGAAGAGAAAAAGAACAGTTGGCTAAAAGGGCGTAGGGGGAATATCAAATATTTCGGATTCCGGTCTTAAGTAGGGAATGAAATGATCAAAATTCAAAAAGAGCATGAACAAGATATAGCCGATAACGATGGCTAAAATGATGGACAATGAAGTGGTATCCAACTCTTTTTTGAAACGAGAGGTAACCCGTTCATAAGAATGGTGGTGATCATAACTTTTATAGTTATTGTCCATCAAAATAATATTTAGCACAAATAGCAGTTTAGCAAAAATATTTTATCTTTTTTTTAAAAGAATAAAATTTGACCTCAAGAATTCCTCTTTAGGAGAGCTATCCCTCTGTTCTAGCTAGGCTGCGAGGATCAGTCTTGCTTCCTTTCGATAAAAGCACTCCTCGGTATTCTGAATGAAGACTGTATCTTCTCTCTTGGGGGAGTTTTTCTTTGCCAGCCCATCCTTTGCCACGGTGCTTATTTTTTTTCTCGTTCCTGTTCAGGAGCCTAAGCGGTATGTCGAAATCTTGAAATAAGAGAAGAAAGAGAAAACAAAAAGATATTTTTATGCCCAAGGATCTCCTTGCCCCGTTCATAGGGTAAACAAGCATAAAAAAGTCGCTTATGATCCTTTAACCGGTGTTTCTAAGCCCTGCACTTATACCGTTTATGGTCAACTCGATCACCGATTTTATCTTGTCTATTTCCAACGCGGTTGGCGGCTGGCCTGCTCGATTGCGTTTGATCATTTCGACCTGAATATAATTCAGGGGATCGACATAAGGATTTCTGAGTTGTATAGACCTCTGAAGAATGGGTTCATGATCAAGGATATTATTTTGAAGGGTAATTTTAAGAATGGTTTCAACCGTCTTCTTGTATTCCGCTTCTATGATGGAAAATATTCTTTGGGCCAAATTTTTGTCTGAAGCCAAGTCGCAATATAACCTGGCAATATCGATATCGGTTTTAGCCAGGGAAAGTTGGGCGTTATCGATGACCGTTTGAAAGAAGGTCCACTTTTCGTACATCTTTTGGAGAATGGACAAAGCCTTTGGGCTTGTTTCAATCACCTTTTTTAAGCTGGAACCAATACCGTACCATCCAGGAATGACAAAACGGGTTTGCATCCAAGAAAAAACCCAGGGAATAGCCCTAAGATCTTCAAAATTGTTTAACCGAAATCTAAAAATGGGACGGGATGCGATTTTTAGAGAACCGATTTCGTTTATCGGGGTGACTTCCTGCCAAAAGCGCAAAAAATCAGGCTCTTGATGAAGGAGATGGGTATAAGCCCTATAACTTTCTTCAGCAATGCATTCTATCGTTTTTTCCCATGACTTGGGAAGAATTGTTTTTTTTCTACTTTTATGAATAGCGAGGAGAACACCATAAGTAGTCTGTTCAAGAATCCGGAAAGCGATATCGAAATCGTGGTAACGGGTTGAAAGGACTTCTCCCTGCTCGGTAATCCTGATTTTACCCTCTAATAGACCTTTGGGTTGGGCGAGTATGGCTTTTGCTGCAGGTCCCCCTCCGCGAGCTATTGTTCCTCCTCTACCGTGAAATAAAACGAGGCTGACGCCATGAACACGGCAGACTTCATGAAGCTTTTCTTGTATCTGAAAAAGCCACCAGTTTGACGTCATGTATCCACAATCTTTGTTGCTATCGGAATATCCGAGCATGACGATCTGTTTGTCGGAACGTTCTTGTAGGTACTTTCTATAAAGAGGATGAGAGAGAAGGTCCTGAAGGGTTTGTGGAGAAGACTTTAAGTCAGACAGAGTTTCGAAAAGCGGAGCAATGTCGATTGAACATCGGCATATTTTACACAAATAAAGGACTTCTAGGATATCGGAGAGCCCGGAAGTCATGCTTATAAGATAGCAACCGCAAACTTCTTTGCCCAGAATAGCTATAGACCGGGAAAAGACCAGGATTGGACCAAGGACTTCCTTAAGTTTATCCGAAGCTCGATTGTAAAGAGAATGCAGGGAAGGAAGGGGCCCTTCCAGCAACTTGTTGAGCAACCCTACCTTTTCCTTTTCATCAAGCAAAGCATAGGAAATTTCGGGATGTCCATTAAGTCGCAGTATTTCTTCAATAGCTTCCTCGTGAATGGCGGAATGTTGTCGAATATCCAGTGAAAAGATATGGATCCCGAAAACTTCGATGCATTGAGCAAGTTTTTGAAATTCTCCCTCGAGAAATATTCTCGTCTGTGGAGCGTCAAAATTTTCTTTCAAAGCTTCCAAGACTTCGGTAATAGCCTTCAGGGTCGTATCTGGCTTGCAATCATGAAAAAAATCGAGCAAGTCGTTCTCAGAAATTTTATTTATCGAGTTTTCCACTTCTTTTTTTAGAGCCAAAAGAACAAGCCGGTAAGGCTCATTGGGATACCTTTCATATTCTTCTTTGAGAGAGGGGAAAGACTTTAGCTTTTCATTCAACAGCCGGATAACTTTTTTTGTAGGAGGGATCCGTTGGCTTGAAATAGAGAAAATTTCAGAAAGCCGTTCGAGACTCTGAGAAACTTTTCTTAGGGCAAGGTTGCGTTGGAGAATGAACGTGGTTGCCGTAGTTTTCGTAGTGACCTGAAAATTGCCGTCGCGATCGCCACCAATCCAGGAACCAAAAGATATCCACTTGGGCTTTAAGGTTACTCCAGGATAGTAAATATCAAGGACTCTTTGCAATTCGTTATGGAGTTCGGGGATGACATCCCATAGGGTATGTTCGAAGTACCACAGCCCGGTGCGTACTTCATCCAGAACTTGAGGATTCTTTGATCTCGATCTTTCCGTGAGCCACAAAGAAGCGATTAATCTTTCAACGGTTGAATGAATGGCCGGGGAAGGCTTGGAGTTGAAAGATTCTTTTTTTAAATAAGAAGAAATTTCACACAGTTTATTTAATATCGTCTGCCTTTTTATTTCCGTGGGGTGGGCCGTAAAGACAAGCACGATTTCCATCTTCTCAAGAATTTCCTGGATCTCCTCTTTTTTAACCTTGGCCTTTTTTAACTGGGAGATCGCCGATTCTATGGACTCCTTGGGAATAGCTTTTTGGGGATGGTTGAGTTGATTGATCCGCCGTTTCATTAAAATTCGAACTCTATAGTTTTCTTCGGCAAGATTGACGAGTTCGAAGTAGCAGGTAAAAGCCATGGCCATCCTGTAAGCCATGTCTATGTCCAATCCTCGGACAATATCGGATAACTTCCGGGTTGCTTCTTCTTTGCCTTTACGGCTTTCTTTTGCCAATTTTCTTATCGTCTCTTCAATGGATAGGATTTTTTCTCCCTCAAGCTGGGTAATGACTTTTCCCAAGGTATCTCCAAGAAAATGGATGGTCCTGGATAAAAGAGAAAAATCATGTTCTGGAGAGATGCGCTGAAGGCTACTTAGCTGTTTTCTGACACTCACCGTTTATCCATTCTTTTAGCCATCTAAATGAAAAGCCTTTGGTAAAAATTTCAACTACTTTTAATTTTTGATCCTCCCTGATGTCCTCTCTTCATCCCATTGCTCTCTCCGGAGTTTGGAGTAAAATTTATCTTTTCTTTTTCCCTGGAAAGAAGGATTATAGAAGAAAGTTTTTTCGATGGATTCTAAGAAAAGAACTTCCTTGTCGCCGGAAATCTCGGGATGGATTGAAAGGTATATCCATTATCTTTTAGCTAAAAGTTTTTCTTTATACACGGTGAGAAACTATGTCCAGCCGTTGAAAGAATTTTTTTCTTTCGTGAAGTGGCAGCAGTGTAAAGAGCCGAAGATAGAAGAATGTCGAGATTATCTTTATTTTCTTTGCAAAAGGCCGGATTTAAAACCGAGTTCTATTCGGGTCCGATTTGCGGCTTTGCGTTCCTTTTTTAATTTTTTTTACAGAGAGAAAAAGATAAACAAGGAAAGCCCTTTTTCCCAGGTTATGTTGCCTAAGCCCGATCGTAATCTGCCGAGATACTTGAGCTTAGAACAGGTTCAAGCCTTGCTCAATGCTCCGCAAAAAAAATGGGAAAAGGAAAAAGAAAAGGGGAAAAAATCCAGGTGGAATGAGTGGCAATGGAAAAGAGACCAAGCGTGGTTAGAAACTCTTTATGGAGCGGGTCTTAGGGTCGGAGAGCTGAGTTCTCTTAAAAGGAAAAACTTTTTTCCCTCAGATCTAGCCCTTCTCGTCGAAGGGAAAAGGAAAAAAGAAAGGTATTGTATTCTCGGGGAAGTCGCCACCGCCTCCCTATGTTCTTATTTAGAAAGCTGTCCTTTTGAGTCGGAATTTCTTTTCGTTTCTTCCAGAGGAAAACCTCTTACGCCCCGTTTTTTCCAACTTTCTTTAAAAGAGTATTTAGCCATTGCCGGGTTAGATCAGTCGATAAGCCCCCATAAATTAAGGCATACCTTTGCAACCCACCTGTTAGAAGGAGGAGCGGATTTGAGGAGTATTCAAGAATTGTTGGGTCATGCTCATCTTTCGACCACTCAAATATATACGGCGGTCAGCGCAGAGCATCTAAAAGAATCTTATTTTAGAACTCACCCTAGGGCTTGAACAGTAAACCTATGCGTTCTTTTGTTATCCGGGTTCTTTATACTTTACTTTTCATTATTTTTACACTGTTTAGCTTGCCCTATTACTACGTGAAATTGCGCAGAAGGGGTAATCCTTTTGAAGGGATCGGGCAGCGGTTCGGGATGTATCCAAGGAAAAAAAATTCTTATTTAAAGGGCGTAGACTTATGGATACATGGGGTGAGTGTGGGAGAGGTCTTGATTGGGAAAGTCATTTTAAAAGAACTTTGGAAGATAGATCCCGAAATCAAGGTTGCCTTTACCACAACCACTTCAACAGGGCTCAGAATGGCGTTATCTGAACCAAGGGATAAGTGCTCGGTTTATTATTTTCCCCTTGACTTTCCTTGGGCCGTAAAAAGGACCTTTTCCTTTTTAAATCCTCGGTTAGTCGTTCTTATCGAAACGGAAATTTGGCCAAATTTTATCGAAGAATCGACAAAAAGAAAAATTCCCATTATCCTCTGTAACGCAAGGCTTTCGGAAAGGACGGAAAAATGGTACAAGTTTTTTTCTTGGTTCATGAAGCCTTTTCTTAACCAGTTAAGCTTAATTCTCGTTACCCACGAATCTGAAACGGAGAGATTTGCAAGGGTTGGATTTCCTCCTGAGAGAATATTTTGCATGGGGAGCATGAAATTTGATGTTGCCGATTATAGAACTGACTTGGAGAGAACCACGACATGGTGGGGAAAACTGGGATGGGATCAAGGCAGTTTAATTATTCTTGGAGGCAGTACTCACCGTGGTGAAGAAGAAATCCTGGTCAAGGCATTTATCCGACTGAAACAAAAGTGGCCTAATCTTCGCTTAATTTTAGCCCCTCGTCATGCAGAAAGAGCAAGGGAGATTAAAAGCCTTTGCCTGGATTATGGAATCAGCCCGGTAATGAGAACCGAGCTTGAGACAATTAATGATCTACAGCCTTCGTCGGATATTCTTATAGTGGATACAACCGGGGAGTTAAGGGCGCTTTATGAAAAGGCAGATCTTGTGTTTGTGGGTAAAAGTTTAACGGCAAAGGGAGGACAGAATTTTATAGAAGCGGCTAGGGCAGGGAAAGCGATACTGGTTGGTCCAAACATGCAAAATTTTAAATTGTTATTTAAACTCTTCTTAGACTGTGAAGCCCTTACCGTGGTCAAGGACGAGGCGGATTTTTCTCACAAACTCCAAGAGTTGATCGAAGATGAAAAAGCCAGAAAAATGATGGGGAAAAAAGCAAAATCGGTATTTATGAAAAATGTAGGAGTGGGAAGAAAAACAGCAGAAATCGTGTATAATTATTTGGAATATCAAAAGAGGCTCACCGCAAAAAGACCTTTTGAAAATCTGCTTAAAGAGGCTTCCTAGGAAATAAAGTATGCTTGAAAAAACACTGTGGAATTCTTTTTTTAACCCAATATTTTTTATACAATGAGCATAAGTTCATTTATTCAAACAGAATCTGCTGGATCTACGAGGACGACACGGAGAATCAAAGTAGAGGTTAAAAACTTGTCCTTTTCTTATGGGGAACGCAAGGCACTCAACGATGTCAGTTTTGAAGTAGAAGAAGGGACCATAGCCGGAATCCTGGGTCCTAATGGCAGTGGTAAAACAACCCTTTTTAGGATTCTTTCAACCCTGTTGCCCTTAACCTCTGGCTCTGTGAAACTTGCAGGGTTTTCTTATCCAGCAGAAGGAGCTCTCGCTCGTTCCGTATTGGGCATAGTGTTTCAGTCTCCAAGTTTGGATAAAAAATTGACTGTTGAAGAAAACTTACAGCATCAGGGTCATTTGTATAATTTGCATGGAAAGGATCTCCGTCAACGTATAGACGAACTGCTGGAACTCTTTCATCTTTCGGAAAGGAAAAAGGATCTTGTTGAAACTCTCTCCGGGGGGCTTCAAAGAAGGGTAGAAGTGGCCAAAGGAATATTGCATCAACCAGAGATTCTCATTTTAGACGAACCCAGCACGGGGATAGATCCGGCTGCACGTCGGGAGATTTGGAATTATCTTTTTACTTTGCGCAATGAATTCCATTTAACGATCTTGGTGACCACGCATCTCATGGAAGAAGCGGAACGATGCGATAAGGTCCTGATCATGGATAAGGGAAAGGTTGTTGCCTGGGATAGCCCGGATCAATTAAGGTCTTTAATCCCCGGTCTTATTCTTACGGTTCGCTCTTCGACTTTAGAGCTTTTGGAACAGCAGATCGTGAGCCTGGGCAGGACCCCGATTAAAGTGAATGGAGCTTTAGTTGTTGAATCTAAAAGAGGAGAAAATTATAGCTCCCTTCTTCAATTTGCGGCAAATTTATTAGAAAAACAACCTAACTCTATCTCCGCCTTGACTATTGCCCAAACATCTCTTGAAGATGTTTTCCTGCATTTGACTGGCCATCAATTTTTGATAGGAGAAAAAGAAGATGAAACCGCCTATTAGAAGAGTGGGGAACAATACCCTAGCCGTATATACTCTTTGGAAAAGGGAGGTCGTTCGGTTTTTGAGACAGAAAAACAGGATAGTCGGTGCATTAGGCACTCCTTTAGTGTTCTGGCTTTTAATTGGTTCGGGCGTGGGTCGTTCTTTCCATGCTCCCAATGGACAGAATTACTTGATTTACTTTTTTCCGGGGATGATGCTTCTTATCCTTCTTTTTACCGCTATATTTTCCACCATTTCTATTATAGAGGATAGGAGAGAGGGTTTTCTTCAAGCCGTGCTTTGTGCTCCTATATCCCGTGGATCGATCGTCGTTTCTAAACTTTTAGGAGGGACAACATTAGGGCTGTTGCAATCGCTTATAGTTTACTTTTTAGTTTTGCCCATGGGTATTCCTTTTAGTCTTGAGAGGTTTTTTGGTGTAGTCCTTACCTTGGCTTTACTAGGCATGGCGATGACCGCCGTCGGCTATATCTTGGCATGGCCCTTGGACTCGGTCCAAGGCTACCATGCTTTAATGAATCTTTTGCTGATGCCTTTGTGGCTTTTATCGGGTGCGCTTTTTCCTGCTGAAGGGGCTTATGGATGGATTAAAACCTTGATCTTTCTTAATCCCCTTTACTACGGCTTGGAAATGTTGCGGTTTTGGTTGAGTCCCTACTCCTCTCTTGATCTGGGAAAATTGTTGATGTACTTTTTTATTACCCTGCTGTTTTTCATAACCATGACAGCACTCAGTATTTGGGTAACCGATAAAATTAAAGTGAAACATCCATGAATTTACAAAATAAAGAAAGTCCCCAAAGCCTTATCAAAACATTAGTTGTTCTTTTCGTTTCCCTGGTGGCTATTTCCTTTTTCCTTAACCTGACTTCCAGTTATTTCCAAGTTAAATACTGGAAAGAAAGGTCAAACATGCCCAAGATCCGGCAGATTCCTCCTTTTTCTTTAATAAGGTCTGATGGGGTGACAATTACCGAACGAGAATTGAAAGGGAAAGTGTGGGTGGCCGACTTGATTTATACCCATTGTCCCGGTCCCTGTTCGACAGAATCCTTGAGGATGTCTCAGCTACAAAGCATTTTGGGCAAGCTCGAGGGAGTACGCTTGGTTTCCATATCCATAGATCCAGAAATGGACAATGCCCAGGCTTTAAGAAAGTATGCGGAAGGATTCCATGCCGACCCTACTTTTTGGTACTTTTTAACTGGGAAGTCCCAGAACATCCAGGATTTTGTCGTCAAGGGATTGGCTTTGGGAATGGGAGAAAATCCTCAAGATAAAAGGCAAGCCGAGGGAAGATTTTATCATTCCACCCAATTTGTTTTAATCGATCAAGAGGGCTTTATACGAAAATATTACGATGGATTGAACCAAAAAACCCCGAAAGATCTCTCTATAGACATTCTCCTTTTGTTGCAAGAAGCTTCAAAAAATAATAAAGGAACATAAAGGGTTGGAAAAGGTTAGCAATGAGGGGCCCCTTTCTTGCGCCATCCCGTGTAAAAAGGCTTATAGAATGGGATAGCGGAAAGGACGAGGATGTAAATTCGGCATTGAATTGAAGGAATCGAGGAGTAGGATCAACGATTTTAACTCCTGGGGAAGTAACAGGTTTTTATGAGAAAGAAAGGCGACTTTTTTTTGGGTGACCTGTAGGTAGTCCTGGGTAATGGAATGAAAAAGAGGGCAAGGAAAAAAGATGTTAAATAAAGTCTTTTGGTTGCGTTTTGTTTTTTATAAGCCGAAAGTCAAAAATGTCGATTAAGGATTTCCCAGCCATCAATGCCTCGTTAAACGCACTGACATTCTTTTTCCTTTTGCTAGGCTATATAGCTATAAAAAAGGGAAGGAGGGATGCCCATAAGATTTTCATGATTACCGCTGTTTTTTTATCCATAGCTTTTCTTTGTTGTTATCTCATTTATCATTACTTTCATGGCGCTACCCCTTTTCCACGGCATGACTGGTCAAGGCCCCTTTATTTCACCATTTTGACTACCCATACTGTTCTTGCTATCGTTAATTTGCCGGCTATTTTTTTAGCCGTTTATTTTGCCTTGAAAAGCAGCTTTGATAAACATACTCGGATTACAAGACTTCTATGGCCCAGTTGGGTGTATGTGTCTATAACTGGAGTGTTGGTTTATTTCATGCTTTATCATTGGTTTGTTAAGACCTAAAAATTGTCATTTCCTGTAAAATCAATCCTTGACAACAACTCCTGATAATCGATCCATTATTTCTAAGAGACTAAAGTTAAACAAAGGTTATTATCATGAATCGGTTTTTTAGAAAAGGGATGCTTGGTTTCATGGTCGGGCTTTCCTTCATGCTGGGTTCTTTTACGGGTTATTCCCAAGAAGCGGAATTTACCAAGAGCGAGGTCCAACAAGCTGTCCAGAAATACGTTTCCGAGAAAGCCCATGATGGAAAATTCCTATTTCATGACCCGATCTCCAACCAGGATCTCTCCCTCATCTTCGAAAAAGTTCGGATAGTGAGGTCGTTGGCCGGCTATGGATATTTTGCAACGACACAATTTCACGATAGCACCGATCCGTCTAAGCCTTACGAACTTGATTTTTGGTGGAAACCCAAGGGCAATGAACTTCTCCTGATGGATATTAGAGTCTACAAATTCCCAAAAAAAGAAGGAGACAGGTGGGTCTTGCAAACGCACTACCCCATTGCTTGGTGGTGGCTCCCTTCCACCGAGCATCCGGGAGAGTATGAACAAAAGAGGGCTTGGGAAGTTAAGGCGGCCATTCATGACTATGTCGCCCAAAAAATGAAAGAAGGAGGAGGGGTGTTTCATTTGAAAGATCCAAAAACAGGCAAAGATCTTGCCTTGGAATTTGTTGAAATTCATAATCCCGTGCGAAGGATACCGGGAAAGCAGTACTTTGCCTGCACCGATTTTCGTGAAAAAGGCGAACCTGAAAAATATTATGATATAGATTTTTGGTTTGATGAAAAACAGGGCAAACTCATAGTCAGTGACATTAAGATTCACAAGGAACCTGTTAAAGAAGGGGAGCAGTGGATCCAGGTTGAAAGATATTCTTTTGAAAAAGATCATCCACAAACCGTTCCTTAAATTACTTTGTCATCAATTTTCTGATCTTGGCAAAATTGGCGAAATGAAACATAGGAATCGAGAACTGATGAAAAAGAAATTCATTACTCAGGCGAAGATTGGAAACAACTGGATAGACAACCTAGGGAGTTTCGAGTTGATCAGTCCCGTGGATGGAAAAGTTATTGGGCTTGTTTCGGACTGCACCCCAAAGGAAGCTCTATGGGCCATAGAGGAATCTCAGAAGGCTTTTGAACAATGGAAAGAAACCCCGGCCGAACGTCGTTTTGAAATTCTTTCTTTGTGGGCTGAACTTATCATGAAAGAAAAAAACACATTGGCTGAAATCATGGCTTTTGAAATGGGAAAGCCTGTAAAGGAAGGGAAAAAGGAAGTTGATTATGCTTCAAGTTTTGTCAGGTGGTATGCCGAGGAAGCGAAACGGATTTATGGAATGACTATTCCCCCCTCTATAGCTTCCAAGAGAATTATCGTGAGTTACGAGCCTGTTGGACCTGTCTTGTGCATTACTCCATGGAATTTCCCATCCGCCATGGTGACAAGGAAAGCCGCCTCGGCGATTGCTGCAGGTTGCACGGTTGTTGTTAAGCCTTCCGAGCATAGTCCTTTAACCGCTCTTTTCCTCGTCGATCTTTGGGATAAAGCGGGAGGTCCTCCAGGAGTATTACAGGTTCTCCCTACATCGAAGCCGGAAGAGTTGTGCAGAACCTTTTTCGATGATTCTAGAATAAGAAAGGTCTCTTTCACCGGAAGTGTTCCTGTCGGGAAAGCTCTTTACGAGCAATCGGCTAAAACATTAAAAGGAGTTCTTCTAGAATTGGGAGGAAATGCTCCAATGATTGTATTTGCGGATTCCGACCTGGATCTGGCGGTAAGAGAAACAATTCAAGCCAAATTTAGAAACGCCGGTCAAGCCTGCATAGCGGTTAACAGGCTTTATGTTGAAAAAGGGATCGTTGAGCTCTTTTGTAACAAGCTCGTTGAAGAAACAAAAAAGCTCAAAGTAGGCAATCCCCTGGATGAGGAAACGGATATAGGACCGCTTGTCAGCGAAAAATCCCTTGAGAAAATCCGGCGGTTGCTTTCTGATGCTCTATCCAAGGGAGGCAAAATTCTCTATGGAGGAGAAGCCAAGGGATTATACTTTAACCCCACGATTATCCGAATCAACGATCCTGCTTCAGAGATCCTTACCGAGGAGATCTTTGGACCGGTTTTACCCGTTCTCTCCTTTGAATCCGAAAAAGAGGTAGTGAGGCTGGCAAATTCAACAAGTTATGGACTGGCCTCTTATATCATGACTTCCGATCTCAAGAGAGCATTTCGACTTTCCCATGCCTTGCAATTCGGTATCGTGGGTATCAACGATGGTAGGCCTTCGTGCTGCCAAGCTCCCTTTGGTGGTATCAAAGAATCGGGTATTGGTCGGGAAGGAGGGCAATGGGGAATAAGGGAATTTTTAGAAACAAAATACCTGTCTTTTAATCTCGAATAACAACTCCTCCTTGCCAATCGATTAAAAAGATCTTGCCGGCAGATTGCATGGAAAAGGGAGCAAGCGGCTAGCTGCTTATCCTGTTTAGTTATTGCCTGGATGTTGGAATCTAGATCAAGATATTATAAGCTTTGGGTAGTCTTGCTCAATCCTCTACAAACCCCTCCCGTAAGATTAATCGGGAATTCTTTCCAGGGCCTTTATTCTTTCATCGAGCGGAGGATGGGTGGCAAGAAGGGCAAGAATCCCCCCGGGTCTTCCGTTAATCTTAAAAGCATTCAACGCAGGAGAACGCTCATCGATAAAAGCGGACTCTCCTTCCATGATCTGTTTTAGCTTTTTGAGTGCAGAGATCATAGCTTCTTTGCCTGCAAGATGAGCTCCGCCGGCATCGGCACGGAATTCCCTCATTCGGGAATACCATGCTACAATAATAGAAGCTAAAAGACCAAGTACGATTTCTGAAATAAACATTCCCAAGTAAAAGCCTATGCCGATAGACTCTCTTTCTTCATTACGACTAAACAGCCGATCAACAAAGAACCCTATGATGCGGGAAAGAAAGACCACGAAGGTGTTTACGACACCTTGCAGCAAAGTCATTGTTACCATATCCCCGTTGTTTATATGGGTGATTTCATGGGCAAGAACGCCTGCAATCTGCTTTTTATTCATCTGTGAAAGAATACCCGTGCTGACGGCTACAAGAGCGTTGGATCTAGAGGGACCGGTAGCAAAAGCGTTGACTTCGGGGCTCTCGTAAATACCGACTTCAGGCATGCGGATATTCGCCCGCTTGGCGAGCTCAGCAACGGTTTCAACCAACCATCTTTCAGCTTCGTTCGAGGGTTCTTGTATAACGTGGATGTTGTAAGCCATTTTGGCCATCCACTTGGATATAGCCAGGGAGATAAAACTACCCGTAAAGCCGACGACCATGGAAAATAAAAAGAGCGTTTGATAGTCTATTCCATAAGCATTAAGCCATCGGTCCAGGTGCAATAACGAAATAAACAACGTCAAAAGAAAAATAACGGCGATGTTCGTAAGCGTTAACAAAAAGATGCGTTTGAACATGCTATATATATAACGATGGCTTTTAAAATTTGCAAGTGGGACCCATACCCCGAGCTGATCTAGAAAATGAAAAAATACTTTTTTAATCCTCTATACTCTAGAAAACCGAAGGCTTTAAAAAGAAGGCGGATTTAAGCGGCCGATATCGTTTCTGTAGATCATGCCCTCGAAGCTGACCGTGCTTAATCTTCGGTAGGAAAAGGCTATGGCTTTTTCGAGAGATTGTCCGAAACCTACAGCGCAGAATACCCTGCCACCAGATGTCACCAGTTTGCCCTCGATTCTTTTTGTTCCTGAGTGAAAGAGAAGGCTTTGAGTTCTCTCTTCCTCGGTCAAGTTGTTATCGTTTAGGGTGATTTCTTTACCGATATCAAAAGTTTCAGGGTAACCTTTAGAAGCAATCACAACTCCAACATAATGCGAATTCTCCTTGAAGTGGACCTGGAGCTCATCGAGTTTTCTGGCCATAACGGCATCCGCAATTTCAACAAGAGAAGTATTCAAAGCGGGAATTAAAACCTGGGCTTCTGGATCCCCCAATCTTACATTGAACTCCAAAACAGCAGGACCATCTCGTGTAATGATTAAACCAATGTAAAGAACTCCCTGGTAGTCTATGGCTTCTTTTTGCAAAGCTTCCATTAAGGGAACTATAATTTTTTCCTCTACGGTGTTTTTGAGTTGGGTATCGAATAGGGGACTGGGGAAAAACGCTCCCATTCCTCCCGTATTCAGTCCCTTGTTTGAGTCTTCAATCTTTTTATAATCATGGACGGCAGCAAGTATTTTGTAGCTTTTTCCATCGAGGAGCAGAAAAAGAGACATTTCTACTCCTTCAAGAAATTCTTCGATAAGGATTTTTTTGCCCGCTGCACCGAAAAGCTTTTGATCCTTCAACTTTCTTATGGCCTGTTCAGCTTGCGAACTGTCAAAGGCGATAAGGACGCCTTTCCCAGAAGCGAGCCCATCGGCTTTAATGACTTGAGGGAATTTAAAGCTTTTACTGAAAGAAAGAGCATCCAGGGGATTGTCAAAAATGTGGCCGGAAGCTGTAGGAATTTTATAATGAACAAGGAATTCTTTCGCCCAAGCTTTGCTCCCTTCGAGCCTGGCTGCCCTTTTTTTGGGACCGATAATTTTCAGCCCGATTAAGTGAAATTTATCGGCAATGCCGTCGCAAAGCGGGGCTTCGGGACCAACCCAGGTGAGGTCTGGCCGATTTTCCCTAGCCCATTGGAAAAGATTATCCATGTCGCTTACACTGATGGGAAGATTTGTGCAGAACTCTTCGGTTCCTCCGTTTCCGGGAGCAACGAAAATTTCTTTTACAGAAGGGTCATTTTTCAGAGCCCAACACAGGGCATGTTCTCTACCCCCGCCACCAATCACAAGAACTTTCAAGGCCATTCCTTTCTTTTATTCAGTTGATCACCGCCCGGAAAACAAGGATTGCTATCCATGGTAAAAACCAATCTTCGGTTCTTTTTTTCTGTTCTCTCTATTCCGTTCCATCAGGCTTACTCACTGCTGCTTAGTCAAGAACAAAGCCGACAGGCTTACTCATTGAGGCCGGATGCAGCGCCATCTTGCAATAGCTTCCGGAGCCTTCCTCTCCACAGGCAAGACGGCCGGCGGAGCTCGCCGTAGTGGACAGGTGGCACTCCAGGTACTTCGCTCAAATTATGCATGAAAGCTCAAGAAAGCACAACTCTTGATTCAACTGTTCCGAACCCCTTTTAGAGTTAATTCAACATTTTTTACTTATACAGCCGATATTGTTTGTTGATTTTACTCAAAATCTATTATTTCTTCCAGGATTTGAAGTAAAAATCACGGTTCTTTTAAAACATAAATCCACGGTTCAGAAGGCAGATCCGATTGGCCGATCAGCAGTTCCGAACTATCGATCATTTTTACGTTATGCTTGCCCTCTAGGTACTTATCCAAGGGACGGATGTCTAGGTCTCCGCTTAAAGTTGTCTTAAAAGCAATGGGGATAATGAGACGAGCCCCAAGATCGGAAGTAATTTTATCAAGATCATCGTTGGAAAGAATTTCATTGCCAATGGGAAGAAACAAGACATCGACCTTTCCAAATTCAGCTAATTGATCCTTGGTCAAGGTATGGGCCAAGTCTCCTAGGTGTGCAAAAGTGATGTGATCAAGTTTAAAGACAAACGCCGTGTTTTTTCCATGCAACGAACCCTGGGATTTATCACGGAAAGTTTGTATCCCTTTGAAGATATGTCCACGGGCATTATTAGGTCCTACAGCGGTTATGCTTCTGAAGATCTGCGGTGTTCCGTACAGTTTTTCACCGGCTGACCTGTCTTCAGCTTCAGAACTGATTAAAACGACATCGGCTTGCAGGTGATCGGGGAACCTGTATTTAACCGTCTCATCCCCGTATGGATCGATGGCAACCCGGACTCCCGTCGATGAGATTAAGTAGACAAAGGCATGTCCGTACCACCTGATGAGAACTTGCCTTTCGGTTTCTCCCCAACATGGAGGGAAAAAGCTCAAAGAGAAGAGCGGTAAAAAAACAAAATACAGGAAAAAAGTTCTGAAAAGAGAAAAAAAGTCAATCTCTCCAACTTGCCCTTTCACGATCAGTTTTAATGTAGTCCTTCCCGGAGCCAACGGGGCTCGAACCCGCAACCCCTGCCGTGACAGGGCAGTGCTCTAACCAATTGAGCTATGGCTCCAAGTTGAGTAAAAAAAATGAGAAATCGTAAGGTTAATAATGACCATTGAGCCGATCTTTCTCAACAGAAAAATTTAGAATAAAGTCGGTATCCCTTCGTTGAGGAACCGTACGGAGGATAAAATTCCCCTTTTTTTTGCAGCCATGATCAGCCTATAGGCAGGTTCGTGAAGGGGTTCATAACTCATTCTATACGTCCCAAAATGCATGGGGACCATAATCTTGCCTCCCAATTCTTGAAAGGCTTGAACTGCTTTTTCTGGGTTAATATGGACATCACGGCCGGAGGGAGGATCATAGGCGCCTATGGGCATTAAAACAACTTCAGGTTTAAGCCTCTGGCCAATTTCTGGAAATTTCTCAAAATAGGCCGTGTCTCCGCAGTGATATACCGTTCTGCCATCAAATTTGATGCAATAGCCTCCATAGCCACGGTGGAAATCAGCTAACATTCTAGCCCCCCAGTGCTTAGCTGGTGTAAAAGTAATTTCTGTCCCTTCTATTTCGATTTTTTCCCACCAGTGCATTTCTACAATTTTTTCAAAACCTAGTCCTTGAACTAAACTTTTTACCCCCCTTGGAACAACAATGGGTTGTTTTTTGGCTATCGTTCTCAGCGTCTTTTTATTTAAATGGTCGAAATGGGCATGGGTGACAAGCACAAGGTCAATCGAAGGCAAAGCATCCAAGGCGATACCCGCTTTTTTTAGCCTTCTGATAATAAGCATCCAGTTTGCCCAGTTTGGATCGATCAAAATATTGTGCCTGGGAGTTTGTAATAGAAAAGAGGCATGGCCGACCCATGTCAGGCAGATCTGTCCGGGCTTTAGCTTTGGGAATTGTGGCCTGTGTTCGATGCCTTCTCTTTTTCGGAAAAAGGAAGACATCAGGATTTTTAAAAAAGACTCTTTTTTAATTCTTCTTAGAACAATAGGTTCCATATTTATCGGGAAGGTAGTGCTCTATTCTCCCTCTGTGACATAAAAAAAATTTTTGCAGGCTGGTTTTCCTCAATCTTTATGAATGTTTTGAAGAAGACTTTTTGGTTGGGCCCTTCGTTGACTGGAGGGTCGGTGATGAAGAAGAATGCACTCTATCAATCCGGTACAATATTCTTGCTTTTGTCAAATCGTGAGGGGACATTTCCAGCTTGACTCGATCGCCGTAAGTTAACCGGACAAAATTCTTTCTCATTTTTCCGGATATATGGGCGAGAACCTGGTGCTGGTTATCGAGTTCAACTCGAAACATGGTCCCAGGGAGAACAGCAACAATCGTACCTTCCAATTCTATCGTGTTTGCTGATGACATAGAAATATGAAAACAATCATAAAGCTTTCTTTTTTTGATGAAAGAAAAAAGGGAGTGGGTTCAAACCTACCAACCCTTTTTGATCCAGGGATCTAAGCTTGAAAGCTATCCCAGGGCATGAAATTGAATCACTCCGGTAACTTCTCGTTCCCAGCATTACCGTGGTGTTCGTGTTTATCATTATAAATTATGGTATGGTGGAACGAAAGAATGTCAAGGAAATTACAGCCAATGGATTGCCGATCTTAAGGAAAACAGGGAAGATCCCAAACAACAAGCTTTTAAGTCGTTATTGATGAATGAGCAGCCCATCAGGAATTCTCATTTTTTAACACGAGAATGTTTTTCGGTTCTTGAAGTGCAAAAATGTAATCCTTAAGAACATTCAGCGTTTCATTCATGACAAAATCATTTTTGGGAGAGGAATTAACCGTATCGTCTAATTTTTCATCAAGTATTTTGGTTTCGTCTGGCGTAAATTCCGCTGGAGGAGGGGCTTTTTCTGATGTTGCCGTTATGATTTTCGGCTCCTTGTGGTTTTTAACCGCTTCGATATCGTATTCGTATATCTTGTCGTAAGGAAATTTTTGTTCTGCCCTTGCCGTTTCATAATTTTTCTTCAGCAAGTTGAAATCTGCCTTCTCTTTTTTTCTCTGGGCTTCATTCAAGGAAACGAGCTTTTCAGACATCTTCTTTTTTAGAATCTCGATTTCCGAGTTCAAGTGGATAAAATCAAGGCTTGAAGAAATACGCTGCGCCGATCGTCGTTGCAGCACAGGGAGAATAGAGGGCAGATCATTATTGAATTTTTGAAAATTCATTGGGCTAATCTGGTCAGCGGGAAGGTAGTTGGGCAACGAAGATTCTCCGATTTCCAAGTAATCATCGAGGGAAGGAAAGGCGATATCCGAGGAGACCCCGTGCTGTTGGGTTGTTAATCCGGTAATGCGGTAGAACTTTTGAACGGTAATTTTGAGTCTTCCCGGATCGCCATGGAAATCCCAAGGCATGAAATCGGACAGAGATATCAAGGTCTGGACGGTTCCTTTCCCGTGAGACACCTGATCTCCCACGATAATGGCTCTTCCATAATCTTGCAGGGCTGCAGCAACAATTTCGGAAGCCGAGGCGCTAAATCGACTTATCAGGACGACCAAGGGTCCTCCATAACAATACCGGTTTGAGGAGATAAGGAAAGGCTGGATCCTTCCACGAAAGTCCTTCACTTGAACGACTGGGCCATCTTTTATAAATAAAGCCGTCATGTTTACGGCTTCTTCGAGCATTCCTCCTCCATTTTTTCTCAGATCGAGAACAAGGCCGGAAATTTTTTCTTTTTCTAACCTTTTTATTAAAAGGGCCACATCATCGCTCGATCTTTCGTAAAAACCGGGGAGCTGTATAACTCCATATCTTTCTATTTTGCCCTCTTTGGATGTTCTTTCATAAACAAAAGCCTTGGCCCGTTGTTCATTGAGTTTGACCTCGTCGCGGATAAGGGTGACCGACTTGCGCACGGAATCATCCGGGCTATCTGCTGGAATAACGATAAGGGTGACTTTCGTCCCTTTTTCTCCCCTGATCATTTCTACCACCTTGTTGAGCTTCATATCTACGACATCTACGGGTTCTCCCTTCTCTTGTTGAACGGCGACAATCCTGTCGTTGGGTTTTAGCCTTTTGTCTAGATCAGCAGGCCCCCCGGGAACGAGACTGACTATTTTAGGATAACCCTCTTCGGATTTCAGGACAGCCCCTATGCCCGTTAAGGATAGTTTTATGCTGTTAATTTCAAAATTTTTCGCTTCACTAGGAGATTGATAATCGGAATGAGGGTCATAGGCATGGGTAAGAGCATTGAGAAAGTAATCAAGAATTTCTTCTGAGTCGGCTTCCCTCATTTCTTTCAAAAGCCGGGCATATCTTCTTGCTATGGTCTTTTGGGTTTGTTCCGGTTTCTCGTTGGCCAGTTTTCCCTGGAGGAGTTCGAATTTTATTCTTTTTCTCCACAGATCCTTGGCTTCCTCTTCGGTTTTTGGCCAAGGCATTTTTGACCTGTCTGTTTGGTAAAACTCATCTTTTGTAAAGTCATGGGGAGCGGCCAGAAGACCTTCTATCAAGCTTTCCCTCTCGGTCAGCCTACGAATATACTTGGAATAAATGTCGAAAGCGGGTGTTAGATCCTCTTGGTAAATGTAGTCGAAAAGCCTTTTGCCGTATTTTTCGTTGAATTCGTCGATGTCGGATTGGAGGAAAACCATGTGGCTGAAATCCAGGGCGTCGAGATAATCTTTTAAAAAAAGTTGAGAAAGTTTTTCATCGGCGGGTTTCTGGGAAAAATGAGCTTGTTGAAGCAGGGAAGCTACAGTCTTTGCTACCTTGGCACATTGGGATTCGTTCAAGTCAGCATGGAGGGAATACTGTCCTGAAAACCCCATGAAAAGGAAAAACCCCGTTACAAAAAGAAAAAAATTGACCTTGGCTTTCATAAATATTCTTCTTTAAAATAAGTCCTAATTTTTTCTGGAATCAATACCCGACCATCCTCTTTTTGGTAATTCTCTAGGATTGCAGCTACAAGTCGTGGAAGAGCGGTTCCCGATCCATTGAGAGTATGGCACAGGATGTTTTTGCCCGAGGATGATTTATACCTCAAATTCATTCTTCTGGATTGAAAATTTTCCATGTTGCTGACAGAGGAGACTTCTAACCAACTTTGTATTCCCGGAGACCAGACTTCTAGATCGTAACATTTGGCTGCTCCAAATCCCATATCTTGAGAGGCGAGCAAAACGACCCTGTAACAAAGGTTAAGGGAACGCAGAATATTTTCGGCATGGCTGACCATTTCCTCTAGCGCTGTATAGGAGTTTTCGGGTTTTGTTATCTGGACAAGTTCAACCTTATCAAACTGGTGAAGTCGCAGTAAGCCGCGGGTATCTTTTCCTGCACTTCCTGCTTCTCTCCTAAAACAGGGTGTATAGGCCACGTACCGCAAGGGTAAAGAGCTTTCCGCAAGGATTTCATCTCTATGGAAATTGGTCAAGGGGACTTCGCCGGTAGGTATGAGATAGAGGTTATCTTTATCGGTTGCATACATGTCTAGGGCGAATTTGGGAAGATGGCCCGTGCCCCTCATACAATCTTCTGTAACCAAGTAGGGAGGCCAAAGTTCTTTATATCCATGCTCTTCGGTATGGATGGTGAGCATAAATTGGATCAGTGCACGCTGGAGTTTTGCTCCATTGCCTGTAAAAAGAGAAAAACCGCTTCCAGAAAGTTTTGCTCCCCTTTCCAGGTCAAGTATCCCCAGTTCCCTACCCAGTTCCCAATGGGTTTTTAATGGGAAATTCGCCTGCCTGGGTTCTCCCCATGTTTTTACAACCTTGTTGGCTTCGGGCCCACCGGTAGGGACAGAATCATGGGGGATATTGGGCAGAGAAAGAAGCAGAGTATTAATCTGGTTTTCAAATTGGATAAGCTCTTTTTCCATTTCTTCTATTCTAGAGCCCATTTTTTTTAACTCTGAAAATTGTCCTTCGACGTTTTCTCCCTTGATTTTTTTTAAACCGATTTCTTTGCTTTGCTTATTTCTTAAGGCTCGATACTTTTCTATTTCGCTTTGCAGGGATCTTTTCTTGAAATCGAGCTCGAAAATGTGATCAAGGAGAGTTTCTAATCCCTTGGATCGAAGGGCCAATTTCTGCTTTGTCTGGGCTAAGTTATGTCTAATGAGTTGGATATCGAGCATACGAGGTAGTTGTTCAAGGGACCTTTTTTTATCGCAACATTATAAAATTAAAACTTTTACATAATAATAGTTTCAACAGGAAACAATCGATAGCGAAAATAAATTTTTACCGTTTTGGTTTTGCTTAGATTGATGCGGGCATGAATGAAATAATAGAGGATTTTTGTAAAGTTTTCATCGCTTGTTAATCTTTTCTCAATCAAACTCCCTTTTTTTCTATTTGAATCAGGATCGACAAGACCATGGTGAAAAAGGCTTGTTTTCTAGATTTCCCTGGAAAAGGAAAGCATGGCTTCGGTCAATGAAAGCTTGTCTTTTTTAAAGAAGGGTCACCTTTCAAAACTTTTCTTCCCAAAACTTCATGTAATGTCTTCCCCCGTTAAGGCGTTAACAATTTTAAATTCCTCGTAATTGATTCTCGGATCGGTCCGAAAGTAAAGTTTACCCTGCATTCTACGTTCCAGATCCACAAGAAGCTCTTCATCTTCAGATTTTAACCTGTCCAAAACGAAACCATTCAAAATCACTCTTAGTTCCTTTACTTCGGGATGAAGGCGAATGACCCGGTTGATCGCCCTTTGAATTTCGATGCTCATCGTTTCCGGGGATTTAACCATCCCCCGGCCATGACAATGGGGACAGGGAACATAGAGAGAATGCCAGATACTTTCTTGGACTCTTTGCCTGGTCATTTCTACAAGCCCGAAGGAAGATATAGGAAGCAGGTTTATTTTTGCTCTGTCTTTTCTGACGCATTCTTTAAGCTTTTCGAAAACCAGGTGCTGATCTCGACGAGATTTCATGTCGATAAAATCGATTACGACCAGTCCTCCTATATTCCTTAGCCTGAGTTGACGGGATATCTCGGCAGCGGCTTCTATGTTGGTTTTAAGGATCATATTGTCCTGGTCTTTCCCCACTTTAGCTTTCCCCGTATTGACATCTATGGCCACAAGAGCTTCTGTTTCATCAATGATAATGTAGCCTCCGCTGGGCAACTCGACTTTGCGCATGAAGGCCGTGTCTATTTGCCTCTCGATATTGAGCTTTTCAAAGAGCGGGATGGGTTCGTTATAATAAATTATTTTTTTTTGAGATCTTTTGGAGATCTGGGCGACAAGGTCTTTTATTCTTTTCACTTCGTTTTCATCATCGATGTAAATCTTTTCCACGTCATCGGTGAGGAAATCCCTTACGGTTCTTTCAATGAGATCGGGTTCCATGTAGAGTAAAACCGGGGCGGGGCATTCCCTCATTTTCTGTTCTATGGCGTTCCACTTTTGCAAGAGAATAGCTAGGTCTCTCACAAAATACCTGGATTTTTGACCTTCCCCGACGGTTCTTATGATTACTCCCATTCCCTCGGGAATACGGAGTTCGTTTAAAATTTTCCTTAGTCTTGCCCGTTCCTTGGGATCTTCAATTTTCCTGGATATGCCGAATTGCTCATTATAGGGCATTAACACGAGATACCTCCCTGCCAGGGTAATGTTCGTCGTTACCCGGGGTCCTTTTGTACCGATAGGACCCTTGGTGACCTGGACAACGACTTCTGAACCTGGAGGATAAATATTGGGGATATCTTCAGCCCTGGGAAGGCGGGCTTTTGATTTTGTCCCTTTTCTCTCAAAGAGTTCTATCCCTGCATCTAGGGCTGCAGGGATGGCATCCCAGAAATGCAGAAAAGCGTTTTTGCCGATCCCGATATCCACGAAAAGAGCCTTTAAACCTTGATCGATATTATTGACTCGGCCCTTATAGATGTTCTGTGCGATTTCTTTTTGGCTCCCTCTTTCGATCGCGAATTCTTCGAGAAGTCCTTCATCGAGTAGGGCAACTCGCCTTTCCAGAGGTTCACAGCTAATCGCTATTTCTTTGTTTGATCTTTTTTTGGGATGACGAACCAGTTGTTTGATGCGATCGAAAATCATAACGAAAATCTCCATCTGCCTGACCGGGAAAATAGGAGAAGTCAAGGCCGATTGTGGGTTGATTAAATTCCAGGATTGCTTGTAAACAGGCAAAGAGAAGAAAAAGGGGATAAGATATGATTATTTTTGTCGTCGAATCCATATGCTTTCTACAAGTCCCAATCCGATTAAACAAATAATTAAAAAAGTTCCTCCATAACTGATAAAAGGCAAGGGAATTCCCGTAATCGGGACGACTTTTATTGTCATACCTATGTTTACAAATATATGGGTAAAGAGCATTGCCGCTACTCCCCCCGCAACCAGGGAACCCGTCAGGTCCTTCGCAAAAAAAGCAGCTCTTAGGCATAACAAAAGGACGATTCCTTCAGCTAAAATAACACTGCTGCCTCCAATAAATCCCCATTCTTCTCCGATGACCGAGAAAATAAAATCGTTATAAGCGATATTTTTCGGTAAGAACCCAAGCATATTCTGAGTGCCTTTGAGGAAACCTTTACCCGAAAAATTTCCTGAACCGATGGCGATCAAGGATTGGTTGATCGTCCAGCCCGAACCCAATGGATCGAGATTGGGATCAAAGAAAGTCCGGATACGATTCATCTGGTAGGGTTTTAAGCCGGGAATATCCCACCCCAGATGAGCGACTCCGATGTAAGCATAAAGCAAGATAAACAAAATAAAAAGAATGGGGATCAGTAAATATCTCTTCTTGAGACCCCCGATGAAAAGTTGGGCAAAAAGAATAGGAATAAAAACGCCCGCTGAACCCAAGGCAGGTTGCTTCAATATAAGGATAACGGGGATGAATGCAGCCACGGATAGGGTTAAAAAGGAGACGATCTGCCTATGTTTGAACCGGTCCAACCAAAAGCTTCCAAAAAGGATAAAGGCAAGCTTGCATAGTTCGGCCGGCTCGATCCCGATACCGCCGAAGCGAAGCCAGCTTTTGGCTCCATTGACAGTCTGGCCTATGAGTAGGACGAGGATAAGAAGGGGAATGGTGGCCAGAAAAAGAATCCAACTCCATTTAACGATAGCATGATAGTCGAGAAAAGAAACTACAAAGAAAATAACCAACCCTATGAGCAGCCATAGAAATTGAGAAAAGGGTGCGTTGCGGAATTCTGCGCTGGGACTGGAATAGGTGGCGCTATAAACGACGGCGATGCCGAACAAGGATAAACCGAGTACAATCAAGAAAAGCAACCAATCAAATTTGAAAAATTGGTCGAAAAAGCTGAACTGTTTTTGTTTTTTGTTGATGGGGTTTTCTTCGGTATAAGATTGCTTGTCCATAATCAGTTGTCGGAGTCGTCTTCTTCGGGTTGGGTATGGGATGAAGGAGCGGGTTGAGAAGACCCGGCTTCATGTTTTTTATACTCGGTTAGACCATTGAAATTGCCTATCGCCGGTTTCAGGTAGGTCAATTCTGGATTGTGGCCCTTTTCGATATCGAAAATGCCTTGAAGAATCTTTTTGGCGATCGGGGCGGCTGTTGCTCCTCCGCTCACTCCTCCTTCTACAAGAATACAGAAAGCATAGCGGGGAGAATCGTAGGGAGCGAACCCTACAAACCAGGCGCGGGTATCGTTATACAGTTTGCCCCCTAGTTTCTTCGTGGCTTGAGCAGAACCCGTTTTCCCCGCTATCTTTATCCCTTCAATCTTGGCATTGGCCCCCGTTCCATCTTCCACTACACCCAGCATGGCCGCTTTTACCGATTCCAGGTCCTGGGGACTCACGTCGAGCTGGGAGTGTACTCTTGGAGGTACAGAAATTTTGATTTCGCCCTTGTTATTAGAAACTCCTTGAACCAGGCGAGGATAATAAAGGGTTCCCCCGTTAGCTATGGCCGCAACAAAAAGAGCCATTTGAAGAGGTGTCACCTGCAAAAAACCTTGTCCAATGGAAATATTGGCCGTATGGGCTGTCGACCATCTTTCTAAAGGATATTTTTGTTTCATCCATTCGGGGCCGGGAAGGATTCCAGGGGATTCACCGGGCAAAGGAATGCCTGTTGGTTGCCCAAATCCCGCCAAGGCCGCCATCTGATCGATGTTTTGTATTCCTGTTTTTATCCCTACTTGGTAGAAAAAGGTATTGCAGGAGTAGCGAATACCGTCATAGAGGGTAATATCTCCACGACCCGATTTTGTCCAGTCATGAAAGAGGTGATCGCCGATGTAAATGGCCGCAGGGGAGTTAATGACCGTTTTAGGAGTAATAGCGCCGGATTTCAAGGCCGCTAAAGCGATCAAGAGTTTAAAAGTCGATCCGGGGGGATAGGAAGAAATGGCCCTGTTGACCAAGGGATTTGTAGGATCGGTAATGAGTTTTTGCCAGTTTTCTTGAGAAATTTTAGGAATAAAGTCATTGGGATCGAAGTTGGGGACAGAACACATGGCCAGAATGTCACCCGTATTGGGATCAATGATGACGGCAGCACCCCTTCCTACCGATCTCAGGGCTGTTTCAACAATGTATTGTATCCTTGTATCAATGCTTAAATAGACGCAATCACCCAATTGCGGAGCAATATAACTTTCTTCATTGACGACATAGCCCCGGTAATTAACCCGAAGCATCCTTCCCCCGGGTTTGCCTTGAAGCTGCCCATCCATGTATTTTTCAATACCCCATTTGCCCACCATATCCAGGGAATTACCGTCGGCCGAAACCCTTTCTTTATCATCAGGTGGGGCTACATAGCCAAGGATATGAGAGGCCAATGCTCCATAGTTGTAATATCGTATAGGTCTAACAGAGATGTCTATTCCAGGAACACCCAGGTTTTGTTCTTCGAACCGGGCTACGGTCGCATAATCAAGATCGGTCCTAAGGGAATAGGGAACGGAGGGGCTTACAAAGTAGTGTCTTTGGAGCTCCTTGGGATCAATTTTTACGGCTAATTGGAGAGCTTTGAGAATAGGGGCAAGATCGGTCATGACTATTTTATAAATGTCTGGTTCTTTCCTCAAAACGACATTGCCTCCCATTACCCTTTGCACTTCGATCCGAGGTATTTTGCCTTTATGTCTTCGGGGAAAATCTCTAACGAGCTCGTCAAGATAAAGATCAATTTCAAACATCGCCCTATTTTCGGCTAGCCCTATGCCATTTTTATCCAGGATTGGTCCCCGGGCCCCCGGTAGGCGAAGGGATATGGTCGTCTGGTTTCTCAATTTCGAAGCATAAGATTTACCTTCGTAAACCTGGATCACCCAGAGCCGAGATAAAAGGATTCCCATGCTGAAAACTACACCTATGGATAGGAGGATGATTCTAAATCTCACCGAATGGCGTAATCCAGAGGGAGGGGTAGTCATAACAAAAATTCAGCCTGCAATCATTCTAAGATAAATTATCCTTTTTTTGAGGGAAAGAGGGAAAAAGTTCCTCCTTAGCGGTTGGAATGTGGAGAAGAAAAAATAAAAGATCCATAACGAAATACAGGGGAAGGGCTAACAGCGTGGATAAAAAAGCGATCGATACCAATTTCGTCCAAAATTCCATGGTCCAATGCCACTGGTGGCTTTCAAATTCGTAAAGGAAATAGTTCATAAGGGAGTAGAAAAAAACCCCTACCGCTGCGCAAGGAAAAACCATCCAACGATTCCCGATCTTTTCCAGGTAGGGTTTAAGAATACTGATAAAGAGAAAAAGAGAAGTGAGGCAAAGGGAAGTGGTGCCAAAAGTTCCGGGTATGACTATATCGGAAAGAATGCCTGCATACAGGGAAAAACTAAAGGCATAAAAAAAAGGCAATTTCAGGGTAAAATAAATGACAAAAAGGCTGCTCAGTTCAGGCTTGGCATTAAAGAAGGCTAGCTCGGGGATAATCATTTGGCCAAAAACGGATAGAAATCCAATAACCAAAAATAAAACGATGAGAGCAGACATGGTTTAAAGGGCCTACTGCCGTTTCCCGATCAAAATAACAAACATTTCATTGAGCTGGGATAGATCAACCCCCGTGTCCAGAATCGCCTCCCGGTAAAGCCCAAAATTGTGAGAGGCATCCAAGGGTTCTACCTGAACCACGCTGCCGATATATAAACCCGGAGGAAATACGCCTCCCAGCCCGCTGGTTAACACCCTTTCTCCTACACCTACCTGGCTATTTCTTGGGAGGTAAACCAGGCGCGAATACGGTTTGTTTTCACCGTTAGTCCCTGCACCGATAACGAGTCCCTGATCCTTTGAGACTTCAGTCATTGCCGAAATTTTACAATTTTCGTTGGTCAAGAGAATGACTTCGGTTGTATGTCTTGCTACTATGCCGGTTTTCCCCACTACTCCTCTTGGGGTGACCACCGGCAAATCAGAGTAAAGTTCACTTTCGTCAGCCCAACCCACGTCAATCAATATATCGTTCCACCAATTCGTGGGGTCCCTGCTTATGACCCTGCAGGCCAATAGCCTATACCGGGATGAATGGCGAAAAGAAAGCATCTCTTTCAACCTTTCGTTTTCCTCGCGCAGATGGGCTAGATAGCTATTTTCCATGGCCAGTTGGGCATTTTTTGCTTTCAGTTCTTTGAGTTCCACTTGCACTTGATCCAGTGTCTTTAGACTGGAAGTATACTCGTCAATGGTTTTTACCGTTTTGTCCCAAACCCAAATAACGGGAGAAAAGACTTCCAATCCCAGCTTATGAATGGAATTTTGCCAGGATTTAGGCAGAAAAAGTCCGATGAAAACCAGGAAAAGGGCACCCAAAAAAATGAAAATGGCCGCTCTATAGTAGGCGATCTTCGAAAACGGACTTTCTTCTTTTTCCTCGAACAGGGTAGAAGTCTCCTTTTCTACAGGTGATTTCCGCATGTGAAAAAAAGGCAGTTTCAAGGGGAACTATCGCTTAATGCATCGCCGATTTGGCAATTTTATTGAGATACTGGTATTCTTCAAGTATTTTTCCAGTGCCTTCCGCAACGGCGCTCAAAGGATCCTCGGCAATATATACGGGCAAAGCGGTTTCCTCCGCCAAAAGCCTATCAATCCCTCGCAAAAGAGCTCCCCCTCCAGCAAGGACTATTCCCCGCTCTACCAGGTCAGCGGAAAGTTCAGGAGGACACCGTTCCAGGGTCACGCGTACGGAGTCCACGATGACCGAAATGGGATCCATCATCGCCTCTCTGACCTCTTGAGAAGTGATCGTTAATGTCTTGGGTAGGCCTGCCACCAGATCCCTTCCCCTGACCTCCATGACCGTCTCTTTCTCCAAGGGATAGGCTGATCCGATTTTGATTTTAATTTCTTCTGCCGTTCTTTCTCCAATCATTAAATTATAAGCTCTTCTCAAGTAATTGACTATGGCTTCATCCATTTCATCTCCGGCCACCCTTACGCTGCGGCTGTAAACAATTCCGGAGAGAGAAATGATGGCTACTTCTGTCGTCCCTCCCCCTATGTCGATGATCATGTTACCCGAAGCTTCATGTACAGGTAATCCTACTCCAATAGCTGCAGCCATGGGCTCTTCGACCAGGAAAACCTCTCTAGCCCCTGCATGTTTTGCCGATTCTTGAACAGCCCTTCTTTCCACCTCGGTTATCCCGCTGGGGACAGCAACAACAACCCTGGGTCTACGGAGTCGGAAATGGGTTTGGACCTTATGAATAAAGGCTTTCAGCATGGATTCGGTCAAATAGAAATCGGTAATTACTCCATCCTTTAAGGGTCTTACAGCCACGATATTTCCAGGTGTTCTGCCCAGCATCCTCTTGGCTTCTTCCCCCACGGCAAGGACATTTTTTGTCCCTTGATATACAGCAACAACGGTTGGCTCTCTCATGACAATGCCTTTACCCCGGATGTAAACCAACGTGTTGGCCGTTCCTAAATCGATGCCGATGTCATTGCCAAAAAGGGAACTCAAGGACCGAAGGATGGAAAAAGTCTTTTGCTGAACCTGTTTTCCTCCTTCCAATAACCGAGGATAATTTTTAGATAGAACATCAGGGGATGGTTGAACGGTATTCTGGTTTAAATTCATCTCTGCTTAAAATTAATGTTTTTGAATGAAACCATAAAGAAAAAATATGCTATTGAGTTGTGAAGAAAGGGGAAAAGGGAAAGCAATTGGAGAAAAAAAAGGGTTCACTTTTCTATATAATGATTTTAAAAAGGCCAAAAAGAAAGTAAATTTGTTTCATTTTGCAAACGGCTACCGATGAATCTTCCTATTGAAAAATCCTTGATCATAGTGGGTTCCATTTCAACTCGATATGGAGTAAAAACCGCTTTCGACAACCATCTTGCTGTAGATCTATTGGAGTATCGGCTGGACTCCATCCTTTTGGATATGAATGTAAAAGAGGCCCTGGAGGAATTGCAAAGTACTCTAGGCTGCCGCACCCTCCCGGCATTGCTTACCATTAGATCAAAAAAAGAAGGGGGCATGCTTCAGTTGTCGGATGGCCAGAGGATAGAGCTTTTTGAAAGATTGTATCCTTTCGTGGATAGCGTAGACTTGGAATGGCAGGAATTTCCCAAGGTTTTTCAAGTTTATTCCCTTTATAAAAAAGGGGGGAAAAAAATTATTCTTTCTATCCATTCTTTAGATCGTTTTTTAAATCTTGAAACTCTTCTTTCTTCGCTTCCCGAGATAAAACGGCTTGAAGCTGACTTTGTCAAACTTGCCGTTAGAATAGAGGAGCTCTCTCAACTAAAAACCTTGACGAATCTTTTCTTTTCTTATCCGGATATTCCCTGGGCTTTAATGGGTATAGGGAAGTATTCCACCCTGTCTCGGATTGTTTTATCCGCTTTGGGTTCCCGGCTTGTTTACGGCTACGTGGACAGGCCTGCAGCTCTTGGACAACCTTCAGTATTCGATTTAAAAGAAAGCTTCCAAAGACTGGGGATTATTGGGAAAGAGAGGTAAAAATAAAAGCGGCCTTCAATTTAACAGGGCGTCTATGGGAACAAAGCTTTCGGGCAGAACGACGATTTCTGTTAACGCATAGGCATGAATAGGAAAAGGAAAAAGCGACCACCATTCTTTTCCCTCCTTTTTTATAACTACCCACAAAAAATACTGGCCGGGAGTAAACTTAGGATTTTGATCGAGCCTCCGCCATTCAAAATGGCCATCCGGATCCAGCGGTATTTTTTCCCTAACGCTGTTTTGCGGAATCTTTTCGAGATCGTTTAAAAAACGCTCTTTAATTTTCCGTTCGGTTTCTTCCGCTTGAGCCAGCTCTCTTTCGTTATTAGCATATTCTTGTTCTAGCGGAGCGATCTCAAGTTCGCTGTCCTGGATGCGAGATTGGATGCGTAGGATTTGTTCTCGTAAAGCTTGGACTTTTGGACCGAGTTCAGATTGAATTTCCTTGGTTTTTAATTTAAGTTCCGTCCTTTTTTTTTCATTTTCTGTTTCAAAGCTATGCCACTTTTTTAGTTCTTCTTCAGCCCATTGTCGTTCTTTGACAGGATCTATTTCGGGTGGAGGGTTGTACAAGGCAAGGTTATAAGCATTGACCCATGCTTCAGGAGAATTGGCTTCGGCCGACGAGATATTAAAATCTATGCCTAACTGTTGAGCCTTTTGTTGAAAACGTTCTTTGAGTTCCTCAAGCCTTTTATCGTATTCTTGATCAAGCAGTACACCCTCATTTTTCCAGAGATGATCGGCTTTTTCCTGGTATTCTTTAGCTACAATTTGAATCTCGGTTTCAGCAACATGTTCCTGCTGTTTGAGCAGTCTAAGCCTTTCATTGAGCGCTGTAATATCCGTCCTTGCTTTTTTGAGGTTCTCCCTTTTATTCTGGATTTCTTCCAAACAAGGTCCTATTTCATTGAGGTAATTTTCCCTTAGTGCTTTTACGTCCCCCGAGAAATCATGAACGAGATAAATCTCTTTGGGCATGGAAATACCTTTAACCGCTATCCAACCGCTGATCCGAGTTTCCCTAAAAGAGTAATATGCGCCAAATCCGGCGGCCAATGTTCCTACATAAAGAAAGAGGCGCAAAAGAAGTCCCACCCATTTCCTCCGGGAGGAAAATCCGGAGGCCTTTTTTGCTTCTTTAGGGGTTAAAGAAACCGAAGAGGTATTCTTTGGAGGGGGATGGTTTTTTCTTGTGGTCCGCTCCAAAATTAAAGGAGAAGGTTTTGGGTTGGCTTTTTCTCTAGGGCTTTTATGTTCTTTTCGGGATAATGGAGAATGTCCATTGGGAAAATAGGGCTTTGCCGTGGAAGGGGAAGGAGCAAAGGGCTCTTTGAAAAGACCATCTTTGGGTAGAGAGCCCAGTTTTCGGGGAGGAGGATGTTTTTTGTTTTGGGCTAAGAGATGGGGAGGAAGAGTATTTCTTGGTCCTATTTTTTGGGGGAATGATCTTTTGGGGATAGAACCGTCGATTGGATTTCCTTGGGGAGGAAAACGGAAAGGATATCCAGGTGGGTTTTGGGATATTCCTTCAAAATCCATAATCTTAAGTTTGCAGGGTTGAAAATCAAAAGGGATAACTGCCTATCAAAATTACCCAACCTAAGCCTTCTGTAAACTTTTTCCAGGAATATTCGATGTCTTCTTTTTTAGGCTCTTTTGTTGTTTTTTCTAAAAGATAAACATTATCTTGGGGATTTTGAGGATCGCCCTCAAAAAAAATTACTTTTAGTCCTTGATTTTCTACCCATTTCTCAACCGAAGGATAAGAAACCGAGCCCCCGGCGACAAAGACCATTTTGTAAACCGCATTTTCCTTGGGAATCGATTTTTTTTGAAAAAAGAAAAAGTGTTTTTCTATCTCTTGATGAGAAATAAACTGGGAAAGATCAATTTCCCCTCCGAGAGAAAAAGAGGGCAAAAGGGAGAGGAGAGTGGACCGATTTGCTTTAATCCTTTTCAGCAGGTAAGGGGTGGAAACCACAAGAGTATCGACTTCCGGTTCCTTATCTTCTTGGACTTGGCTGCCTTCATCAAGAGAAATAGGGATAAAGGTACTGCTTGAGCCAAACCGGATAAGGGAAGCAAGAAAACAGGACAGAAAATGGTTTTGCGGGCATCCGATCCTTAAACCTCCTTGCTGGCAACGGGAAGAGGAAAATATTTCTCGGAATATCCCTTCAAGGTTCTTCTCTTGCAACGGCCCGGGATTGATCGCTTTGAGATTTTTCAGGTACCGGTCTTCTCTCTGGGTGTCCAGGACGGGATAGCCGTAAAGCTTTTTTTTTTCGCCTATTTCCTGGGCCAGCCTCATTCTCAAGTTGAGAAATTTCAAAATCTGGCGATCTATCTTTTCCAATTGGTTACGGAAAGCTTCTATGCCCATGAGATAACCTTTTTCAATCGAGCAGGCCGACAGCCTGCCTTACTTTTCTTAAGGTTTCCTGGGATATCATCCTCGCTTTGTAAGCTCCATCGGCAAGGACTTCATCCACATAGCTAGGATTACGTTCCAGTTCTAGGTATCTTTCTCGAATGGGTTTGAAATAAGCATTGAGTTTTTCAAGGAGAAGTTTTTTGTAATAGGCGTAGCCTTGACCTCCTTTTTTCATGCTTTCGACAAACTCTTCATATTCGGCTGGGCTGGCGACCAGTTTATATAAATTGACCAATATGGATCCCTGGATGGGCTTGGGGGAAGCAACTGGAGTGGAATCCGTCTTTATGCTCATTACCCTTCGCTTGAATTCTTCGGGATCGCCAAAGATTTCCAGGGTATTGTTGTAAGACTTAGACATTTTCTGGCCGTCTATGCCCGGTATCACCGCTACTTCTTCCTGTATGTCCGGCTCGGGAATGCGAAATACCTCCCCATAGGTATGGTTAAATTTATGGGCGATATCCCTTGCAATTTCAAGATGCTGTTTTTGATCCTGCCCTACGGGGATGATCTCGGACTGATAAAGGAGGATATCCGAGGCCATGAGCACCGGGTAAGAAAAGAGGGCCAAGGTGGGTGATAACCCCTTGGCGATTTTGTCCTTGAAACTATGAGATCTTTCCAGCAAACCAAAAGGGGTTATAGACGAGAGAATCCAGGCTAGTTCATGGACCTCGGGAATGGAACTTTGTCTAAAAAATATGGATTTAGCCGGGTCAAGGCCACAGGCCAAAAAGGCCATGGCAATTTTTCGTACGTATTGCCTGAGGTTTTGAGGGTCTTTTATAGAGGTTAAAGCATGATAATCGGCTATGAAATAAAGGGTTTGAGCCTTGTCTTGCCATTCGATCGCCCTCTTGATCATCCCGAAATAATTTCCGATATGGAGATGACCCGAAGGTTGAATTCCAGAAAGAACCCGTTTTAACATAAACGATTTGTCTTTTAAGATTTAAAAAAGGATAAGTTCAAAAAAAAAAGAACTTAAAAACGACTCTGAAGGTGAACTTTTTCTAAAACTCCCCTGAAATCAGCTTCTCTATACTCTATTTCCCGCATTAACCATTCAGGACTCATACAGAAAGCCCCCAAGGATTCCACCTGGCGTTTTTCTTCGAGATCGGCGGTAATCACTGTTACAGTCCTTTGGGGCACCGAAGAGCTCACGTATCTTTCTATGAGCCCATCGGCCGTTGTTCCCCTGGGGGAGAAAATGACGGTAAAATCCTCTGGAACTTTAGGAATGCTCACCGGCTCCGGGTTGCTGCCGTCAAAAATGACTACGACCTGGTAAATATCGAGGTCATGCAAAACAAAAAGTTTTTCGATTAACAACTCCCTAGCCTTACTTAAAGACCTTCTTTTGGCAAGCCTAAGTTCATCCCAGGCATAGATCACGCTGTAGCCGTCTATGACTAAAAGGGGAGTAGATGACAATTTTTTATCCATTCGTCGAGCCCTTGGCGGAGAGTTGTTGACCCAAAAGTCTCATTTTCTCTTTTTTTCTTTTATAATAACGTTTCCTTCTTTTCCTTTTTTCAATTTTATTCCATTGTTTGCTCATCTTTTTGAAGTCAAAAAGTTTTTTCTTTTCCTTTAATTCTATTTTAATTTATTCTATCCAGTTAAGTTCCCTTGGACAAGGAAACCTTTTTTGGATTTATTAATGCATTTTATTAATTGTTTATAACATACCATTTTAAAATAGGCCAACAGAGATAGAATAATATTAAAAAGAGCAAAATAAAAATTTCCTATTTTGTATCTTTTTTATTGATGCCTAGAAAGTAAAAAGAACTATTTTTATGGGTTTTTCGATAAGTTTTTAATATACCTCTTCTTATGAATAATTTCCCCAAGCCTTTCGCCTTTTTTGTTTTAATAACCAGCTTTTTCTTTTTTTTATTTCCATTCAATGGCTCGGTTCATGCCTTGAACTGGTTTTCCCAAAACAAAGAACTGAAGCCTGTTCCTTTCCAGTTTCAGATAGATAATGCCCAAATTCAAAGACAGAACACGGGGTTGGTTACAAGTTTTGCCCCTATTGTTAAAAAAGTGGCCCCGAGCGTAGTGGAGATCTTTACCACCCAAAAAGTAAAAGCTCCGGAAGGCTGGATCTTCCCTTTTTTTAACGATCCTTTTTTCAGAAAGTTTTTTGGTCCTCCGGATGGGGGAGAGGATCAAAATAATCCTCGGATATTCCCCATGCCTAAGCCCAGGAAACAGACAGGTCTCGGTTCAGGCGTCATCGTCTCCTCCGATGGCTACATTGTTACGAATAATCACGTGGTGGATGTGGCTGAAGAAATCAAGGTGCTTGTCGGAGAACAGAAAAAGGAATTTGCAGGCAAAGTGATTGGGAAAGATCCCTTATCCGATATAGCCTTGGTAAAAATTGATGCTTCAGGACTGCCCTCCATCGTGTTTACCGATAGTGATCAAGTAGAAGTGGGGGATGTCGTTTTGGCCATTGGAAATCCTTTTGCTCTCACCCAAACCGTCACCATGGGTATTGTCAGCGGTAAAGGAAGAAAGGATATCGGTATTGAAGAATACGAGGATTTTATCCAGACCGATGCGGCTATAAACCCGGGTAATTCTGGGGGGGCCTTGGTCGACATCCAGGGGCGGCTGGTTGGAATAAACACGGCTATCGTTAGTCCTGGCAGGGTGGGCAACCTCGGTATCGGTTTTGCCGTGCCTTCGAATATGGCTCGGTATGTGGTAGAACAGATCTTAAAGAACGGGCGGGTCATTCGTGGTTTTCTTGGAGTGACCATATCCGAGGTTACCCCTGATCTGGCTCAAGCTTTTAAGCTTCCAGAAGCAACGGGGGCGCTAGTCGAGCAGGTCAGCCCTGGAACTCCTGCAGATCAAGCGGGAATGAAAGCTGGCGATGTTATCCTTGAGTACAATGGGCAAAAAGTGACCGATCCAAGATCTTTAAGGCTGGCTGTTTCCCAGACTCCTCCCGGTTCCAAGGTCAATTTGAAAATTTGGCGCGATGGAAAGGAGAAGGTTATCCAGGCCGTACTCAAGGAAAGGACCCCAGAGGAAGTGTCTGCAAACGTTCCCAAACAGCAGGAAGAGAACTCTTCTTTTTTGCCCGGAGTGGAGATTGCCGATTTGAATAGGATGACCAGGCAGCAGTTTGAGATTCCAGCCGATATTCAAGGGGTGGTGATCGTATCCGTTGATCCCGAATCCCCGGCAGCCAGGCCCGGGAGAAATTCCTTGCAACCGGGAGATGTCATTCTTGAAGTCCAACGCCGCCCCGTTCGGACGGTCCAAGAAGCCTTGCAAGCTGTTAAAGGAACCGGTGGTAATGTGCTGCTCAGGGTTTGGTCCAAGGGAATTACCCATTTTGTGGTTGTTCCTCGAACAAACAAGTAGTTTTTTGCTGGAAAGGCTAATGAGGAGCAGTTCTTTGAAAAGGTATAGGGCAAGAAGGGAAGCTCCGAGCCTTGTGCATTCTTTACTTTAAAAGGGCTGGTTAGAGGGCGCAAAAGCCTTGTATGATCCTTGTCGATATCAGCAATTCGGTGACAAAAATAGGGCTCTTTAAGGAGGGGGAACTCCGTCTCTTGGAGAAAATTCCTACCGCTCAAATAAGCTTTGAGCAGACGGAGAGAATCGCGCAGATGTATCCCTTGGAGGATTTAATCCTATGTAGCGTGGTGCCCCAGAAAAATCTTTTTTTCGAGAAACCTTTCCTAGGCAGGTTATATCAAATTGATCCCACTGTTCCTTTGGGAATCCCAATCCATTACCCTAACCCCAGGGAAATCGGAGCCGATAGGCTTGCTAACGCCGTGGCCTTGTCGCTTTTATACGGTTATCCCGCTGTAGCCATCGATTTTGGGACGGCGACGACTTTTGATATTGTCGATCAAAAGGGGGCTTTCTGTGGAGGAATCATTGCTCCGGGATTAAGCATGATGACCTCTTACCTGCATGAAAAGACCGCCCTTTTACCCTTGGTTGAAATAAAAGAACCTTCGAAGGTAATTGCCCAATCCACGGAAGAAGCCCTGCGGGTGGGAGCCGTTCATGGCTACAGGGGAATGGTTCAGTATCTTATAGAAAAAATCAAGGAAGAGCTTGGCCTGCTTCAAAAATTCATCGTTGTGGCTACCGGAGGGGGGAGTCGGCTGGTCTGCTCTCAGCTCAAAAGCGTCGATGTTATCGACGAAATGCTGACCTTAAAAGGAATTCGGCTCATTGGAGAAATTTTGATAAAGAGGAAAAGAAAAGACCTCCCTTTTCCTGAAGGCTATCCTCCGATGAAGGGTGAGTCCTTCCCCTTTTCTCTTTTTACTCATAATCAGTAGCGTGGCTACCATGGCTGAGTTTATCGGGGTAATCGATCAAGGAACGACGAGCACCAAGTTCCTTATCTTTGACCGCCAAGGTCGTGTTGTTTATTCTTCTTTCAAAGAACACCGTTGGTATTGCCCGGAAAAAGGTTGGATTGAACAGGATGGATTGGAAATCTTCCATCATGTCCTTGCCCTTGTTGAAGAGGCCCTCACTGAAAAGCCATTGAGAAAAAAAGACTTGGCGGCCCTGGGCATTACCAACCAAAGGGAAACAACCCTCCTTTGGGATAAAAAGACGGGAATTCCCCTTTCCAGGGCAATAGTGTGGCAGGACAGCCGCACATCCGACCTTGTCCGCGAATTCTCTCAAACAAAAGAGGGTATTTACCGTTACCACCATAAAACGGGATTGCCCTTATCGACTTATTTTAGCGGGCTAAAACTGTTATGGCTACTTCAGAATCTGCCTGGAGCAAGGCAAAAAGCTGCTTCTGGAGAGCTGCTTTTTGGAACGGTCGATTCTTTTTTAGCTTGGAAATTGTCGGGAGGCCCCCAAGGGGGAAAACACAGCACCGATGTGACCAATGCCTCTCGGACTCAACTTTTTAACATCAATAGCCTCAAGTGGGATCAGGAAATCTTGGAAGAACTGGACATACCGCCCCTTTTGTTACCCGAAGTAGTCCCATCGGCTTCTTTTTTGTCCGAAGCAAAGGTGGGTATTTTAAAGGGGGTGCCCTTAGCCGGTCTTATCGGCGACCAGCAAGCCGCTCTCATAGGACAGGGTTGTATAAGTTTCGGGGAAGGAAAGTGTACCTATGGCACGGGAGCTTTTCTTTTATTCAACACGGCCGATAAGCCCATTTTTTCGCGTAGGGGACTTATTACCACCTTGGCCTATATGTTGAATGATGGCAAAGTGTGTTATGCCCTTGAAGGGAGCACGGTTGCGGCGGGTTCTGCCGTGCGGTGGCTGAAGGAATTACTGAAACTTAAGGATGAGAAGGAAGTCGAAAAGCTTGCCGCACAAGCCAAGGACAACGGGGGAATATATTTTGTTCCCGCTTTTAATGGATTGTTTTCGCCTTATTGGGATCCCCAGGCTAGGGCTACGATCCTGGGTTTAAGTTGGGATACCCAAGGAAGTCACTTGGCCAGGGCGGTATTGGAAGCCACCGCTTTTCAAGTGGGTGAGCTTTTCGAGCTGATCCAAAAGGAATGTGGCATGGAGATCCTTGAACTTAAGGTCGATGGGGGAATGATTAAAAATGATCAGCTCATGCAGTTCCAGGCGGATATACTCAATAGGAAACTGCGGGCAGCCGATATCGAGGCTACATCTTTGGGAGCTGCTTTTGTTGCGGGCTTGGCCGTGGGATTATTGAGTGGGATAGAGGAAATCGACTCATGGAGGAAGACAACCAGGGAATGGGTGCCGACAATGGGACCGGCACAGAGAGAAAGACTGCTTCGTTATTGGAAAAAAGCGGTTCAGAAAGCCTCCCGATGGATCGAGTAACAAAACGAAAAGTTCTCTATCTTGGGAAAAACTTGCCGAGAAACTTGTTCCGTTGAAGTATCCCTGGATCCAGGCAGCGGGCTTATTCTTCTTGAGCCATGGTAAGAAAAGAGGTTTGCAGGACTTAGCCGTTTTTTTTAGGGATAAATAACTTTTTCCCTGCTTCCAGGGTAGAGTTAGGCGATAGATTGTTTGCCTTACATATGTCTTCGACGCTTACATTTACCCCGCTTTTTCTATAAGCCTCCGCTATGCTCTCCAGGGTATCGTTTTTTTGGATGACATAATAGTATCCTTTTTCGATCTTCTGCCCGTTAAACTTTTTATGGGCCCTTCCAAGAGATTCTCCTTTTTCTTTTTTTGAATTGCTTAAGGAAGGGTTGCCAGGGGATACGGCTGCTTTTATTTTATCGACATCTTTTTGGAGCGTTGAAACCTGCTCCTTCAGCTTTTTGATTTCCTCCTTGATAGATAGGATATTGAGTGAATCGGTTTCTACATTTTGCTGGAGTTGATCAAGGATGTCTGCAGCCCTGAGAAGTTTTTTCTTCTCTTCTTCTCCGTCGAGCTTTTTTGCAATCTCCGGGGTCTCTGAATCCGCGCTTTCTTGGCAGAAAAGAGGATGAGAAAAGAAAGGAAGGAAAAAGAAAAAGAAGGATAGGGTAAAAAGGTGAAAAAGGGGTCGGAAAAATTTTTTTAAAATCCTTCTTTGAAAGGCATAAAGGGAAAAAGGCATAAGTTTTATCCTCCATGCAACATCTCTAAAAGTTCCTGTTCATTGATAAGGGGGATGCCCAGTTTCTTGGCTTCCTGTAATTTTGATCCGGGATCTGAACCGACAACAAGATAGCTTGTTTTTCTTGAAAGAGAGTTGCTTACCCTTCCTCCTTTGGAGATGATTTTTTGGGCTATGGATTCGCGGGGTTCAGAAAGAGTCCCCGTAATGACAAAGGTTTTGCCGGAGAGAGTGCCCGAAGAGGCTTGGGAGAGGGTTGAGACAAAGTTTAGCCCTTTTTTGCGCAGTTTTTCGAGCCGCCTGCGGTTTGCTTCTTTCCGAAAGTAGTTGACTATGGACCTGGCCATGATCTCGCCAATAAAAGGGAGGTTGAGTAGTTCTTCTTCGGTGGCATGGGACAGTTTGTCCATTGTCCCAAAATAACGGGCCAGATCCTCGGAGGCTTTTTGACCTATGTGGGGTATCCCCAGGCCAAAGATTAATCGAGAGAGATCTTTCTTCTTGCTTTCTTCGATCGCTTTGAGAAGATTCTGGGCTGATTTCTTCCCCATTCGATCCAAGTTGACAAGGGTTTCTTCGTCCAGGTCATAGATATCGGCAACGTCTTTGACTATTCCCTTGTCAACCAGTTGGTCAACCAGGGACTCTCCCAGTCCTTGGATATCCATCGCGTTGCGTTGGGCAAAATGTAAAATTCTTTCCTTCAATTGGGCAGGACAATTCTCATTCTCACACCGAAGGAATATCCCTTCCCAGGAAAGTTTTTCCCCACAACTGGGACAAAACTCGGGGGGAACGATCTCCTTTTCGGTCCCGCGACGCTGGTTCAGATCGACCCCGACCACTTCGGGGATAACTTCCCCGGCCTTTTCCAGGTAGACGACATCGCCGATCTTGACGTCGAGTCTTTTAACCTGGTCGAAATTATGGAGCGTTGCCCGGCTAACCGTTGTTCCCGAAAGGAAAACGGGATCCATTTCGGCCACGGGTGTGATGGTTCCACTCCGACCTACCTGGAAAATAACGTTGTTTAGCCGTGTTTTTGCCCTTTCAGCCCCGTACTTGTACGCAAATGCCCACCGGGGGGCTTTCGCCGTGTATCCAAGAAGAGAATAATACTCCCACTCGTTGACTTTTACGGCTGCTCCATCGGTAGGATAAGGAAGCTGGTTTCGACACTCGTTGAGTTTGCCTATCGCTTCGTAGACCTCGTTTTCGTTGCTACAAACCCAGAACACGATGGGGATGGGAAGGCCTATTTTTTTAAGAAAATTTAACCATTCTTCTTGGGTTTTGCATTTCATGCCCACGAGTTTTCCCGCTCCGTAGAAGACAACGGCTAAGGGTCTTTCGGCCACTACTCGTGGATCGAGCTGCTTGAGAGAACCGGCCGTCGCATTCCTTGGATTGGCAAAGAGGACTTTGCCCTCTTTTTCCCTCTGGGCATTGAGCCGTTCAAAATCTTTAGGGGACATGTAGGCTTCTCCTCTTACTTCTAAGTATTCGGGAGGATCGGGCGTTTCGAGCCTCAAAGGAAGGCTGCGGATGGTTTTTAAGTTTTGGGTAATATCGTCCCCCACGGTCCCGTTGCCCCGGGTAGCCCCAAGACTGAACAACCCGTTTTTGTAGACGGCGCTAATGGATACGCCGTCGATCTTGGGTTCAACGGTAAAGCTGATTTTTTTCCCGGGAAGGGCCCTTTTTATTCTTTCTAGAAAAGCAAAGAGTTCTTCCTTGGAATAGGTGTTTTCTAAACTGAGCATGGGAATCTCGTGGGTGACTTGAGAGAAACCGCTCAGGGGAGTCTCACCTATCCTCTGGGTGGGGGAGTCGGGAGTGATCAGCTCGGGATGGAGTTTTTCAAGGGTTTCTAGCTCGTGGTAAAGATTATCGTATTCTTGGTCGGAAACCAGGGGATGGGCTTCGACATAATAGGCGTAGTCGTATTTTCGAATGAGCTTGACGAGCTCATCATGCCTCTTTTTGATTTCCTCGTAACCGAGGGAGTCCAAAGAAGGAGCCTTTTTTTTGTTCACTTTATTCAAAAAAATAAACGCCAAATAGGATTCAATCAATATTTCTCTTTTATCCTAAAAGGGAAAGGACAAGGGCATAGGCGAAAGACCTTGCAAGGGCTGTTTCTTTTAACCGGCAGATTTTTTCAGTTTGAATGAGAACCGGATAGTAAATATTTTGAGGGTCTCGGCCGGCACTGAAGCAAAAGGCACCACCAATGCACAACCGGTTAGGGAGTTCTTTTCCAATGATGTTGGGCGGTAGGAAAAAGGGGAAAGTTCGTCGTAGCGAAATGTAGGGCTTGTCCACCTATCCGACAAAAGAAGATCGCGGATAAAGGTAGAAATCATGGAGGGCCGAAACCCAGGTCAGATCATCCAAGGAAAATCCGCTCGGGGGAAGGTGTTTTCAGGGCAGATCTCTCCATCCCAGAACCGGCCATGCCCTTGCTCAACTATCCGGTTGGTCTTAAGGAATGAGGGCAGCTTTAGGGTTGTCCGGCTTCGATAAGGCTAAGGCAGAGAGGTCCCGGGATGAAAGGGGAAAGAAACTTTGGAAAGGCTTTAGGGCATGAGAATCGGATCCGTTCTGGTTACGTCTTTGGTCTGGATTACTCCCTTGGATTTTAGTGCTTAAAAGATAGCCTTAGTTTTGGGGAACATTTCAGGAAGCTCAAATGACAAATCAAGCTTGCCATCTCGGGTTAAAAGTTAAGGAAAGGTTGGTAAGCTAAAGGGATCTTAAGCTTATTCGCCGGTCTTATACCCATCCCTTTTCTGGGCAACTGATTCCGAGGCCGGTGGGCTTCACGGGGAAAAGGGAAGGCTATAGTTTTTGGCCTAAAATCTTGAACTTTGGCTTTCGGTGGCGATATTGGCCTAATCCCTCTCTTTTGGTTTTCCCCGTAGCTTGTGCCGACAGGTAGTGGTTTTAGCCTGGGGAAGACCTTTATGCTCCCGGTTCGGGCTCGAAGGGAGGGGTTGGGTTTCGGAGCGAATGGATCGTGTTTGAACCTGAAAAAAAAGCCCTTTATCAACCGGTTTTGCCCTGCGCCCATCGGAGAGGAAGAGTTCTAAAACCCATTCTTTTGTCTATTTCGCATCCCGGTCTATCCCTCTATTTGGACATCGACTAGGTTTCTTCGGCCACGCTTAGGCCGGGGACCAGGCAACCGCTCCTTTATTTTTGGACATTTAGCGGCTGTGGCGTTACTTACGGGAAGGACCGGATCTTTATCTAGCTTTCCTTAAGACCCGATCCCCGAGGTCCAGAGAGCCAAAGGTAGATCCCCTCCGGCAACAAGGACATTGTCCTAGGTTTTCTCTCTCCCAAGAGAAAAAGTGATCGAGACACCGACTCAATCCTTATGCCCTATTCCCATTGCAGTCTTGAAAAGCCGGAGAATTGGGGAACATATGGTCAACATTACATCGGGGATTACCCGGCCGAGGTTGCAGGTGGTTGTCCTTATGATCTCATTTCCATAGGGTGAGGATTGGACCTCCGAATAAAATAAAATTATCCTTGATGACTAGTTGGTTTTAAAATAAAAGGGTATTCATTGTAACCTCTTAGGAGGTTATGTGAGAAAATACTATTTTCTTGCCCTTACTTACTTGATTCTAGCGATCGTCATCGTTCGGGCTGATTCCATTAGCATAGCTCAATTGAAAAAACTGGCCGAGAAAGGAGATGTCCAGGCACAATGCGGTCTGGGCATTGCCTACTGGTATGGCAAGGGAGTGCCGCAGGACTACACGCAGGGGGTGTATTGGTGGCGGAAAGCGGCTGAACAGGGGGATGACCTAGCGCAATGGTCTCTGGGCAATGCATACAGGGATGGCCAAGGAGTGTCGCAGGACTACATGCAGGCGGTGTATTGGTGGCGGAAAGCGGCTGAGCAGGGGTATGATGCAGCGCAATGGTCTCTGGGCGATGCCTACAGGGATGGCCAAGGAGTGCCGCAGGACTACGTGCAGGCGGTGTATTGGTGGCGGAAAGCGGCTGAGCAGGGGTATGACCTAGCGCAATGGTCTCTGGGCGATGCCTACAGGGATGGCCAAGGAGTGCCGCAGGACTACTCACAGGCGGTGTATTGGTGGCGGAAAGCGGCTGAACAGGGGAATGCCCCAGCACAATGGTCTCTGGGCTATGCCTACTGGCATGGCCAAGGAGTGCCGCAGGACTACGCACAGGCGGTGTATTGGTATAGGAAAGCAGCTGAGCAGGGATTTGCCCCAGCACAATCCGGTCTGGGCGGTGCCTACTGGCATGGCCAAGGAGTGCCGCAGGACTACGTGCAGGCAGAGTATTGGTGGCGGAAAGCGGCTGAGCAGGGGAATGCCGATGCGAAACATTGGCTTAAAGCACTTGAAACCGTGGTAGGGAAAGGACAATAACTGGAATAGACTGGTTTTGTTTTAAGTTTCACCATCCTTCTTTACTTCCATTGAGTTATGTATGTTTTAATAAAGGTCCCTGTAGGCATTTGGAGCCCTAGGCGTTTGCCTCACCGGCTGATTTGCTTTTTCGCAGGTTGACTCTCAATGCGATCGGGAAGGGATCCGGGTATTCCCTGATTAACTCCTAGGCTGGAGAGGGAACCCGGGGAAAACCATCCTTTTCCTCTCATTGGCGGCGGAGGTAGGGAGGTGGGAGGAAATAGGGATGAATAATTAAGGGAAGCAATCCTTTCTTCGTGGAGGGGAAGACCGATTCCAAATAGGGAGGGAAAAGGAGGAATTTCCCGGAGGGTCAAGAACGAGAACTAGGCCAAACCGGAATGAGAAGCCAAAGTCCAATAAGCTAAAAAAGTATTCCCGAAAGGAAGGGAAAACAAAGGTCAAGTGGGGGAAGGGAAATGGCGGAGTGAACGACTCCGCCATCACAAGCGGCCGAAGCGGTCTAGATGAAAGAACTGTAAGTCTCCGGTTGTTTGGAATTGCCATGGTCGGGATTATCGGGTAGGAAATCAAGTCATGGGCAAATTACTAGGCATAGAAGGCGGGGCGACCCATACCCGCTGGATGGTCGTCGAGGAAAGGGACGGCAAGGTTCTCTCTGAAGGAAAAGAAGGAGCGGGCAATTTTCATCTTTTATCCCGGGACGAACTGTTTTCCCTTTTTAGGTCCATCCGGGAAAGAGCCGGGGAAGACATCGCAGAAATAGGCGTTGGGTTTGCGGGATGCCAAACGGAAAAAGAAAAAGAGGTGCTTGAAACCCTGATCCGGGAAATTTGGCCCGGGGCCAAAAGAATCGTGGTGGCCGAAGACAGCCGGTCGGCTTATGCAGGGGCCTTTGATCCAGGCCAAGAAGGCCTATTGGTTATAGGGGGCACGGGATCCAACGTGATCGGCTATAAGGGAGGGGTGTGGGAAAAAGCGGGGGGGTGGGGCCAACTCGGTGATCCCGGCAGCGGTTATAGGATAGGCAGGGAGGGGTTGGAAAGGATCTACTTGGACTGGGATCTTACCAAAAAGAATTCAGCCCTTGGCTTGGCTTTTCTTCGTCACTGCTGTGTCAATAACCTGGCCGAGTTGTTGGGCTACGTTCTTGCGCAGTTTGGAAGGAAGGATTTTGTCGCCTCTTTTGCTCCCCTCGTTTTGGAAATGGCTGAAAAGGGAGATGCAAGTTCCCTTGAAATCGTAAAAAAGGAGGCTTCGGCGTTGGCCTTGCGCGTCCAGATCGTGGCTGAAAGGTTGGGATTGACCCATCCCCGGGTAGCCTTGGTAGGCGGGCTCTTTGAAAACTCCCCCTTTTATACCCAGCTTTTTGGAAAGGAATTAAAAAGGCTTCTGCCCTTTTCCGAGTACTTTGTGTGCAGGACTCCAGGCCCTTTGGGGGCTTTGCGCCTGCTTAGAACTTCTTATAGTCCCTCATTGTTGAAGAAGGAAAACGGGCTCCCTACCGAGGAGCAAAGAAAGGTACTTGATAGGGCCCTGACCGAGGAAAGGAATCCCCGCAGTTGCTCCCTTGAAAAGAAAACGGTGGCCGAACTGGTGGATTTGTTTATCTCCGAAGAATCCTACGTCCAGTCCGCCTTGGAAAAATGCAAGAAAGAAATCGAATCGGCAGCCTTGGCCGTCAGCGATACGTTGGCCAAGGGAGGGAGGCTCTTTTATGTGGGAGCGGGGACTAGCGGGAGGCTGGGTGTGCTCGATGCCAGTGAAATGCCCCCTACTTTTAACGTTTCCCCGGAGGTTGTCCAGGCAATCATGGCCGGGGGAGCAGAAGCGGTCTTGCGAAGCATGGAAGGGATTGAAGACGATAGCGGGGAAGGTTACAAAAGCATTTCAAGTAGGGGAGTAACCGAAAAGGATATCGTGTGTGGAATCACGGCCAGTGGGCGAACTCCTTTTGTGGTTGCCGCCCTTGAAGCGGCTAAACACAAGGGAGCCCGAACGATACTATTAAGTTGTAATCCCCAAAGACCTCCTTGTCCTTACGCCGACATCGGGATCGATCTTCCCACGGGACCGGAAATCGTGGCGGGATCGACCAGGCTTAAGGCGGGAACGGCCACCAAGGTTGTTTTAAACATGTTCAGCACCATAGCGATGATCCGCACGGGCAAGGTCAAAGACAATCTCATGATTAACCTTCAACCGAAGAGCATGAAGCTGCGTTACCGTTCGCTCCGTATACTCATGACCCTTTACGGTCTGGATGAAAAAACCGCCACCGCTTTGTTGGAAAAAAAGGATTGGCTCCTTTCTGCGGTCATTTCTGAAATGGAATCAAAGGAAAGGCTATAGGCTATAGTGCTTGGAGCCTTGATTACAAGAAGGACTGCAATATTCAAGGATTCAAAGGTTTATTTAGCCCGTTTCTTTTAGTGTTTTTTCTAAAAGATCGTGCACGATCTGGGGGTTGGCTTGCCCTTTTGTTTTTTTCATGACGTAGCCCTTCAAGGCGTTGAGAGCGGCTAACTTCCCGGACCTGTAATCGGACACGCTCTTGGGGTTGGCCTCGATGGCTTCCCGGCATAGCCCTTGGAGCACCTCGACACTGGTAATCTGTCCTATTCCTTGTTCTTGGACGATTGCCGCAGGGCTTTTCTTTTCGGCGACCATCACCTTGACGATCTCCTTGGCTTGCTTCATGTGGAGCTTTCCCTGTTCAACGAGGTTGGAAAGCTCTGAAAAATATTCCGCAGGGATGGGAACGGCCGTTTCAAGATCCGAAGCCACGGCTAGGTAATCATTAATAAGGAAATTGGCTACGGCCACTTTATTCGATGCCGTGGAAGCGGCCTTTTCGAAATAGTCGGCCAGTTGCGGATCCGAGGCTAAAACGCTGGATTGATATTCGTTCAACCGGTAGACTTCGCAGAGCCTTTGTTTTTTTTGTTCGGGCAGTTCAGGGATCCTTTTCTTGGCCTCGGCAACCAGTTCTCCTTCGGTAACGACGGTAAGCAGATCAGGATCGGGAAAATACCTGTAGTCGTGGGCGTATTCCTTGGTCCTCATGGGAACCGTTTGACCTCTTAAATCATCCCATCGGAGGGTTTCCTGGGATATCTTGCTCCCCGTGGATAAAACATGAATTTGTCTTTGAATTTCATATTTTAAAGCCTTGCGCACCGCACTAATGCTGTTGAGATTCTTTATCTCGCACTTCGTTCCCCATTTTTTTTCTCCAGCGGGTTTAACACTCACGTTGACATCGCATCGAAGCTGGCCTTTTTCCATGTCACAATCGCTTACATTTCCGTACCTGAGTATTTGACGGAGAGCGGAAAGGTAAGCAAAAGCCTCTTCAGGACTCCGGATATCCGCCTCCGAGACGATTTCCATTAAGGGTGTGCCGGCACGGTTAAAATCTATCCCGCTATTTTCATCGAAATGAAAGGATTTTCCCACGTCTTCTTCAAGATGGACCCTGACGATCCGGATTTTTTTCCTCTCCTGGGCTTGGGGATCCTTTTGAGCATCCTTGGGAAAAGCTAAAGGGTAGAGTTGGACAGAACCGCCTTTGCAAAGGGGTTGATCGTACTGTGAAATCTGGTAATTCTTGGGCATGTCCGGATAGAAGTAATTTTTCCTATCGAATTTTCCTCTGCGGGCGATTTCAGATCCAAGCATTAACCCCGTTTGGATTGTCAGGATAATGGCCTCTTTATTGGGCGAGGGCAGTGCACCGGGTAACCCCAAGCAGACGGGGCAAACCCGGCTGTTGGGTGTTGCTCCATATTCAACGGCGCAGCCGCAAAAAAGCTTGGTTTGAGTTTTTAGCTGAACGTGAACTTCTAAGCCAATTATCGCTTCATAGTCCATAATAGCAAACGGTTATGCGGTTAAAGCTCTACAGGGGTAGGCCATCGGCACCCCCTCCACCCGTTGGTCCTCCTAGAGGGGGTAGGGGTGGAACCCAACCCGTGGTTTTCTGATAAATATAACCTAAAGCCAAAATAGTTTCTTCTTTCCATGCCGGTCCGATGAGCTGGAACCCGATGGGCAATCCTTCGGTGGATCGTCCACAGGGAATAGAGAGGGCACAAATCCCCGCAAGATTAACGGCGATCGTAAATATATCGGCTAAGTACATCTGCAAGGGATCGCTTGTTTTTTCACCAATGCGAAAAGCACAAAAGGGCGAGGTGGGGGTTAAGAGGGCTTGGCATTTTTGAAAAGCCAAGGAAAAGTCCTGCTTAATCTTTTCCTTGACCTTTAAAGCACGCAGGTAATAGGCATCGTAATAGCCCGAGCTCAGGACATAAGTTCCAAGCAGAATTCTCCTTTTGACTTCGGAGCCAAAACCTTCATCCCTTGTTTTGCCGTAATAATCGATGAGATCGTTGTAATTTTTGGCCCGTTTCCCGTAGCGGATACCATCGAACCTGGCCAGATTGGCGGAGGCTTCGGCAGTGGCAAGAATATAATAAGTGGCGACCGCATAAGGAGTATGGGGTAAGGAAACTTCTTCAATTTTTACCCCTAGCTTTTCATAATGGCCGATGACTTGGCTGAGGGCTTGGCGTACTTCCCCGTCAATGCCCTCGATGAAATACTCCTTGGGTATTCCCAGCACAAAGTCTTTAAGAGGACGGTTCTCGAGCAGCTCCGAAAAACGGGGGACGGGTAGCTTTTCAGAAGTGTTGTCAAAGGGATCGAAGCCCGAGATGACCTCGAGGAGTAAGGCGGCATCTTCGACGGTCTTCGTTATCGGTCCGATCTGGTCTAAACTGGAAGCAAAAGCCGTCAGGCCATATCGAGAGACTCTCCCGTAGGTGGGCTTGAGTCCAACGCAACCACAAAAAGCAGCAGGCTGGCGAATGGAGCCTCCCGTATCGCTTCCAAGGGCACAGAAGGCTTCATGGGCGGCGACCGCCGCAGCAGAACCTCCACTACTTCCTCCAGGGACTCTCTCGGTATTCCAGGGGTTGCGGGTTATCCCCACCGAAGAATTTTCCGTGGAAGATCCCATGGCGAATTCATCCATGTTTGTTCTTCCCAGCAAAATGGCTCCCGCTTTTTTTAACTTCTCGATGACGGTGCTATCGTAAGGAGCGAGGTAACCCTCCAGGATACGGGAAGCGCACCGGCAAGGCTCGCCAAGCACGTTAATGTTGTCTTTTATGGCTACGGGCACACCTCCCAGGGGAAGAGAAATGTCTGCTTTCTTGGAAGCTTCAAGGGCTCTTTCATGGTTGAGATAGATGTAAGCGAAAATCTTGGGGTCGACTTCCGCTATTCTGCAAAGGAGGTTTTCAACAACTTCCAACGGACTGACTTCTTTTTGAACAAGAAGCCTCCGAAGCTCTTTGACTGAAAGTTCAAACAATTTCACTCTATGATCTTCGGTACGATAAATAGGTTATTAAATTCACTCGGAGCATTACGAAGGGCTTCTTCCACGGTGAAGCTCTTTAAGGGAATGTCTTCGCGCAGGTTGTTTTCAAAGCCCTCTTCTTCTCCTTTTAGAACGACATCGTCAATTTTCACTTCCTTGAGTTTCTCAATATAGTCGAGAATCGAGGAAAACTGCTCACCGAAAATTTTTTTTTCATCAGGGCTTAGAGATATCCTTGCCAGATCGGCAACATATTCTATATCCATCGAAAGCTTTTCCATTCTATAAGGAGTAAAAGATAAAAAGCGGAGATTCAAGTAGGAAAAAATAAATATACACTGTTCTTGATCCTCATCGGCCTTTACAATAATTTTCCATCATGTTTTTTACCGTGGAGCTTGCGGTTATTGCTTTTGTGACAACTCTACCAAGGGGTAGGGAAGCCAAGCCAAAAGAAGAGGTTATAGATCTATGTCGAGCATGAATCCCAAAAGAGAGTATGCCATAAGTCCTAGACGCAGCGAGGATTTCCCCGAATGGTACCAGCAGGTGATTGCGGCGGCAGACCTTGCGGAAAATTCCGAGGTGAGGGGTTGCATGATCATCAAACCCTGGGGTTATGCCTTGTGGGAACGGATCCAAAAAGAACTCGATCTGCGCATTAAAAAAACGGGCCATAAGAACGTGTATTTTCCCCTTTTTATTCCTCTGGAGTATCTCCAAAAGGAAGCTGAACACGTGGAGGGTTTTGCCAAGGAATGCGCCGTGGTTACCCATCATAGGCTTGAAAAAGGAGTTGACGGCAAGCTTCATCCCGCCTCGCCTCTTACTGAACCGCTGGTTATCAGGCCGACCTCTGAAACCATAATAGGAGCAGCCTTTTCGAGGTGGATTCAATCTTACCGTGACTTACCCCTACTGATTAACCAGTGGGCCAACGTGGTAAGGTGGGAGATGAGACCGAGGCTTTTTTTGAGAACCACCGAGTTTCTTTGGCAAGAAGGCCACACGGTCCATGCCAGCCCCGAGGAAGCCCGGCAAGAAGCTCTTTCTATTGTCAAACTCTATGAAGAATTTATGCGCGGCTATTTAGCCTTGCCGGTAATTGTCGGGGAGAAGCCCGAAAGTGAAAGGTTCCCCGGGGCGGATAACACCTATACTCTTGAAGCGATGGTCCAGGATAGAAAGGCTGTACAGGTAGGAACTTCTCATTTCCTCGGTCAAAACTTTTCAAAAGCGAATAACATCCGGTTTCTCGACAAGGAAGGGAAGATGCAATTTGCCTGGACCTCTAGCTGGGGAGTAAGTACAAGGCTTATTGGGACACTGATCATGGCTCACGGGGATGATAACGGCTTGGTACTTCCCCCAACGGTTGCTCCACTCCAGGTCGTTATCCTTCCCTTGGTGAAAAAAGAGGAAGACAAAACGAAAATTTTGGATTTTGCCCATCAAATAGCAGGGGAAATAGAAAAGATCGATTTTGCCGGAGAAAAGCTCAGGGTAGAAGTAGATAAAAGAGAAATGGGGGGTGGGGTCAAGTCTTGGGAGTGGATAAAAAAGGGCGTTCCTTTGCGGGTGGAAATTGGTCCCCAAGAAGTCTCTTCAAGGTTGCTGACCGTAAAAAGAAGAGACAAAGAATTAAAAGAGAGGGAGCAGTTCACTTTTGAAGGGTTTCTGGAGAGACTGCCCGCCTTGCTTGCGGATATACAGAAGGAGATTTATGCCCGGGCCGAAAACTTCCTCCAAGATAACAGCCGGTTTATAGATTCTAAAGAAGAATTTTATGCGTTTTTCTCCTCCCAGGATCAGCAGGGTAAAGAAACCACGGGCGGCTTTGCCTATACCCACTGGGATGGATCCAGGGAAACGGAAGAAAAACTGAAAGAGGATCTAAAGATTACTATTCGCTGTATTCCTTTTGAACAGGATAAAGAAGACAAACAGGGAACCTGTCCTTTTTCGGGCAATCCCAGTCAACAAAGAGTCGTTTTTGCTAAAGCCTATTAAAGAAGCTTTCTGTTTACTTTAGACTTTAAACCAAGACTTAAAGGCAGGAAGAAAGAGATCTTCCTGCTTTTTAAGCTTGGTTTTAAGAATGGGCTTCTTTTTGAGGAGCTGGGGAATGTTTTTTTTCTTCTAATTTTTTCAACACGATTTCTGCGGGACAAAACCCGCTAAAAGCGGATTGAAACAAGTTCAACCCTACAAAAGCGGTGAGCAAAAGCCACCACTTGCTTAGAAAAGAAAGCCCCAAGCTGATTAACACTAAACTGCCCGCTAAAGCTCTAATTTTCCTTTCGATGCTCATCTTTGCCTCCTTTCTAATAATAGAATAAACAGGGTAAAGGATAAAATCAACTGGATATTACATGAACTTACAGTTCAAGGATCAATCCTTCTCCGCCCTTATGCCTGGACGGAGGCAGGCCTGGAAAGAGGGCTTTCTTTTTGTCCCCCTTTCTTTTTTTTCATAAGAAGGTAATAAAAGACGGGCACGGCCGTTCTGGACAATAGGGTTGAGGCGATTTCCCCGGCCATCAAGGATAAAGCCATACCCTGGAATATCGGGTCAAAGAGGATGACCGAGCTGCCGACAATGACTGAAGAGGCGGTGAGAAGCATGGGCCTAAATCTAACGGCTCCGGCTTCTATCACGGCTTCTTCAAGTTTATCCCCATGGGCTAAACGCAATTCTATGAAGTCAACCAATATAATCGCATTTCTGACAACGATTCCCGCCCCGGCGATCATGCCGATCATGGACGTAGCGGTGAAAAACATTCCCGTAAGCCAGTGGGCGGGCAATATACCCACAAGAGACAAGGGGATGGGAAGCATGACCGCCCAGGGAGTTTTAAAGGATTGGAACCAGCCTACGACAAGGATGAAAATGAGCACTAAAACGATTCCGAAAGCCGTCCCCAAGTCTCTAAACACTTCGTAGGTGACCTGCCATTCTCCATCCCACTTTACGGCCCAAGAAAGGGGGTTGATAGGCTGGTGGGTGAAAAGAATTTCTAGGGGTTTCCCGTCAGGTCCCCGAATTTGACTTAATTTTTTCTGAAAATCGATGATCGCATAAACGGGACTGCCGACCTCGTTTGTCACATCGGCAAGAACATAAGAGACGGGCATGAGGTTTTTATGATACAAGGAATGGTGCTGATAGCCCATAATCTTGCTCACAAGGGTATCAATCGGTATAAGCCTCATGAACCGTGAAAGTAAAGATATAGAAAGGGCGGGGCTATCCTTGGACCTGTCTTCCTTGGGCAACCGGACAAGGATGTCTACCGGCTCCGGCTCATCCTTGAGATGGGCCAGGCCGGGACTTTTCCCATGTAAAGCGATCGCGATGGATTGGGCGATAAGCTCCGAAGAAAGGCCGTTTAAAGAAGATTTGACGATGTCAACATCAAGCCTTTCCAAGGGAAAATCGGCTTCTTCGTAGGTGGCAATGTCGGTAATCCCGGGAGTATCTTTCAAGAGTTGCTCCAGTTTAAGAGCTAAATTTCTTCTCTCGATGAAATCAGGGCCGTAGACTTCAAGAACAAGCGTGGAGAGGACGGGGGGGCCTGGAGGAACTTCGGCTACTTGGGCGTGAGCCCCTTCAGCATGGGCGATGGCATTAATCTCTTTGCGGATGCTTTCGGCAATGTCGTGGCTTTGTCTTTTTCTTTTATGCTTATCCACCAGGTTAACCTGGAGGTCGCCTTGGTAGGGATTTTCCCGGAGAAAATAATGCCGGATGAGCCCGTTAAAATTATAGGGAGAGTGGGTTCCGGCCTGGATTTCAATATTTTTAACTTCCTTGAGGCTCAGGGCGACCTTAGCCATTTTGTCCAGCACCGCTTCGGTTTTTTCAACAGGAGTGCCCTCCGGCATGTTGAGGATGACCTGGAATTCGTTTTTGTTGTCGAAGGGCAACATCTTGGCCCGGACGACTTTTAAAGGGATCAAGGCAACCGCGCCGAGCAAAAGAACGGTGAGGAGCAAAAGGAAAAGAATGCGTATGAAAGGATTATAGATAAGGGGAGTCATGACAAATCTATAGATACGGGTGAGCAGATCCTCTCCTTTGTCTTTTGTTTCTTTGATCCCCTTGAGAAAGAGATCGGCTGCCCATGGAGTGACCGATAAAGAAACCAGCATCGAAAAGATCATGGCTGCACTGGCTCCTATAGGTATGGGGCGCATGTAGGGTCCCATGAGACCTCCGACGAAAGCCATGGGCAAAATGGCTGCGATGACCGCCATGGTGGCCAAGACAAGGGGGCTGACAATCTCTTCCATGGCCCCGATGGTGATTGTGAGCAGGCTTTTACCCTTGTTGACGGCTAAGTGGATGTGCCTGACTATGTTTTCAATGCCGACTATAGGGTCATCAACGAGAATACCGATGGTAAAAATAAGGGCGAAAAGAGTCACCCTGTTGATCGTAAAACCGAAAATGTAAAAGGTAAGCAAGGTTAATGCCAGGGTTGTGGGAATGGCGATAATCACGACGATGGCCGCTCTGATTCCTAGGGCAAACCAGATGAGTAGGCTCACCCCGACGATGGCTATACCCATATGTTTCAGCAGTTCGTTCGATTTATCCGCCGCCGTTTCTCCATAATTTCTTGTAATGATATATTGGACATCGCTAGGGAGTATCTTCCCTTCTAATTCTTTGATTGTGCCCAGGATTTTGTTAGCCAAAAAGGTGGCATTTGATCCTTTTCTTTTTGCCAGGGAAAGGGTGACCGCGGAGACTTTTCCTGAAAGCTTTTCTTTTTCATCCCATGAAGGACCGGCTATGAGGCTTACCTCTCTTTCTTCTTGATCCGGGCCATCGACAATTTGGGCTACGTCCTTCAAGTAAACAACCTGTCCTTGACTAACCCCGACAACAAGATTTTCCAGGTCTTCTTTTTTCTGGATAAAAGAATTTGGCTCGACATCGATCAGTCTTGGCTCTGTCTCAATATGTCCTGCCGGCATTCTTACATTGGTTTGGAGAATAAGTTTATAGATTTCTTGGGGAGAAAGGAGTCTTTTGGCGATTTTCGAGGGATCGAAAAATATCTGGAATTGCCTTTTTCTTCCCCCTATGATCGTTGTTTCAGACACATCGGGCAGATGATTGATGCTATCCCTGAGCGTGGCTACGATCCTTCTTAATTCCAAGGGCGAACGCTTGAGGCTATAAAAAGTAAGGGCAAGAATGGGAACGTCGTCTATGGATCTTGTTTTTATCAAGGGCGTGGATGCTCCCGGTGGAAGGAAATCCAGGTTGGAATAAATCTTGGTATAAAGCTTGATCAAGCTTTTCTCCATATCTTCTCCAACCTTGAATCGGACAATAAAAAGGGCACCGTTGGGAGCCGCGGTCGAATAAACATATTCAACGCCGGAGATCTGCCAGAAAACCCTTTCGCCGTTGGTGACAATTCTTTTTTCCACTTCCTGGGGACTGGCTCCCGGCATGGAAACAAAAACATCGAACAGGGGGACGATAATTTGGGGTTCTTCTTCTCGAGGAAGCTGGTAGAGGGCAAAGCTCCCCAAAAGGATAGAAGCTAAAACCAAAAGGGGGGTGATCTTCGATTGGGAAAAGAACCCGATAAATTTGCCGGCCCACCGCCCTCCATGAATTTTTGTTTCAGCTTCGTCCATGGTTATTCTTCACCTCCCAGCTCACTTGCTAATTTTTCCACTTGATAATCGTCTAGTTGACCGGAAAGAAAATAAAGCTTTGCTTTCGAGGACTCGTAGCGGGCAACGCTTTCGAGGTAACTCACTTCTACCTGCAATCCATACACTCGAGCTTGGATGAGATCGGCAATGGTTTTGCGTCCTTCCCTGTAAAGGTCCCTGGTCATCAGGATGGATTGGGTGGCATCCATGAGGGATCGGTAGAGGATTTCTGAATCCCTGTAGGCGCTTTCCAAGTCGGTTACCGCTTCAGCCAGCTTGGTTTGTATGGTGTCTTTTAAAACGTTTTCTTCATGCCTGAGTTGTTCTTCAGCGGCTTTTGCCCTTTTAATTCTTGGATCTCGGGAAGGATCGAATAGGGCCATGGTCCCTAGGACTCCCACGGTGTAGCTTCTTCCCCCCGTGGTAAAGTTGTCACTGTCCAACATGCCTGAGGCAAACCCGTTGACGTTGGGCATAATGGAATCTTTTTCTTTTTTTACTTCCGTATGCTGAACTTGAATCTGGTGTCTTAAAGCGGCCAGATCGCCTCGATAAAGGATAGCCTCCTGGACCCAGGCATTGAGCGGTTTTGAAACTTTTTTCGGCTTGGGAAGGTTTTTTGGAATGGCAATTTCAGCTTCCGCCGGAGTACCGGCCAAGGTATTTAAAGTCACAAGGGCCACTTTTTTTCTCGATTGATACCCATTTTTGGATTGTTCTATGGATGCGGCCAAGGATCTGCCCATGTAGAAATCAGCACCAAGTACAAGCCCTTGTTCCATAAGCTGTAAAGCCTCGTTAAGATCCGTCTTCGAGGATTCCAGTTGGGAGAGTGCCTTATAGAGTTCGGCATCGGCAAATAGCAGGCTTACCCAGGCGTCTATCGTTAAAAAGGAAGCTTCCATCCGAGTGTACTTTTCTTCTTCTTCCCGGGCTTTAATCGCATCCTTGGCTGCCTTGACCGAGTCGATGGTCTGCATGGCGTCAAATATCGGGAAAATCGCAAGTAGTCCTGCATTTTGATTAGAAACCGTCCCGGGATGGTTGATGGTATTGACATTGAAATCTTGAGCCGTGAAATTGCGCTCGGTCAGGTGCATCATAAAGCCTAGGATCGGATTGTCCGAAGTGATCGTATCGGCCCATCCATAAAGCCTTGGGTAGTAACCGGATTCGGCTAGGGCTTTCTGGGCGATCGCCTCGGAAAGCTTGGCGTGCTTCTTCTTGAGCTCAGGGTAATGGGCAAGAATTTTTTTCCAAACCGCTATGAATACCGCCTTCCCTCCTTTGCCTCGAAATCCATCGAGACTGCGGGATGCTTGATTTCTTTTAAAGGCCAGTTCCACCTGTTCTGCTTGGGCAGATGAATAACCGGCCATAGGCTGGTCCTTCCCTTCCGAGGGTAAGAGGGCGGGAGCAACGGGAGGAGAAGCCGGAGGGGTCCCTGTAGGACTTTCCATGCCGGCAGGTTGCTCATTTGGGGGATCAGCCGGTTCGGATCGAAGCTGGAGGACATTCAAACCGTAAAAGCCCAAGAGGATAGGGAATATTAAGAAAAGTTTTTTGGCCATGACCCGATCCGCGCTTCAAAGTTTTATCGCATTATCCTTGATGAACTCTTTGAAGTTATTTTTAAAGTTTTTATAAGAAGTAGGCGACAATTATGTACAGATTTTTTATTATGACATAAAAGGAAACGATCGATTTTGGTCATACAGGAGGAAGTATGTAATGACAAGAAATAATAGGGAAAATTTTCGGCGATTCAATTTTTTTCTCGGGATGATTAAGAAGGGGTGATTTTAAGCTTAGTTTTATTGAAAAAAAGTTTTTTAATTTTTAGCATTGCTTGTGGGAAAGATCTTAAAATAGAGAAAAAAAGGATTATTTTATAGCTATGAGTTATCACCGAATGACCTTAAGCAAGTTTTTATTGGAACAGCGCAAGAAAGGGGTTATTGATCCTGATCTTGGTTCGTTGATCAACGATATTGAAAGTGCCTGCAAGTACGTGGCTGCAGCCGTCTCTAAGGGGAAGCTCATCTCCCAAGAAGTCAACGTAACGATTAATGTCCAGGGAGAGGAACAGAAACCTTTAGATGTTATCGCCAATGAAATTTTCCTGAAGATTTGCGAACAGGGAGACCAGTTGCAGGGCATGGTGTCTGAAGAAATGGAAAGTCCCTACATCATTCCTCCCGAGCATAGGCGGGGAAAATACTTGCTGATTTATGATCCTTTGGATGGTTCTTCTAATTTGGACGTGAATCTTACCGTGGGGTCAATTTTCTCGGTTTTGAAGGCCCCGGAATCCGGGGAGCCGTTGGAAGAAAAGCATTTTTTGAGGCCGGGCAGAGAACAGCTGGCGGCGGGTTTTACCCTCTACGGGCCCAGCGTGATGTTTATTTTAACCTTGGGCAACGGGGTACACGGCTTTACCCTGGACCGGGAAGTAGGCATCTTTACTCTTACCCATCCCGACATGCGTATAACTCCATCGACCAAGGAGTTTGCGATCAATGCTTCCAATGAGAGATTTTGGGAGCCCCCCGTCCGTCGTTACGTCGAAGAATGCATAAAAGGGAAAACTGGCCCGAGGGGAAAAGATTTCAACATGCGTTGGATAGCCTCTATGGTCGCTGAAGTTTATCGCATCCTTATTCGAGGTGGGCTCTTCATGTATCCCAGGGATACCAAGGATCTTTCAAAACCGGGAAGGCTGCGATTGCTTTACGAGGCCAATCCCATGGGCTTCATTGTCGAGCAAGCCGGGGGCATGATTTCTACGGGCAGGGAATCGATCCTAGACATCGTTCCAAGGAGTCTTCACCAGCGTATAGCCGTTATCCTAGGATCCAAGGAAGAGGTTGAACTGCTCAACCGCTACCACAATGATTACGACAGCGGCAAACAAGAGGAATTTGAATCTCCCCTTTTTTCCACCCGATCCCTTTTTAGAAACCCCTAACTGAGAACAAAAAGGCTTATGTCTGCTAAACATCCCATCATTTCCATCACGGGTTCTTCCGGTGCAGGAACGACTACCGTCAAGGTAGCTTTTCAACATATTTTTCGCCGGGAAAAAATTAATGCTTTTATTATCGAAGGCGATGCCTTTCATCGGTACGACCGCCAAGAGATGCGGGCGAAAATGGAAGAAATGGAAAAGAAAGGCAATCCCCATTTCAGCCATTTTGGACCGGAAGCCAACCTTTTTGAAGAACTCGAAGCCCTTTTTAAAGAATACGGAGAAACCGGAAGGGGAAAATACCGCAAGTATTTGCATAATGAAGAAGAAGCGGCTCCCTACGGGCAAAAGCCGGGTACATTTACTCCCTGGCAGGAAATTCCCGAGGGGACGGACTTGCTTTTTTATGAAGGTCTGCATGGAGCCCTGGTTACGGATAAAGTTAACGTGGTGCAGTATACCGATCTGCCGATCGGTATTGTCCCCATAATAAACTTGGAATGGATACAAAAGCTCCATCGGGATAAAAAGGAAAGGGGATATGCTCATGAAGATGTCGTTCATACCATTTTGCGGAGAATGCCTGATTACGTGAACTATATCTGCCCTCAGTTTTCCCACACCGCGGTAAACTTCCAAAGGGTTCCCATTGTGGATACATCGAATCCTTTTATCGCCCGGGATATTCCTTCTCCGGATGAAAGCATGCTTGTGATCCGGTTCCGTAATCCCAAGGGGATCGATTTTCCTTATCTTTTGTCGATGCTCAAGGATTCCTTTATGTCTAGGCCCAATACGATCGTCTGCCCGGGATCGAAAATGCCCCTAGCCATCGAACTGATTTTTACCCCGATGATCTGGCAGCTGATGCATAGAAAAAGGCTGAGTTCCTAACCGTTGAAGGGATGTTCTTTTTGTGAGCCTCTTTAAATGGACAAGGAATCAAGTCCTGGGTTTTCTTGGTAGTCCCGGGCGGATTCGAACCGCCGACCCGCGCTTTAGGAAAGCGCTGCTCTATCCTTCTGAGCTACGGGACCTTTTTGCTCATTTGTATATTATATGTGTGAATAGGGGAATTTGTAAAAACAGTAAATCATTTCTTGCTTGTCGGCCATGTTTTTTAGAAGCCTTTTGCCCTCGTTCATCGAGTCGGGAGTTTTAGCTTGTTGGCCTTCGTTTTAAATGATAAGCATCGCATCTCCATAACTGTAGAAGCGGTAGGATTTTTGGATGGCTTCTGCGTAGGCTTTTTTAAGCAGCTCGGTCCCGGCAAAGGCGCAGGTTAACAGGAACAAGCTTGATCTAGGCAGATGGAAGTTCGTGATCAAGGCATTGGTCCTTTTAAAGGTAAAGGGAGGAAAGATAAAGAGATCGGTCCAGCCTTGTTGGGGCTCTAGGTTTTTGATAGTTTCTAAGACGCGGACGACGGTCGTCCCTACGGCGACGATGCGTCTTCCGGGCTTATACTTTTCTTTGAGGCTGGAATCGATGGAATAGTATTCGGCTTCCAGCCTTCCCGTTGCAAGCTGTTCGGTAGAAAGGGGCCGAAACGTACCCGGACCCACGTGTAGGGTAATGAAAGCGGTTGAAAACTGTTCCAGCATTTCTTTTGAAAAGTGCAATCCAGCCGTAGGAGCGGCAATGGATCCTGGATGTTGCGCAAAGACCGTCTGGTAATATTCTCTGTCCTTTTGTTCGATCTCAACCCGGTTTTTCTTTTTCCTCAGCTTCCTGATGTAGGGAGGTAAGGGAGGAAGGCCAAGCCATTCAAGCTTGGGTTCCTCGTCGAATTCAAGGACATAGTAAGCGCTTTGCAGCTTGGAGCTGAGGCGTGCGGTGATGGGAGAATTCGGATTTTGCGTTGGACATTTGATAGGGATAATAGAACCCATCTTGAGATGCTTTCCGGGGGAAGCCATCACCTTCCAATGAAGGGGATCGAGGGATTGAACGAAAAGGAAAGTCGTTTTTTCATCGGCTGATTGAAAGAAGGCGGGAATAACCTTGGAATTGTTAAGGACTAGAAGGTCTTCCTTGGAAAGAAAAAGGGCCAATTCGTAAAAGCGGTGGTGATAAAAACGTTGCGTTTTCCTATCCACGACCATCAATTTACAGCCATCTCTTGAGGGAAGCGGATCAAGCGCGATCAATTCCGAAGGTAAATCAAAACTGTAATGGTCGATGAAATTCATCTTTTACCCCTGTTCCTAAAAATAAACGAAAGGCGGAAGGAACAAACGCTAAAAAAGATTATTCCTAAATGTAATTAGAGGTATAATCAAATACTCTAGATGAGAAAAAAAATTTTGATTAAATTTAAAATAGAGTATATCTATAGAGAAAAAACAAATGCAATATAGTTCATCCCGTCATCAACGGCTTCCCCGTCACGAAGTGGTAAGCCAATGGATAAGAAGCGAAATCGATTCCGGAAGGCTTGGAATCGGTGCACAGTTGCCTTCTGAAAAAGAACTCCAAAAGACTTTTAACATCAGCCGGATTACCGTCCGAAGAGCCCTTCAGACCCTGGAATCCGAGGGGCTGATTTACCGGAAACAGGGGCTGGGGTCTTTTGTTGCCGATTATAGGGTAAGACACGGGTTGGTCCGGTTGACCGACTTTTCTGAAGATATTTCTGGTGCGGGCATAGAGCCTTCTTCAAAAGTCCTCTTTTATGCCCAGGAAAATGCTTCCGAGGAGGTTGCTCTCACCTTGGGCATTGAACCCCACAGCGTTTGTGCGCGGTTGGATAGGTTAAGGCTTGGAAATGGAAGACCCATAGCCTTCGACAGAACCTGGCTGCCTCTTTATTATGCAAGGCTTCTTGATGGCCGGGATCTCAGCAAGGAAACGATTTATCAAATTTTACAACGCGAATATAAGATTCCTGTTGTTCGTGGACGCTATTTGATCGAGGCTGTGAATGCGGACAAAGAGCTGGCGGGTTATTTGGAGATCAAGGAAAACCAGGCCGTGCTTGCCATTTACCGGACTTCCTTTACGGTATCCGATCAGCCTATATACTTTCAGAAGCGATTTTACAGGTGTGATCGGGTAATTTACGAACTGGAGTTGGAAAGAGATCCTTCCAAAAACCCCTCTATCCCTTCGGCTTTGCCTTTGCGGCAATTTTCTCCTCTCTTTGTCCAAGTTCCCAAAAACGGCCAGGGCTTCAAAAAGTAGCCCCGCGTTTTCCCCTTTTCTATCCAGTCCTTGAGAATGGAAAACAACTTAAGTGGAGTTTTTTGCCTGAAAAGAAAGCTGTTCCTGGTGAAATTGACCGGGGGTTGGCTGCTCACAACCGGGATTCATCCGGTGCCAATAATGGCTGAATGATTCTTCATGCCTTCGGTTGCGGACAAAGTCTTCCAAGTACTCGCGGACCACGGAAGGAATTTCGTCCAGTTCCACGACCCTTTTTTGTAAGCTGGCCAACCTGTCTCCCGCTATGGAACCCCCGATATAAAGGGCATAGCGATTGGGTGCTCTCCCCACAAAGGCGATATCCGCATTGTAAGGCCGTGAACATCCATTGGGACAGCCGCTCATTCGGATGAGGATTTCCTCTTTGCTTAAACCCAGTTCTACGAGAATTTCTTCTATTTTGTCCATGATTTGGGGAAAGACCCTTTCGCTTTCGGCAAGGGCAAGACCGCAGGTCGGTAAGGCCACGCAAGCATGAGCAAAGTTGCGTGAAACGGTTTTCAAAGCTACGGGAAAAATGCGGTTTTGGCTCAGAACTTTCGTTATTTGTTCTTTTTTATCCTCGCCGAGGTCACACAAAAGGATATTGGCGTTGGGAGTAAGCCGAATGCCTGGCTGGTAATCTTCGACGATATGGCGGAGAACGGTTCTTAGAGGCAACGAAGGAAAGTCAGCGATGCGGCCGTTTTCGATTCTTATACCCAGGAAGTATTTTCCATCCCCCTGGGAATGCCATCCCAACCTGTCAGAAACACTGGAGAAAGAAAAGGGCTTGGGAGGTTCCGGGGAAAAAGAAAGCCTGCTGCCGACTTCGGAACGAAACCAATCGATGCCCCTTTCGTCGATAAGGTATTTAAGCCTTGCCCGTTTCCGATCTTCCCTATTGCCGAAATCTCTCTGGGTTTGAACTATGGCGATAGCCGTTTCAGCCGTCTTTTCTAGGGGGATATAAAAGAGGGGAACGGCTAGCTTTGGATAGGTTTTGACCAGTCCATGGGTCATCCCGTGGCTGCCTCCCACTAGAACCGTAAAGCCTTCGATTTTGTTGCTCGAAACGTGGGCCACAAATCCAAGGTCTTGAGAATAAATATCCACGTCATTACTGGGAGGAATGACAAAGCCGATTTTAAATTTCCTCGGAAGGTAAACCTTTCCGTAGATCGGTTCTTCTTCGGCCTGATCGGCTGTATCCTGTTCATATTCAACAGGGATGTTGTTGATCCATATTTCGGAGTAAGCCTTGCTTTTTGAAAGGAAAAGGTTGCTGATCGAGAGCGCCAGTTGCTGGACCTGGTCATGCACGCCATCTTTTATAGGGGAAGGAGGAGCCACGACATTCCTGACTACATCCCCACAAGCCCCCCATGTATGGATTCCCGAAGCGACGATCGAAGAAATGCACCGGCGCAGTCCTCCAAAAATCACCCCGTGTAGCTGGATTCCTTGTCGGGTTGTAATCCTAAGGGTTCCATTACCTACGGCATCGCTCAACCTATCCAACGAAAGATACTGGGAAGCCGTCATGGCTCCACCCGGGCATTTGGTGCGAACCATGAAGATCCATGCCTTGTCTAAACCGAGCTTTTTTCTTTCATTTCTTAAATCGCGGTTATCCTGCTGGTAGCAGCCATGAAATTTAAGGACTTGGGCATCCTCTTCTGAAAAATGGGTTTCGGATGCCTTTTTTAGAGTTTCTAAAAGGGCTCCGCGCAGGGCCCGGCTCTTCGCCTTAATCAGTTCAACAGGGGATGGCATAGCAATATTCTCTATAGATATAATAGGAAAATAAGATAAATTTAAAAAAATAAAAGAAAAAAATTGGAATTTGTGAAATCTTCTCTTGCGGCTTGTGTAACCCCATAAAAAAAGGTTTATCTTTTAGAAGAATTCCCCAAGGGCAAGTTATCCCGGGCCTAGCACCGAAAAAAAGGGGGGGTTACGCTTGAAGATAAAGTAAATAGCTGGCTTGCCGGCTTTTCCTTCCACAAGGTAAGGAGGGGCTAAAAAAAATAATCTCAAGCAGCTAGACTTCCCTCTTCTTAAGAGGTCTTTTTTTTCTCTCTTTTAGCTTTCCTTAGAAGGCCATGGAAGCAACTCTCTTGGCATTTTTTTTTAATGTTCAGGGGGAGGATGGCGGGCGATGAGAACCGAGCATCTTGCTTCTTCACTTACCCGAGCGGCCGTACTCCCCAGCGCCCTGCCCAGAGCTCCCGAATACCCGCTATGGCCGAGAACGATGAGGTCATACCCATTTTCGTTTGCACAATAGACTATCTCCAAGGCGGGATGCCCGTATCTCTTGTGAAATTCTAATACTTTTAGCCCCCATCTCTTTTCAGCTTCTTCTATGTCTTTTTTTATTTCTCCAAGGAAGGTCTTTTCTCCCTCTTCTTCTTCTTCATGTTCGATGACAAGCGTTATCGCATAGTAGGGAATGGGAGGAACAACCCAGATGACACCGAGTTGGCAGTGGAGTGTTTTAGCCAGGCAGAAAGCTTCCTCTACGGCTAACTTGCCTCCCTTGGATCGATCATAGGCAACAAGGATTTTTGAGTACATTGGATATAACTCTTTGTTTACTTTTATTTTTTATTTCATAATAGTTTTAAAAAATCAAAGAAGGAAAATCTTATGGCCGTTGCTTCGGTTATGCTTCCCTTGGGGACACAAGCCCCTGCCTTTGCGTTGCCCGATGCAATAAGCGGGAAAATTTATACCCTTGATGATTTCAAGGCTTCCCCGGCTTTGCTCGTGATGTTTATTTGCAACCACTGTCCTTATGTGAAACATATCAGGGGCCATTTAGTCCAGATGATCGCAAAATATCAAAAAGAGGGGCTTGCTGCGGTAGCCATTAACTCCAACGATATCCAGAGGTATCCTGATGACAGTCCTGAAAAAATGAAAGAAGAAGCTCTTCAATACGGCTACACTTTTCCCTACCTTTTTGACGAAACCCAGGAAACGGCAAAAGCTTATAGAGCAGCTTGCACTCCCGATTTCTTTCTTTTTGACAAGGACAGAAAGCTCGTTTATAGGGGCCGGTATGACGAAAGCAGGCCGAACAGTCCCCTGGAGGTCACAGGGGCCGATCTTTCCCGTGCCATTGAAGCGGTCCTTAGGGGTGAAAAAGTCGATACCGACCAGAAACCGAGTATTGGTTGTAGCCTAAAATGGAAACCGGGAAATGAACCTTCATGGTGGAACTTTTGAAGAAAGCCTGCTTGGTGGCTGAGTCCCCTGCCAGGGGCTTTGTCGTTGGATAAATGGGTTGTTTGAAGCGGTTTTAGAGTTTATTGCCCTTGTTCGATGGATTTTTTCCCCTGTTTTTTGGTAAGAGGGAAGATTTAGCTTTTTTGGCGAGCAATTTCGTCTTTGTAAGATTAGCTTTGTTAGGAGAAGGAGAGCCTGCAATAAGGGGCTGAACATAGACCTTCCCTTTTGGGATATCCTTTGAGTTGTTTTTTTCACCACTTTTGGCTGCGTGGGGTTGAAGAATAGTAAGCCTGTGGCCTTTGGAAGTCTCTACCAAAAGGGCATGGCCGGAGATGGGAAGGAGCAAAAAAAAGAAAAGAAATGTTATTTTTAATCCTCTCATCCTATAGGCTCACTTTTACAAAAACGATTTTCTGAAAGCAATGAATAAAATAAATGAGAAAAGGCTTAGAGTTCTCTCCTTCCTGACAAAGCATAGCTGAGCGTAACGCTGTCGGCATATTCAAGCCCACTTCCAGCAGGAAGTCCCATGGCCAGCGAAGAAACCCTGATGGCCCTTTTTTTGAGAATCTGCCCAATGTACAAGGCTGTGGCTTCGGCTTCCGCATCGGTCCCAAAGGCTAAAATGATTTCTCTGGGTTTTTCTTCGTCTATCCTCTGGAGCAGCGGAGAAAGAGGAAGATCTTCTGGAACGTGGCCTTCAAGAGGGGAGATTTTTTTCCCGAGGACATGATACACGCCTCGAAAAGCGCCTGTCCTTTCAATTTTTATGACGTCTATAGGATGGATGACTAAGCAGAAGCATTGCTTGTCCCGGGAATGATCCAGGCAGATCGAACAGAGGGTCTCTTCGGTATAAAAACCACAGCGCGAGCAGGGCTTAATTTTCGCCCCTATTTCGTTTATGGACTGCGCCAGTTTCTGTTTTGTCCCCTTGGTTTCTTCCAATAGATATAGGGTTATCCTTTCGGCTGACCGAGGGCCGATACCCGGCAGTTCTTTCAAGCTATGAATAAGGTTTTGGATGGCGGGAGGAAAATCGATCATTTTCTTTTACTTGCCGGGAGACTAAAACATGCCGGGAATGCCTAAGTTTCCACCGAGCTTTTGGAATTGGCTTTGGGAAGCTTCCTTGGCTTTTTCTTGTGCCGCTTGGACGGCAACAACGATGAGATCTTCGATCATTTCGTTATCCTTGGCTTCCAGAAGGGTGGGATCAACATGCATTTTCAAAAGGAACCCTTCTCCATTGACGGTCGCCTTCACTTTGCCTCCACCGCTCTCTCCTTCGAAGGAAAGCGAAGCCATCTGCTCCTGGATTTTTTTTGCTTCTTCCTGTAATTTTTGGGCTTGTTTAAGCAGTTTGTTGATGTTCACGGACTACCTTCGACTTTTGGGTTTTCTATTCTTAATATTTTACCCTTGAAAAGCTCAAGGGCTTCTTTTATTAAAGGATCATTTTTAAGGCTCGCTTCGTCAACGAGGAAATGCTCCTGGGGAGGATTATTTTTTTCCGGGGTCGGGGAATAACTTTTTCTTTTGTTTTTTGTAGGGCTTTCCGCCGCCGTCAAGCCGGATGGCTTTAAATGGAGGGGGTAGAAGGAGAGCTTTTTGTTGAAGACTTTTTTTACTTCTTTTGCCAGCAAGGGGATAAAGGGAGAAAGCCGCCTGGAAAAATCCTCCTCTGTAAGGGCATGTTGAATGATCAGTTCTTCACTGCGACATTCATAAAAGTAGAGCTTATCGGCAAGAGACCTGAAGTCAGCTTTATCGGCGGCAAAAGATTCAACGAGCTTAGCCCACTGTTCTTGGGGTGATAACGGGGGAGGAGAATGGGAAAAGAGCTCTGCGGCTGTTTGCTCTTTTTTTTGGGTTCCAACGGGGGTTAGAGAGCCTCCTTGAGGTTGTTCTTTGGTGCCGGAGGGAGGATTGCCTGCTTGGACCGAAGGAAATAGGGCTTGGGGTAGAGTTGTTTCTTCCTCTTTCTTTCCCTGCTCTTCCGGCAAAGGAGGAGTAGAAAGGGCCGTTTTTTCCCCTTTTAAATTTTCACTGCTTTCTTCTCCCTGTACCCTCCATTGGGCTAAAAGCTCTTCTATGGCCACTTTTTCTTTAAGTTGGGAAAGTTCAAGAATCGCGATTTCAAAAAGCACTTCTTTATGAAGGGCATAACGGAGCTTGTTTTCCCACTGGTCTATGGCTTCTAGCAGGTTTATGACAAAGGATAGGGAAAGCCGGCTGGACATTGACCGCACCTGATCCAATTCTTCAGGGTCAAGCTCCAGTCCTAGTGATTCGACAGAAGCCATGTAAAGGGCGATGTCATGAAGAAGGTTGCGGAAGCTCCGAAGAAGAGAGAGAGGATCTTTTCCCGATTCAAGAAGCTGGTGGGCTTCTTTTAATGCCCCCCGACCATCTCCTTGGGCGAGGTCGGTAAGCAGCCGACACAAGGGTTCAATACCTACTAAACCGAACATTTCCTGAACGGAAGATTGATCGATCTTCTCCCCATAAAAACTGATTAATTGGTCTAGGGCGACCTCGGCATCGCGAAGGGCTCCTTCGCTGATGTCGGCAATCATTTCCAGGGCTTTGCGCTCCGCATCGATCTTTTCTTGGATGCAGATTTTTTGAAGATGATCGGCAATGAGCCTGCGGGGAATGCGTTTGAAATGAAATCTCTGGCAGCGGGAACTGACGGTGGGGGGGATTTTGTAGGGTTCTGTCGTGGCAAAAATGAATTTCACATGAGCTGGAGGCTCTTCAAGAATTTTCAATAGGGCATTGAATGCTGCCTGCGTAAGCATGTGGACTTCATCGATGATGTAAATTTTATAGCGGGATTGGACAGGGAGTGATTTGGCCGCTTCCCTGAGCTCACGCACTTGATCGACGCCGTTGTTCGATGCTCCATCAATTTCGATGCAATCAAGCGATCTTCCCGCATCAATATCCAGGCAAATGGGATCGTCGGGATCAAAATCGGCATTGGGTCCATCGGCACAGTTAAGGGATTTTGCCAAGATTCGGGCCAGAGTGGTCTTCCCGGTTCCCCTGGGCCCGGAGAAAAGGTAAGCATGGGCGACCCTGCCTAACCGAATAGCGTTTTTTAATGTTCGTACCACATGCTCTTGCCCTACGACTTCGGAGAAAACCCTTGGACGATATTTCCTGCTAAAAACCTGGTACATGAATGAAGGGATCAGGCCAAGGACAGTAACAGGCAAGGTCAAGTTACCGTTGCTTCCTTTCGGACCTGGCGGGGTTAGCTTGCCTGAGCCTTTACTGCCCTTGGTGATTAAATATTATTCGGATTTTCTTTCCCTGCAAAGAAAGAAAACAAACAATGTTGGCCGGTTGAATAAACCGTTTCTAGGGATTTTGAGGCTCGGGAGGAACCGGAGAAGGAGCCTGGGGCTGAACACCTTCGGCCTTCTGTTTTGCCTCTTTTTCTATGTTAGTCGCTTCTTTGCCTGTATCGGCAGCCTCTTTTTTCTCCTCTTGCAGGGGAGCTTGGGTTGGATTGGCAGCAGCTTCCTGGGATTGAGCTTGTTCTTCGGGCTTAGAGCTGGAAGCGGGTTGACTTTCTTCTTTTTGCTTTGGTGCTGCAAACTCTGGCGAAGGGGAAGCCGGCTCAGGAGAAGAGGATTCCAGGGAAGGGGCTTCTTCTTTTTTCTTATCCGCTCCATCTCCGCTCTTCGATGAGGGGTTGCAACCAGCTAAAAGAGAAAGGAACAACAGGGCCGAGAATAGCTTTTTTCCGTGTCGATAATAATCGCTTAATTTTAAATATTTTTTTAATTTATGCATGGGACTTTCTTTTTAGGGGTTAATTTTGGTTTTCATTTAATAAGAGTCAGCATGAAGATGTCAACTCTAGAGCTTTGCATAGCATACAGGCTTGTTATTTGTCAAAGGGGAGTGGGAATCTGCTCGTTAGCTCCAAGACCGATTGCCTTATTTTTTCAAGGGTATGAGGATCATTACGGCCTGTCAAAGCCCTATGAATCCATTCAGCAATATCAAACATTTCATTTTCCTTCATTCCGCGGGTAGTCACGGCCGGGGAGCCGATACGGATCCCGCCTCCCTGGTAAGGTGGGATGGTGTCAAAAGGCAGGGTATTTTTATTGACGGTAATCCCTACTCGATCAAGGATATCCTGCGCTTCTTTTCCCGTGATCCCCAAGGGTCTGAGGTCAACAAGGATAAGATGATTTTCCGTTCCCCCGGATATGAGACGGTACCCGTTTTTCTTCAACCCTTCGGCAAGGGCCTTGGCGTTTTTGATCACCTGTCTTTGGTACTCGACAAAAGAATCTTGCAAGGCTTCATGGAAACAGACCGCTTTAGCGGCGATGACATGGACAAGAGGACCCCCTTGAATACCGGGAAAGATTTGGCTGTCTATTTCTTTGCTATACCTCGCCTTGCAAAAAATAATCCCCCCCCTTGGGCCCCGTAAGGTCTTGTGTGTCGTTGTCGTGACGAAATCCGCATAAGGTATCGGTGAAGGATGGAGGCCCGCGGCAACAAGCCCGGCTATGTGAGCCATGTCAACCATGAGGTAGGCACCGACGGAGTCGGCAATCGTTTTTAGCCTTTGGAAATCGATGATAACGGGGTAAGCTGAAGCCCCGGCAACCAACATCCTTGGTTTATGTTCTTTTACGGCTGCTTCAAGGCTGTCGTAATCAATTCTTTCGTCTTTGGGGCTAACCCCATAATGAACAACATTGTAGAACCTGCCCGAAAAATTCATTTTAAAGCCGTGTGTCAAGTGTCCCCCATGGCTGAGATCCATGCTCATTATCGTTTCGAAGGGCTTAAGCATGGCGAAATACACCGCCATGTTGGCCTGTGAGCCGGAATGGGGCTGAACATTGACGTGTTCGGCTTTGAAAAGCTCCTTTGCCCTTTCTATGGCAAGGGATTCGATTTCATCAACGTTTTCGCACCCTCCATACCATCGGCGTCCCGGGTATCCTTCGGCGTATTTGTTCGTTAGACAGCTCCCCTGAGCTTCCATGACTGCGGGGCTGGCGAAGTTTTCAGAAGCGATGAGCTCGAGGTTCTGATTTTGTCTTTGAGCCTCTTTTTTTATCAGGAAAAATATTTTGGGATCAACTCGGGATAAAGCTGAAGTAGATTGATGAGAAATGTGCATAGGAGTCTGAGTTAAGGGTTCTGTTTGAACAAAATTTTCCTTGCTTGGTGATTTTTCAAATAAAGGAGCAAGCCAGGCTTCTAAAATTTGGGCTAAATCCTCTGCTCTGACATACTGGCTACCCAGGCATAACACATTGCAGTTTAATTCCTTCCTGGCGGTATGGATATCCTGCAGGGAGGAGGCGCGCACAGCCCGGATTTGAGGAATCTTATTAGCGGCGATCTCCATGTCCAGCCCATTTTTTGAGAAAAGGATACCGGTAGAAAAAGGGGTTTCGTAAAGTTCGAGGGCCATCCTTTCGATCATAGCAGGGATATCCATGGGATCTTCGGCTTGGATATCTTCAGCAGGAATCTGCCAGTGGTGAAGGATTTCTTTGCAAAGGTTTTTGAGGGTATCTCCATTGCGATCGGAACCAAGAAATACACAAAGCTTGTTTTTTTCCCGGCTTTTGCATTCAGAAAGGGAGGATTCGGCTACTGGAGAAGGGGCATTGAGGACAAAAGATAAAATTTTAGGCATTACCTCTCTCATCTGATCCCGGCAGAGCTTGTAGAGTTCGATGGACCCCCCGATGGGATCGGGAATTTCTCTTGCCATAATGGGCAAATCATGGGCAAACTCAAGAAGAAGGAATATTTTATCACCGGCATCGGGGTAGAGGAGCAGAAGAGAGTCGAGATGAGAATAGCTCATGCAAAAGATAAAATCGGCTTTTCTGATTAATTCTGAACTGACGGGTTTGCTCCGTATATGGGAAATGTCAATGCCTATTTCGGCCATCACCTCTATGGCATGGGGACTTGGAGGGAGACCGGCGACAGCACCAATGCCTGCAGAATCAACTTGAATATCCTTGTTTGCAGGGATCAGAGATTCGAAAAGCCCTTTGGCCATTGGACTTCTACAGATATTACCGGTACACACAAACAAGACATTTTTCATCCCTGAGCTTTATCTCTACCTCTTTCTTTATTTTTAATTCGTTAGTTATCACAAAGAATGTTCATCGCTCTCAAGCATAAGAAAAGCGCAATGAAAGAATAGAACTTTTTTAGAAATGGCTAATAGACAAAAGAATCTCCCTTTAATTACTTAAAAGCAAAAATTCACTTTCAATCAAAGAAACACTGATAGCAAAAAAATTCAAGCAACTTTCTTTATGAAGGAAAAGAAATCAGGTCAAAAAATAGAGGAGCTGCTTGAGAGTGGATCTCAATTCTTTTCTATGGACGATCTTATCGATAAGCCCTTTTTCTAACAAAAACTCTGCCGTTTGAAACCCGGGGGGAAGCTCCTGTTGCGTTGTTTCTTTGATTACTCGACTGCCGGCAAAACCGATCATCGCCTTGGGTTCAGCAAGAATGACATCGCCCAGTGAAGCAAAGCTGGCGATGACCCCTGCCATTGTTGGATTGGTCAAGAGGGAAATGTAGGGGACGTGGGCTTGGGAGAGTCGTTGTAAGGCTGCAGCGGTTTTAGCCATCTGCATGAGACTAAACATCCCTTCATACATCCGCGCTCCCCCCGAAGCAGAGATAATGAGAAGGGGAGTTTTTGCAGAGAGCGATTTTTCGATCATCCGCGTTATTTTTTCTCCAACGACACTCCCCATGCTTCCCCCAAGAAAGCCAAAATCCATGACACAGAGAAAGACCGGTATAGAGCCTATCGTACAGCTTCCGCATACCACCGCTTCATCCAGGGCGGTTTTATTGCGGTAGTAATCCAGTCTTTCTTGATAGCTCTTTTCCCCATTGAAGCCGAGAATATCGACGGAATGCAAATGCTTTTCACATTCGATAAAACTTCCCGGATCGGTTATGCAGGCAATGCGTTCGGGAGCTTTAAGGGGAAAATGGTGTTGGCAGTAATGGCATACCGATTGATTGAGTTCCAGCTCCTTGGTATAGAGAAAGCGGTTGCAACCGGGACATTTAGTCCAGAGTCCCTCGGGTATATCCAACATTTTTTCTCCCGATGGAATTTGAGGCTTATCCTTGCTCATCATTGGCAGTAGCTTTTCGAATGAATTCTCCCCGCTAGCTCCTGGCGATGGTTAAAACCGCTACTTTTTTTGCCCCACCTCTATCTTTCAGAATCTCGGCGCATGCTTGAGCGGTTGCGGTTGTCGTCATGACGTCGTCTATAATTAACAGGTTTTTGTCTTTCAAGTCAAAACCCCTTTTCAGTCTAAAGGCTCCCCGAACATTCGCGGTCCTTTCGGGGAACGCAAGAGCTGCTTGTTGCTGTGTGGGCTTGATCCTTTCAAGGGCCGGAAAATAGGGCAGATTTTGGCGGCGGCAAAGCCAGAGGGCTAACTCCTCGGCAAGATTGAAGCCTCTTTGTCTAAACTTTCTGGGATGCAAAGGGACCGGAACGACACCTTGGCAATTCCATCCGCCAAGGTATTTCCTATAACCTTTTTCCAGCCATTCTTCCAGAAAAGGCATTAAATGGTATTTTTGATTGTATTTTACCCAATGAATCACCTCCCGGACCAGGCCACAAAAAACGTATCCTGATCGGGCAAAGAGAAAAGACCGAGGATAAGCCATGCACTGGTTGCAGTAGCGGCAGTGTGCCAATCCTTGGGGAAAGGGACGAGAACAGCAAAAACAAAAAGGGGGGTTGAGAGGCAGGAGGGGAAGATCGGGTAGTTCTGGGGGAGGATAGATTAAAGAAAGAAAATTTTGGGTTCCCTTCGCCGCTTCCCATAGGGCCGTGTACAAAATATCCATAGGATGGTGCAAAAAAAAGAAAGGAGCAAAGCTTCTTTAAAATCATTCAACCACCGCTCGGGGTCGATCCAGTTTTGGATATGGGCAAAAAAAACGATTCCTCCATGGACCCCGATGGGTCGCCACAAGTTTTTTTCTTTCCTATAAACCAGCCCCAGGATAATGCCAAGCAAAAATAGAACCAATCCTTTTATGGAAAGCCATTCCAGCCCTAGGAGAGGTTGAAACATCTTCCCTAACAAAAGAAAGCCGCTGCTTAAATGAGGTCGGGTAGATGAAGAAAAAGAGGGTTGAGCGTTTAAAAAATGGGAGAAAGAATAGAGGGCCGAGCTGCAGAAAAGGGCCCAAAGCTCTCCCGCCGACCTCGATATAACCCCAAGGAGGATTCCTCTCATGATGAGCTCTTCAATTATAGCTACCGATGCTGCCTTAATGAAAATTTTGAAAAGGTCATTGCCGCCGGGCATTCTCCATGGGCCTTGGCTTCCAAAAAGGGAAGGTTGGGCGGCCAGCGAGGAGACGATGATAAGCAGGGATAGGGCTATCCCCTGAAAAAGGGGTTTGAAGAGGGGTTTTTTAAACCCGACGTCGGACCAGTGAAAAAGACCGAGTTGTTTTCTAAAAAACAAAAGGAATAGAAGTAGAAAAATTTCGACAAGGCGATGGTAAAGACGGAGAAAAGAAAGGTGTTCGATCAAGGGACTGAGCAGGGAGTAAATAACAGGGCTAAGCAGTGCCGAAAGAAAAAAAGAAAAAAAGATCAGCGCAAAAAGAACAAACACAAAGGATAGGGTAAAAGGAAAAAAAAAGGATTAAAGCAAAAAGTAGGAACCCTAAGTTCTTTCCCTATTAACCTTTTTCAAGCCATTGCCCGATTCTTCTGTAGCGAAGGTATCGGTTTTCCAACAGCTGTTGGGGGTCCAAGGCCAGCAGGGGAACCAAGGTTGAAAGAAGATGTTCTTTAAGAATGTGGGCCGCTTTATCCCAGTCCCAGTGCGCCCCTCCTAGGGGTTCGGGAATAACCTGGTCGATGATCTTCAACTCAAGAAGTTCTTGAGCGGTGAGCTTGAGGAGGGCAGCAGCTTGGGGGGCATGTTTTTTATCTTTCCACAAAATGGCGGCACACCCTTCAGGAGAGATGACCGAGTAGTAGGCATTTTCCATCATTAGAACTTTATCTGCAACTCCTATCCCCAAAGCTCCTCCACTGCCTCCTTCGCCGATAACTATCGAAACGATGGGGACTTTCAAGCCGGACATTTCCATGAGATTGTTGGCGATCGCCGCCCCAACATGCCTTTCTTCTGAACCGATTCCTGGATAGGCCCCGGCTGTATCGATGAAAGTGACGACAGGCAGGCGGAACTTTTCGGCTAGTTTCATCAGTCTCATGGCCTTGCGGTAGCCTTCCGGCATGGGGCATCCAAAATTCCTCAGCAGGTTTTCTTTTAATGTTCTTCCTTTCATATGGCCTATGGCCATGAGTTTAATGTCGCCAATGGTAACGAACCCTCCTACAATCGAAAGGTCATTTCTGAAAAGCCGATCTCCATTGAGCTCAAAAAAATCGGAGCCTATCCTCTGTATGTAGTCCAGGAAATAGGGTCTTTTGGGATGTCGGGCGATCTGGACTTTTTGCCAAGGAGAAAGCTTGGAATAGATCGCTTTTCGGGTTTGCAGAAGTTCTTCTTCAAGGACGGTCTCTCTTTTTTTTAGCTCTTGGGCTGAAAGGGACTTATCGGTTTTTAAAAGCTCAAGACGCTGGAGAAGATCGACGATGGGTTTTTCGAAGTCCAAATAACCGTTAGACATAGAAAGTTAAAGTGTAGCGCTTTTTTAAAGAATGAAGAAAATAAAAAGTTCGCATTTTACAGAAAAAACTCTATCAAAAAGTTAATATTGAAAACAAAAATCTATGGAACGAAAAGGACCGTTTCGCTTTGGGATCATAGCCAGCTCTTACAATAAAGAATATACAAGCCGGATGGTGGAATCGGCCCTTGAGGTCCTCCAGGGAAATATCGTCGATGTGGTTTGGGTTCCCGGTTCTTTTGAAATCCCCCTCCAAGCCCAAAGACTGGCTAGAAAAAGAATATACGATTGCCTGCTCTGTTTTGGGATCGTATGGCAAGGAAAGACCGCCCATGCTTCCGAGATACTCCGGGCCTGTACCGACGCCTTAATGAGAATTGGCTTGGAAAACGACATTCCCGTCATTCACGAAATCCTTTCCGTCAGCAATGAATCCCAAGCCAAGGCACGAACTGCCGGCAGGCTGGATCGAGGAAAAGAAGGGGCAAGGGCAGCGCTGGAAGTAGCCTCTATGAAAATGGACTAAGTCCTGAAAGGAGGGTCCTTAAAAGCCTGGGCAAGAAGAGGCAGACATGAACAAAAGGAAGGGCTTTTTTTTTGAGTTGATTGTTAAAGGAGGGGGAAGGGGTTTGACTTTAGACGGTCACGGGAAGTTTGCCTTGGCCTGAATCCCTACTTCCTTTGTGAGAAAAAAAGGCCACAAAGTCCAAGAGAAGCGGCAAAAAAAGATCGATCCGTGGATATTTTACATTCTCTTTTTTTGATGCTCTTTTGTTATCATTAAAAAGGTTAAAAAGTTATGATCAGCCGGCGAAAAATTCGAGAACTGATTGTTCAGTTTCTATACCAGTGGGAAATGAACAAAGGGGTTGGCTTGGACAACATGCTTTTGGACTTTTGGGATTTTTCCCCGCTCGATCAAAAAGATAAAGAAGCGGTAGAACAATGGCTAAAGGAAATTGCCGAGCACAAGGAGGCTATTGAAGAAAAGATCAACAGTTATGTGAAGAACTGGAGCCTTGATCGACTTGCCCCGGTGGATAAATGTATTCTTATCTTGGGGATCTACGAAATCTTGTATAGAAAGGATATTCCTCCGGCGGTGAGTATCAACGAATCGGTTGAAATCGCAAAGAAGTATAGCACGGAGGAATCGGGGAAGTTTGTCAATGGGATTCTGGATTCTGTCCTCAAAGATTCGGGAAGGAAGGCTTGGATGTCCTGCCCATGAAAGGTAAAAAATTATGTCCTTTTGGAGAAATTTAGTTGGAAAATTTGCCAATATTGTTGGTCCCAAAGAGCAGCTGGACTGGGAAGCCCTCCTGGTTGAATCAGACCTGGGAATAAATCTTTCCCAGAAACTGTATGCTCTTTTGGATAAAGAAAAATTACTTGGAAAAACGGAACTGGCAGAAAAAAGAATTAAAAAAGAACTGCTGAACATCCTCCAGGATAGAAAACTACCTTTGCCCGTGGGCAAACCCGGGGTCATTCTCCTTGTGGGAGTCAATGGGGGAGGAAAGACGACTTCGGCCGCCAAACTGGCCTACAGGTTCAAAGGAGAAGGAAAAAAAGTTTTTTTGGCTGCCTGTGACACGTTCAGGGCGGCGGCTATCGAGCAGCTTAAAATCTGGGCGGATAAACTGGAAGTCCCCGTGGTTTTGGGGAAGGAAGGAGCGGATGCGGCCAGTGTCGCATTCAGATCTTTTGGCCAAGCCCTGGATGCCCAGGCAGATTACTTGATTGTCGACACCGCCGGCAGGCAAGCGAATAAAAAAAACTTGATGATGGAACTGGGAAAAATCAAGAGAACGCTTGAAAAAGTTTCGGGTCAAATTCCCCTGTTTATTTTACTCGTTGTAGATGGAACATCGGGGAGTAACGTGCTGGTCCAGGCCAGGGAGTTTAATGAAGCCTTGGGGCTTGCCGGGATGATCGTGACCAAGCTGGATAGCAGCGCTAAAGGGGGAATGGTGGCAGCGGTTAAATACGAAGTTGGGATCCCAACCTATTTTCTTGGCCGTGGTGAAACCCTCGATTCCTTGGAAGAATTTAACCCAGAGAAGTTTGTTGAAGAATTTTTCTCCTGAAGATCGCTACTGGATGAAAGAAGCCTTGAAATGGGCTCTTTTGGGAGAAGGTTTGACCAGTCCTAATCCCGCGGTGGGGGCTGTGCTCGTTAAAGAGGGAACCCTTATCGGCCGGGGTTACCATAGGAAGGCGGGCCAAGCACATGCGGAGATCGAGGCGATCGAAGACGCAAAAAAAAGGGGGGAGTCGGTTGCCGGTTCAACCCTTTACGTTACCTTGGAACCCTGCTCCAGTTGGGGCAAAACCCCGCCTTGCACGGAACGTATCGTCAAGGAAAAAATTAGCCGGGTGGTAGCCAGCTCTCCTGATCCCAACCCGAGAAATAAGCCGAGGGCCGTGGAGCTGTTGCCTTCCCTGGGAGTCGATTTTTCATGGGAAATCCTAGAGGAAGCGCTTTTTCTTAACCGAGGTTTTTACCATAGGATTTTAACGGGAAAACCTTGGGTAATCGGCAAAATAGCGATGGCGATTGATGGGAGTCTTTCGGCGGGAGTGGGAGAGGAAAGATGGATTTCAGGCATTGCTGCTCGTACTGTGGCCCACCGGTTGAGAATGATTGCCGACGCTATCCTCATTGGCGCACAAACGGCAAGAACGGATAACCCCCGGTTAACGATACGACTCGTCGATCCGAAGGGTAAAATCCAACCCTGGAGGGTCATTGTTAGCCGTTCAGGCAATCTTCCCGGGGATCTTTTTCTCTTTACCGATGCTTTCAAAGAAAGAACGTTGTTGTTTGTGAAAATGCCTTGGGAAAGGGTTCTTGGTGAATTAGGCTCAAGAGATGTAGGTATTTTGCTTGTTGAAGGAGGGGCGGAAGTATTGCATCAACTGATTAAGGAGGGGTGGATACAGGAGGTTTCTTTTTTCCTTTCTCCGCTCATTATCGGCAAGCAACCTTTAGAGGACAGTTCAACCGATGCTTCTTTTCTTTCGGTGCCCTTGGAGTTGGTCAATCCTTCGTGGCAAAAGTTCGACGAGGATATGTATTGCCATGGGCTCTTGGAGAAGGGAGCCCGATTTCTCGAACGGGTTCGGGTTGAATATGCCCGGTGAGGGAGGAGGGGATGAGTGGTTTTAAAGGCTACCCTAAAATGGGGCGACATTACAAGTTGGGTAAAGTGTTGCTTAGCCGCGAAGTGATCCAGAAGAGGATTGTCGAACTTTCCGTTGAAATTCGAAAAGCATACAGGAAAAAACCTTTCCTTGTTTTAGGACTTTTAAACGGCTCCCTTTTTTTCGTTGCCGACCTGCTCAGGAACTTGCCTTTAAGAACCGAAGTAGAGTTCTTGCAGCTTAAAAGCTATTCCGGTACTTCTTCCAGGGGGTATATCCAGGGCTTGGAGTTGATAGATAAAAAGAAGATAGCCTCTAAAAATATCCTGGTCATCGACGACATCCTCGATTCGGGCTTAACCTTGTCTGCGGTCAAGGAAGCCCTCTACAAAGCGGGAGCAAGCGCCGTTGAATTTTGCGTGCTCCTAAAGAAAAAGAAAAAAGAGCAGCTACCGATAGAACCCAGGTGGGTAGGATTTGAAATTCCCGATGAATTTGTCGTGGGTTACGGATTGGACTTTGAGGGGATGTTCAGGGGCTTGAAATCCATCCACAGCTTTTCGACTCTTGGGGAAGAGGATGAAAAAAAAGAAGAGGGACCTTTACCCTAAGACCTGTGGGCTTTCCGATCTTCTCAAGAAACGGATCCAAAAGGACGATTTTTTGCCGTGACCTCCAAAAGGTTTTTTCCTCCGAGCCATCCTTTATGGATCTTGGTCTTGCACAAAAAAAAAGGGGTGATTTCTTGTTCGAACCTGGGCGAGTAAAAGGGGTTTTGGCTTCTTTTAAGCAGGGGAACTGATCATGGAAAGGCTTTCCGCCGTGACTAAAGCCCTAGCTTCGGCACAGGAAAGGATGACAACCAGGCTCATTCAACGGGCCAAGATGCAGGGGAATCCCGAAGAATAGATAACCGAGCACACAGTTAGGATAAATCAACTAGCAGTCCGACTCGATCAGCTTGCCATAGGCATGAAAGAACACTGAGTAAAGGCTCCTCAAACTTGTCTCTGCCAGAGGAAGGACAGAGAAGAGGTTAACCAAGTTGCTAAAGCTTTCAGGATAGACCGAGCAAAGGATAAAAGAACAGACTTTTGCCCGGAAGAAGACCAAAGGGGAAACAATTTTTTTTATTGCGTTTAACAGGAGAGTTAAACGCATTGGAAAAAAAGGTTATACTTAACGAGGGCTTGAGCATCGGTATTGCGACGTTGCCAAGCTGAATAACTACCTAGCCTTTAGGTTCATCCCATCACCGTGGTTATAGGAAGGAGGAAATAGCTTGATCGACACGGCCATCAAGGCCGATGTCATTTCTAAGGAGGAGGCCGACAGAGTTGTCTATGCCGACAAGCTTACGGTCGGCCTTAATGCCAAAACGAGGGTCTCCCCTGTATAGCCCTCGAAGTTTTGGCAACCGTCAACGAGACGGATGTGGAGCGATCGTATGATCGTTCTAAGATTTCCCATAGTGCTGCGCGTTTTCCGGTGAACTGGGATCCATGCCCGTGGTGTCATGTGTTCCTTGACGAATATTCCAGAGCTTTCAACATTATGGTTGCCAGGGAGACGACGGCTAAAGCTTACGGGAAACGTAAAACTGAGGAGGGCTATTTAACAAGTTCCACGAAGGTTGAGAAGAGAGTGAAGCAAGGACAGGCAAGCTGGCTTGATTCTTTTCTTGGATTGGGGTTGCACTGCAAATACAAGCTAAGGGATGATGGGTTGAATGGAATTCCATACATAATTGCCTCACATCCCTGCCAACCCTTAGCAGTGAGGTAAGCAGGAAATATGATCTAGCGGAATTGCATGAAACAGAGAAGAGGCATTCCCTTTACTGGTGCCCAATATTCAGAGGCTTTGTCCAATTATCCAATGGTATAAACCTTGGGAAGGAAGCTAGCTACTATCTTGTTTTAAGACTCTTGGAAATTTAGACCAATGTAAGTAAGGAAAATGGGGAAAGTACAACTAGGTCAATTTCTAGGAGGAATTCCCTGGTTTTGGACCATGATCAACCTTGACATCCAGATTTTTTTGACTAAAAAATCATTCCAGATGGGTTTCCATAGTATAGGGAGGATCGTGAACAGACCATTTCTTCTCGTTCTGGCCGCTTCTGTCCTAATGACGGTGGAAATTCGGGCAGAGTCTATTAGCATAACTCAATTAGAACAACGCGCCCGAGGCGGGAATGCCCAGGCCCAATTGGATTTGGGTGATGCCTACTCCCGTGGTCAAGGCGTCACTAAGGATTTGGCCCAAGCGGTATATTGGTACCGGAAGGCAGCGGAGCAGGGGAATGTCCAAGCACAATACAAACTAGGCTTTGCCTATTATTGGGGTGTGGGGGGGGTTCCAAAGGATTTTGACAAGGCGGTTTATTGGTTTAGAAAAGCAGCTGAGCAGGGGCATTCCCTATCCCAATTTGTTATGGGACGTGCCTATACGGTTGGGGTAGGTGTTCCAAAGGATTTATCGCAAGCGGCCAATTGGTATAGGAAAGCTGCCGAGCAAGGAGATCCTAGAGCACAATTGAACCTTGGGTATGCTTACGATTATGGTCAAGGAGTACCACAAGATTACGTCCAAGCGGTCTATTGGTATCAGAAAGCGGCTGAGCAAGATAATGCCAAGGCTCAGTTTTGTCTAGGCGTTGCCTATTACAAAGGATTAGGAGTCCACCAAGACTCTATTCAGGCTGTATATTGGTTTAGAAAAGCTGCCGAGCAAGGTCTTGTTGAAGCACAATTCGAGCTGGGTCTTGCCTATTATGAAGGTAGAGGGGTGCCTCAAGACTACATCCAGGCGGTTTACTGGTATGAGAAGGCAGCTGAGCAGGGGAATGCCCAGGCGCAGTGTGAACTTGGTACTGCCTATTTGGATGGCAAAGGAGTGCCACAGAATTATGTCCAAGCGATCTATTGGTATCAGAAAGCTGCCAAACAAGGAGATATTGTAGCGCAATTCAACCTTGGCCTTCTATATGACAAAGGTCGAGGGGTATCTCAAGATTATGCCCAAGCGGTGTACTGGTGGAGGCAGGCAGCTGAAAAGGGTGATGCCGGTTCCCAATTGAACCTTGGGTATGCTTACGATTATGGTCAAGGAGTACCACAAGACCATGCCCAAGCGGTCTATTGGTATCAGAAAGCGGCTGAGCAAGGTAATGCCATGGCTCAGTCTAATCTAGGCGTTGCCTATTACAAAGGATTAGGAGTCCGCCAAGACTATATTCAGGCTGTATATTGGTTTAAAAAAGCTGCCGAGCAGGGATATCCTATAGCACAATTGAACCTTGGGTATGCTTACGATTATGGTCAAGGAGTACCACAAGACCATGCCCAAGCGGTCTATTGGTATCAGAAAGCGGCTGAGCAGGGGAATGCCATGGCTCAGTTTAATCTAGGCCTTGCCTATTTTGAGGGGTTGGGTATCACACAAAATTCAATCGAGGCGGTCCATTGGTTTCGTAGAGCAGCTGAAAATAATGATGTCGCGGTGAAAAAATCTGATCTTGAAAATGACAGTAGGTAGTTTGAAAAGGAATGGCTGTGTTGGGAAAATTACCTGAGAAATCTTTATTATTGATCACGCACTGAGAATAGGTGGGTGCACTGCCAAGTAACTTAATAATTAAGCTCTAATTAATGCATAGGAAATGGATTGCCGTTTGCTTTTTTTAACGATTCATGAAACATACAAGGTTGTCTTAATACTCTCATCGTCTTGAGAAAACCAAATCCCTTGGTCCACGGAAATATTTTTCTCATAAACAACCATTTACATCCTCCTGTCAATACTGGAAACGACTTTCAAATGGGAATTACGACACAGTCTATGCGGGTAACCACCGTGCTGAACAATAAAGAGCGGAAAATTTAGGTTTTGAAAACGGAGGAGTTTTCCAAGGAATTTCGGCTTTTTTATCATAGACCACTAAAAAGCAAAAAGAACTCCGAGAGAACGGTGCAAAAACCTTTTTTGCGGAGTATGACGAAAGAGGCATAGCCAAAAAGCTAGAAACCGCAATGCCCATATTGAAAAGATCCCCGGGATTCGAATCGCATTTTATGTTCCATGACTTTCCAATTGTTTATCCTCTTCGAGACAAAAGCGGGAAGGAAGAGCTTACCTATTACCTGGATGCCAGGGAAGGCAAAGCTTACATTGATAGAGGCAAGCCTATTGGAGAACCTGATGGAGAAGTCTGCTATGAACCCGGGTACATTGCCAATACATGGCTTGTTCCGGATATCCTGAAGCTGCAGAATGAGGGGAATATGCTGAAGCTTAACTACGACGATTGGAAAGGAAACAGGATTCCACGGAAGATCACCGTGTTATGGAACGATATCAAGTTGGAATGACCAGCAAGAAAGAAAACTCCTTGTCAAATATTTCTAAAAGAGGTTTTGGTCCTAAATGCAGTTTTTAAAAAGAAGATAAAGAAAAATGGAAAGAGATGTCACCCACCCCCTGCCTTTATAACTCTCTGATGGTCATCGATTTTCTTCCGAAAAAAATAAAGCGTATGCCGTAAGAATGTGCCCGAGGAAGAGGCTTAAGGTTGGTCCGGCCTGAAATCATCTCACTTCGAGGACCATTTGTCCCCAATGAAGCGGAAAGCTTTTCCATTCCCTGGGGGAGGAAGTCTAATGGCTAGCCTGCTCGTTGGAGAGAAAGCTAGTTGATGGAAGATTAAGAAAGCAGGGTGGTAAAAAAATTCCAGGACTATGAGATGTAATCATCCTTGATGTGCTGATTGTTACGAAATAAAATAGTTTTTGTCGTCCCAAGAGGAAAAAAACATGAAACTCTATTCTTTTTTTGAAAAGTTCAATCTTAAACCCGGTAAAACCAGCAAACCAAGTCAATGCTGCGGTGAAAATTTTGCAGTAGCGGCAATTTTCCTGGAAGACTGCTTTGCTCCTTACCTTAAGTGACAGAATGGCATAGGAAAATTCGGACCAGTCTCTTCACCGATTAACCCTCGTCGACTGCTAGGAAAATGCCAACAAAGAAAAGTTTTTGGGATGTTAAAACGATCCTGTTAGTGTCATTGATTATCCTTGGGACTTTTGCCGTTGAAACAAAAACGGCCTTGGCCATAAGAGCAAAGTGGGAGCCGTTTGAACAACCGGTGGCCGGCCAAGAGGGTTCCGGTGCCCATACCGTTGTTAAGGGGATGAAAGTCTACACAACTCCTCCCGCCAGACCATACATAATTTTCGGGTTCATTACCGCTGCAAACGGCCTCTTTGGTTTTCCAATTACTCGTGCAGTAACCATAGCAAAGAAAGTTGGGGCCGATGCCCTGCTCCTTCTCGATAAAGAAAAGTCCGTCGTTGGAGCATCGGGAAATTGGGTTGGAAACAACCAACAGCAAGCTTTAGGAAACGGCTCTGGTTCGACCGGGTACAACTATTCCTGGGGAAATTCCAGTCTATACTACGCGGTTATTGATAAGTATGCCGCTATTCGGTGGGTTGACCCTTCGCGTACTTCGGTTCCGGACGAAGCTTTCAATAATAGGGATAGTAGCCATGTGAAGCGGGCAATACCCGTCCAATCCGAACTACACTAGATGGTCCGAAAAGTTTGGATCGATTCTTGCTGGAATTGAGCCTGAGCCTACCAGGATAGAAGAGTCTTTGCATCCATTTTATCGGTTTTTTTCTTTTGGTAGTGTAAGAACCGGTGTGTAGTATACTTTAAATGCCTTCTCTTTCCGTCACATCACCAAAAGACTTAGTGAACATCTGGAAAAGTGATCCGGTAATCAAGGGTCTTTTGAAAAACGCACGCAAAGCTGGAGAAGGTGTGTTTGAATTAGATCGGAATGGGGAATGTTTCCAATATAAAATAGTTCCACATGTACGGAGCTGGCAATTCAGGAAGTTCTTTACGGTTGTCCAGGAAGGACAATCCGGCTCTCACATTCCATTTCCTACTGATGAACCTGTGGACCATGCTGGAAGACCTCTCTCTATGGTTCTATTCAGCGAACTTCTCCCCGGAGAAGTGGATTTGACATTTCAAAGCAATGCCAATTCAAAACCATCCGAGATAGTAAAAAAGATCTTAAAGATCTTAAAAGTTGCTCAAACCCTCGAAAAGCCGGATCTTGCGGTGATGAATCCTTTAATGCTGATATACGCAACGGAAAGGCCGAGGATTGTAAGTATTGATCCCCAAACATTAGGCGAAAAAACAGCCAAAGAGCATCCAATCTATGTTCTTGGCATGCCACATTATGCCCACCCTAGGTGTCCTAGTGGAGAGATCTATTATCTTTACACAAGCAAGGTATTCTTCGTTTTTCATAAAGATTACGTTTTTAAGAATATAGCGGATAATCTTTACCTAAGCATGTTTGGGCTTGCAAAGATCAGGTCAAATGCCGTGTTTAAAACCACAGGTTGGAATGTCCAATAATCCCTTTCTCATTCTTATTTTTTTTCCTCTCAAGTGCCTATTTCCAGATAATCGAAAAGATATAAAAATGGTCTAATTGCTGACACATCGGCAATCTTTTCACACTATTTATTTTGTGGATGAGGTTATGATGGGAAAGGGCTGGATTGTTTTTTGAATCTTGAAAATGGATGTAGAGCAAGTCCAGTGGTAATCAAAGGATTCAAAAGATCAGGTTTTTTTTCACCACAAAGCCACAAAGCCGGCAAAAATAGTCTTGCATATGGTTATAAAAACAGGATGGCGACAAATGATATTCTATAAGTAGCATTGATCATCCTAAAAAAACTATAGAAGTGGGCTTTTGAGAAAGAAAGCGAAATCGGTTTGTTCTGGCTTGCAGTTGCCCTTTCGGCAAAACATCTTGGGGCATTCTCTCAAGACATGTCAATGCCTGTTGATTGCGGATCGGCAGAGGGCTTGATCAATCAAGACTGGGTGACGCAGGCATGGTCAAAAAATACCAATCTGTTGCCTGGCAGCGGCTTAAGCCGGTTATATCAAGTCTCGGCGCCTTACTTCAATGTCTTCGCTCTCTCCCATTTTCTCGTAGAACTCTGCCAAACGGCGGAGGACCTTTGAAGTTTTAGGCCAGCTTGTCCGGAGGGCATCGGCAAACTTTCGGTATTGAGAGGCTTGCTTTCGTTCTTGCTCACCCCCTTCAAATGGAGAGCGCCAACTGGGTCCGAGCTTGCCAGAGATAAGTCCTCCTTCAATGGCATCGTTCAAGAATTCCTCGATAGCGTCACGAACGGCGACGGTTGGCCACTCCCCATCTGCTTCCTCTGGCGAACGTGCAAGCATGATCCCGATGTGAAGGTCGCAAAAGAAGGCGATCCGTTTGTCTTCTTTGCACAGCTCTCTTGCTTTCCTGATCCATTGAAAAACCTTCTCTTCATTGATCTTTCCGTTCTCAGTCCCAGGAATGCCCTTCCAGGAATTAAGAAGAGAAATAGCACATTGAACCTTGGCCTTCCGTGCTTTTGCTTCCTCTTCCGTTTCTTGAGCCCCGCAAGTTTTACTAGTTGAATACCCTAGCTTGATTAGTTCAGCAAAAAATTCAGGATCTTCATTCAACCGCTCGTGAAGGATCGGAAACGGACTAGCAGAGACATAGGGATCACTGAGAAAAAAACAGTACGACCAAGCGAGTTGGTTTACTTCCTTGGGATTGGCATCCGATCTCCGGGAGAGTTCTTGTAGGAATCTTCCAAGAATAAAAAGAATATACTGTGATAATCCTCTGAAGCTTATTCTTGGGTTAGGAGTATTCAGCTCAATCAGCGACTGGTCAATAATCCTGGCGAGAGTATCCGTTGGAAGCTCGCGCATACAATGCCCTGCAATCCAAGCCGCATTAAGTCCTTTACCAACGGAAAGAAGGCTTTCAATTACGAAACACTCATTATCAATCTCTTCGGGATTCAAAAGCCCTACCCGTTTCCAATACTTTTCCTCAAGATCCCTGCCTAAAGCTTTGAGGCGGTTCCAAAGAACAATGTTGGGCGGTGCAGCCAAAAAAACATCAAGAACTGCTTCTTTATCCCAACCTTTCTCCTTTGCATGATCGATCAGTCTCTCTATCCATTCGATTCCATTCTTCCTTGCGTAAAACCAAACGATTCCACGGCCAAAACAAGCAACTTTATCGCCTTTACCAAGGGTCTTGGAAAGGAGAGAAAGAAGCTGGCTTTCCTCTATATTGGAGGCGGCAGCTGCGGTTCCAACGCCATGGGGATATTCCACCTTCTGTGCAAAATCCAACAGGCCGTCAATTCCCCTATACTCTACCAGCTTTTCTACGGCTTCCCTTCTAGCTGTTTCTACTGATTCCTCGTTAGACTGAAGATCGTATGAAGATGGATTTATGACCTGCGGCTCTCTTGTGAAAAGCCAAGAGAACTGCTTGAGGGGATCGCTTGGCGTCAGCCGGTTATAGATCTCTTCTAGCTGAACCAATTCGCTTTCTGGAAGGGCCCAGTCTGCCCCGGCACATAACCTGTGATAATGAAGGAAATTCCTGATCGTTGCCCACAACTCTTCCTTTACATTATCATCCAGCCGAGGGATTGAACCTGAGAGCAGATCAACTGCTTTCCGACGCCGCTCAGGAGTCAGCCAAGAAAAAGAGCCGAAGTCTGAGTCGGTATTAAACAGTAAAATCCAAAGCCGGGGTTCCTTTTGCATGTCTTCTTCTAACAGCCGCTTGGTGATTTCATCGTGGAACATTAGCACTGTGAGGCGTTCTTCGGATCGTTTTTTGGAAAAATCCCGCCACCGGGGTCGATATGCTTGGTTTTGTGCATACCTCCCGACTAGAACTAGAAGACAGCACATCAGCTCCCAGGCGACCTGAGGTTCTTTTTCCCTTAATCGGTCGAGGTCCTCTAGCCTTTGTTGCAATGTCGCATAGGTCTGCGGGTAAAAGGGTAAAAAGATGGAGTAAAGGCTTTTGAAGGGGCTGTTGTTATCAAGGCCGTTAAAGGGCTGGGACTGGGTTAGCTTGGCGAGGCGAGCCAGAAGAAGGGATGCATGTGCTAAATATTCAGGGCTCCAGCTCAAAAGTTCCAGGCTCGAAACCAAGAAGTGGACCACTTGACTAGGGATAGGTAAATGAATGGACGCATCCTTAAAAAGCTCGAGTACCGGTGGATTTTCGCCCTTAAGACTCTCTTCGATGGCCGATAAAAAAGCATATGGATCGGCTTCCGCTAGCAGGGGAAGCTGGGAGTGCATCGACCACCATCGGCACGTGTCGGCACCGTGAAGAAGTCTTTTCACTATCCTGCCTACCACCAGCTCTGCGTCGCGAAGCCCAGTTTCCTTACTAAATATGGAAAGCAAAAGAATCATTTCGCCTAGGCCCTGCCGAAGGTCCTCCGAGTAGCGAGGCATCCGGCTCGTGAATGGAGCTACCAAACGGCGGTCAGCCTCCATGTCGTATCGAGGGTCCGGTTCCCCAAGAACAGTAACGACGACTTCCTCGAATACCTTGAGATCTTCATTTGTAATGTAAGGAGCCAACCAGGAAAAAGCATCGCGGGGTGAAGCAATCTTCCAGGTGCTGTTCAATTTCTCTAGGGGAAAGTCGCTTTTTGCAAGCATTACCGTCAGCTCCCCTTCTAGCTCATGGTAGTTCTTTCTTGTGAGACGTTCCAGTTGCTTGTAATCTTCGTACCTTTCTTTGTCAGCGTTCCAGCCTCCGGCAAGAAATGCCGGGATAATTTTTCGGGCATTTTCTGGTTTAGCCCAATCAGGTTCGATGCTTCCGGTGCGGGATGGGTAGAGCCTTCTGAAGACTGAAAGACTACCGGCCGTATCCCGGGCTACTTTTTCTGTTTCTTCCTCGCTCAACCCCATCCCTAAAAGGGCTAGTTTCATTTCGTGTTGAAGAGCATTGGGAAGAGAGATTTCTTTACTTTCATTTTGTATCGGGCCTACCATCGATCTCAAGATGCAAACGTGATGTCCTCCCATAACGAGCATATCGGTAAGACCAGGATCGGTGCTTTTCTCGATGACGATGATCAAGGGTGAAAGGCTCTTTTCAAGTTTTCTTGCTTGGTCGGGCTCGGCCGCAATCAAGCAGCGTCCAAGATGTTTCATCTTGTATTCAACGGGGAGCTGATCGATGACTGCGTATAAGAATGCGATCCCTTCTTCAACCGATTCGGCCTTCAGGGCTATGTCACCGGGTGGACCCTGAAGCCACTTGCGAATTTGAATAGCCTCGTCGGCGCGGCCGGCTAAGACAAGATCCGTACTTATCGACCACTTCGTTGAACTCGACCATTTTTTCCATTCTTCTTCAATCAGCCGAAGACCACTGAAAGGTTTACCTAGGCTCTCAGCAAGCCAAAGACCAACTCCAGGATATCTCTCGATCCAGTGAACTAAATCGACGGCATCGTAGGCACGAACATCAGCCCAGGTTCTTCCCGCCTTTTTCTCCGCAACCCAATCTTCTTTTTTGGACCAAAGACATGGAGTCACGAAAACAAAAGTTGACTCCTGCGGGTTAATGCTTCCTGGTTGTCTTGTTCGTTTTTCAAAATCCTCGTTGGCCTTATCCCTGATTGTTTTTTGAGTCGAGAGCTCCCAGACAGATACACCACCAGGAACGTATATTGTTCCGACCTGAACTTTACATAATCCGTCCAAGCCTTTGAGTTCACTCGCTTCACCGCTTGGAAAGCGTAGTTCTGCTTCCGGTCCCTTTTCGGCATAGATGAGGCGTGTTATTAGCTCTGCCAGCTTGCCTCGACACTCAATGGTAGCGGCCCATTGGTCCAAGTCCTTTTCATCTATGAATCTAAAAGGTTCGCCACTTCCACTATGAGGTGAGTTGAAGGTCGAGGGTAATACATTCATATATATAACACGTTATAGTATATTAATCACCATTGACTCCATTACCATACGCTTTTCTTTTCGATTGACAACTGGAAATATTATCACTTAAACCGGAAAAAAAATACTCTTGGGATTGCCTGGAACTGAAAGAAAGGCAGTAACTTCATCCTTGGTTTTAGCTTTGAGGGTAGTGTGGAAGAGGCTATGGAGTTCAATTGAAAAATTTTTAATAGGCAACTGGCTATCGACTACTATCCAGAATAATTGACTGTTTTAAATCAATTCTATAATTCTTAAGTCCTTGGAGCATGAATGGGTACTTACGATAACAGTCTATAAATAAACTCTAAATGCACAGATTAATTTTAGAATTTAATCCTCTTTCCAAGTTATCCATGACAGTATCCCGCTTATTTTTTATACCTCTCTCTTTTTTCCCCTAGCATACCCATGCCCAGTTTTCATTGCTAGAAATTTCTTCCAAGCTTTGGTTCATTGTCCGAGCCGAACCAACCCATCCCCGGTTTTCTTAACACCTTGGTGTAAAAAGCTTCATCGGAGCTGTTAGGACAAATAGCAAAGCCGGTTTTCCTTGGCGACCTCCTTGCTATTGCGTTATCCCGATGTGAGGCAAGCTCAAGGTTAATCCCCCTGGCATGACCTCCACTACGGATATTAGGAAAATAGGTACATCGATAGAAATAGAATAATTGGATTTGGGTTATATACAAAAGATTTTCTTCTTATTAAATTCAAGCCAGAGGATTCTGATTTCATGCTCGGGTGAACCACAATCAGTTCATTTTTCGCTTTAGGCAAGTTAAAGGGTTTTTTGAAAAAGAGCAGTGAGCTGTTGTCAGTTATTTTTATATTATTAAGATCGATGAATTAAGAGTTCTTTTCATCCAAGAGGCACGGACAGTTTTTTCTTTTTAAAATTTCTTTTTGTTTTTCAATAGAATCAACGAATTGGTCTTGGATGCCAGAGCCCAAAGCCAGATTTTGATCAAGAGGGCTTTTGTGTTTGTATCCTCTTCGAACCATTTCTTTGACCAATTGTTCATGTCTTAAAAATAGTGCTTTTAATTTTCCCCTCCATCTTTTAGTTTCAGGATGGTTTGCGTATCCCTTTTTAGATTGAACTAGTATTGTCCATAGGGCATGAAGTTCCCTATGTTCACCAAGCAGGTGTTTATTGCAGAGTTTTTGAGGTTCAATATCCCATATTCTCATTCGTATATTCTATTGCTTGGATCCCTTTTATTAAGAAAATATCTGTTCTTTCTTTATGGATTGAATGCTGAAGTGAATATTTTTGGTTTTCTAGGCGGTGCTTGGCTTGGTTGTAACCTTTTTGAACAATCGCTTTTTCAAATTTTCTATCCCTTGTCGATTCACTTTCAGAAAGAAACTTCCCGTTTTGCCCTCTCAGCTCTTTTCCCTTTTGGGAAAAGAAAAAAACAAGCAAAGGCCCTTTTTGATAATAGGATTGCGGAAAAAAAGGGACTTTTGTTGGTTCTTACGCTGGTTTTCTTATACGCTATAGTTTTCCTTTTATTCCCTGCAAGGGAACATCCATTTGGGCTACTCTTTTTTTTCCTTTTCTTTTTGATGGGCTTCAACTTGAAGGTGCTTGGAGGGGGAGAAGAGCAAGGGGGGATAAAGCAGGGCAATCGTTCGGCCGAGCACGAGGATGATGACCGCAAGGCTCCATATCAAGACGTTTAGGCCGGAGATCTTTTCATCGAGCAAAGAAAGCATCAGTTCTCTTAAGACAAACGCTGCTCCTGCTTCTAATAGGACATGGAGTCGAATGCGATCGAATTGGAAATACTCTACGAAGGCTCGCAAAAGCTCGAGTATCACCACAAGTGAAAGGATCCGGCCGACAAGATCCCTAAAGCTCCAAGCAGAGACATTTTTAGTTAATCCTGGGGTAAGTTCCCACACGCTGCGCACGATCTCCACTCCCAAGCCAATGAGAAGCAGGAGGATAATCAGGTTAAAAGCCACGTTAACAGCGACTCGGAAGAAAAAGAGAAGGACTTTTTGCATAGTCAGCTGGAATAGGAAGGAAGTACAAAGTTCTATTGAGATTTACAAGATTTGGGTAATCTATCTGAATAAAGAGCATCGTCAACCCTTGGACACCAATTTCCTTGATGGACAATGGGGTATGCCCATGGAGGTTGGGCTAATAGCCAAATCAATGGGGAAACCGGCTTGGAATTCGGGTTTTTTCTCCTTGCTTAACAAGCGATAAAGTTTAAAGTTTGCTTTTCATGTTTTTGAGCTGGGCTTTAAGGAAGTAGCTTGGAGCTGATTTTGTTCTTTATTTTCTTTTATGAAGAAACGGAATACCAAGCTTATAAAAGCCAATAGAATGATCCAATCCCCGAATTTTTGATATGGGGTCTCTACCGGATGATGCCAGTAGGCTTCTCCAAGCAAGATCCCCTTGCAATCTACCGCCTTAGCCCCATTTTGGGTAAGGATGTTCGTGATCCTTCCTCTCTGGTCTATCCATACCGAAACGCCCGTGTTTGTGCACCGAAGCAGGGGAATGTCTAATTCGACCGTGCGGAAGAGGGCGTTGATCATATGGAGAAAGGCTCCCGGGGAGTCTTTGAACCATCCGTCGTTGGTAAGGTCGATCATAAGATCGGGTTTTTGGGCCGTCATTTTTCGAACGTAGCTGGCGATCGTGTCTTCAAAACAGATTAAAGGGGCGATTTTGAGCCGCGGGTTTTCAAGAGAAAACAGTGTGGGTTCTCTACCGGCAGAGAGATCGATTTGAAAAGGAACCAGCTTGCGTAAAAAAGGAAAAACGTGGGCCAAGGGAATGAATTCCCCAAAAGGAACAAGGCGGTTTTTGGCGTAAACTTCTGGATCTTCCCCGGGATATTTAAATAGAACGGCGACATTGAAAAGTTCGTTGGATGTGGCTTTAAAGGAGCCGGAGAGGAAAGAAAAAGGGTGAACGGCTTGGAGCTTGCGGATAGGTTCAAGGAGGTTGGGTGAAGAAAAGAAATCAAGGCCAAAAGGGCTTTCTGGCCAACAAACCAGGTCGGGCTTGAATGATAGGGATTGTCGGCTTAAGCGAATTTCTTCTAGGAAAGCTTCTTCAGGGTCAACGGGAATATTTAAATCTTGGGGAATATTGGGTTGAATGGCTGCGTAGCGCAGTTTTAAGGCTTTTTCACCGGGCAAGTTGTTTAACCGGTGGGCTCCATAAAAAAAACAGAGTCCAAAAAGTAGAGTGAGAGTTGCCGCTTCCATTTTGGGGAAGTAGGGCAGCTGCGAAGCATCATGTTTGAGGAGCGCGCGGATCGAAAAATAAAGAAGGCCGTTGGTAAAGGCGATTAACCAAGAAAGAAAAAACACCCCGCCCAGGCTACAGATTTGAATAAGAGTAATGTTCTTGTAGGCGCTCGCTGCGAGTGCATTCCAAGAAAATCCGCTAAAGAGCCAGCTTCTTACCCATTCGAGAATGATCCATAGATTGGCCACGGCAAGGGCATTGAGCATGTTGCTCGGGGAAGAAGAGGGGGATGAAAAATTGACGAGGGGACGACTCAAGGCTAAAAGCCAAAGTGCAGGATAAAGGGCAAGGTAAGCGATCAGCAGAGCCGTTCCGGCCACGGTCACCAGTCCGATCCACCAAAATGAAAGACTGAAAAAGAAAATTCCAAAAAGATAACCGCACCCCATCCTTTTCCACGGATCCTGTTGATAGAGATCGGCGGAAGCAAGGAGGGGGATGAGGCTTATCCAGCCAAGAGAAAAAGGAGTCTTGGGGTTAAAGCAAACACCCAGCAGGATGGCTGAAAGCAAGGGGAAGGCAAAAAAAAGGAGGGAAGAAGGAATGAAGATGCGTTTTGTTTTTTTTTCTTTTATTTTTAGATTGTCCATGGGTCGATTAATCACTTAAGACCATAAAAAAAAGGAAATGAAAATAGTATTGAACTCTTTAGTTTTCCCTTTTTAGGGTATCTCTCCATGACGAGGGGAAACGGGATAAAAACAAGATAAGCTATGTTAAAAATTTTACGAACCCACTCCTGGTTACTCATTATCGTGCTTGCCGCAATCGGCATATCTTTCCTCTTGTTTTTTAACATACCCGCTTTGAGTGGATTGAAAAATCCTTCTGTTGCCAAAATCGCGGGGAAAAATATTTCCTTGGAAACCTTCAGGCTAGCAAGGCAAGCCAGTTCCATCGAGATGGCTTTGAGCGGCTCAAGGCAGTCCTACGGAGAAAATCTCCAGCTCATCCTTGATCAAATGGCTTGGACTAGGCTCATTTTTCTTCAAGCGGCAAAGGAGTTCCACTGCATCGTCCCCGAAGAAGAAGTTGTACGGTTCATTCAACAACTCCCTTTCTTACAAAAAGAAGGGAAGTATGATGCATCCCTGTATAAGCGTTTTGTTTCTTCTTTTTTAACTCCCCAGGGAATATCCGAGGAAAGGTTTTTACAGGTCATGCATGAAGAACTTGTTATTGGAAAGGTAAAAAAGGCCTTGGTTGCTCCTATTGAAGTTATTCCCAAGGAAGTCGACGAGATTTATGCCATGACTTTCGGCCAAGTTCGAGTTGTGTTGCTGAGGATGAACCTCGAGGATTTCAAAAAAAATATCCAAATCCAGCCTGAGGAAATAGAAAAAGAATACAAAAGCCATCCCAAAGATCCAGATTATTATACCCCCGAAAAACGGAAAGCCGGGTTTGTTTTTTTCCCCTTTCCTGCTGAATTGCAAAACTTGAAGGGAAAAGAGCTTGAAGAGGCCAAGAGGAAAATTTTGGAACAAGCCGAAGATTTCGCCATAGAAGCTTCTCGACAGGTGGAAAATTCGGCAGCGAATTTCGAGCAGCTCGCCAAAGAAAAAAATTTATCTTACCAACTAACCGAACCGTTCCCTGCCGACAAACCCCCTTCAGCCATCGTGGAGCCTGAAAAGTTTTCTAAAACCGTTTTTGGGCTATCCCTTGATAAAGCGGTGAGTGAACCGGTTGAAACCTCAAAAGGTTATTACGTGGTTGTGCTGTTAAATGTAGAAAAAGGCTCACTGCGTCCTTTCGATGAGATAAAATCCACTGTTGAAGAAAAACTAAAAAGAAAGAAAGCTTTTGAAGCCTTGTTTCAGAAATCGGCACAAATCGAGAAAGACTTAAACAGGGCCCTTAAAGAGGGTAAAGATATTGAACAGCTGGCTAAGGCCGAAGGGCTCAGCGTTGAGAAGCCTCCTGCCTTTGTTCCAATTGATCCTCCCAAGGATTTGGAAGCGGGCAATGAAATCGGTTTTCTCTGTCAACTGTTGGAACCAATGCGGTTAAGCCATTTTTTACCCACCATGAATGGAGGAGTGTTTATTTATTTAGAGAATCGTTCTGCTCCGGAAATGCCTAATGAACTGGAAATAAAGGACAGGCTCGAAAAGGATTTGCTCATGAGCAGAAGACAAGCGTTTTTGGAGGAGTGGGTGATAACTAGAAGCAAGCTTCCCGGCTATATGCCTCCTTCTTCCCTGTTGCAAAGGCCCGCGCTTCAAGATAACTAACCGGTTAGGAATGCTTGCCTGGGAAACGTATACCGAAAAGGGGGGCGATCCTGAACAGGGAAAAGAGGGTAAAGGCGACAAGGGGGCTGAAAATGGCAACGGCGGGAGGGATTCGTGAGCCTTGGCCTAAAATTTGAAAGAAATGAAAAATCAAATAGAAGGCGATGAGAATAAAGAGCGCATTAAAAACTCCTGCCGTCGGATGCCTGCTGCTGAGTCTTCCCCCTTCGGCAAGGCCGATAAGCAGAAGAACCAGTATGGTTAGAGGTTCAGCAACAAGGGTATAGAACTGCACTTGGTAAGGAGCAAGGAGAGTTTTTTGGATGCTCCGTGGTTTATTGATCAACTTCCAAAGTTCGGAAGCATTGAGATCACGGGGCTTTTTTTCAAGGGCAACCATTTGCCTTGGAGGGGTATTCCAGGAAACCAAGGGAAGGGTTTCAAAATAAGTACTTTGCAAAAAATTGTTTGCAGAGTCATAGTCGATCCGGTTCACTTCGTAGAAAATCCAATGATTGTCTTTCCAGGCAGCTTTGCGGGCGAAATATTTTTTTAAATCTTTCCCTGAATTTTCTTGAACAACGACCTCTACATCTTCTCCTTGATTTTTAATGAAATCAAGTTGGCGGAAATACCAAATTCGTTTTTCGGCTTCTTCTTTATAGATTATTCCCCGGAGGGCATGCACCGCGGTTTTGTTTCCTTTGATATCCTCAAGAATCTGATCTCTTTTAGCCTGGGAATTGCCGCCTGGACCCAGTTGAAGGGCTGCAAGAAAAAGAGTGACGAGCACTCCAATGATCAAAAAAGGGGTGAATATTTTTTGCAGGGGAACACCGCAGGCTTGCATGGCTATCAGTTCCCCGTGCCTGTGCAGTTGCATGAGGAAGTAAAGGGAAGAAAAAAGAGAAGCAGGAGGAACGATCATGATGATGACAGCGGGCAGGTAAGCGAGGTAATAGTGGAAAATTTGACCGGGCGTAGCTTTGTTTTGAATGAAATCTTCAAGTGATCCAAACAGATCGGCAATAATGACCAAAGAACAGAAAGCAACGATCGTAAAAAGAAGGGGGAATAAGAAGCCTTTAAAAAGGTAACGGAAGAGAATCTTTTTCATTATCCAGAAGCCCGATATCGCTGTATATTCGGCCGTAGTTCTTAATGAATATGGATAACACACTGGTAAGATCAAATCAAATCATTGAAACGGAATTGAGAGAGCTTCGTGATTTAGCCGCAAAAGTGGAAAAAACAACAAGCATCCTTTCCAAAGCGGCAAACCGGCTGCTCTACTGTTTTGAGCAAAACAAAAAGGTTCTTTGTGCTGGAAACGGAGGAAGCGCAGCTCAAGCCATGCACTTTGTCGAAGAGTTGCTCGGAAAATTTAAAGAAAAAAGAAGGCCTCTTGGTGCCCTATCGCTTGTTTCGGATAGCACGACTCTGAGCTGCATTGCCAACGATTTTGGCTTTGAAGAGGTTTTTTCAAGGCAAATAGAAGCCATGGGAAAGGCTGGAGATCTTTTAATTTTGTTTTCCACAAGTGGGAATTCCCGCAATCTTCTTCGGGCGGCCCAAGCAGCCAAGAGTCTGAAAATATTCTCCATCGCTTTTCTGGGCAAAGGAGGAGGGAAGCTGGCGGATCTGGTCGATTTGGCTTGGATTGTTCCCAGCGATAATACCTCGAGAATCCAGGAGATGCATTGCTGGGCTGCACACGTTTTGCTTGAGATCGTTGAAGAATGGGAATCTTCCAGGAAAGAGATCAAAGCAGTTTAACTCTAAACAAGGGCTTGTTAAAATCTACCGGCTTGCCGTTTTCGGCCAACACCTCGGTAATAATCCCGTGGACTTCTGCCTTGATTTCGTTCATCACCTTCATGGCTTCGATAATGCATACGACCGTATCTTCGTAGACTTCCTGGCCCACCTCGACATAGGGTTGAGCGTTAGGAGAAGGAGCCCTATAAAATATGCCTACCATGGGGGATCGAATCTCGGCCGTCCGGGAAGGGGTTAAAAGAGACGGTTCTTTATCTTTGATTTCTACGACATGCTGGCTACTTCCGAAAAAATGAGGAGGAGTAGGGATAGGGGGGGGTTGAGGAGGAAAATCCTTCCTAAGCTTGATCTTGGAATTTTCTTCTTCAATCTCAATTTCATTAAGATTGTTTTTGATCATCAGCTCGATAAGTTCTGCAATTTTAGCTATGTCCATAGATTTCTTTTTCTATCTTCCTCAATATCTTCCATTTTGAAGAAAATCTTTTTACAATCAATGTATTTCCATCGATCATCTACCAATTTGATCTTAAAAAAAACCCACCTCTACCCTCTTCCTTCAGGAAGCGGATAAGCCGCCTCATTCCGGTGTTTTCTGACTCTTGATATACTCTCGGATAACAGCCGAAGGAGTTCTGCCACAGCTCCCGGCGAAATAACTTGGGCCTCAAGACGTCTAAAAAAGGGGGGAGAGCTTTCATTTTTCATTTAATCCGGCATTCCGTCTCCGGCCCTTCTGCCCTAAGCTCTTTTCATCAATCCATGGTTTAAGAGTTATTGCTTTTTATCCTTTGTGGGCAGAGAAAGGCGGCCTCTATGGCCAGGTTTTCATCCATTCCATAGCTGAGATCCTGGTTTAGTCTTTCGATAGTCCGAATTTCATCTATAAAGCTTAAGCAACTTTTTGGCGGGGAACCTTTTTCCAATTCTTCCTGGATTTTATGCCAATAAGCCAATTCGACAAGCCGCAAAAACTTTTCTCTTTTTTCATGTGTTTCTGCCGATAGGGCTTCCTGGCTTTCTTTTTCTCCCGGGCCCTTTTCTTCTTTTCCAGGTTCAAGAGGCGTTTTTGCTCTTAAAAGAAAATCATGGAGAAGGGCGATTTTTTTGAGCTTCTCCCTTTCTGGATCGCTGTCGGGTTCAAGCCATTTTTGAACCTCGGGCCAAAGCTCCCGCTCTTCGGGAGAAATTTCAAAAGGTCGATTCCTTACAGAAACGCGTAAGCATCGGGATAAGAGGGTAGGGAAAAGGGCCATGGGCCGGGTTGAAGTCAAAATAATTGTCGTATTTAAAGGAGGTTCTTCGAGAGTTTTTAAAAAAGCGTTCGCCGCTTCGCCTCCTCCCAAGCACATGCTCTCGGCTTCCAATAAGAGACATACCTTTCTTGACTCTCTATAGGGTCTTAAATAAAGATCCCTGCAAACATCCTTGACTTGCTGAACGCTGATCCGTTTTAATTTTGATTGGGGCTTAACGACATAGAAATCGGGATGCTTTGTGGGATCTGTTCCAAGTAGCTCTCTGGAAAGTTCCCTTCCTAGGTTCACCAATAGGGAAGAACTGGAACTGCTCAACAGGATAGCCGATGGCAACCTTCGGTTTAAAATGGCTTTTTTGAAAAGACGCAGACAAGTTTCATAACTTAAAGACATTTTCCACTTTCTCCCATATAAGAGCTGAAATAAATTGAGGGCTATCCGTCCCTTTGACAATATAAAAGCGGTGAGGCTCCCTTTGAGCCAGCTCAAGATAGGCCTGCCTTATTTGTTCAAGGGATTTTTCAAATTCATCCTGCAGCCTGTCGGTTATCGTCTTTTTATGGTCTCTTTTTTTGATCCTAGACCGTGAGCACTGATGCGGAATGTCCAAGAGAATGGTCAGCGTGGGTTTTATGCCCGATGAAGCCAGCTCGTTTAATTCTTCGATCGTTTTTAAGGGGATACCTCGGATTATGCCCTGGTAGACGAGGGTGGAATCGACGAAACGGTCGGCCAGAATCCAGGAATTTTTAGCCATTTCGGGCTCGATGACTCTCTTGGTTAGCTCTACTCGGCTCGCTTCAAACAAAAAGAGTTCGGTTAGAGGATAGAGGCTTAAGGAAGAATGCTTAAGGATCCGGCGAAGCTTTTCTCCAAGCTTTGTCGTCCCGGGCTCCCTCACGATAACAACCTTCTGGCCATGATCTTCCAACCTTTTTTTGAGTAGGCGAATCTGGGTAGTTTTCCCACATCCTTCGCTGCCTTCGAAGCTTATGAAACGGGCTTTTATTCCTTCCATACTTTCTGTCCTTCGGGGGTGTCTTGAACTATCCATCCCATTTCCTGGAGCTTTTGCCTGATGTTATCGCTTTTCTGCCAATCCTTGTGTTTCCGGGCTTCAGCCCTGATCGCCAGCAGAGATTGGATTTCAGGTGGGACTTGAACATTTAATTCTCCTACACCTAAAACGGCATCGACCAGTTGCCAGGCTTTATCGATTTGGGGAAGAGCTTCTCCTTTATCCATCAGCCGATTGGTTAGCCTAATCCATTCAAAGAGATGACCAACAGCTTCAGTTATGTTCAAGTCATCGGCGAGAGCTTCGATGAAGCGGCGGACAAACAACTGCTGTTCAGGCCCTTCCTGCTGTTGAAACTGAGAAGGGGGAATGTTTTGCAGCCTGCTTAACCACTGGTCTATCCTTTTGAGGGCTTCCCGTGACGACTCCATGCCCTGCCATGTAAAATTAAGGGTCTGCCGGTAGTGGGAAGAAGTCAAAAGATGGTAGCGCAGAACTCTTGGACTAAACCCCTTATTTATGATGTCCCGCAAAGTATAAATATTTCCCAGGGACTTGGACATCTTTTCTCCTTCCACAAGAACGTGAGAGACGTGGAACCAGTGACGGACAAAGTTCTTCCCTGTCACGGATTCGCTCTGGGCTATTTCGTTTTCGTGATGGGGAAAAATCAGATCTACTCCTCCACAATGAATGTCGATCTCTTCTCCTAAGTAACACATGCTCATGGTTGAACATTCAATGTGCCATCCCGGCCTGCCTATTTCCCACGGGGAAATCCAACCGATTTCCCCATCTTCTGTCTTTCTCGCTTTCCAGAGAGCAAAATCGCCGTAATTTTCCTTGACATATTCATCGGAGAATACCTGTGTTCCCAGCTTTAATTTATCCTTTTCCAGGTGGGAAAGCTTCCCGTATTCGGGAAAAGAGTTGATCCTGAAATAGACTGACCCATCGACGCCGATGTAGGCATGATCTTTTTCCAAGAGCTGGCGGATAAATTCGATCATTTTTTCTATATGTTCGGTTGCCCGGGGTTGGAAGTGGGGTTTAAGCATGTGCAGAGAGCGCATATCCTTTTCAAACTCATCGATATAGCGCTGGGTGTAGGCGCTTAAAGCCACTCCCGCTGCTCGGGAAGCGGCAATGGTCTTATCGTCAACATCGGTATAGTTCATCGCATGAACGACCTTGTAACCAAAAAGCTCAAGAGCTCTCCGCAAGAGGTCCACGCAGAGAAAGGTTCTGAAATTACCGATGTGGGCAAGGTTATAAACCGTCGGCCCACAGGCATAGATCGTAACCTGCGGGGGGTTGATGGGATTGATCGGCTCGACTCGGCGAGAAAGGGTATTAAAAAGCTGGAATGGAGGAAGGGCAAATGAGAATTTCACCATGGCTAGATGTTTAATTTTTGTGGTTAGAAATTTTTGGTTTCAATGAAAATCATCGGGTGGTGGCTGGATGAGTTTTTTCTTTTTTTTCCTTAAGCCGGGAGAAAATTTCTTCGGCCGGATAGCTTAGGATTTCAGAAAGGGTAGGATGATAAAAAGGCATTTTTAATAGGTCTTCAACAGTGCCCCTATAATATATGCAGGTGGAAAGTTGATGAATCAACTCTGAAGCATGGGGGCCGATGATCGTTCCAAAAAGAATTTCTGCCGAAGAGGGATCGGCACAAATTTTAACAAAGCCTTTTTCTTTACCTTCGATGATCGCTTTGCCGTGATCTTTGAAAAAATACTTTGCGCAAAGCGCTTTTCTGTTTGAAGGCCATAAGCCGACCATGGCGACTTGGGGATCCGTAAAAACTACCTCCATGGTTAAACGCCTGCATACCACGTTGGATGGGGGTTTGCCGGCAAGGATTTCAAGGGCGTTTTTCGCCGCAATTTCTCCCTCTTCCCTTGCGATATGGACTATACCGTAATTTCCGGAGGCATCTCCCGCTACAAAAATGTGGGGAATGGCCGTTTGCATTTTGTCATTGAGAGATAGGGGTTGAACCTGGATATCGATTCCGATTTTTTCTAATCCAAGCTTTTCGACGTTGGGTTTTCTTCCCAGGGCATACAATATTTCTTCAGAAAAGACCTCCGTTTTTTTTCCCTTGTAAAGAAAAGAAACTTTTTTATAGCCGTTTTCTTTTGTTACCGCTTCGATTTGAGTATCGCTGAAAACACCGATGCCTTCAGATAGAAAAGCCTCCCTGAGACATTCGGAAACTTCAGGATCGAATGACTTGACGAGCCTGGGACTTCGTTGAATGATCGTCGTTTTGCAGCCGAGCCTGGAAAAAAACTGGGCAAATTCACAACCCACAGCTCCCCCTCCTAAAATAGTCAGGCTTCCAGGAAGCCGTTCAAGCTCCAATGCCGAGTCGCTGGTCAAGAATCCCGTTTGGGCTAAGCCTGGAATGGGCAAAGGATCGATCACAGATCCGGTAGCTATGATAAAAGTTTTTGAAGAAATGAGCCGTTCTTTACCCCCTTTTTGCTTTATGACCAGCTCATGAGGACTGATAAAGGAAGCCCGCCCGCGGATGAAATCGATCGGCAGAGAAAGCATTTCTTCTTCCCTGCCTTGGGCAAATTCCTCTACCAGTGTCCTTTTCCTCTTTTGTATGCGAAGCATGTCCGCAGAAAGGTTTTCTACGTTTAGTCCATAGTTTTTGGCCTGCTGGATTTCCCAGAAACGGTTACTCGATTCGATAAAAGTTTTTGAAGGCATGCATCCTTTGAGAATACAAAGTCCCCCTAATTTTTCAGCTTCGTCGATCAGGGCGACGCGTATTGCCGCTTTTGAAGCTACCGAGGCTGCAGCAAAGCCTGCCGATCCCGCACCAAGGATCGCTAGCTCGTAAGGCTCTTTCATTTTACCGTTCTTTTCTTTTTACCGTTTTTCTTCTCTACCGGATCATCTGCTTTTATCGGGAAGGTCGATAAAAGGGAAAAGGGAAAAGAAATCGGAGGGTCTAGAAAAGCTTGGAAAAAGATGATCGGGATAGACTTTCCCTAGTTGCTCTTGGCTAAATCCCCCCGTGGAGACGGCAACCGAAGAAAAACCGGCGGATTTAGCACAGAGAACATCATGGGGAGTGTCTCCTATTACCCAGATATTTTTCGGTTCGATTACAGGTCCCATCATTCCTTTAACCAGTTCCGAGGCTGTCTGGGCAAGATAATCCCTGGATTCATGGAGATCCCCAAAAATGCCAAATGAAAAATAGGTCCACAGCCCGAAATGGGAAAGCTTGATCTGGGCAGCTTTTTTGAAATTTCCCGTCAAAAGCCCCATCTTTACTGTAGGGATTTGATCCAATGTTTTTACAATATCCAGGATTCCAGGACACAGATTTCCATTGGGACTTTGGAGCATTTCTTCTCGAAGAACTCTAAAGTAATAGTTGCTATAGAGGGAAAGATTCTTCGAGGTAAAAGGGACGGCGCATCGACTTAAGATTTGCTTGGCGATCATAAGATCTGTTCTCCCCCTATAGTCTATTTCTTCAGGAGTTAATTCCAACTTGTAGAGCTCTTTTATGGTGCGGAAAATGGCTTTGACTCCTGCTCCTCCAGACTGTATGAGCGTTCCATCGATATCCCACAAAAATATGTATTTTGTTTTCTTCATGGAAAGGGGCAATTCCAGTGGATAAACACCGATCAGCTTTAGAAGCCCATTATGGAATAACCGCAATCGATGTAGAGGGTTTGTCCCGTAATGGCTCTTGATTCATCGGTGGCAAGAAATAATGCGGCTGAAGCTACGTCCGTCGTCTCCGTATTTCTGCCCAGGGGGGATTTCGAGGCGCATTCTTTTAGAAATTTTGTAAAACCACTTATTCCCCGGGCTGCAAGGGTATTGATGGGGCCTGGGCTGAGGGCGTTTACCCGTATCCCATCCTTTCCCAGTTCATAGGCTAGGTATCTTACGGTGGATTCGAGGGCAGCTTTTGCCGGTCCCATGATCTTGTAGTTGGAGATGACTTTTTCAGAACCGTAATAGCTCAAGGTTAGAATACTCCCTCCCTCTGAGAACAAGGCCTTGGCTTCCCTGGCAAGGGCTATAAGAGAATAAACACTGGTTTCGAAAGTTCTTAAAAAATCTTGCCGCGAGGTTTCGTAAAAATTTTTTTCTAGGGCTTCTTTGGGAGCAAAGGCGATGGAATGGAGTAAAACATGGATTTTGGGAAAGTGGGCTTTAGTTTTTGAAAAGAATTGGCTAACCTGCTCTTCGTCGGTGACGTCACAGGGAAAAGCAAGCGGAGTATCTTCCCCGGGAAGCTCAGCAAGGAGCTCCTCAACTGATTTTTTGAGCCTTTCTCCTTGGTATCCGATGACTAAATGAGCTCCTGCTTTATGCCAAGCTTTGGCGATAGCCCAAGCAATGCTCCACTTGTTGGCGACGCCAAAGACGAGGGCATTCTTTCCTAACAAAGGCTTATCGGTGGTCATATTCTTTTTATTGAAGAAAGCAGAATAAAATATAAAGAGCAAATTTTAATTGGACGCAAAAATGAGTATCTTATTTCTAGTTAATAAAAAACTGTAAGTGTTATAACAACAGGAGTTTGCTCCTCTTTTTAATTGCAGATTTTCTTCTTCATAAACAAAATGGTTGTCAATTAAGCAAATGCCTATTGGAGAAAAAAGGCAGGATTTGAAGCTGGTCTATAGAAGTTATCAAGTTTTTTTATAGAATAAAAGGGAATCTTTTATTGTGTTAAATATAGTAATAACTTTTAGATGATAGATCATAAAAAAACTTTATAATTGTCAATGATTCAATTTTTTCCTAAAAAAAAGGTCTGAGGGAGGCTACAGGGGGGGAGCTTAAGGGTGGGCCGGCTAAAATTTTAAACAATGAAGCGCATACTTATTCTTACCGCCGGTTTTGGCGAAGGCCATAATACGGCGGCCCGCAATATCCAGGAAGCCATCGAGCACCTCGAGTCTGATGAAGCCCTTGTTGATCGTATCGATCTGTTTGATTCTTGTTATGGAAAATTCAGCGATCTGTTGCGTCAAGGGTATCTGACCGCCATAAATCGGGTTCCGTTAATTTGGAGGGGCATCTATTCTATTTTCGATCGAACGACTTTTATTGAAGATGTCCTTGTTGCTTTTGCCAAGATGAAGCAAGCTCTCGATTGGCTGTTAAGGGAAACCCAGCCCGACGTGGTGATCTCTACCTATCCTTTTTATAATTTTTTGATCGAAGAAATATTTAAAGAGGGGAAGGAAAAAAATTTTGTTCAAGTTACAGTCATTACTGATTCGATCACCGTAAACTCCTTTTGGTATAGAAGCTGGAGCGATTACTATGTTGTCCCCAATGCGGATACGGCCTCCATTTTGAAATCGGTGGGTATTGATGAATGCCGGATCCTGGAATTTGGTTTTCCTGTTCAGCTCGAATTTCTGGAGAGGGCAAAACAGGGAGTCGAGCTGGATGCAATACAGCGGCCAAAAATTTTGTATATCATCAATTCAGGGAGAAAAAAGGCAGCTAAGATCATTGACGAGCTCATCCAAAGGAAACATTGGAAGGCGACGATCGTGGTGGGTAAAGATGAAAAGCTTTTCTATAATATATCCGATCACGTCAAGGGTTTTGAAGAACGCATCGAGGTTTTGGGATGGACAGACAAGATTCCTGAACTGTTGCTCAACCATCATGTCGTTATAAGCAAAGCGGGAGGAGCTACTGTACAAGAGGCAATTGCGGCATGTTGCCCCATGATTATTCCCCAAGTTGTTCCCGGACAAGAAGAGGGTAATTATGAACTTTTGCGCAGATATGGAGTGGCCTGTTTTGCCGAGAAACCTTCGGATATCGGATCAGCCCTTGAATATCTTTTCGAAAACGAGGGGGAAAAGTGGAAACAGTTAAAAAATAACCTCAAAAAAATCAGCAAACCGGATAGCTCGATCAGAATCGCTCGTTTTGTCTTGGAACAGTCGCTTTTAGAGACTACCCCTTCGAGAATCTTTCCTTCTTTTGCAAATAAGCTGACCGAGCTGAATTTTTCCCTGGTAAAATCCACCTCCTCTCAACCCCTGCTGTGTGATTTTCATATCCATTCGACCTATTCTGATGGGAGGCTAACCATTAGTGAAATTGTCGATTTTTATGGACAACGGGGATTTGATTGCATCTGCCTGACAGATCATCTCGTGGATAGGAAAAGGCTGATCGGCAAATTTTGCGAGCTTACCGGGCTTGTCCTTACGCCGACCAAAGTGGCTGAATATTTTGAAACCATCGAAAAGGAAAAGAAAAGGGCATGGAAAAAATACGGGATGATTCTTTTTTGTGGAATAGAGTTTAACAAGGATGGGTATAGTCCTAAAACATCAGCCCATCTTTTGGGTATTGATTTGAAGAACCCGATAGATCCCTGTTTATCGTTAAAAGAGATCATAGCTGAAATCCATAAACAAAAGGCTTTGGCTGTCGCTTCTCACCCTCATGTTTTTCAGAGTGTTTGGGGACCCAACACGCTTTTTCTATGGGAAAACCAGCAAGAATATATTCCGCTTCTCGACGCTTGGGAGGTAGCCAATCGAAACGATCTTTTTTCTCCCGTAGGGCTTAAAAAACTGCCTTTTATCGCCAACAGCGATTTTCATAAGCCCAAGCATATCTATTCTTGGAAAACGATATTGTATTGCGGCAAGGACCCCGAAGAGATCAAAGAATGTATCCGTTCCAATAGAAACGTGGCTATTACCCTTTACCGAGATCACAAGTTTGGTGTGATCCTCCAAAAGAACATAGCTGAGCTGGAAATAGCCTGAAGCGGGATGAATGGTCCTGAAATTATCTTTGGAGAGCTCTGTTGTAGTCCTGTAGAATTCCAGCTTCTAAGGTTCTTGCTCTCTAGGAAGGAGGGCAAGTTTTCTTTTCGCAATCTCTTGAGTTCTTTGAGCTTGAATGAAAAAGAAATTTGGGGCGCTCTTTGTGCGTTGGAAGAGAAAGGATTTATAATCAGCTATTCTCCTCTCATGGGTTTTGAAGTGAGCCCTCCTTTGCCCGATTTGATTCATCCCGCTGAAGTTGAGCTCATCCTTGAAAAATTGAACTGTCGCATCCCCTGGAGAGTGAAAATCTTTCAAGTTATCGATTCAACGAGTGATGAGGTTCTGCGAAGGGGCAGAAGGGGAGAGAAAGAAGGACTTGTCGTGATCGCAGAAAGGCAGTTGCGGGGAAGAGGAAGACAGGGAAGATCATGGGAATCTTCTTTAGCTCTTGGCCTTTACATGACCTTGCTTTTAGAGCCTTCCTTCCAGCCTCTCCTTCCTCAACAGTTTGCTCTGATGAGTTCTGTTGCCGTGGTGGAAGCTCTGAATAACCTGGGGTTAGAAAACGTAGGCATAAAATGGCCCAACGACATTGTTGTGGATTCAAGGAAGCTCGGAGGAATTCTCATTGAAACAGACCGGGGGATAAATTCTAAAAGGTTTATCGCCATAGGCATTGGCATCAACGTGAATCAGGCGGAAATCCATTTTTCAGGCCCATTGCAAAATAAGGCGACATCGATTTACATGGAAAGAGGCCAGCCCATGAGGAGGGTAGAGCTCATGGCGGAAGTTTTAAAAAGGATCGACCGCAATTATGGATTGTCTTTTTTTGAAATTAAAGAGAAATGGATGAAAAAGATGGTTAACCGGGACCGGGAAGTGGAATTTGAGGAGGATGGCCAGAGGATCAAGGGAATAATAAGGGGAATTGACGAAATGGGGTGGCTTGTTGTTGAAAAAGAAAATGGATCGATCCAGAAATTTTTTTCGTTGGGATGCTGAACAATAGGATCCCGGTGAAGCTTAAGAAAGCGGGGTGAAAGAGACATTGCTAAAAAAGGGAAAAATGCTCTTTTTTAATTTTAAGAATGAGTTACAATAAAATCATGGTCGCCAATCCCAAGAGATGGCCGGGTTCCGGCGGTGGAGATCCTGGAGGTAGGTGGGACAAGGAAAATAAAACCATAATCTTTGTTTTTTTATTTTTGTTTGGTCTTTACATGGCGGCTTTGTTTTACCGAATATGGAGAGCATTCGGTTGGTAGACAGCTAAGGTAATCGAATTGGAGATGGAAAGAGCTTTTGCTTAAAACCCTTCCAGGGTTTTTCTAAACTAAAAATCTTAAGGAGAACAATACGTATGATTCCACTGGAAGACAACTATACCGATGTCATAGCTAAAGCACAAAGGGGGCTTAATCTCACCGATAGTGTACTTGCGGCAAAAGCGGGGGTGTCTGTTGAAGAGCTCAGAAGGGTCAAGGAAGGAGAAGTGATTGAAGAAGTCTTGGAAAGAATTGCTCCGGTTCTTGGACTGGGGAAAAGGGCTCTTCTGGACCTGGCCAAGGGGATATATTATCCAAAGGACCAAGGGGTGATCCCCGGTTTATTCCATTTTAATACAAGATGGGAAGACATGACGGTTAATAGTTATCTTGTCTGGGATAAGAAGACAAAAGAAGCCGCTGTTTTTGATACAGGGGGCAATTGCACCGAAATGCTCGATACGATAAAAGTCCACGGCTTGAATATCAAATATATCTTTCTTACCCATACCCATGCTGATCACATTGCTGAGCTGGGAAGACTGAAGCGCGCGACAGGTGCGCCTGCTTATTGTTGTGAGTTGGAGATGATTCCGGGAACGGAACCTTTTCATCCGGGGAGGGAATTCCAACTCTCCGGCCTTTCCATTCGTTCCTTTCTTACCAACGGTCATTCACCGGGAGGGGTTTCTTACTATATAACGGGGGCGGAGCGTAAGTTTGTCATCGTGGGAGATTCGCTTTTTGCAGGATCCATGGGAGGAGGAAATTATTCCTATGCTGAAGCTTTAAAAAACAACAAGGAGAAAATTTTGGCTTTACCTGAAGATACCATAGTTTGTCCCGGTCATGGGCCTCTCACAACGGTGGGAGAAGAAAAGATCCATAATCCATTTTTTGCTTTTAGTTGAGGATGAACTTATGGAATGATGCATGCAGTACTTCGGGTTTTTTCCTTAATCAAGATAAGGAAAAGAAATAACTAAAACAAAAACAAAGGAGGTAAAATGAAACTTGTTCCCTTGATTGGTTCCGGTGTAGCGGGTCCCCTAGGTGTCCTGCATTTGCCCAGGATGTGGCTAAAATGCATTTTGGCAGCTAAGGGTATGCTTGCCGATGGTTATCCTGACCTTGGAAAAGGGTTCGATGCTATGACTATGGCAGCATTGAATCTCACCGAGGAAGAAACCAGGAATTACATTAGAACCCATCTGCCCAGTTATACTGAGTTTGAAAACTGGATCGTTCAGAAGAACGGAGGTAAAATAGATGGGGCCAAAGTGGCAGCTCACAACAGGGCTGTTTTACAGTACCATCATGACGAAGAAACCAAGAAATCCATTCTCTCCGATGCGGGCTTGAAAGACGACGGGTCTATGCCCGATGCGGTGAGTTTAAATGCCATAGACGACTACACCTGTTTTTATAAGTGGTTGAAGTCCTTGTAAACGGAAGGACCGCTTGAGAAGGCTAAGAGATTTTTTCTCTTAGCCTTTTTTATTTTATGTTTTATTCTTTATACCAATAATTCATTATCAATTGAGTAGCTTTCCATGTCCTTGAATAGAAATGGAGTCTTTAAAATTCCTTTTTGGGGAAAGGCCGCTCTATGCTTTTCTCTTGTTTTATTTCTATCTCTTAGCTCCGGCTTGGCTCAACTGAAGGTGCTGACTTCTATTGCTCCCCTTTATTGCTTTTGTATCAATGTTGGAGGAGAATATGTGTCCGTAAAAAATCTATTTGTCATGGGTGCAGACCCTCATGAAAATGCGCTGACGGCTAAACAGCTTCAGCAGATTCAAGATAGCGATCTTATTGTTGTCAATGGGTTGGGAATGGAAAGCTGGGTTGATCGTGTCTTAAGTCCAGGAGAAAAAGCAAGTAAGCTTGTGGTTTCGACTGCGGGTATTTCTCCTCTGCCTGCGAGCGGGTATCAGCCGGGAGTCGGTCTAGCCAAAGGGGAATATGCTTTCAATCCTCACGTGTGGTTGGATCCCAATCTTGCCGGCGTTCAGCTTTTGAACATCTCCAAGGCCTTGGGCCAAAAAGATCCTCTTCATAAAGAGATATTTGAAAGGAATACCCGGCTTTATCTTTCAAAACTAAAGGAAATCGATCGGTTGTATCAACAGAAGTTGGGAGCCGTCCCTTCCAAAAAGGCATTTTTTTACAATGATGCTTTTATGTACCTGGCAAAACGCTACGGGATAGTCGTCGCCGGGATCGTTGAAGAGTGCGGGGAGAAGGGTGGTCCTTCTCCGAGGAGACTTGCCTCAATTTTGAGTGCGATGAAAAAGGAAAGAATCCCCTTTTTCTACACCCCTTTTTCTAACATCGCCCTGGTTAGGGAAATCCAGAGAGAGAGTCAAACCCGCTCTGGAGAAATAGATGGCATGGAAAGTTCTGAACTGCATCCCTTGATGTATGAAAATATTTCAAAGAAAAACCTCGCCGTTTTTTTGGACGTCTTTGGAGGAATTATCCTTTCTTTGAAGAGAGGTTTTTAACAACGGATCTCTAAAGAAGATGGAAATCAAAACGATTAAACCCATCCCATTGCTGCAGAGGGATCAAAAACTGCTTTTGAAGGCGGAAAATCTATCCGTTTCTTATAACGAAGAATCTGCTCTAGAGGGCATTTCCATGGAGATTGAACAAGGGAAAATCATTGCACTTATTGGTCCCAATGGAGCGGGAAAAACGACTCTTTTGAAATGCTTTGCAGGTATAATCAAGCCTAATAAAGGTGAAATCTGGCGCAGGGAGGGACTGATTATAGGCTATTTGCCTCAAAGGCCGTCCATTCCCCGTTACCTTCCCGTAACCGTTGAAGAATTCGTAGCTTTAAGACTCGGTTATTTTCGTTTTTTTGACGGCCTGTTGGGAAAGAGGAAAAGCGAGGAAAAGGTTGTCGAAATTTTAAAATCCTTCCATGCGGAAGGACTAAGACAGAGAAGGCTCAATGAGCTTTCTGGAGGAGAGCTGCAAAAGGTCATGGTGGCATCCACCCTCGCTAAAAATCCCGCTTTGTTGTTGCTGGATGAACCTCTCTCGGGGATAGACGCGGTCGGAGGGATAGAATTTGACCAGTTGCTTCATGAACTTAAAGAGAAAAAAGCGATTGGCACCATATTAGTCAGTCATGATCTGCAGCTTGTATCCCATATCGCCGATTGGGTTTATTTTTTAAATCACCGGATTCTTACCCAAGGAAGACCTGCAGACGTCCTCCAGGAAAAGAAACTGGCTGCCGTCTATAGCCTTATCCACACCCAAGGGAAAAAGGGATAAACCATAACAAAAAAGCCATGGATATCTTTTCATTTGATTTTTTCAGGCGTTCCTTGTTGGCCGCGCTTTTAGCAGGACCTACGTGTGCTCTTTTAGGAGTAATAACGACATCCCGGGGACAGGCATTTTTCAGTGATTCCTTGGCCCATTCCACAATTGCCGGTTATGGATTTGGGCTTCTCCTTCAACTTCTCTTTAGTCGCTTTTGGGAAGCCAGTTTCTCCAACGTCTTTATCTCCTCTTTTATGTTTTTTTATTGTCTTGGGATCTCCTTGGTTTTTCTCTTTTTTTTAAACAAAACCAAGTTAGAGTCTGATACTCTTCTTTCCCTTATTTTTACGGGAAGTGTCTCTTGGGGGATTCTTATTTTGACCAAGATGGTCCATTATCCTTTGCTTGAATCTCTTCTCTTTGGAGATATCAATGCCAGTTCTTGGACCGATATCGGGATGCTTGGGATAGTGAGCCTGGTTTCATTTTTCTTTCTCTTTAAAAACATGCCTGGACTTTTGCTTGTAATGATCGATGAAAACTTGGCTGTCTCCGAAGGAGTGCAAGTCAAAAAACTCAATTACCAGACTGTTATTCTCATTGGAGGAGTTATCGCCCTGAGCCTTAAGCTGCTTGGAGCCCTCCTTGTGAGCGCAATGATCGTCATTCCAGCAGCAACGGCCAAATTGTTAGCTTGGAATTTTCGCTCCCTCCTTTCTTTGTCTCTTGCCTATGGATGTGTAGGCGCCGTAGGAGGGGTGGTTTTGTCCTATTATATAGATGCCATGACCGGTCCTACCATTGGTGGATTTGAAATGGCCCTGCTGTTGCTTTCTTTTTCATTAAAGAATCTTTTTGTAAAAAAAAGATAAGAAAGTGGTCCGATTAGGGACTTTTTTCTAGGGATTTTAACTTTGCAATCGCTTCTTTGAGATTTTCGAAAAGAAAAGAAGGTTGAGCGGAAAGAAGTTTTTTTTTGGAATTGTAGCCGGTGAGAACACCGGCCGAAAACATACCCACTGCATGGGCAGCCTCTATATCATGGACCATGTCGCCAAAAAAAATCGCTTTCTTGGGATCGATCTTTTCCTTTTCTACGATCTGTTTTATAGCCACTCTTTTATCGTCAATTTCTGTATAAATGCGATCGAAATATCTTTCTATATCTAGACGCCTGGCCTGGCTGAGGAAATGGCCCTTGTGAATCGTACTTAAGAGGATCACCTTATAGTGGTTTTGTTTACAAAAAAGGAGAAAATCTAGGGCATAAGGCAACAAGGGAATGTTGACCTGCAAAAAGCGAAAAAGAGAATGGTAATGGGCATCCATTTCCAGGAAAGAAACTTCGGGTAAATAGGTTTTGTAGAATTCCTTGAGAGGCAAAAAAAAAGTTTCTTTAAATTCCTCCAGGGAAAGCCTGGGCTTGCCGTAAAGAGTAAAGACAAAATTAGAGGCTTTAAGCACAAAAGGAAGATCATCGGCAAGGGTTCCCGACCAATCCAGGAATATCGTTTCGATTTTTTTCATTTTTACCTACGCTGTTTTAAGAAAATATCAAGCTATTCAAAAGAGATTGATGCGGTTGATCAACAATCTTAATCTTCCATAGGAGCGTTTATTAAAGCTCAATACAATTCTGGGCAGATGGGCTATTTCAGGTTCATTCGATTCCTGGGGCAGTGCACTAGAAATGTAGAAAGAATCGGGTTTTATCAGGATATCGGAAAAATCATCGCGTAGAGATTTCATTTCTTCTTCTGCTGGGACCCGATAGATCCGAATGACCAGGTTTTCACCGACGAACCGGTAGGAATGAAAGTTGTGATAAAAAGAAAGGATCTCTTTTTTAGCTTCGTAAAGATTTTCGGTAACGAGAAAAAGATGAAAATCTTCCGCTGAAATGAGCCCTCTTTTTAAAAGGTTATCGGAGAGAAATTCAACAAAGTTGCGCCAATAATTGCCCCCGGCCACATCGATGAAAACAAAAGGAACAAGATTGGCTTTCCCTGTCTGAAGAAGGGTTAAAGTTTCAAAACACTCATCCATTGTGCCGAATCCTCCCGGGAAGAGAGCTATCGCATGGGACTCTTTGACAAAGTGGAGCTTGCGGTTAAAAAAATACCGAAAATTAATCAACTTGGGATCCCCGTCGATCACTTCATTGGGTTTTTGTTCAAAAGGCAAACGGATGTTCAGGCCGAAACTCTTGTCCTTTCCGGCTCCGAATTGAGCGGCCTCCATGATCCCTTCTCCTCCGCCGGTGATGACCATGAACCCACTTTCGACCATGAGTCTTGCAAAATCTTTAGCGATAAGCCATTCAGGACTTTGGGGCCGGATACGGGCAGAGCCAAAAATGGTCACTTTTTTGAAAGATCGATAAGGCTGAAAAATGGATTGGGCATAGCGGATTTCTTTCAGGGATTGGTTGATGAGCCTTACATCCGCATAAGGAGTATTCAAGGAGGCGAAACGGATAACCGTAGCGATCATTTCAAAATATTCCCGGTGGTTTTCTTCTATCCCGGCGGTTTGCAGAAGTTCTTCTATCTTCTTGTCAATTTCAGGCTTACCGGTACTGTATGTAAAACTTTTTTTTTCTGTCACTTTATCTATAATGCCTTGGGAAAAAAGAATGGCAACTTTAATAGATCGGTTGAATGAATCTTTGCTTATCGGGGATGGAGCTTTAGGCACTTATCTTTATTCTCTTGGCGTGCCCCGAAACTATTGTATCGAGGAGTTAAGCCTTTCCCAACCCTATCTGATAGAAAAAGTGCATAAAGATTACATCGAGGCGGGAGCTAAGATTATAAGGGCCAATACCGCTGAAGCCAACGCCTATCATTTATCCTTTTTTAAACTGGAAAAAAAACTCAAGGAAATTGTCAGTTCATCGATTGGATTGGCAAAGAAAGCCTTGGGGTTCAAAGAAGGCTGGATAGCCGGAACGATTAACCCGATTTGGGTCAGGCCAGCCGATCCACCGATCGATCTATCCACGAGGCGCACTCTCTATGAAGAGCAGATTTCCCTGTTATTAGAAGAGGGGTGTGATCTCCTTTTTTTTGAAACTTTTACCGATCTTTCCGATTTGCTTCTTGGCTTGGAGCTGGCACGTAATAAAGGAGCACAATTCCTTTTTGCTTTTGTCGCTTCCTTTGAGGAAGGGAAATTGTCAAGCGGGCAGTCTCTTAAAGAAGCCTTTTCGAAACTCAGGGAGGCTGGGGCATTGCTTGTAGGGATTAATGGAGCCAGTGGGGTTCAAGCTTCCCTCCACTTGCTCGAAGAAATTGAAAAAAAGGAAACCGATCTTCTTGGGGCCTATCCCAATGCGGGCAAACCGGAGTTTTACGAGGGCAAACTGACTTACTCGGCAAGCCCTTCCTATTTCGGACAGAACGTTTTGAAATTTGTTGAAGAAGGACTGAATTTGCTTGGTGGCGATTATGGGACTGAACCGGTGCATGTAGCGGCAATGGCTCAAGCCGCGGTGGGAGTAAAGCCCATCAAGAGAAAATTGGCCAAGATAAGGCTGCGTTATGAAGTTGGAGAAAAAGAGACTTTACCGCAGGTGGAGCCCTCCCTTCTCGATCGGTTAAACATAAAACCGGTTTTTATGGTGGAATACGATTCTCCAAAAACGCTTTCGATGGGGAAGTTCCTCGAAGGTGTCAAGGCTATAGAAAAGGCTGGTGCCGATGCGTTAACTTTAGCCGACAACTCGCTTGCGATATTGAGGGTAAGCAATTTTGCAGCCGCCATTCATGTCCGGAGAGTTTCAAAATTGATTCCTGTCCTTCATGTTGCCTGTCGGGATAGGAATCTCTTGGGTTTGCAGTCCGAATTGATGGGGTTGGGAACCCTGGGATTCAGGCATATTTTAGCCCTTACCGGAGACCCGGCAAAGTCCGGCGATCACCCTGGAGCCACATCGGTCTACGACCTTAATTCCGTTGGTTTGATAAGGTTGCTTGCCGGTTTGAACAGGGGGGTTAATGCCGCCGGAAAGGATTTAAAAGGGAAAACGGATTTTATTATCGGTTGTGCCTTTAATCCCAATACGGTTCAATTTGATGCCCAGGTAAGAAAGCTCGAAGCGAAGTTGGCTGCCGGAGCTCGGTTTGTGATGACTCAACCGGTCTTTGATTTTGAACTGATTAAAAAGATTTTTAATTACCTCAAACCCCTGGGAGTTCCCGTTTTCGTAGGTATAATGCCCATTTTGAATTACAGGAACGCGGAGTTCCTTCACAATGAAGTTCCCGGAATATCTATACCCGAAAAAATACGGAGTAGGATGAAGGACCTGGAGGGAGAAAAGGCTACGGAAGCAGGAGTGGAATTTGCAAGGGAACTCGGAGAAGAAATTCTATCCCATTTTAGAGCTATCTATCTCATCACCCCGTTTTTAAGATATGATATTTCGGTAAGACTGCTCGAATCCCTGCAAAGTAAAAAGACAGCTTAATGCTGGGAAGAGAGAGTTTGGGATCCACCTCCGTGAACGGAAATGTGCTCGATCCACCGGATGCGTTCGAAAACCGAAGGATGGCTTTCATAAAAGAGAGAATAGAGGGGATCGGAATCATAAGTTAAGTAGTTGGTGGTCACAATCTTTTTTAAAGCCTCGATCAGGGGTTCTGCAGCCCATTTTATAGCGGCAAAGGCATCCGATTCTTTTTCAGCTTTTCTAAGCATCCAATTTTTTAAAGGTTCAAACGGATAGGCAAGGAGGGGAAAGAGAACGATCGCCACAGCCAGCGTCGATGCCGGCTCTCTTGGGTCAAGATGAAAGCCGCTGATCCAATTTTTATGGCTATCCACTATAGCCAGGATACAAAACAGTGAAAGTCCGCCCAGGATGGCAAAAAGACGGCTTTTCCAAAGGTGACCGAGCCGGTAATGGGCCAGTTCATGGAAAAGAACGGCAATCAGCTCTTCTTTTTTGAGCTGGGAAATCAAGGTATCATAAAGAATAATGCGCCTGTGCCGTCCGAAACCCGTCAAAAAGGCATTACTGTGAAGGGAACGCTTGCTTCCTTCCATGATATAAATCTGGTGAATGGGGAACCCATTTTTCTTGAAGATATTATCGATCTGGGACTGTAACTCTTTATCTTCCAAGGGCTTCAATCGGTAAAAAAGAGGAATTATCCAAACAGGCAGAATCCATTCCACCAAGAATAATGTTGCAATCCAAATTCCCCAGCAATAAAGCCACCAGAAAAGGAAATTTTCTTTCACCCATAAAAACGAAAGAAGAAGAGGAAAGAGAAGGACAACAGAGAGAATCCAATGACTGAGCTGATCGAAAAGAAACAGCATGGGGCTTGTCCGGTTAAACCCAAAGCGGGACTCTATACCAAAAGTTCTCCATGCACTGAAAATCACCCTTAAGAGATCATCTACCCAGAGGATGGAAAGGATAAAGCAGCAACCAGACCAAATTTCGGGAAGAGCGGTAGTTTTCCAAAATTCCTCGAACATTTTTAATCCTCCCCAAGGAACCCAAAAGAGGAACAAGAGATAGGAAAATAAGGAGCGGAGTTGGCCGAGCTTGATTTTCTGGCTGGAGTAAAGATAGGAGTCCGCGGAATCCGGAAAGGAGCCATGATCCGAAGGGGATGCCAAGGAAGGAAAGTTTTTTTTAAGCAGGAACTTGAGCTGCCTTGAGCTCAACCAGTAATCCCAGAGAAATTCTGCACTTGCCAAGAGAATGATCAGTCCGATGATACCTTGTTGTGTGATAACCATTTCTTTTATTAAAGCCTATTAAGCAATTTCCTTACCACTTATTATGATAAATATATCGAAGATTGATTAAAAATTTAAAAAAAAGAGAATTATTCCTTATTTATAAAAAGAGATTTTATTTGTTAAAAAGGGCTGCTGCATCGGTTATGCCCTTAAGAAAGAAAAAGAAAATGATAAAAAGTAGGGGTTGTGGCCTTTTCCTATTCTTGTTTTGGCCCTTTTTTTTATCCCCCATCGTACTGGCGGACCAAGAAAAGAGGGGGGACGTCCTGCCCGGTCGCGTCGAAAAGGTTTTTGTCCTTGCCGAATATGGGCCAAAACTTCCCCCTGAAAATCTCCAAAACAATGTTGATCGCTACATGGAAAGGGTCTCCCAATTGTTTGAGTATTACGTCCAAAGATCGGCTGCAAAAAAAAAGATAAGCCTTTTGCCTTTTACTTTTACTCCCCTTCACGGTTTTGTGGCCATGGGTTTTTATGTCAGTCCCTTGGGCGTGATTACAGAAAAAGTATTTTTCCTTGATTCCGGGGATATGGCTGATTTGATTGAGAGGTGCCTGAGAGAAGCGTTGATGAAAATGGCGGTTTTGGATCCGCCTTCAAAGGATCTTCAAGAGCAGCTGGGGTCGGGTTTCTGGAAGTTCTTTTGTTGCTGGTGGCCACCTCAATACGAAGGGCTAAACGATGACCTGGAGAGTGCTTCGCGCCTCTTTAACAGGGGCGGCAATTTTGGCCCCGGGGCGGGCGGGGGCAGCCCCTTAGAGTTCCATCAAAGGAAAAAGTAAATCTCTAGGTTTTTATATTTTTACAAGATGGTGTTTAAAAAAGCCTTTTTTTTTCTCTTTTGTTTTTTAACCTTTTTAGCCCTTCTCTACGGGCATCCCGCTGAAAATCGATCTGCTAGGGATGGTTCTTTCGATGGAGGAGCGCAAAAGTATCTTTTTCCCCTGTTAGGAGATTGGATCAAGGGACAGGTTCGAGCTCCCGTTTTTTTAATCGAATACGTGGATTTTCAGTGTCCTGTATGTAAAAGATATAACGAAACGGTCAATAAACTGTTAAAAGATTACCAGGGCAACCTTTCGGTCATCTACAGGCACAAACCCTCTCAAACCCATCCCTACGCTTTTATTGCTGCCTTGAGCGCAGAAGCGGCCGGACTGGAAGGTCGTTTTTGGCCCATGGTCGATCTGCTTTTTGAAAATCAGGAAAGGTGGGCTGGTGTAGCTGATCCTATAAAACTCTTTAAAGAATACGCCCTGGCTTTAAACATTCCGGAAGAAAAATTCATGCAAAATTTAAGAAAACCGGAACTTCGCGACAAAATTTTTAAAGACCTCCAAAGCTCCTTCATCCTGGGAATGACCCGGGTCCCTTCTTTTATTTTAGGCGGAGAAAGAATTCCCAATCCCCAGTCCTACGAGGATTTTAAGATATTGGTCGAAGCCGCACTCATAAAATCGAAAAAAAGAGAGCTTGTGCATGAGCATGCCGACTTCAGGGTAGTCCTAGACGGTAAACCGATCGATTTTAGTGCACCCAAATACCAATCGCGATTCGGCCAAGAAATCGATCCTTACGTTCACTTGCATCACGGCAATGGAAGGGTGATCCATAAGCATAAAAGGGGGATAACCTTGGGTTATTTTTTCAAAACCCTGGGAATGGAATTAAGCAAGGACCGTTTTGTCCTGGATACGGGAGAAAAGTTTGAAGTTCGTAATGGGAAGGTTCTTCTTCTTTTTGTCAACGGCAAGTTGGAACCTTCATTGGATGCCTATGAGCCCAGGGACCTGGATAGAATTCTTATTTATTATGGTCCTTTTGTAGATAAACTTATTGCTAAGGAAATCTCAAGCGTAAGTGATGAAGCTTGCATTTATTCGCTAAAGTGCCCGCAAAGGGGAAAACCTCCAGACGAGGAATGCGTAGGTCAACTCGGTTCGGATTGCCAATGATGAAAAGGGGCGATTCTCCAACAAGACAGAGCGATGAGCGGGTCGAAGTCACCTTCCGGTTTTATTCTACCCTGAATGATTTTCTTCCTCCTTGGCAAAGGCAAAAGGAAATAAGAAAGAAATTCGGTTCCCATACCAGCTTGAAAGACGCCATCGAATCTTTAGGAATTCCCCATACCGAGATCGCTCTTGTTTTATTAAACGGCTTTCCTGCAGGGTTCGAACATAAGGTGGTTGAGGGAGCTCGGCTGAGCGTCTATCCTTCCTTTAAGTCGATCGATATCGGCGAACTTTCCCTTCAAAGCGGGAAAGGAACTGTCCTTTTTCAATTTGTTCTTGATGTTCATCTTGGAACCCTGGCCCGCTACCTGCGCATGCTTGGTTTTGATGCGCTCTACAGCAACGATTGGACTGATGAAAAACTGGCCGAGATGAGCTTTTTAGAACAGAGGGTCTTGTTGACGAGAGATCCCGGTCTTTTGAAAAGAAAAAAAGTAACCAGGGGCTACTTTGTCCGGGCTACGGAACCCCGCTTTCAAGCTGTTGAGGTTATCAGGGAGTTTCAACTAAAAGAAAAAATTATGCCTTTTGGAAGGTGTATAAGCTGTAACGGCCTCATTCAGCCTATTCCCAAGGAAAAAATGAATACGGAGATTCCTCCTCAATTCAAGCAGCGGCATTCGGCTTTTTTCCAATGTCAAAACTGCGGCAAAATATACTGGATGGGTTCTCACTACCGTAAAATGACCATCTTGGTTAATTGGATCATTGCACAAGCCTATTGAGCGCTTGAACTTGGAGCTATCCAAATATATAGGGGTAAATTCCTATCAACAAAAAGGGATTATTTTTTTATAACTCTAGGTTTTATCTGGTATCTTTTTTTTGTTTAAGCAATTTATAATGAAAAAAAAAGAGATAATTTTTATATAAAAAAAGAAGGGATGGGAACCCGAGAAAAATGTTTGGGAATAGATTTCCTTTTTTAAGACTATAATACTTAGAAGAGAAAGTGAAAGACAACAATGCTGATTCCGATTCCTTGGAGCTGAGAATTTTTTCCCAGATAAAAAAGTTTTTGTCTTCTCTTTATTCTTTTCGCCGGGGCAAGGAGCCCCTAGTTCTTCTAGACTTACTGAAGGAGATAGCCGGTGCGCTGCGCTTGGTCATTAGGGGTGAAAAAAACCTACTGTTTGATCTGAGCAAGGTAGCGCAAATCCAAGTTGAACATTATTTCCGGGTTCTAGGGCTAGGTGAACTCTGTATCTTCCATCCTAAGGTCTTGACTGTATATGCCGCCCAACAAACCTCTTTTCCCGGGGTTTGGTGGGTAGAGAAAAAGGAAAGAAAAAAAGAGGGTTCTTCTCTTCATATCGAAGTGGGAAGGATCCCCCACTTTGTATTGTCGGAGAGGGAAGAACGGGTTGAAAAGCCCGATTTGAAAGCTCTTCTTTGTTCCTTGGGATCTTCAGGGATAAGTTTACAAGCTTTCGTTAGCTCATTGGTGAGCTACGCTTGTGGGGAGGGGGCAGATAGGGAGGAAAAAAAGATTTATTTAAGTCTTCTTCCTTTGTCCATACAGGATATCAAAACCCTTTTTTGGCTGTTACCCAAAACGGATTTTACCCTTTATTCCCAGAAACAAAAAGCGTGGGTTTTTGGCACCCCTTGGAAAAACATCTGGTGGATTGAAGAGGCCACCGATCCGGAGATCAACCAAAAGAGCCTAGGTCTTCTGGTTTGTCCTTTTCCCTATTCTTTGTTTCCAGGCACGCTGGATCTCAGCATCAGTGCACGAAGGCTAGAGAAAATGGTTGCTTAAGAAGAAAGCTCTTCTTTTTTATCTTGTTCTTAGTTTTTTTCTTTTCTATCCTATGGAAGCCCTTTCAGGAAAAGGATTTAAAGAGGGTGCCGGGTCTATCCCCAAGACAATTTTTCTTTCCTAAGAAAGCAAGGAAACTATCTAGGAAAATGGCTGTGGTCCATCCCATGAAAAGGAATAGTAATTTCCATGTTTATTTTTTTTACCTCGGCCTTTATTTTCTCTTTTTTCTTTATTGCGGCTTTAAATCGCAGGCTAAAAAAGAAAAAGCTCCTCCAACCAATCCCTTGGCTTTCTTTTATTCAAAACTTCTGAAAAGAGCAAGAAACCTTTCCTTTTTGCCCTACCAACCTCCTCCCAAGCTTCCCTATGTTCTCGGTCAGCTTTCCTACGATCAATGGTTTGGGATTAGCTTTAGAGATCCTAAGGGAATATTTTCTACGGGGAGTCGGTTTATTATCAAACCGTTCCCCTTGGGATATCTTTTTAGTCAACCCCTGACCATTCATTTGATAACTTCGAAAGGAGAGGAAAAAAACTACCCCTTCGATCCTTCCCTTTTCGATTATAAGAATCTAGACAGCCGCGATTGGCCCAAAGATTTAGGGTTTGCAGGATTCCGGGTTTTTTTTGACGAGGCCGAGAAAAAGAGTTGGGCTGAAGTTCTTTCTATTATCGGAGCCAGTTATTTTCGAAGCCTAGGGTTAGGAGAAACTTGGGGGCTTTCGGCTCGCGCCCTGACCGTTAATACGACCGGAAGCAGCAGGGAAGAATTTCCTTTTTACCGCGAATTTTGGATAGAGGAGCCTAAAAAAGAAGACAGTTCCCTTTCCTTTTACGCTCTCCTGGATGGGGAAAGTTTAACGGCAGCGTTGCATTTTTTGTTTACCCCTGGGTTAGAAAGTAAAATAGAGATCGAAAATTTTATTTTTTTAAGGAAAACGGTTGAAAGTTTAGGGATAGCTCCCTTAACCAGCATGTTTCTACAGGGAGAAAACAGCACGACTTTTTATAACCTCTTACATCCCGAAGAACATGACTCCGATGGCCTTTTAATGCAAATGGACACGGGTGAATGGATATGGCGGCCCTTGCAGAACCCCCCCTATTTTTCTTCTTTCCGCTTTCCGGTGAAGGGAAAGCTCCTCGGTTTTGGCTTGCTACAACGGGATAGGAGTTTTGACCATTACAAGTCCTTGCTTCTTCGCTATGAATCTAGGCCTAGCGCTTGGATTAAGCCTTTAGAAGGATGGGAAGGAGGCCATCTTGAACTTGTCGAACTCCCCACGACCACGGAAACCAAGGATAACATCGTAGCCTATTGGGTTGCGGAGGCTCCGGCTCTTTCGCAAAAACAATTTCACTATTCTTATACTATTTTTTGGGGGAGGGATCCCCAACCCCGATCCGAATTGGGTTTTATCGTTTCTACGCGCTGCGCCCGAATCGATAAAACGATAAGTCTATACGTGATCGATTTTTCTATTCCCGGTTATTCCGGGGACCTTCTTCCTCAACCCATGATCTATGTGGGGGAGGGGGGTCGGCTAGTCGAGAGTGGGGTAGAAAGAAATCCTTTTGTGAGTGGCCTGCGCCTTTCTTTTAAGATAGAAAGGCAGGGGCTAAACCTCATCCCCTTGAGGGCCTACCTGCAGACAAAGGATGTTCCCCTTACAGAAACCTGGGATTATGTCGATTTTCCTTGATTATGCTTAAAGTTCTCTTTTGTGTTTTTACTTTATTTTTAACCTTTTATTTTATTTTTCCCTTGGGCTGTTATTCCCAAGGTTCCCTTTGGGAAGATATTAAAGCCAAGGCCAGGGCTCTTTCCAATCTCCCCTTTCGAGAGCCACGCAACCACCTGCCCAGTTGGTTAGAGAAGCTCTCTTATACTCAATGGGAAGAGATCCATTTTAATTCTAATGAAAGTCTATGGAGGGGAGAAAATCTGCCTTTTGAGATCCAGTTCTATCATTTGGGATCCCTGTATAAAATTCCCCTGTCCATTTTTGAAGTCGACCGTGGCCAAGAAAAAAAAGTGGAATTTTCGGAAAGATCCTTTTTTTACGGTCCCACCGTTCCCAAAAAACCGATAGACAAGGACATCGATTTTGCCGGTTTTTCGATTTATTTTTCAGACCGGCTTCGAAACACCTACTGTTTGATCGCGAAATTCCTTGGGGCTTGTTTTTTTCAAGGCCTTTGTTGTGGCCAGGTCCCTGGAATTACGGCCAGGACTTTATCCATCAACACGGCTATGGCCGAGGGTGAGGAGTTCCCTTTTTTCAGGGAATTTTGGATACTAAAACCCAAGAAAGAAGATTCTCGAATTGAGCTTTATGCGATTGTTGATTCTCCAAGCGTGGTCCAGGCTTGCTTGTTTCAGATTCTGACTACAGCAGACTCCACTTTGTGTAAGGTAAGCACCCAGCTTTTTTTCCGTTCTTCCCCAAGGAAAATCGCCTTGGCTCCCCTTTCGGCCATGTTTGAACACGGGGAGAACGGACCTCGATGGCCTTCCGATTTTAGAAATCAGGTCCATGAAGCCGATGGGCTCCTTTTTCAATCTTCCCCCTCCGATTGGACGTGGAGTCCTTTGGAAAACCCTTCACGGTTGATCATCAGGGAAATTTCTGCCGAAAAAGTCCTTGGCTTTGGCCTTGTCCAGCGCCATAGGCTATACGATCATTACCTTGATCTTCATAGGCATTTTCAGGACATGCCCTCGGCGTGGGTGCAGTTGGAGGTGGGTAGCATTGAGGAGGGAAAAATCGAACTTCTTGAAATTCCCCTCAAGGATGATCTGAACAAAAATATCCTTCTTTATTGGACACCTAAAAAAACGCCTTATGCGGGACAAACCCTTGCATTCAATTATATGATCAGTTGGCTTAAGGGAGATTTACCGGCGGAAGGTCGATTGGGAAAGGTCGTATCCGAAAGGATGGATCGTTTAAAAGGAGGCTCACCGGATAGTACTTTTCTCCTTAGCTTTAAGGGAGAAGAAATAGAGGAGAAAGCCAAGGATATTATCCCGGTGGTTCATGTTCTTTCGGGAGGGGAACTCCTTTATACACAATCGGGTTGGAATGCGCAGGAAAAGATCGCTATGATGGAGATAGCCGTCCGGGAGAACGGAAAAGAGCCCCTACGGTTGGAAGGATGGTTGGAAAGCAAGGGTAAAAAGGTGACGGAAAGGTGGTACCAGGAGTTTTAAAATGGGAAACCCCGGTGATGGGAATGAACTTTACAAAAGAGTCCTTTTGTATGCTCGACTCTCTTGTATGGAGGAAAATAGGGCTATCAAGTCTTTTGGAGAAGCTATTGCGAGCCCGCCTGTAAAAAATGCCGAAGAGATTTTTGATCAATTTAGGTTTTTCTATTTAAAGTTAACCGACCAACGCTCTTTTCTCTCCCACTGGGTAAGAAGGCAATTGGCTCTTTTCTTTGATCAAAAGCTTCCCGTTTCCCTTTTCAACTATTCTTTTGAGAAACCTCTTTTAGAGGCCTTGCTGCCGATTAAAAGAAAATCGATGGTTTCTTCTCTCCGGCTAGAGCATGAAAGATTCTTTAAACGGCTGGGTTTTTTAAGAAGGAAAAAAAATAACCGTGAGGAATTTTCCTAAAAGCGTGGATTTTCATGAGAAAGTTAGGATCTTGGGAAAGCACCGCCTTGAGAAGAAGGTTCTTGCTTTTTCTGCTTGTGGTCGTTCCTACGGTTATAGCCAGCGAATTTATGGCCGAAATTTTGCCTTATAAGGGAAGTCAATTGCTTGAGCAAGCCATTATTGTTGTTTTTGGCATTCTTTTTGGGTGGATTTCTGTGGGTTTATGGACGGCTATTGCTGGTTTTATGGTCCTTATCAGAACTAGGCCCAGCTTTTCAGAAACTTTGTTGGATACAAAAGTTTGTCCCTTTTCAGCCGGGATGAAGGTGGCTGTGGTGATGCCCGTTTATTGTGAGGAGCCCAGGCGGTTTTGTTCGGGTATCGAAGCTATGTACAGATCGATAGAGGAGAGGGGAAAAATAGAGTTTTTCGATTTTTTCATCCTGAGTGATTCTGACAACCCGGATTCCCAGGTGGAAGAAGAAATAAGCTGGGCGAATCTTTGTCGAAAATTGGGCGGGGTAGGGAAGATTTTTTACAGGATAAGAAAAGTCAGGTTAAAGAAAAAAAGCGGGAACATTGCCGAGTTTTGCCGACGCTGGGGTTCTTATTACAAATACATGATCGTGCTCGATGCGGATAGTCTCATGGGTGGCAAAACACTGGTTAGACTTGTGGAAATCATGGAATCCCATCCCGAAGTGGGGCTTATCCAGACAGTACCCAAGGCGATATCTTCCCGCTCCCTTTATGCAAGGATAGAACAATTTTCCAGCCATCTTCTAGGATCTCTATTTGCGGCGGGAATCTACTATTGGCAACTTGGAGATGGGCAGTATTGGGGGCATAATGCCATTATACGGGTTGAACCCTTCATGAAGTATTGTGGGCTGCCCAAGCTTTCCACGGTTTTACCGTGGGGAGGGGAGATCCTCAGTCATGATTTTGTTGAATCCGCCCTCCTGAGAAAGTCCGGCTATTCGGTATGGCTTGCCTATGATCTAGAAGAAAGTTACGAAGAGATCCCTCCGACCCTTATCGATTCCTTGAAAAGAGATCGAAGATGGTGCCAAGGAAATCTGCAACATTTGCGGCTTATTTTTTCTAAGGGCCTATTTGTTTTTAACCGGTTTCTTTTTCTCAATGGGGTCATGGCTTATGGGTCGGCGTTTCTCTGGGGAAGTTTTCTTGTGTTGACTACGCTGGAAATGCTCATCAACCGCTTGATTGTCCCTAACTATTTCCCCTATGGTCTTAGCCTGTTTCCCCGTTGGCCGGTTTTTCATTTCCAATGGGCGGTTTTGCTTTTTTCTGTCACCCTTTTGATTTTATTTTTGCCTAAGTTATTGGGAGTAATCCTCATCTGCCTGAGAAAAGAGCTTAACCAATTTGGCGGACTCAAAGCCCTTTTGAGCAGTGTCTTTTTAGAGATTCTTTTTTCGACGGTCACCGCCCCCATCAAAGCTCATTTTCACGGTCTTTTCATTACAGCCGCCTTCCTTGGAAAAAAGGTCAGTTGGGGCAAGCAGCTGCGTCAAGGGGCTGAGATATCTTGGAAGGAAGGATTTTATCATTTTTTCCCTGCAACGGTTACAGGCGTTGGACTTGGAGTCGGCTCTTATCTCTTAAGCCCCTCTAGTTTTTGGTGGCTTATCCCCCTAGTATTTTCACTCTCCCTTTCTATTCCCCTCTCCGTGATATCAAGCCGGGTTTTGTGGGGAGAAAAAGCAAAAGAAATGCGGCTTTTTCTCACTCCACCCGAAACCACGCAGCTCCCTATAACAGTTTTGTTTGAAAAAGCGCTCGCTGGGTCTCAAAGCTACCTCAAAAGGCCCCTGCCCCTTTTCGGGTTTAGGTCTGCCGTTGTCGATCCCTTTGTTCATGCCCTGCACTTGGCCATTCTAGGACTTTCCAGGTGTAAAAAACAATCAAGAGAATTGACCGAGTGGAAAGAAAAACTCATCCAGGAAGCGATTTTGAAGGGCCCCGACTGTCTATCTCTTTTTGAAAAAAAAGCCGTTCTTTGGGATCCTTATTCCATGGAATGCCTTCATAAAAAAATATGGACGGCGGATCGCCGTTTAACCGAGCCCTGGGGAATAGATTTTGAACAGGAAGCTGAAAGGATAAAAAAACAGTGCTAGATTGCTTTTGATGTCAACGACGATTATCGGCTTCGGTAACATGCTGAGGAAGGATGACGGATTAGGACCTGAGTTGATTCGAAGGCTCATGGCTTTAAATCCTCCTCTTCCCGTAAAACTCATAGATTATGGAACGGCGGGTTTTTCTTTCCTTAACGAGCTTGAAACCGAAAATAGGCTGATCATAATTGATGCGGTAAGCAGCGGTTCGGCTCCGGGCAGCCTTTTCGTGCTAGAAAAAGAGCGGCTCGAACTGGTTTTAAAAGAGAGGGAAGAATATCCCAACCTTCATACATTTCGGTGGAATGATGCCTTAAGATGGGGAAGGTGGTTTTTAAAGGGAAACTTTCCCCGAAATGTCAGAGTTTACTTGGTCGAAGTCAAGGAAACCGGCTATGGAATAGGGCTTTCTGAGCCGGTAAAAGAAGCCGTTGAGAGGTTAGTGGCCCTATTTAAAAAGGAATTCTCTGAAAAGGGCCCTCGAGATGCCCTTTAATTTATGCATGAACTTTCTCTTTGTGAATCGCTTGTTTCACTCCTTGAAGAGGAGATGCAAAAATTGGGGTGTGGTGCGCTTAAAAAGGTCGTATTGCAGGTTGGTCCCTTGGCATTAATTGAAGAGGGAGCGATGCGTTTTGCATTTGAAGTCGCTTCGAAAGGCACGGTAGTGGAAGGGGCTGAATTATTCATCGAGTGGATAGCCGTTAGGGGATATTGCTTGGACTGTCAAAAAGAGGCTTTAGTGTATAAAATAGGGGAGAGTTGTCCTTGTTGTGGGGGAGTCATGATTCTCTCGGAAGAGGGCAAGGATTTGAAGGTTGCAAGCATAGAGGTGGAATGAGGGCAGGGGGATGGCCTACCGGCATAGAGCAGTTAATCCTGGAACAAAAGAGAATGGCTTCCCTTGTTTTTCCTCCGTGGGAAGGCTCTCTTGGTTCGATCCGCTGCGGTGGGGTATTTATCTGTTATGAGAGGGGGAAAAGGGAAGCAGGAAAGAGGGGGGACCGGGGATGGGCTGCTTTCGTCCTGATTTTCCCTGATGGGAAAACCCAAAGCTTTTGCGTGGAAGGGAGGACTCCTTTTGATTACGTTCCCGGATGCCTGGCCCTGCGGGAGGGTCCTTTACTTGAAGAAGCCCTGCTTGGCCTGGGCAGCCTGCCCGATCTGCTTTTTGTCAACGCTACGGCAAGGGATCATCCTTATAGAGCGGGTTTAGCCTTGCATCTTGGTTTTAAGCTCGACATTCCTTCCATTGGCATAACAAGAAAACCGCTTTTGGCCGAGGGGACTTTACCTGGGAACAAGAGGGGAGAGACATCCGAACTGAGGATAGGGAATCAAGCGGTCGGCTTTTGGCTGCGCACCCAGGACAACAAGGCTCCGCTGGTCGTGCATCCCGGCTACAGGATCGATTTCGAGAAGGCCAAAGAGATTGCCCTTTTTTATACAGAAAGATATAGGACGCCCCAGCCCCTCAGGCTTGCCCGGCAACTGTCTAGGCTTTTGCGTGCGGGGATGATTCGGCCTTCGGTTTGAAGGATAATGACTGTGATGAGAAGAGAGGGAATTGTTAAGGGTAAGAAAATCGCCTATGGTAACTTGGTGAGAAAGAAAAGAGGTTATCCTTTACAGTGATTGCCCCTCGGATAGTCATCTGTGGAGCCGGTTTTGGGGGCCTTAGTGCAGCCAAAACCTTGGGTAAATGGTTTTCTCGATCAGGTCGGAGTGGAAACCTTCTCTTAATCGATAAGGAAAACTACCATCTTTTCCAACCGTTGCTTTATCAAGTGGCTACAGCGGGGCTTTCCGGTCCGGACATCGCCGTACCCATCCGATCGATCCTACGCCGCTTTCCTCAAATCAACGTCCGGATGGATGAAATTCAAGGAGTCGATCTTGAAAAACAGGCTGTTTTCCTTGCCGGCGGAACGGTGCAATACGATTATCTCATCCTTGCCCTTGGCGCGGTGACCAGCTACTTCGGGCATTCTTCCTGGAGCGAATACGCCGTCGGACTCAAGACTCTCTATGACGCCCATCGCATCCGTAGCCAGCTGCTTCGCGCTTTCGAGGAAGCGGAAAACACCGAAAACTTCCAGGATCAAGAAGAGCTTCTTACGGTAGTCGTGGTTGGAGGAGGACCTACCGGGGTGGAGTTGGCAGGGGCGATAGCCGAGCTGGCTCGCCGAGTGCTGCGCCTAGACTTCCGACGTATCGATCCTACCAAAGCCCGCATTTTGCTTATTGAAGCCGGTCCACGACTCCTGGGTGAATTTCCCGAAAGGCTCGGTCGCATCGCAGAAGAAAAACTACGGAGTCTTGGAGTGGAGGTTCGACTTTCTGCTCCTGTACAAGACCTTTGCCGACGTTCGGTGGTTCTCCCCAAAGAGACGATCCGTGCCGCGACCATTATTTGGGCGGCAGGAATCCGGCCGCATCCTTTGGCTGCAACCCTTCCCGTTCCCAAGGATCGGTCGGGTCGGCTGCTTGTGCTCCCCGACCTGAGTCTGCCCGATTATCGTAACGTTTTTGCCATTGGAGATCTGGTTTCGGTAGCTTGTGTGCCCGGTACGGCCCCGGCAGCGATGCAGATGGGCCGTCATGTGGCAAACTTGATTATCCAGGAGATTGTTTCCGGTCAGGGTCGGCTGGATAATCGAGCTCCCTTCCGTTACAAGGATAAGGGTATGCTGGCAACGATTGGACGTGCAGCCGCCGTGGCGAGAATGAGAAGAGTGGCCTTTAACGGTCCAATCGCCTGGTTTGCTTGGCTTTTCATCCACCTGTTCTATTTGATCGGGTTTCGTAATAAGGTAAGCGTCCTCTTACAGTGGATTTGGGCTTACCTTACTTACCGGCCGGGGGCCCGCATTCTCCTACGAACCGAGGAGCACAAAACCCCTCTTTGATGCAATCTCTAAACGATCTCCTCTATAGAAAGTGTCCAAGGACGCCTGCTTTGTCGATATTACCTTGGGTTAGATCAGTTCCTAAGGCTTAGAGAACAATGCAGGAGATTTTCACCCATGCTTGCATAGGTATCTAGCTTGGGATTGAGGGTTTAAAAAAGCCGCCTAAGCGGGCGGAGATCATTGAATTGGCGGGGTCGTGTTTTGACCCGTGTCCCGGTATTCCCTCGCCTTTTTTATAGAGGTGCAATACTACAAAATCCCCTTATCACAAGATTATTCTCAAGCGGTGAATAGAAAGAATGGGTGAGTTTCTTCTCTTTTGCGCAATCTTCCATCCCCCGTTCTGCTGTTCTAAAATAACGATTGTTTTTTTTCTCGAAATCATCAGCTATTAGAAGAAACTCTTCGAGGAACTCCTCTCTTTTTTCCTTGTAACTCCACTCCCCGCTCATCCTCCTTTCTGGCAGGCAATGATAAAAGACTAAAGAGTATCTGCTTGAGCGAAAAGTACAGCAGCTTCCCTGCATGGGGAATAAATTTCCGAGGAGATTTGGATAAAAATTTTTCTTGTGGAAAGGCCACCTTGAGTGGAGAAATTTCCTTTCCTTTGGCCGGGATCATGGTTTTAGCCAACCAAGAACCTTGCTCCTCCTTCTCCGATCCTCTGTGTATGGGTTCAAGATTCCTACCATGGTTTCCCTTGATGCTATGCCCCCTTCCCCGTGGTTAAATACGTTTTCTTTTGTGTGTTCTAGAGTGATTGGAGGAAGGAGGACCAAAAGGGGTTGCTTTTTTTTTGCCATCTTTTTTTTTGCAAACAATAAGTCCCTAACCCCGAATTTGGATGTACTTTCTAAACAGGGTAAGGAGTATTTTTAATTTGGGTAGAACCTTTTTGGATCTCGACAGTGATAACAGATAGGATTGATTTTGAAAGAAAGGAGGAACATATCCTCAAGTATCATTCTCTTCGGAGGGAGGATAGCTGGAGAGGGAAAAGGAAAGAAAATCAAAGTGTTTTTCTCTCTATGCATGAACTTTTTTTCTGGATTGTTCATCTCTTTCCTTGAAGAGGGGGTGCAAAAGCTAGGATGCATTGGGGTTAAAAAAGTGGTCTTCCAGGTAGTGCCCTTGGCTTTGGCTGGAGAAAAAGTAATACGGCTTGGTTTTGAACAGACCTTGGAAGGCACGATTGTTGAATGGACCGAACCGCCCGTCTAACGGGATGCCGTTAAAGGGCATGGCTTGGGCTTTCAGAAAGAGAATTTAGCGGATGGGATAGAGGGGAGTTGTCCTCATCGTGGGCAAGTGATGGTCCTTGATCGAGAGGACAAAGAGTTGAAGCTATAACATAAAGAGAAAATAACGGTGATAGACTGGCCCACTAGCATAGAGCAGTTAATCCTGGAACAAAAGAGAATGGCTTCCCTTGTTTTTCCTCCGTGGGAAGGCTCTCTTGGTTCGATCCGGTGCGGTGGGGTATTTATCTGTTATGAGAGGGGGAAAAGGGAAGCAGGAAAGAGGGGGGACCGGGGATGGGCTGCTTCCGTCCTGATTTTCCCTGATGGGAAAACCCAAAGCTTTTGCGTGGAAGGGAGGACTCCTTTTGATTACGTTCCCGGATGCCTGGCCCTGCGGGAGGGTCCTTTACTTGAAGAAGCCCTGCTTGGCCTGGGCAGCCTGCCCGATCTGCTTTTTGTTAACGCTACGGCAAGGGATCATCCTTATAGAGCGGGTTTAGCCTTGCATCTTGGTTTTAAGCTCGACATTCCTTCCATTGGCATAACAAGAAAACCGCTTTTGGCCGAGGGGACTTTACCCGGGAACAAGAGGGGAGAAACATCCGAACTGAGGATAGGGAATCAAGCGGTCGGCTTTTGGCTGCGCACCCAGGACAACAAGGCTCCGCTGGTCGTGCATCCCGGCTACAGGATCGATTTCGAGAAGGCCAAAGAGATCGCCCTTTTTTATACAGAAAAGTATAGGACGCCCCAGCCCCTCAGGCTTGCCCGGCAACTGTCTAGGCTTTTGCGTGCGGGGATGATTCGGCCTTCGGTTTGAAGGATAATGACTGTGATGAGAAGAGAGGGAATTGTTAAAGGTAAGAAAATAAATTACAATAACCTTATTACAAAGGAGAAAGACAATGGCCACATTCATCATCTTAAGCAAGCTTACCCCTGAAAGCATGAAAGAACCTTCAGAAATCAAGAACTTATCTCAAGTTGTTTCAAGTAAAATTAAAGAAGAATGTCCGGGCATTAAGTGGAAAGAAAGCTATGCAACGCTGGGAGAATATGACATCGTGGATATCGTGGAAGCCAATGATATGGCAGAAGTAGAAAAGGCGGCAATGATTCTTAGGGGTTATGGGAAAGAAATCACAGAAACGATGTCTGCCGTCCCCTGGGATGAGTTTGTTTCTTCGATTGCGCATAAGACATAGGATTGACGGTCATTTTTTTCTTAAGCTTAACTGCTAAAGAATGAGTGACCTCTCGTTGCCCATTGCGCCCACCCCGGTACAATTGCCCTAGATGCAGCAAAGAAAACGAGGGAGCGTCAAGTTCGGCGGTAGATTGAAGCCATTTGGCCCTTCAAGTCCTGCGTGGTCAATTTAAAGGATAGGGCCCCCTAGTTCTTCGGTGTTAACCTGTAGAGAGAAGAGCCCAGTTGTGGGATGCAACTGCCGGCTGCATCCAGCCTCGGTGAAGGAGGAAGCCAGCTTTGTTTCTGTTTAAACGGCAATGGGCAAGCCCGGTTAAGCCGCCATAATACAAAAAGATTAAAAGGAAATCTTGCAATTCTTGGAAAGCTGGGTATTGAAACAATGGAGAGATAATGCCGCGTGGTGCAATTGGTAGCACATCAGACTCTGGATCTGAGTGTTCTAGGTTCGAATCCTAGCGCGGCAGCAAGGGAATAATAGCCTTCCTTTACTTCCAACTTTCGGAAACGATTTGCCTCGACTTACTATAGGGATATTTCTGAACCAGGTCTTTTATGGATAATTTTTCATCTCCTTCCCTCATGAAATGGAGGAGGACGACCGAAGCCCAGTAATCGTTTTCGTATTCCGTTCCTAAAAGTTGTACAGGTACCCCTTTCCCATTAACGGTATGGCAAGCGGAACAGCTAACGGGTCCTGCATAGCGGCCATCAGCGGAATATTGCAGGGCTTGCTGGTAGGTGGTCAGGTCTATGGATTTGTCTTCGCCATCCGCTCTAACGGGATAAAGTCCATGAATCGACTCGTGGCAGGATTGGCAAGCGATCTTTCCATGAGCCTTTGAAAATCGGTATAGGGCATATTTGCGGGGTTGATCGACGGGAAAATACTTTCCTCCCTCACTCTCAACAAAGGGAGCGGCATGACAGCTGGCACATTTAGGTTCAGCCGCGGCAAGCCACCAATCGCTCCCTCCGGAAGCACTATCGTAAGGAACAGGATTACCTTCCTTGGCATTCCATGCAAGGAGTTTGAGTTTGCCATTGGCCGCTTTTGTAGCTTTAACGAGGACTGCTCCCTTATGGTTGTTGTAAAATTCATAGAGAGGATTGTTCCCGTTTTTGATTCTTGGATCGGCCATGTCCTGGAACCTTTGGAGATCGTTGCCGGCAAGGGTCTTGACGATTTCTTCTACGGGTTTGTTCCTCAAGGTCTTTCCATCTTGGGTAACGACGTTGTCCAAGTCATCGTAGTTGTAAAGTTCGTTGGAAAGCTGGTTATGGCAATTTGTGCAGGTAAGTCCCCTTATTTCCGTAATGGGTTGGTCATTTTCATCCTTCATACTCACGTTGTATAAATACCACTTTCCTAGGTCGTTCAAAAAGAAGGGAGGTTTGACTGCCGGATTGGTGTGCGCATCTCTCCGGAGGTAGCATCCCCCTCCGGCTTTTCTTTGGTCGGAGTTGGCATACTTGTTGTTACCGCTTGAATCTATAATTTGATAAGGGTTGGTTTCGAAATTATTCATGGATGGATTTTGCCAGTGGGTGGGATGGCAAGCTTGACAACTTACCGTCCTACCCGCCTTATCATTCATGTCGGAAAGGAAATTGGCATGAATGGCGTGTATGGCCTCGGTTAGCGGCCTCCCTTTTATGGCTTTATAGCCTGTTGTTCCCGGCCTTGGTTCTTGGAGGTTCCCTGAAACATTATCTCCATGACAGTCTGCACAATTTACGGATCCCACTATGCCAAGCCTGTTTGAGGAAGCATCCGGATTATAGTCTTTGAGAAAAGTCGTTTTGAACATCTTATCGTGAAGTTCAAGAAGATTGATCGAGGAAGAGGAAAGCCTGGCCATGTAATCGGATTCATCGGGATAATTTTTTTTCCAATACGCGTATTCTTTTTCGAAGAGGGTTAAGCCAGAGGCCCTTGAGAGCTTGGCTGCCTTACCCTCGCCGGAATGGCACATGACACAATTGGGAATATCTACCGGGTTGGTACCAAAAAATTCAACTTTTTTCCCTTCGACAAGGATTGGATTTCCCGAAGCGTCGTGGAGTTGGACGGTGGAATATTGGTAAGGTTGAAAGTCTCTATCGGTAATTGTCCTTATCGTCCCTTTCCTCGTCGAGTCATAAAAAGCGGTTAAAGGAAGTCCCAAGGCATCCCAAATATTGGACGCGGTTAATTTAATGGCGATATTTTTGACCTCCGGGATCATCGAATCGGTAAAGACGATGTTTCCTCCATTGTCCCCCGCGTAATCAAGGTAGCCGCCGGCTAAAGGTTTACCAGAAGGCCCGGCATCAACGGGAACCATGATATCTTTGCCGATAAAGATTCTTTTCTTTATCGACCAGTCCTTGGGAAGGGTTCCCTCCAGGTCCTTGTAAATGAAAAGGTGCTTCCATACGTAATTGGCCATGTTATCACCGGGATCGGACATGCTCCCATTCCCGTTGACATCTTTAAGGACAGACCAATACCTCATCTTGTTCCCTTCCGAATAGCTGTTGTCTTTCAAATAGTAGTAGAGCTTGATTTTATCTTCTGGAGTAAGAAGCTTGGGTTTTTTCCCATCCATCCCCGATTCTACCGCTTGAGCCTGGATAGAGTTATAAGGGGGAATGACACAGCAATAGGAAATGTCAAAACCTACGCAATGCATTCCAAGCTCATAGTTGATGAAAATGTTGTAGGGATTTTTTGGCTGATAAGCTTGTATGGTCTTTTTGTTGATTTCGTCTTTAAGTTCTACCGGTTTTAGTTGGCTTAGTTCAAAAGGGGGACTGGGGTTGTAATCCGTAACTGAAGCGGCGGCGGCAATAAAAGAGGGAAAAATTAACAGGGCAAGCAGACTATTTGTTGTTTTTTTCATTTTCCTATTCCTTTTATAGGCGGTCTATCCTTCTAAAGAGAGTCAATAATGTTAGCACATATAATAACGTACATGTCAGGATATGATTTTTGAGTGATTTTTAAAGAAAAAAATGCGGAAAAATAGGGCAAATATCGGGAAATAGATTTAGGATTTTCCCTTAAGATTAACCTGGCTTAAAAATACGTTTTCTGTGGGCTTCCCCAAGAGTAGAAATAGCCTTTCAACCGGTTAACAAGCCTTAGGGAAGGGACAATCCATTATCGAAGCCATGAACAATTTGAGAGGGGATTCCATGTTCCCCGATATCCTTTAAAAAAATCAATGCCAGCTGATCTCGGTCCAAGACTAGAAAGGTAGGCAACCTGGAGCTTGAAGTTGTTGAAAAGCTTCTTGGTATTCATTTTAAACTTTAGATTGGGGAACTTCAAGAGAATCTTGATTAGTCAACCGGTAGTAATGGGCCAAGAGGGATATGGGATGAACGGGTTGTTGATTTAATGCTTGTTCTCTTAATCCTTTTTGTATGAAAAGAAGGCAACCTGGATTTGCCGTACATACGACCGAAGCTGTTGTTTCCTTGATTCGTTCTATTTTTTTTAAAAGGAGCTTTTTAGCCATTGCTGGCTGTAGAATATTATATATCCCCGCACTCCCGCAACAGTTGTCTGCATCTTTGAGTTCAACAAACTCCACGTTAGGTAAAGACTTGAGTATTTTTCTAGGCTCATTTTTAATCTTTTGGCCATGACAAAGATGGCAGGCATCATGGTAGGTGACCCGGATGGAGTGGATAGTTAAAGAGGTCGGCTTTGGAATGCTGTAACCAATCTTTACCAACCATTCATGAATGTCGTAGACTTTTTGGTCCCACTTTTCCGCCTTTTTTCTCCACTCCGAACCTTTAGGGAAAAGCTCTGCAAAGTGCTTGAGATGAGAGCCGCAACCCGCGGAGTTGGTGATGATCCCGTCGAGTCGTTCCACGGGAAAGGCGGAGATCAATGCCTTGGCTAACTGTTGGGCCGTTTCAATTTCTCCATTATGGGCATGAAGAGAACCGCAACATCCCTGCCTGGGTGGACAGAAGACTTCGCAGCCATTATGGAGAAGGACATCAGCAGTGTCCCTGTTAATGTTTGGAAAGACTAAATCTTGCACACAACCCGTCAACAAACCGACTTTATATAGGCTTTTATTGCCGGAGGGGATTTCATGGGAAGAAATAAGTTCAAAAGAAAAGCGGGGAGCAATGGGAGGAAGTTCAAGCGCCATTTCTCTGAGTTTTTGGGGCAGGAAGGGAAAACCGTTTATCCATTTGTCCAATCCCGTTTTCTGGAACAGCCGAAGCAGCTTACCAAAGGTTCTGAGCCTAGTCGGAGAAAGGAACAAAAATTTAATCAGTAAAGTTCTCGCCGTCAGCCTAAAGAAGTTATTCAATACTTTAGACTTTTCTATATCCTGTCTTGAGGCTTCAAAAAGGGTTTTATAATCCACGCCCACGGGACAGGCTGACTGGCAGGCAAGGCAACCAAGACAAAAATAAAGCTCATGGGCGAATTCGGGTGTGAGTTCCATGGCGTTTTCCGCGATAGCTTTCATTAAAGAAATTCTGCCCCGTGGACTGTTGCGTTCAATTTTTGTTTCTTGGTAGGTGGGACAGCTAGGCAGGCACATTCCACAGTGGATGCATTTTTGCAGAATAGACCGATCCAAGGTTGAAAGAGAAGAGTTGGAACTGATGTTGTTCATTCAAAGTTAATCGAAGATTTTTCCAGGATTTAAGAGACGGTCAGGATCGAGAACGTTTTTTATTTCTTTAAGGAGTTCAAGGCTCTCTTTTGAATATTGGAAAGGAAGAAACTCTTTCTTTGCTAACCCTACTCCATGTTCACCCGTAATCGTCCCATTGAGTTCAATAGCATAAAGGAAAACCTCTTTCATGGCCTTGTTAATTTTTGTCATTAACTGGCTGTCTTTTTCATTGGCTAAGAATACCGGATGAAGATTCCCATCTCCCATGTGTGCATAAACCGCTATTTCGACTCCATTTTCTCGAGAAATTTTTTGAATTTGGCGAATCATTTGAGCTAAAACATTTCTTGGAACAGTGATGTCTTCTAAAAGGACGGTGGGGGCTTTTCTTGCAAGAGCAGAAAAGGCAACTTTTCTTGCACTCCAGAGTTTTTCTTGCTGAGTTGAATCTTCGGCGATCTTAATCTCTAAGGGCTCATGCTTTTTGATGACGTTGGAGATTTGTATAATTTCTTCCTGTACTGCTTCGGGGTGTCCGTCGGATTCAATAAGCAAAACCGCTTCGCTTTCCTTGGGGAAGCCTGCAGCAGAGTATTCTTCAATACAATGGATGGTTTTTTGATCGAGGAATTCCATTGCGCTTGGGATCAATGCTGAAGCGATAATCGCTGAGGAAGCTTCGGATGCTTTCTCTAGGGAACGAAAGGAAGCAACGATAAGCCGCCTGGCCTTGGGCTTTGGGAGGAGTCGAAGCAATATTTTTGTCACAATACCTAGGGTTCCTTCAGAACCGATAAAAAGATCTTTCAAAGAGTATCCCGCAGAGTCTTTCATGCACTTATTCCCTAGCCATAAAACTTGACCCCTAGGGATGACTACCTCCATACCCATCACGTAGTTTCGAGTGACACCGTATTTTAATCCTCTAATGCCTCCAGAATTATGCCCGATATTGCCGCCTATGGTGGAAATTTTGTAAGAGCCTGGATCTGGAGGGTAGAAAAGCGAGTATTTTTCCGCTTCCTGTTGGATAGCCTGGGTCGTAACGCCCGGTTCTACCAAAAGGGTAAGGTTAGCCGGATCAATTTCAAGGATTTTTGTCCATTTAGCCATGGAAAGCACTATCGAGTTTTCTGCAGGAACCGCTCCACCGCATAAACTCGTTCCTGATCCGCGGGGAATGATAGAAACGTGGTTTGATTTAGACCATTGAAGGAGCCAAAGAATGTCTTCAACATGGCGAGGGAAAACGACGGCTAAAGGCAAGCGCTGAAAAATGGCCGTAGCATCAAAGCTATAAGGAATCAGATCTTCTTTTTGCAACAAAAGACAGTCTTTAGGAAAATATTCCGTCAAGCTCTTTAGAGCTCTATCTCGATGAACAAGACGATTCATAATGATAAAAAGAACCCAATAAGGACTAAAGTCTGTTGGCTTTCATCTCCTTAATAATGTATTCAGCTTGACGAATGGCCAAAGCGGAAATGGTAAGAGTCGGGTTTTCGCAGGCTCCGGTAGGAAATAAGCTTCCATCTGAAATAAAGAGATTTTTTACCTCGTGGCATTGCCCATAACCGTTGGTGACCGAAGTATCGGGATTGGTTCCCATCCGACATGTTCCTAAGTTGTGGGTGGCTGGATAGGGAGGTGTATTGAATACTTTTATGGCTCCGGCAGCCTCATAAATTTCTTTGGCTTTTTGCCATGCAAACTCTCTCATTTTTATGTCATTGGGATGATCGTTAAAGGTAACGACGGGTATAGGCATCCCAAAGCGATCTTTTTTTTCTTTATGAAGACTAACCCCATTCGTTTCTTGGGGGATATCTTCACCCACGATCCACATGCCCGCAACATGGGTGTAATTCTCCATAAGGTTCTTAAGAGGATCTCCCCATAATGCAAGAGCATCAGGGGAGGAAGTCTTTGGACCTGGTCTAATAAAAACGGATAAAAAGGCTGGCCCAAGCATAATGGTTTCAAGATGAAATCCTCCTACAAAACCTCTTTTGGGCTCATTATTGGCAAAATCTTCAATAAGCCCCATCATTGTTATCCCTTTGTAGGCATGAACAGGATTAGGAAAAATAGCATAAGAGGAGGCGGTGAGATGGCGCATGTAATTTTTGCCTACCATTCCACTGCCATTAGCTAAACCGTGGGGAAATTGTGAAGATTCGGAGTTTAACAAAAGTCTTGCCGTTTCAATACTGTTACAAGCTACACAAATAACTTTTGCCTTTACGGAATGAAGATTACCTGTGGCATCAGCATAGACAACACGGTGGGCTTTTTTCTGCGTATTTGTTTCTATCCGAAGAGCTTGACATTGGGGTCTTAAATCCAAGTTTCCTGTTTGCTCTGCTTTGGGGATGGCTTCATATAAGACATTCCATTTGGCTTTAATGGTACATCCTTGAAAGCAAAAACCACATTGATCACAAGGGGGTCTCCCATCATAGGGAATACTATTAATGGCCATAAAACCCGCTTTAGCCTTAATGCCAAGTTTATCAGCCCCTTTTTTCATCACTAAAAAATTGGTATTCCCCGGTTGCAATGGCATAACACGGCCTGAGACACCAAGAAGCTTTTCCGCTTTTTCATAATAGGGAAGAAGTTCCTCATAGCTAATAGGCCAATCAGCAAGATTCGCTTTTGGAAGCTTTCCATAGATGGATTTGACTTGAAATTCCCAGGGTTGAATGCGCAATGAAGCTCCGGCCCAATGTAGAGTTGTTCCTCCTACCGTTTTACACGTCCAAGCGGGAAGACCGGTTATGTCTTTTCCGCGGGTTTCACGAGGATCCAACCAAGCTGTTTTCAAGAACATTGCCCATTCATCATTTTCAAAATCTTTTTCAGGATCGAGTCGAGGGCCTGCTTCAAGTGCGACAACCTTTACCCCTTGAAGACACAGTTCTCGGATTAAATTTCCTCCGCCCGCTCCCGTTCCTATCACACATACATCAAAAGTATCATTTGAAATAGTAGCCATAAAGAGATCGCTTTTCGTTTCTTTTTTGATTTACCAACCAAGTTCATCAAACCCCTTGTTAACGTAACCCCCAAGGTATTTGCCGTTTTCGTTCATTGATGGCCCAGGATAACCAAGGGCGGTCCAGACGCCTCGGTCATTATAAAAATAGGCAAGAACTTGGTTAAGAAGATCTTGGAAAACTTGCTGCTGTTCGGTTTTCTTGACTAAAAGGGTGCTTTCTGAAAGAGAAAGTTGGTAAAAATCTCTTTTAAATAGGTCCTGGGCTGAGTTTTGAAGATGATCAAGATAGGATTTCAACTTGTTTTGTTCAAATGGAGGAGGACCCTGTGAAAAGGATTGAACGATTCGATCAAATGTTATTTTTTTTGCTCGATCAAAGGCTTCTCCTTGATGGGGGACAACGACACGAATAAACATTTCAAGATTTTTTTGTTGAATAGGATTGAGGAAATCAGCCTTTTGATTATTTGAGGAACCGACTTCGGTTAGCGCAGAAGCGGCCAAAAAAGTTTTGTCAGCACTGCAACATGCGCCAAAAGATAATTTCTTTTCTAAAAAAAAGATTGCTCCTGCAAAGAGAAAGAAGAATTTTCTGCGTGAAATATTCATAATTGAAAGCAGATTAGCTGCAACTTCTGTTTTTTAAGAAGGATTATCCTTTTTTTCTTCTATGAGCTCAATTTCATAGCCATCAGGAGCATCAATGAAAGTAAAGTATTGTCCATTCTCTGCTTGCTGAATTTCATCCGTAAATGGCCATCCCATTTTATCACATCGGATACGCGCTTCTTTAAGATCAGGTACCGAAAAAGCCAAGTGCGTAAGGTCAGGCGGAACAACCACATTACCACTTCCCGGGTATTCACAAAGTTCGAGAAGTTCTTGGCTTTCCGGAGCCTTTAAAAAAACCAATTTTGATCCCCTTGGAGAAGTAATTCTCCCTACTTCTTGCAATCCAAGAACATTTACAAAATAGGATACGGCTTTTTCTAGGTTGGATACTCGATACCTGGTGTGTAGAAAACGATGTACCATCATGACTCCTTTTGTTTTTCTAAGTTGTTGAGCAAGAAATATGCCAGAAATAATAAAAGAAAAATAACTAGAGATTTATATATAAAATGTAGCGGATGATGCAGATATCTATAAGAAATGATGCATTATGCAACAATATTAAAAAATTAAATGAAAAGTAAAGTAATCAAAGTTGCCAATTTTTTGTATTACCCTAATTATCAACATAAAATGATATTTTTTTTTGATTGGCATAAAATATGCTCAAAAGAAATCGTGTGCAACAAACACATAGAGAAAAAATAAAATAGGAGGTGCTTAATGGCAAATGAACGCATAGCAACTGCAGGAGCAATGGAGGTAACGACCAGTATTGAAGTTGTTCCCAAAAAAGAATATTTCAATAACTGGAGGTTTTATCTCTATTGCATCTTATTATCGCTCTTTTATGGGGCTTGTATGCTTTATCAAAGAGCTTTTGCTATAACAAAAGGAATTGATTATACCTCACAAGAATTCCAGCAATACTGGATGACTCTTTTTTGGGGTATAACCATAATGAATGTGGTTATATGGGCTGTAACGTGGGGATGGATATGGTATGTATATAGGGATAGACATCTTGATCAAGTAACTCCAGGAGAGGAGCTAAAAAGATGGTATTCAAATTGGCTTCTGACTCTTGGAGTATATGCGTGGGCTTTGGTATGGGCTGTGTTTTTTGTTGAGCAAGATGGGGTTTGGCATTCTTCAATGGTCAGAGATACGGAGTTTACTCCAAGTCATATTTTTAATTTTTATCTGAGTTGGCCAATTTTTATTAATTTTGGAGTTGCAGGTTTAATGCTTACTCGAACGAGGCTACCTGTAATGGGTAAAAAGTGGTTGCTTCCTTTAGTTATGGAAGTGGCCTGGCCAATTATGTTTATCCCATTAATTGGAGAAAATGAGTGGGGACATAGTGCTTGGATACTTGAAGAATGGTTTGCTGCCCCGCTGCATTGGACGTTTGTTCCCTTTGCATGGGCTGCTGTATGGTTTTTAGGCAACGGTTTTGACATGTTTCCAAGGATAGCTGCTGTTTTAAAGGCAACCTATTTTGGAGAAAAATGCATGTCTGCTGCGGAAGCAATGGAAAATCCTGAGGAAGCCACAAATCCGGTACACACGTTACCCGGAATGTAAAGAATAAGGAAAATGCAAACAAGGGGAGAGGGGTATTCTTTTTAAAGCCCCTTTCCCCCCATAAATTCAAGAGGAGTAATTAAATGCAAACTCAGACTATTAAAACTTCCCCTGAATTGCAGAAGGAAGGATTGGAAATTGGAAAAAGAATACAATTTGTTGCTTGGGTTATTATCGGAATGACCGTTACGGTAGGAACCTTTGCATCCCAATCGTTATTGGAAGGAGATTGGAGTTTTTGGATTGATTGGAAAGATCGGCGTTATTTTCCCATATTGGGAGTTATTTCTTACATGTTAATGTTGGTCAGCGTTCAGTCAGCCTGTTGGATTAAAGCTAGACTACCAATGGGTATGACACTATGTGCTGTTGGTATTAATCTATGGCAGTGGTTCGAAAGGTATATTAACTGGTGGGGTTGGTTTAGTTATCCAATGAATGAACTCTTTCCAGAAACCGTAATACCTTGTGCAATAGCTGCTGATTGCGTGCTTTTATTATCAAAGAAGCTTTTGTTAACTTATTTGTTTGGCGCATATGCTTTTGCTTTGACATTTTATCCGGCGAATTGGGTAATGATTGCCCCATTTCATCAACCAATTGAAGCTTTAGGTCAAACTTTGAGTATAGCAGATTATATAGGATTTTCTTATGTTCGGTCTGCCATACCAGAATATTTAAGAATGATAGAAAGCGGAACATTACGTACATTTGAAGGAGGAGCTTTAGGACCGGCTATATTTTTTAGCGGTGTAGTTGGTATAGCCATATATGCAATTTTCTGGTGGATAGGAGATCAATTTACAAGAAATCGTTGGGTAAAGAAAATATAATATTGTAACTACGTATACAAATAAAAAGAGGGATAAATTATGAAAAATAACAACATTAAAGGATTATTTTTAACGTTTATCAGTATTATTTATGGGGTATTGATGCTGATCAATGCTCCACCGGTATATTCATCTGGAATTGGTGAAAGAGCACAAGAAGCTATTCTGAGGATGAGGACAGCTCAATTCTATGATGTAAGATTTTCTACAAATCATTTAAAAGTTGGGGAAGATTTGGTCGTTACTGGAAAGGTAATGATTCTACCTATTTGGCCACATGAACTAGGATTTTCAGGTATTGGATACATTAACTTTTTTGAGCCAGGCCCAAGACTTGTACGTAAAGAAACAGTGGTAAACGGCCAACCCCTATTTTCAAGTATGATTATAAAATTAGGAGATAACTATGAATTTAAGGAAGTTCTTACAGCTAGGCAACCAGGAAATTGGCCCGTTGGTGTAACCATGAACATAAAGGATATAGGCCCAATTGTAGGACCTTCAATCAAGGTTGCTATAGATCCTTCCAATTCACCTTTTACATATATAATCAAAACATTGACAGGACAGACGGTAAACTTAGAAAATTATGGCTTGAGTAGAGCGTTTGGTTGGTCAATGTTATGGGTGTTTTTAGGAATAGGATGGTTATATTATTGGCTGATACTTAAACCTACAGCCCCAAGACTAGGCCTAGCATATTTAGAAAAAGAAGAGGAACTTATTACAAAAAAAGATACACAATTTGGTCTTTTGTTCCTTGCTATAGTGGTGATTCTTGTCTTTGGCGGTGCATTTATTACATCAAAACAATTTCCGATTGTTGTTCCTTTGCAGAAAACATTCGTTAGAATAGATCCTTTGGCTCCTGAACCTGCTTTTGTAGAAGCTAAGGTGACCAAAGCAACATATAACGTTCAACAGCGTAGCCTGGATTTTGATTTACAAGTTACAAATAAAGGTACTGATAAAGTCTATTTAAAAAGATTTCAAACGGCTAATGTTGCCTTTCTAAATCCAAGTGCACCTAACAACCAGTGGGCTTCTGATTCTCCGGAAGTAAACGGAGGAGAATTACAAATTACACCGTCTGAACCTATTCTAGCTGGTGAAACAAAAACACTTCATGTCAAAGCTCAAGGTTCTGCGTGGGAAGTTGAAAGATTATCAACCATATACAAAGAAACAGCTTCACGATTTGGAGGACTACTCTTCTTTAGTGATACAGAAGGAAGAAGAAATATTATAGCGATAGCAGATCAATTCGTAGTACCTGTTTTTGAGTAATGTATATAGATAGGTTATATCAATATGCAAAAAAAACATATGTTAATATATTATTCATATTTATACCAATAATATATAGCTATAATATATTATATGCTAAAGATATAAATGATGATTGCAGATTTATCACAAATGAATATTTTGCAGCACATTTTGAAATATATCCCGCAAACATAATATCAAGCAATAGCATATGTTTTATTAAAAACATGTGTAACATTAGCCCAAATGTAGGGATGCAAACATTAGTGTATGATATAATTGGAGTAGCTAATATATTAGAAAATAAAACAATAAATATATCCATAGCCTATAAAAATAGACCATATCAAAATATATATACATTTAGTGATAAACCTATAAATGGAGTTATATGCAAAAAGTTATATTTAAATCAAGGAAAATATATTACCAATGTAGAGATTGTGATAAATGATGAAACAGAAAAATTACTTAACAAATATGGTATTTTTTTAAATAGTAGAATAATTCAATTCAAATTCTTATTTAATATAAAAGATGGATACAATATTGAAGAACTCTGTTATAGAATATTAGAGGTATTATCTATAATATTAGTTATATGTTCATTTATAGGATATCTTTTTATTAAAATGTATAGATAAAACTATGCTCATAATATAAATAACATGAAATTAACTTCTAGTATATCTATAAATAATTATATTAGGTGGTATCATGATATATCATTACAAGATATATGTCATGTGGGAGGTAAAAATGCTTCATTAGGAGAAATGACCAGAGAGCTATCCTTTAATGGAATAGTCGTTCCAAAAGGTTTTGCTATTATAGGATGGGCATACGATCAATACATAAAATATAATGGATTAAGAAGTATAATAAATGAATATATAAATAAATTGGATTATAACAACATAAATGATATAAAAAATGCAAGTAAAAATATTAAAAAATGTATCATAAATGGAAAATTCCCTAGAGAAATAAAAAGTAGCATAATAGAAGCTTATCATATTCTATCGCAAGAATATAATACTAATGAAGTAGATGTAGCTGTTAGATCGAGTGCTACAGCTGAAGATCTACCAAATGCAAGTTTTGCTGGGCAACAAGATACATTTTTAAATATTAAAGGTGAAGAAAGATTACTCCATTCTATCAAACTATGTTATGCTTCGATATATTCTGATCGAGTATTACTATATAGAAAGGAAATGGGATATGATACATTAAAAATATCAATGTCAGTTGGAATACAAAAAATGGTAAGATCAGATTTAGCTTATTCTGGAATAATGTTTACCATTGAACCTGAATCTGGTTTTAAAAATATTATTGTCATTAATGCCTCATATGGTCTTGGCGAAAATATTGTACGTGGCAATGTCAATCCAGATGAATACTATATATTTAAAGAATTAATTCATAGCAGATATAATCCGGTAATTAAAAAAGTTTTGGGTAGGAAAGAAAAAAAACTAATATACTCTAATACAAATAACAATGAAATAAATCTAATAGATATAGATGTTCCTATCATTGATCGTAATAAATATGTTCTTAGTAAAGAAGAAGTAATAACATTATCAAAATGGGGTATAATAATAGAAAAACATTATAGTAAAAAATATGGAAAATATACCCCGATGGATATTGAATGGGCAAAAGACGGTAATGATAACAATATCTATGTTTTACAAGCAAGACCTATTACAACAAAAATTAATAACGAAAATAATATTATAACAATATATAAAATTGAAGAGAAGGGGAAAGTAATAATTGAAGGTACACGTATCGGTGAAAAGATTATCAATGGAACTATAAAAAATATAAAATCTATTAATGAAGCGCATCGATTTAATATAGGAGATATTCTTGTTACAGAAAATACTGATCCTGATTGGGAATCCATAATGAGTAAAGCATCAGCTATTATTACTGATAAAGGGGCAAAAACATGTCATGCAGCAATTATTTGTAGGGAATTAGATATACCAGCAGTTATAGGGACATATAATGCTACAAAAATATTAAAAGATGATCAAAAAGTTACCGTTGTATGTATTGAAGGCGAAAAAGGACAAGTTTATGATGGTATAATTAACTATAAAAAAGATATAATAAAAATAAATAAAAAAATAATAACGCAAACACGCGTCATGATGAATATTGGTAATCCACAAAAAGCAATTCAGTTATCTTCATTACCAAATGATGGAGTAGGTCTAGCTAGGCAAGAATTTATATTATCAAACTATGTTAAAATACACCCTTTAGCATTAATTCATTATAATAAATTATCTTCAAATGATACTAAAAATATCATAGATAAAATAACTGAGAATTATACTAATAAAGAAGAATATTATATAGATAAGCTAGCGGAAGGTATTGCTTTAATTGCTGCAGCATTCTATCCAAAAGATGTTATACTAAGACTCAGTGACTTTAAGAGTAATGAGTATATTAATTTAATCGGAGGAGCTGAATTTGAACCACAAGAAAGGAATCCGATGATAGGTTTTAGGGGTGCTTCCCGATATTATAATAACAGATATAATCAAGCATTTAAATTAGAGTGTTGTGCAATAAAAAAAGCTCGTGATGAAATAGGGTTAAAAAATATAAAAATTATGGTTCCTTTTGTCAGAACTATTATGGAGGGTATATGCGTTATTGAAGAATTAAATAAAAATGGAATAAATCAAGGAAAAAACGGTACAGAAATCTACATGATGTGTGAAATACCAAGCAATATTATATTAGCAGAAGAATTTTTAAATATATATGATGGTTATTCTATCGGGACTAATGATTTAACACAATTAATATTAGGTGTTGATAGAGATTCAGAAATTATCTCCTATATATATGATGAAAGAAATGATGCTGTTAAAAAATCTATATCCAATGTTATTAATGTAGCTAAGAAAAAAAATAAAAAAGTAGGAATATGTGGAGAGGCTCCTAGTCTGTATGAAGAATTTCTTAAATTTTTAATTATTGAAGGAATAGATAGCATATCAGTCAATCCAAGCTCTATTCAGTCTATAAAAATCAAAGTGTCTGAGTTAGAAAAAAACATAAAATATGAAAAAGAGGAGGTATAATGAAAATGTTCTATCATAAATATATTAAAAAAATCACTATAAGTATAGCAATGCTAATTACTTCGTCATGCATAAGCTTATTTGCAAATACAGATAACGATATTATTATTAATAAGGATGATGATTATTCAAAATCCTATGATGAACAGAAAAAAAAGCTTATCGAACATAATGAAATCAATAAACCAAAACCTTATCATCTATTTGTATTAGGAGGATTTGGTCCAGCCTTTCCTTATTCAGGAACTTCTACTTTAAATGGAATGACAACTGATGTAGCTAAAAATTATTCATATGTACCTGCTGTACAAGTAGGTATTTTATGGTATGATCCTGATAGATGGAAACATTTGACTTTTGGAGTTGCCTTTGTAGGCGCTTTTCTCGGAAATCAAAGCTTGTCTTATGTCCAAGGCTTACAGAAAATGGATAATAATTCCGCTATTGGAGGATTTTTAGGTCTTGCTGCTATTGTTGGATACGTCACAGGAAAATTTGTTCCCTATGTTGGTGTAGCCGGTGGAGGAGTTCTTTTAAGTCTTGAAAGCAGTAATATAAATTTAGGTAGTGTCTGGGGTAGTTGGTATTCTCCAGTTGTCGGATTTAATTATCTTATTGATAAACACTGGTTTACCGGAGCTTCGTTATTCTGGCTATTCGATCAAAATCTGAATGGATATCATAATACTCAAGCTGGTATAAGGTCATTTAATTTAAATCAAGTATATGAGCCACTCTTAACGGCAAACCTAGGATTCATGTTTTAATACAATAAGATATAAAAAGTTAGCTAGCTAATATGTATTAGCTAGCTAACTAATTTTAGATCTAAGTTATTTTAATTAATACTTATAATTTTTCTTTAAGTATCTATATAATGTTGTCCTATGTATTCCTAAAAGTTTGGCTGCTTTACTAATATTCCCTTTAGATTTTTCTAATGCTCTATTAAAAATTTCTATCTTGTAATTTAATCCTATTTCATTATCATTATTATTTGTATTCAAACTCTCAATGTTTCCGATAATGATATTATTATTAGATTGTTTACATTCTTTATTGATATCTATTATGCTTTTTATTAATTCTGATAAGTTATTTGTTTTAATACTGTTCTTATGCAACAATTTCACTACAAATCTATAAGCAACATTCCTTAATTTTCTAACGTTTCCAGGCCAATGATATTGATATAAAAACGGTATAACATCGTTAAAGGGAATAGGATAAGTAAATTTCAATTGTGATGATATCTCGTTTACGAAGTGAACAAATAGTAATTCTATATCATTGTCTCTTTCTCTTAATGGAGGGAGTTGAATAGGAAAAATATTTAAACGATAGAAAAGATCTTTTCTAAATAATCCCTTAGAACAATATGTACTAAGATCCTGGTTGGTTGCGGCAATAATTCGCACGTCAACGGGAACAGGACTTTTAGCACCAATAGGAAAAATTTCGAATTCCTCGAGGACTCTAAGAAGAGATCCTTGAATATCAAAGGGGAGCTCACCAATTTCATCTAAAAATAGTGTACCTTTATGGGCAAGAAGAAATTTGCCTTTTTTTCCCTCTTTAGCGGATCCCGTAAAGGTCCCACCTTCAAATCCGAAAAGCTCACTGACGACAAGATCCTTGGGTATGGCAGCACAATTAAGAGCTAGAAAAGTCTCTTTTGATCTTTTACTGTTCAGGTGTATGTATTTGGCAAATACTTCTTTTCCCGTTCCCGTTTCTCCTAAAAGGAGGACGGGAAGATCATTTTGAGCAGCTATTTTGGCTTCTTCAATTGCCGCAACAAAGGCAGGAGACTTGCCAACTATTGAATCTGAAGAATAGGGGGCTAGCGTATTGGTTTGACCTCTTAAAGTTTTAGGGGAGAGAGAGGAAGAGGGAGATGATTTATAATTTTCAGATGAAAAAATATTTTTAAGTTCTATGATATATCCGACTGTCCTGTTCTGGTATTGAACAGGTTCGATCACGGCTGGAACGGCAATTTTTCCCAAAATAACATCCGATTCGAAGAACTGACCCTGCGCAAAATGGGGTTTTGGTTTATTCTTAATCAGTATCGGATCGTATCGTGTGATTTGAAATTCGTCGAAAATTTCTTCTGGACAATGCAAAATTGTGCCTAAGGAATCGATGAGGAGAAAGGCGGGAGAGGTAGAAATTCCTTTTTTTTCTAAAAATTTATTGTAGAGAAGGACCCTATCGGTATAAAGGATTTTTGCCAATTTGGTTTCAATCAGCGTAGTATTGGTTACGGCAACGCTAATGGGAATCGGATTTTGGGCAATGTCTCCGATCATGGTCAGAGCCATGAATAACTCATTAGATTCAGGTTTGTGGATAACTGCGGAAGTGCACCATATGTTATGAAGGGAAGCGCAGTAATGTTCGGGGCCAATCACTGAGATCGGTTTTTTTTCTTCTATAGCAATGCCTATGGCTGAACACCCACAATATTTTTCACTCCAGTTAGATCCTATGACAAGCTTGTATAAATTGGCTTTTTCTAATAATCTTTCGGGCCCGTCTACAAATGTGACTATCCCATCAGAATTAACAAGGGTTATTAAACAGTCAAAATCGATGGCTTGCATGCGAAGCAAGGGAAAAAGAGGTTTAAGGAAAGCAAACGGGTCTAAATCTAAACAAGGATATTTTTCTCCAGCGGGAAGGAGAGGGGAATGGTTGGAAATATCTACCCCCTTTTGTTTACATCTTTCCCAACTTTTCTGGATTTCGTTTCTTACCCTTGGTTGAAAATTATTCTTAAGAGCAAAATTTTCCCATTCCTTAATAATTTCGGTCATAATACAACTTTTTATGTTTTTAATAAATAATTTAATAATGCATAGTCAAATTTTATTGTAATCATTTGTATTTTTTCATTTTAGAAATAAATGGGCCTTATTGCCTAACGATTGGCCTTTCCTTTGCCAGGGAACAGCTCGAAACAAAGCTAAAAGAGATATATTTATGGTGCGGAAAAGTCAAAAACTTTTTATCCTATCGGGATGACCGCAGGAGGAGATCAGCAATTCGTTCTTTGAAAGAAAAAGCTATCGCTCATACCAGTTTTTTGTCCTTTTAACGATCTCCACAACCGAAAGCATCACGGGGACTTCAATCAAAACGCCGACGACGGTCGCCAGTGCCGCTCCTGATTCCAGGCCAAAGAGACTAATGGCGGTGGCCACGGCAAGTTCAAAAAAGTTGCTCGCTCCAATCAAGGCAGAAGGACCTGCTGCACAATGCTCAACTTTAAAGATACGATTCAAAAAATAGGCAAAAGCTGAATTAAAATAAACCTGCAGGATGATGGGCAGGGCGATAAGTAAAATTACAAAAGGGTTCTGGACAATAATCTTTCCCTGAAATCCAAAGAGCAAAACGAGGGTCGCCAGAAGAGCGACAAGTGTAGGCAGATGAAGGAAGTTCAATACCTGATGAAGTTTTTCACTGCCCCCCTCTTTTAGTATTTTTGTTCTCAACCCTTGACCTATCAGCAGGGGGAGAACGATGTAAAAAGCGACAGAAAGGAGAAGAGTGCCCCAAGGGACATGAAGAGAGGAGATACCGAGCAAAATTCCTACAATAGGGGCAAAGGCAAAAATCATGATGGTGTCGTTAAGGGCGACTTGACAGAGTGTAAAATAGGGATCTCCAAGACAGAGATGGCTCCATACAAAGACCATGGCTGTACAGGGGGCTGCTGCAAGCAAAATGAGCCCGGCAATATAAGAGTCGATTTGATCGGCCGGAAGGTAAGAGTAAAAAATCTTTTTTAGAAAAAGCCATCCCAAAAAAGCCATTGAAAAGGGTTTAATCGCCCAATTGACGATAAGCGTAACCATCATCCCCTTTATGTGCCTGGTCACCTGGTGAAGGGCACCAAAGTCGATCTTCATCAGCATCGGTATGATCATGAGCCAAACAAAAATCCCAACTACCAGGTTTACGTGCATAAGTTCTAGGCTTCCTAGAAATTTAAAAAGCGCAGGGAACATTTTTCCGATAAAAATTCCAACCCCGATGCATAAAGCGACCCATAGGGTGAGGTATTTTTCGAAAAACCCCATTGGCTTTTCCTGATCGATATCCTTCTTAGCTGGATGTTTTGCAGTCATATCCAATATTATACTATATTACTAAAAATATGGAATATATTTTTTATTTTTTTAAAAATGTCGAATGGTTTGCTTTTGTGAAAAATATTTCGTTGTATATTCCAATAGTTCTAATATAATGAAAGAATCAAACCATGGACACTTCTACCGCCTTGTCGATTTTGAGTGCTCTTGCCCAAAAGACACGAATCGAAATTTTTAAGCTTCTCATAAAAAAGGGCCCGTCGGGGTGTTGTCCCGGAGAGATCGCCGAAAAATTAGGAATTCCCCTAACGACCCTTTCTTTTCACCTTCACCACCTGAAGAGTTCAACCCTTATAGAAGCAACGCAACAAGGGAGACAAATCCTCTATAGGGCCGATTTTGCAAAAATTGCCGAGCTCATCGGCTATTTACTCGAGGATTGTTGTGGCAAAGACCTTCAATCCCTGATCCCCTTTTTTTGTAAGGGTTCAGAAGAAAAAGAACTTCAAAAAACAAAGACCGATGAATAATCCTATAAAAGTGCTTTTCTTGTGTACGGCTAACTCGGCGAGGTCGATCATGGCCGAGGCCATTTTACGTCATTATGGGAAAGGTAAATACCTTGCTTTCAGTGCCGGAAGCAGCCCCAAGGGCGAGGTTCATCCTCTTGCCTTGGAAACTTTGAAAAATAACGGCATATCTTGCGAAAACCTGCGGAGCAAATCCCTACGGGAGTTTTTGCAAAACAACTCTCCTTCGTTTGATTACGTTGTTACCGTTTGTTCCAATGCAGCAAAAGAAGCCTGTCCTCTTTACCCAAAAGAAGCATCAGTAGTGCACTGGAATATTGCCGATCCTGCAGCTGTTGAAGGGGAATGGAGTTTACGCAAGCAAGCTTTTCAGCTCGCCTTTGATGAACTGCAAAAAAAAATACAGAGCTTTTTTTTGGATCGGTAATTTCTTTGTAATCTTTTCTTTTTTTAATCTTCTCCCTGCGAAAAAGAGTGGCTTACAATAAAAAGAGCTTTATAAACTCTTAGCGTGTGGACATTGAAATGGAACGGTATACCTGGGGAAAAGCATTTTCCCTTTTCTCCGCTTTTAACCTATGGGGCCGTGATAAAACTTCTTTTTTTTTCTCTTGGCTATTGGGTCTTCCATAGCCCTAGCTTTGCAGAAAATAAAAGAAAGAAAGATTTATCTTTTTACTTGGTTCCTTTACCCTGTGATTATGCCAGCTGTTCTGCACGGTGGGTTCATGGGCAAGTTTGTAGCCGTGAAAAGCCTCATGAGACTTTAAAAGGGAGTGCTGAAGGTCGACTCGCTGTTATTCCTATTGAATGCCCGGAATGGTATGGATGGGTAGAAGGAAGGCACGAAGGGGTGGGAGTGGGAATCGACTATGTGTGCGATAAACTGGTGCTTGTAGAAAAAAAAGCCGGCAGTCCCCGAACATTGGAGATTAGAAGTAGTAATCCTTTTATTGATGGCTGGCTTTTCTGTCAAGTTGAGGGAATAAAGGGGAGGGCCGTTGCCCTTCGTTCAAGAAGACTAAACGGTCAAATGCTCATTGAGGTTTTCGATTTGACAAACGGAAAAAAAATTAAAGCCGAAAACGAGTTGGAAGCGAGTTTTGGAAGAGAGCCATGGGAACAGCTTCTGCGGGAAGACGTTGATTTCCTGCCCTATATCTTTTATCATGCCGCTGACTCCGGCAGGGATGGCGATTACCCGGTTGCGGCCAGTGGCCTGTTCGATCAGGCGAAAAAATCCACCCGTATTGTTCTTGTTTTGAGAAGTGGTAAAAGGATAGAAATGGACAACTTGGGTTTATGTAGAGACTTCAAGATTGCTCGAAATGGAAATGTCGGTTGGGTCAAGGAACCAGGGGGAGAAAAGAGTTGGTCCTACCTGGAGTTTTACGGCAGGGAGGGAATTTTTTTAAGAATATTCGGTAAATATCCCCAAATCCAAAACTGGTATTTTGAAAAGGGAGGTCAAGGGGTGGTCTTTTCTTCGATTGGACCATCACAGGGCCCTTTTTACGAGCGCTACGACTTAACTCTTGGCAAAAGAATCGACTACGATGAAGCCTCAAGAGACCAGTGGCTTGAACTTAAACCTTGGGGAAAGCCTATCGAATCGGAGGGGAAAACCACTTTTTGGGTCAGCCGGCTGGAGCTTATTTCCGGGAAGAACTCGGGTAAAGCAAACCAAGAGGAACCTCCTTGGGCTCTACAACGATAATGCCCGCATCATTAGGGATGCTCAAAACATAGTCGGATAGCCGCTTATCGATGTAGACCTGGTGATGGGTTGAAGAAGCATGAAGAAACCGCAGTATTCCCTCCCTGTCTTTATAGGCAATACCTACATGAGAGGTATAAGAATGGGGATCGAGGGTGGTAATGGCGATGATATCCCCGTTTGAGATTTTCGATTCTATAGAACGGATATGGTTTTTGGGTATGTGATAAACAGGCAGCCTAGACACCCTTTGTTCTATAAGGGCCATGGCAGGAAGAAGTGAAGGATTATGGCGCAGGTATCGATATTGACGCCAGCCCTCGGTCATTTCTTTGACCTCTCTATAAATGGGGACGCCATGGAGAGTCTTGGTCTTGTCAACAACAAGGCCCCTTTTCTGATTATCATCAAAAAGTTCTTCTAAAAAGTGGATTCGAGATAGGTAACTTCCCGTGCACTCGCCGTTTCTATATCTTTCGATTTCAATGAGTCTGAGGAGGGTTTGAGGAGTCCAAAGCTTGGCGTCGAAGTGAAGCATTCGGGCAAAAGCCAAACTGGTTTCATAAAATGTCCAACAATCCATGGCATAGAAGTTAACAGACGGGGATTCGACCTGGTCGTCTATTTCCAAAGTATAATGGCGATAAGGAGTGCCGACTAAAAAAAGACCTACCTGGACGATTCTTTCACCCAAGGGAAGAGAAGGCCAATCTTTTTTTTGGGCGACCTCGATGAGTTCTTCAAATTTTTCTTTCCCGACAAAAACACGGGATAGGGGAAGGAAAACAGCCCCGTTGGTTGCGCCAAGGTGCAGGAACAGAAAGAAAAGAAAAGGAAAAAAAAATATTTTCCTCTCGATCGCCATCCATTTCATTAAAACACTCCCGTGGGATATCAACTAAAATAATCAAGATTAAGCTTAGGGAAAATGTTATCTGTGCATTCACAATATTCGAGCAGTTTTACGTTTATCTTTTTGTGCCTTATTCCCCAAGAAAGTTCAAAAAAGCGGTTGAGATGGGTTGTTATTCTCGATATCGCATATTCCTTGGCGGTGGAGCGACTGATTAAAAAAGGCCAATCGCTTGCTTGAGCCAACAAAAGCTCTCTTGCCGCCTGCCTAAAGCATCGATGAATAATTTTGTCGGCCGCTCTATGCTGCTGAATAAGATCGACTAAAAGATGAGCGGCCTCATGTAACGGAGGATAGATAAAATCGTTGGTTTCATTGAGCCACATTTTTGAGTGTCCTCCCCATCCCCAAGAAGAAAAGGAAGGACGGCAGACCTGCTGAATTGGGAAAAGGGAGAGATACTCAGAAGGAGTAGTCAGGGCCAGGACTTTACTTTGATGAGCTTTTTTGATCACTTCTTTTAAAAAAAGGGGTCCTTCGAACCACCAGTGACCGAAGAGTTCACAATCAAAGGGGCATACTAAAATGGGTTTGATCGATTGGGGTAAAACTTGGGCAGCCTTTATAATCTGCTTTTCCCTTTTTTGTATGAAATCTTCGGCATGGATTTTAGTTCTTTCTTTGGCCCTTTGAGGTTCATAAAGCTCTTTGCGATCCGTCTTCCCCGTAACCCTGAAGTATTTAATCCCTGTAAATTTTCTCTGGCCCGTAGGGAGGACGTAGGGTTTGATATAATCGAGATCGGCATCGAATCCAAGATCCCTATAAAATTCACGGTAGTAGGGATCAGCCGGATACCCTTCTTGAGCACTCCATACTTCTTTGCTAGAAAGACTGTCCCGGCCAAACGCTGCGGGACCTGAAGGAGTGTAGATCGGGGTCAGTAAGCCAAAACGGGGCCTAGGATTGGCAAGCAGAATACCATGAGCTTCTAGAACAAACCATTTAATTTCAGCCTCTTGGAGAAGCACTTCGATACCGGGATAATAGCCACATTCCGGTAGCCATATCCCCTTGAGAGGAGTATGAAAGCAATCGATAAAATGATCAAGGGCAATAAAGATTTGGGCTTTTACAGCTTGTGTTGGATTTCTGAGAAGAGGCAAATAGCCGTGGGTAGCTGTAGAAGTAATGAGCTCAAGGTTGTTTAGTTTTTGATGTTTTTTAAAGGCTTCAAGGAGATTTTTTTTATAGTTTTGAGTAAAAGCTATCCAGACCGCATAAAATCTTTCTTTATAAAATTGGGCAAGAGAACAGCAACCGGGGTCGGCAATATTTCTCTCTATTTCCCGGGAGGAGAGTTCAAGCCGTTTTAGCAAGTAGCGCTCATAACGGCTGAGAAGTAAAGGATCTTTTAACATTGTACAGAGTGTCGGGCTCAAAGAAAGGGTAATCTTGAAAGGAACGGCCGATTGCGATAACTCGTCGAAAACCCAAAGGAGAGGAATATAGCTTTCGGTTAAGGCTTCAAAAAACCAATCTTCTTCTAAGCAGTCCTGGCTTTCAGGATGACGAACAAAGGGAAGATGAGCATGAAGAAGCAAGGCAAGATATCCAAGGGGAGTTTTCATGCATCGGCCTTGGCTTTCTGTATGCCAAGGAGTTGCTCTAGTCAAGCCGAAGATAGAAGGCAACTGAAAAGATTTACTCGATCGGCTGAGAAATCAAATGGCTGAAATGGGAATAAAATAAAACAACCTTTTTAGAGCGCTTTATTTCCCTGCTCATCGCTTCTATGGGGATTTCATGGATCCCTTCCGGTAAACGGATACAAAGGGCAAATGCTCCATCCTCGTTTAATTTTATTTCTTTGCCGTCAATATTTATTACGGCCTTGGGCAAGGTCTTTCCACGAAGGATAAGTTCAACTTCTATTTCTAGAGGAAAATCATTGGGGTTTGTGTTGTCTATCCCCATTGAGGAAGAAACAGCAGAAGTCAAGGGAGTGATCCAAGAGAGATCAAAGGCAGAATATTTTTCCACTTCATTGGCTAAAGATTTCCAATAAGAGGTATTTTTATGTTGAAATAGGTTCGCCTGGTGAGGAGAAAAAGCAACATTGTGGGCACTGCCAAAGCTTTGATTTTCTATGCATAAAATATCTTCGATGAGCGTTGAGGAATAAAAAAAACCCTCCTCTTCTTGCCCGTCTTGTCCCGGCAGGGGCATTTCCGGGTATAGATTTTGTGCTTGCTGCTCGGAAAGTACAAAGGCTTCGGCAAGTTCGTCCTTTGCGATCGCTTTGGCTTGCGCCGAAGGAAGGAGTTCCTTGAAAGAGAGTTCCAGGGGAAGGTGGGCTAATTTTATCTCTTTTTTTTCCGAAAAGGTATCTGGGGGGGTGATGGCGTCGGCAGAACGCGCAACCAGGCAAAAGTTTTTACGAGGAAGGCTATAAAATCCGATTTCAGCATGATAGGAAGTATTCGGTTTTGCCTGGAAATAGTATTTTTTTTGCGTTTTCAATTCCAGGGGACTTTCCGATTCAACTATGGAGTCATTTTTCACCAAGCGCAGAACCCACTGATTTTTCCAAGCCCCTCTTAGTTCTTTTTGATCAATGATCCAGTAAGCGTATAAAGAGTAGGGATCGATGGCGAAAAGATAGACAAAAGGCTTTTTTCTCCTTAAGGAAAGTAACCCTGGAAATAAAGGATCAGCATCATGGGAAAAGGAAGGGCGGAGGGTTTCCTTCGAAGGGGAGCCGGCCATTGCCTTTGAAGTTTTTTCTTGACTGGGCGAAATATTTCTCGCTTTTTTTGCCTTTGCCCTTTTAACTTGCAGGGGAAAATAGGCCTTAATTTTTTGATGAAAACCACTCGATTTTTTTTCTGATTTTTTCGACATTTTATTGATTTGAGCCGTCTAAACTAAAGAGATAAGACTTATGTTTGTATATGTTCGCCTATCACTCATGGAAGACAAAATTACTTAAATAAAAAAAATTTTTGAACCTTTTTTTCCTTAAAAAAGTTCAGGCCCATTAAACAACAAAGCCGAAGCGAAGAAAAAACAAAATTAATGGTATGGACATCTTTCGTAGCCGAAAAGGAATCGTTCTCTTTATCTTATCCTTTTTTGTCTTGAAGGCTGAGCTCTTCGCTCCCTTGGTTTGGAGACCTGGGGAAGGATGGGTCGATGAAAGCACCGGAACCGGGCTTTCGGCTTCCAGCTCTAGAGATCAACTGAACTTGGCAAAAAAATTCGAAGAGGCAAAAGATTATGAAAATGCTTTGAAAGCCTACCGCATTCTCATTAGGAAATGGCCTTATGCCGTTTTCGCTCCCGAAGCCCAATTCCGTATTGGGCAATGCCTCGAAAAGAAAGGGGATTTCCTTGGGGCCAATAAAGCTTACGATCGGATGATTCAGAAATATCCTTCTTCGAGTTTTTTCGAACAAGCTTTGGAGAGAAAATTAGCCATCGGTAATCTTTACCTTGCCGGAGAGCCCAAACGGCTGTTCAATATTCCCATGGGGTCTGGTCTTGACATCGCCGCCCAGATTTTTGAAAGCATCATTCGAGCTGCCCCTTACGGTCGGTTTGCCCCTCTTGCGGAGTTTCAGCTTGGCTTAACTTACATAAAGGAAAAAAAATACACCGATGCGATTGCAACCTTTAATCGGTTGATTGATAAATATCCCAATCATTCGCTGGCCGATGATGCTCAATATGAAATTGGTTATACGTGGTATCAAGCCTCTCAGGCTTCGGAATACGACCAGAGTTCAACTGAAAAAGCCATAGAAGGTTTTGAGGACTATATCGTAAGATATCCTTCAGGAGACAAGGTCGAAGCAGCCAAAGCTCACATAGCTGAACTGAAGAGTAAATCGACTCTAGGGAGTTTTCATATCGCCCAGTTCTATGAACGGGCGAAGAATTTTAAAGCTGCCTATATATATTATAGTGATGTCATTAAACAAAATCCTACCTCTGATCAAGCCAAGATCGCTCAGCAAAAAATTGTTCAACTGCATCCCCTGGTAGCAAAAGACTTGGGGCTGCCTTCCATTACCTCCACATCTAATACCTCTCCTCCTTCGACTCCTTCTCCCCAAGCAAAAGGATCTCCTTAATGAGTGATAGATACCGTATTGTTCTCTTATTGTTTTTCCTTTACTTTGCCCTTTGGATGGAAGGATGTTCCGGGAGCTATCGGCTTGGAAGTATTGGTGGACCATCGATTCAAGGTGTTAAGACGATTTATGTTCCTACGGTAAAGAATAAGACGGTTATTCCCGGTCTTCAATCCATGGTCACCAATGAAATCATTCGTGCCATTGATAATGATGGGACTTTACAAACCAGCCGGAATGTAGATGCGGATGCCGAGCTTGACGTGACGATTACCGAATTCAACAGGATCATTCTAAGGCCAGAAATACTGGATCCTTTTACTACCGCTGAATATAGGCTCGTACTGACCGCATCGGTTACGCTGATTAATAGAAAGTTGGGTAAAGCGACGATTAATGGAGCTCACGTCAGCGGTTCCTCCTATTACTTTACACAAACGAACATGCCGGAAGCCCAGAGACAAGATCTTCCCTTGGTTGCTGAGGATCTTGCAAACCGCATCGTCAATTTATTGACCGAGGGTTGGTAATTTGCCGAAGTTTTTGATATATTCACTTTTTTAAATCGATGAAAGCTGTATGCATTGAAAAATTTGGACTCGATGGATTGGCGTTGGTAGACCGGCCTGATCCCTTACCTCCTAAGAAGGGAGAACTATTGGTAAAACTTAAAGCGGTTTCTTTGAACTTTCGTGATCTTTTAATGATCAAAGGGTTATATAATCCTGCCCAGCCTTTACCTCTTATTCCTTGTTCAGATGGGGCGGGAGAAGTCATAGCCGTGGGCGAAGATGTAGAATCGTTCAAGGTAGGTGATAGGGTAGTGGGCTGTTTTTTTCAAAACTGGGTAGCCGGTCCTTACCAAAAGGAATATGGGAAATCTGTTTTGGGTGGTCCACTCGATGGAACATTGGCTGAATACATCTATTTGAAAGAACAAGGAGCTCTTCTGATTCCTAGTCATTTGAGTTTTGAAGAAGCTTCAACCCTACCTTGTGCAGCTCTGACGGCCTGGAATGGACTGTTTGAACAGGCTCAACTGCAACCTGGGCAAACGGTCGTTGTCCAAGGCAGTGGAGGGGTAAGTCTTTTTGCTTTACAGTTTGCCCGGGCTTGTGGAGCGGAGGTCATTTTTCTTTCAAGAAAGGATGAAAAAATAGAAAAGGCAAAAAAGATGGGAGCTAGGGAAGGGATTAATATCGCTCAAAATAGACATTGGAGCCAAAAGATAAGAGAACTTACGGGGGCTAGAGGAGCTGATGTCCTGGTCAATGTTCTTGGAGTGGATTTAGATGAAAGTATCCAATCGCTAAAATTTGGAGGCATGATCTGTGCCATAGGTATTTTGGGTGGCTTTAAAACCGAGGTGGATGTTGTTTCAATTCTTATGAGACAGGTAAAAATTCATGGAATTTATGTGGGTAATCGATCCCTGTTTATCGGGATGAATAGGGCTATTGAAAAATTAAGAATAAAACCGCTCCTCCATGAGGTATTTCCCTTCCATGCTTACAAGGAAGCTTTTTCTTTATTGGAAAGCGGGGAGCATTTTGGGAAAATTGTCATCAAAATCGTTGATTGATTCTACCTTGTTTTCCTCAAAGCTGCACCTGGCTTTGTATGAAGTCGGCTCCAGTGAAGCGGTAATGTTAAGTCGGGGGAAGGAAATAAAAGGGACCGATTTGGAGTTGACTTTTTATCTTTTCATAAAGTTTTGCTTTGGCTTTTTCTACGGCCTTGGGAAGGTCTAGACCCTGAGCTAAAAAAACGGCGGTTGCAGAGGCTAAGGAACAACCTGTCCCATGAGGATTAGCATGGAGAATCCTTGGCAGTTCGAACTTATGGGCTATCCCCTTATGGTAAAGAACATCGATAGTGGTTTTATCCTGGAGGTGGCCACCTTTTATTAGAAACGAAGTGGAATATTGTTCTGAAAGATCTTGTGCCACCCGAAGCATGTCTTCAGGGCTCTCAATTCTTAACCCGCTCAATAGTTCAGCCTCTTCAATGTTTGGCGTAACAACGGTCGCTAGGGGAAAGAGATTCCTGGCCAGTTCTTCTTCCATTCCGGGTTCAGCAAGAGAGTCGCCATTTCCTGCAGCAAGAACAGGATCCACGACGATGGGGGCATTGATTTTAAATTTCCGGATCAATTCGACTATCTTCTGTGGAAGTTCTTTTTTGTAGAGCATGCCGATTTTGATGGCGTCTATGGGGAAAAAATCGAGAATGGAATGAAATTGAGATTCGATGATGGATGAGGGGAGATGATAGAGGGATTCAACTCGACCGGGATGCTCGGCCACGACACAGGTGATAACGGTGGTTGCATAGGCTCCAAGGCAAGTTATAATTTTTAAGTCTCCCTGGATTCCTGCTCCACAACTACAATCAGATCCTCCAATGATAAGTATACCATTCATCTTGTGATGATCTTCTAAAAAGATAAAATGAGGTAGAGGAAAAAACAAATAAAGTTTCAGATGGGTCAATCTCTAAAAAAGGTGGATGACGTCAAAGTCATTATTGAACACTTGGAATTCGAGCGCTCGAAGAGTCTTTCTTCTTATTATCTTTACGTCTGTTTTTATTATATTTCTATTATTAATTTAAGCCCTCAAACCATTATCCTTAAGGGAAGAAAGTGGATAGTGACCAATGATCTAGGAGAAAAGGTCGTCATCGAGGGAATGGGTATTGTAGGCAGTTATCCAAAGTTGCGGCTGGGGGAAAAATTCCGGTATTCCAGCCACCATTTTTTTTCTAGACCCAGTGTGGCCGAGGGAGCTTATTTTGGAATCAATTCGGAAAACATGCCCATAGTCGTTCCAATACCCAAGTTTTCTCTTTTAATTCCACCTTAAATGCATTGTAAAGTTTTTAAAAAACAACATTTTCATCCCTTTATAACTCAAAGCCTTTTTTTTGGGTTTGCCTAGCTTCATAGGGGAGAGGAGCGGGTTGAAGATGAAAAAATTTTGAACAATTTCTTTTTTAATTTATTTTAAAATAGTGGGCATAGAACCCGCTTATAGAGATAGTAAAGGAATAGCCAATTAGTGGCTTACAAGAAGTAGATGGCTGTAGGAGAAGATAACGTAGAATTCATGAATTTTGAATCCAGGGTAGCTAAGCTGAAAGTTAAAGGAGAGCCACTGGAATATCTTTTCATTAACGCCTTTTTTCCCCCTGTTCTTATTTTAGAAGAGGAGGGGGCGGCGAAGGCATTTATTCTCAATCGCTTTGTTTGCTTAAGAATATTCTTTTTTTTGGCTTTCGAAATGGCCTTGTTCATCAAGCAGCTAGTTGTGTTTGCTCTCTTTAGACTAAGGGAATTCCCTGCAGCCGTATTGAATGAACAATTCAACTCTGGATTCGTGAAGAAAGGATACATCAATGAAAGATCGTCAATCAAAAACCACTCGCAGGAAGATTTCTCCGCGGAAATATACAAGGAAAAATCAGCATGTTTTGCGGATAGAAGGATCGAAAAAAGAGAAAACTTCTTTTTGGAAGAGCTTAAAAGACAAGGTCTTGGCTTATTTTGGAAATCTTTTCGGTGCCAGAGCCGCAAAAGATCTCTCTTTTACCAAAAGAGTTGACAAAAAAGCGGAATCCAAAGGAGAAGAAAAGAAAAGCCCTGTAAAACATGATTTAGACCAACAAAGACCAGCGGATAGGGTTTATACGACTAAGCCTAAAGAACAAAATAATACCTACCAGGAGTGGTCACCCAAGGGAAATAGTCTGATTGCTGAACCATCTCCTTCATTAGGAGTCCCATCCGAAGCTCAAGAAGAACAGTTGAAAGCCGGCGAACAAAAAGAGCCGACCGAGCACAAAGAGCTTCAATCTCAACCCTCTTCCCTGTCTATCGAACAAGCCGTAACATCAAACAAGCTTTACGTGGGGAATCTTCCTTATAATTTGACCGACAGCGACTTGTTTGAGATCTTTGCCAAGATTGGTCCGATCAAGAATGTTGAAATTGTGAGAGATAGGAAATCGAATCGGACAAAAGGCTTTGGTTTCGTTGAAATGGCCGATCTTGATTCTGCTCGAAAAGCTGCAACCGTTCTCAATGGAATAGAAATCATGGGTAGGCGCATTATCGTTACCGGAGCAAAATCCGATAGAAAAGATTCAAGCCAATTCTAAGAACTACAGGCTGATTTTTGCAACTGAAAGCAAGCGGTTATGCATCCTCAGTTGGGTATATTAATAAGAGGGACCGAACAGGTTGTTACGACGGAAGAACTAGAAAAACTCCTTAGCCTTGATCGGAGGCTGCGCATAAAATTCGGGGTTGATCCCACATCCCCTAATCTTCACCTGGGCCATGCTGTTTCTTTACTGAAACTCAGACAATTTCAAGATTTTGGGCATCAAGTTCTTCTGGTTATAGGGGATTTTACCGCTTCTATTGGAGATCCAAGTGGAAGAAATTCGACAAGACCTGTTATTTCGAGGGAACAGATTTTGAATAATGCTAAAACCTATACCGATCAAGCATTCAAGATACTCGACAGGGAAAGAACGGAAATCTTTTTTAATGGGGAGTGGTTCAACGAAATGTCGGCAGAAAGACTCCTCTTTTTGGCACGCAGGGTTACGGTGAACCATCTCCTGCACAGGCAAGATTTCCATGACCGTATTTCAAAGGATCAGTCGATTTTTCTTCACGAGTTTTTTTATCCCCTATTGCAAGCATGGGATTCGGTGAAGATTTGTGCCGATGTGGAAATCGGAGGAAAAGACCAGATATTTAACATGCTTTTGGGAAGGGATTTTCAAAAAGACGAAGGCATGACTCCTCAAGTTGTTATGACTTTACCTATCCTTGAGGGTCTTGATGGAACTAAAAAAATGAGCAAATCCCTGGGAAATGACATTGGTCTGACAGATTCTCCTAAAGAAATGTTCGGCAAAACCATGAGTATTTCCGATGCCTTGATGAAAAGATGGTTTTTAGTCCTTTTTGGAGAACAGCTCGATCCTCTATGCAACCCTATGGAAGAAAAGAAAAGGTTGGCCGAAAAAATAGTTAGCCTCTTTTATAGCAAAGAAGAAGCATTAAAGGCGAGGAACGAATTTGAACGGATCTTCTCTAGAAGAGAGATTCCCGAGGAAATGCCGAAGTTTAGCTTTCCTCAAAAAACGATGCCTATCGTAGAGCTGCTTGTTGCGGTGGGTGCGGTAAAAAGTAAATCCGAAGCAAGGAGGTTGATTAGCCAGGGTGGAGTAGATTTCCAAGGTGAAAGAGTGACTGACGTCCATAAAGTTATAGAGCTCAAAAAAGGATCGATACTGAAGTGTGGAAAAAGGTTTTTTGCCCAAGTCAACTCCGAAGAGGATTGAAGTTTTTCTGCTTATTATATGCGGTATTAAAAACAGATAATATAAGCTTACTTTTTGGGGAGGCTTTCAAAGAAAATTTTGACTTCGCTTTCTTTTTTCCCTAAAAGTTCCTGGGCCCTGATGAGGGCTTGACGTGTTGAAAGATTGGGTTGAAGGGGGATAAGAGGGAAAACATTTTTTCTCCCTATTCTATCCAAAACTCCCGAGTTTCTCAGGACGCGGAAAACGGGACGGATGACCCCGCTAATAAGAAGAAATTTCCCCTGTTCGGTGAGCCAATGGTGCAGTTCTTCTATAGCCATGGCATTGGTAGCATCCAGGTGATGGGCATTACGCATTCTCAAGATAACCACCCGTATTTTTGGGTTTAAAGAAAGTATCTTGTTAATTTGGCTCCTAAAGAGTTCGGAAACGCCAAAAAAAAGTTCTCCCTCGATATGTATAATGGAAATATCGGGATGGACGGTGGTTTCACCCTTGATTTTTTCCCTGAGATCTCCCTGTTCCGTATCAAAGGTATATTCAACAAAAAAGGGTTCTCCGGCTTGTTTAAGGAAAAAAAGAATAGAAGCCCCAATCCCGAGACCTATGGCAAAATCAAGAGGGGTAAGAAGAGCCCCGATAAAGGTAACTACAAAAACGGCTAAGTCGAATCGAGTGGCCGTAAGAGCTATTTTTATTTCCTTGGGGTTGATCAGGGATAAGCCCGCACTGATGACCAGGGCGGAAAGGGCAGGAATAGGAATGTATCCGAGGAGAGGACCACCCACCAGCAGGGCTATAGACATGATAATGCCGCTCCAAAGATTGGCCAGTTGGGTGGCGGGCTTGCTTGCCCAATTCAAGGCTGATCTCGTCAAGGACCCGGACACGGGCATGCCGCTGAAAAAACTACAGCCAATGTTGGCGATCCCTTGGGCGAAAAGATCTCGGTTCAATTCAAGAGGTTCACCCGTTCTATTAGATAGAGACCTGGCAATTCCCGTTCCTTCTACCGCTGCAAAAAAAGCCAAGGCAAAAGACATGCTTGCCAAAGTTGAAAACCAATGGAAGTTCACCGTAGGCAAGGTTATAGGCCAGGAAGCTATGGGAATGGGTTTTAAAAACTCGATGTGCAGATGGAAGAACTGGGAAAAATAGCCAACAAAGCTCATCAATAAGAGACTGATGGCGATGGCAGGAATTTTGGGGAATCGCTTTTTAAGCCACCACCAACAGCCAAGGGAACATATTCCCATGGCTACGGAAGGCCATTGGGTGAATTGAAGCCGACTGAAGGTTTGGGCGACGATGTCAAAAAAAGTATAAGCTTCCTGGAGATCAAAACCTAATACCCGATGGAGTTGTCCGGCAATAATCAGGAAGGAAGCTCCCGTAATGTAGCCTACGATAACCGTTCTTGATACATACTGGGTTAAACCCGCCATCCGGAAGAGGCTGACCAGGATCAAGATAAGGCCTACAAAAAGAAGAACAAAAGGCAGAGTGGATAATTTATCTACCTGTTTTTGGATATTTAAATAGGTACTAAAAAGAAGGACCGAAGTGGCATTGGTGGGTCCCAGAACCACGTAGCGGGAACTTTGAAAGAAGGGCCCGAGTAATGATGAAATGGCGCAGGCATATAGGCCATATTGAACGGGAAGTCCGGCAATAAGAGCATAAGCCATTCCTTGAGGAATGGAAAGCAAAGCGACATTGATCCCGGCTTTGAAATCGGTCTGAAACTTTTCTTTCGAATAGTTTTTTAAAATGTTCCGGAATGGACCAAGATCAAGATGTAATTCAAGAAATTGGTCTTTAAGCTGTTCCTTCCATCTATGAAAAGAGGGTTTGAACCTTCTTTTCAAAAATTTTAGATTGTGTTTAAATCTAATCCCATCTTTTGGAGCCATTCTTTATATGCCTCAGGGAAAATTTCAGAAGGTTTAATTTCACTCCTTCCTCCCCAAAATATATTGGTATAAGAGATGGGGATTCCCGTCAATTCCAAGTGGTGATCAATAGCCTTTTTGTGGGATTCCAGCAGATCTTTATCCTTTCCATGGGCTACAGCCATAATATTGACATCTTTAAATTCGCTTCCTGCCTCTCTCCAGTAGCAATGGGTGAGGATTTCAAATCTTCCAATTTGACTTCCCGCTGCTATTTCCATCCCTTTAGGGACCGCCCAATGAAAAAGAGCGTTAAACTTGGTTACCTTTTTGCCGTCATAAAGAGGCTTGACATGTTCTAAAAATGTTGAAAAACGTCCTAGAACCCCCAATTTTTCAAGCTCCTTGGCAACAGAAAAAAACTCTTTACTCTCCATGCCTATCGCCCGGGCTCTTTTATCCCATAACCCTTCGTCTATCTCATCAATGGTCAGTTCTTTTTTAAGGGCGCCAAGAACTTTCCACTGCTTGTCGTTTAATTTTTTTAAGGATATGGGGTGCATGGTGGCCACCGTATCCGATTTTGTTCCGGGAAGGATTGTTTTCCTGCGGATATGCCCCACTCCAAGGGTGAAAATTCCTTTGGCGGGCATGATCTTGTAGCCTTCAGCACCGATAAAACTTTTCAAAATTTTACAGTGAGTTTCTAAAGAAAAACCTTGGGGAACTTTGAGCGTACTCCATAGACGGTAGCGCGCTCCGGCCGCGCCGGGGTCGGTAGAGCGAATGACTACGTGACCGCTAAAAGGATCTTTTTGGAACAAGAAATCAAAGGCTTCGTGGAGAATATTCTCTGGAACTTTCCAGGCGACCAATGCCCCGGGAGCCAGGTCGTTCGCCAAGAGGGTCAATCGAATGCGACGGATGGTTCCGGCGGAGAACATCGCCCGGATTCTTTCTATAACAAGGGATAAAGGAAGACCTGTAAGAAGAGCTATTTCTTTAAAAGGATCGGCAATAAATCCTTGTAGCCTATCTTCAGAAATAGAAAGAATTTTTTCATTTATTTCATCTTCGACACTGGCAGTAGAATCAAAGGCTGCGTAAGGCATAAGTACTTCCCGAATAATTATTAAAAAAAATATACTCCAAAAAGCCCCATTTTTAAGGTTTTTTTACCGGAAAAGAGGGTTATTTTTTGTTTTTGAAATTTTCTTCAAGTTTTTGTGCCACTTTATCAGCAAACTCTTCGGTAGAACAATACCGGGAGGAACCTTTAGCAATATCAAGAGTTCTGTAGCCTTCTTTTAAAACATCGCCTACGGCTGTTTTGATGGCTTGAGCCGCTGCTTCTTCATGAAAACTGTATTCAAACATCAATGCACCGGATAGTATTTGAGCTATGGGGTTGGCTATGTTTTTCCCAGCAATGTCTGGGGCTGATCCCCCTGCAGGTTCATACAGTCCAAATTTTGTAGAACCAATAGAAGCACTCGCAAGGAGTCCAAGGCTACCTGCAATGCCTGCCGCTTCGTCGCTGAGGATGTCACCAAAAAGGTTTTCACAAAGAAGGACGTCAAATTGTGAAGGTCTCAATACCATTTGCATCGCGGCATTGTCAACGTACAGGAAGTTCAGTTGAACGTCAGGGTAGTTTTTCGAAATTTCTTTAACTGTTTTCCGCCAAAGCACACTCGATTCTAAGACGTTGGCTTTATCGACAAGGGTAAGAATTTTTTTTCGGCGCAGGGCGATTTCAAAAGCGATGATGCTTATTCGCTCTATCTCCGAGGTTTCGTAAACAAGAGTATCTATCGCTCTTTCTCCTTGTTCGGTATAGATTTTCCCCTTGGGTTGACCGAAATATAGCCCTCCGGTCAGTTCCCTGACAATAATCAAGTCCACACCTGAGGCGATTTCGGGTTTCAGAGGAGAGGCATCCAGCAATTCGGGATAACAGTATACCGGCCTGATGTTGGCGAAAAGGGAAAAAGTTTTCCGTAAAGGAAGTAGAGCTGCTCGTTCAGGTTGTTTTTCAGGAGGGAGGTTTTCCCATTGTTTGCCACCGACTGCTCCGAAAAAGATAGCCTGAGACCTTTTACAAATTTCCAGGGTTTCAGGGGGAAGAGCCTTGCCTGTCGCTTCGATGGCCGTACCTCCCACTAAGGCTTCTTCGAAAATTAATTCAAAACCGTATAAATGGGAAGCCAACCTGAGGATAGGAATGGTGGCTCTAACAAGCTCTGGCCCTATACCATCTCCCGCCAATACAGCCACACGATAGGTTTTCATAAGGATGAAAAATCAAAGAAGTCATTCACTCTAAGACTTGAGGGGAATCATTCCAGACTTTTTTGCATAATTAAATATTCCCCCGGCTTCGATAACCGCCTTGGCATCGCCGAGAGATTTCAGGGCAAAAAAGTGATTGTCGATGATGACTTTCTCCTCGTCAAGATCAACAATCACCTCTTTTCCTGTAGGGATTTCTTGAGGAAATTCGTCTTGAATTTCATAGGGGAAAACCGCTCCTGTTGCGATACAATTACGGAAAAAGATTCGGGCATAACTTCGAGCGATAATCACTTTGCATCCCGCAGCGGCCAAAGCTATGGGAGCATGTTCTCGAGATGAACCGCAACCGAAGTTTTTGCCCGCGATTATGATGGGGTAGATGGTTTTGGTCTTTCCGGCTTCTACATAACGATGGGGATAGGAGGATTCAGGTAACCCGGAGAGGGCAAAGCTACCCAGTTTTTCAAGTTCCTCGGGTACCGTCGGCAAGTACATGAGATATTGTGCCGGGATAATTTGATCGGTATCAATATTGTCTTTTACTACAAAAACCTTGCCAAAAATTCTATTTGCCATTTTCTCGTTGGGTTTCTTTTTATATTTTCAATAGTTAATGCAAAAGTTAGAACTTGATGAAATAAAAAGAAAGTGGAAAAGAAAAGATTTAATTTCTCTGGAACAACTGGATCGTTTGGATATAGAATCTATCTTGTTCTTAGCCAAGGAGTTTAAGAAAAAACTGCAACAAGATGATCCCCTTCCTTCTTTAAAGGGGCATACCGCGGTCGCCTTAATGGTTGAACCCAGCACCCGCACAAGGGTATCTTTTGAAATAGCGGCAAAAAAACTGGGTATCTCCTTTTTGTCGATCGACTATAAATCAAGTTCCATACAAAAAGGAGAATCTTTAAAAGACACGGCTAAAAATCTCGAAGCCCTTGGAATCGATTTTCTTATTCTTCGCCATCCCACCGCAGGTTCTCCCTTTTTTCTTGCCAATCTTCTTAAGATTTCTGTTATCAACGGTGGAGATGGGGCTCATGAACATCCGACTCAAGGGCTTCTGGACTTGATGACTGTTGAGGAACATTTTGGCACGGTCAGCGGTCTGCATGTCTTAATTGTTGGAGACATTCTCCATAGCCGGGTCGCTCGTTCTACGTTTTGGGCTTTTTCAAAATGTGGGGCAAAAGTAAAATTTGTGGGCCCGAAAACTATGCTTCCCAGCTATTTTAGAGATTTTGGAGCTGAAATAAGTTATGATCTGGATCGATCACTGCCATTTGCTGACTGTATTGTTTTGCTGCGTATCCAGCATGAAAGGCAGAAAAAAGATCTTTTTCCTTCCTTAAACGAATATATTGCTTCCTATGGATTAACCAAGGAAAGAATGGGTAGGTGTAAACAGCATGTTCTTATCCTGCATCCTGGACCGGTAGAAAGAGGGGTAGAGATTGAAAGCGAGCTTGCCGATTCCAGCAAATCGGCTATTTTGAAGCAAGTCGAAAATGGATTAGCGGTGAGGATGGCCGTTTATTATCTTCTCAGTAGATCTTGTGTAAGGTAGAGATAAACCATTTCATATAACTAAAAACCGAAAATGGACGACCGAAAGACCGGTTTTCACATCACCTCGGGCAGAATTATTGATCCTTTGTCCCGTAGAGATGAAATTGCAGACATCTATGTTTTCGATGGACGGGTAGTTAATCCCGCTGAGCTCCAGCCGGATGTTCGATGGACCAGGATTGAAGCTCGGGGACTTGTGGTTGCCCCAGGCTTGATAGACATGCATGTGCACTTACGAGAACCGGGAGAAACAAGAAAAGAGACTATTAGAACCGGCACTATGGCTGCAGCAGCCGGAGGAATAACGACCGTTGTAGCCATGCCCAATACCCTTCCTCCGGCCGATAACCCGGATACGATAACATGGATTGGAAAGAAAGCTGAAAAGGAGGCGCTGGTAAGGGTCTATCCTACGGGTTGTATTACCGAAGGGCGAAGAGGTGAAAAACTCTCTCCTTTTCAATCGCTCGTCCAGGCTGGAGCCATTGCCCTATCTGATGACGGAAACTGCGTTCAGAATTCCCGTATTATGTATTTAGCAATGGAGTATGCTTCGGTCCTCGACGTTCCCATCCTGGATCACTGTGAAGATACGACCCTATCCGATGGAGGGGTAATGAACGAAGGATATTGGAGTACTCTTCTGGGATTGCCCGGCTGGCCAAGTATCGCAGAAGAGCTAATGGTGAGCCGCGATATTCTTCTTTGTGAGAAGACACAAGCTCGAATCCACTTGCAGCACCTCACTACCGAGGGATCTGTAAGATTACTCCGTGAAGCTAAAAAAAGGGGATTACCTGTCAGTGCTGAAGTTTGTCCCCATCACCTGGCTTTGACAGACTCTTCGCTCAGGAATTACGATACCCGTTTTAAGATGAATCCACCATTAAGAGGACAAAAAGATAGGGAAGCCTTGATAGAGGCCGTTGTCGATGGAACGATCGAAGTCATAGCTTCTGATCATGCTCCCCATACCCAATTTGAAAAGGAAGTGGAGTTTGACAAGGCTCCTTTTGGAGTCGTTGGGCTTGAGACCCTGTTGTCGGTCTGCCTCCAAGAACTTTATTTTTCCAAAAAGATGGATCTTCTTGATCTATTTAGCCGATTGACCTTGGGACCTAGCCGGGTTCTTGGTCTTCCTCAACCCTCGTTAAGTTATGGATCTGTAGCCGATCTCATTCTGTTGGATCTGGAGGAAGAGTGGAAGGTGGATTCAAACCAGTTTTTATCCAAGGGAAAAAATACTCCTTTTGAAGGTTTGACTTTCAAAGGAAAAGTCGTGTTGACTATGGTTGATGGACAAATCGCCTGGCAAAGGGAGGAAAGAAATTTGGTGGTGAAATAGATTTTTTTAATGCTCTTTTTATTTCTTTTCCTTATTCTCCAGGCTTTAATTTGCCCTCGATCCATATTTTATCGAGGAGGGGGAGGCTACCTCCATTGAACCGTAAAAGAATGAATGTTGATTCCTATTCTGTTGTTTAAAAATTTCCTAAAGGATGTAATCTGCACTTGAATAAAAAATCGGCTTCTTGTTTCAGTCAATGAAAAATCACCGGAGAAAAGCTTTTTTAATTCTTGAAGATGGAACCGTTTTTAGGGGTGAGTCCTTTGGAGCGGAAGGAACGGTGGTAGGAGAAATCTGTTTTAATACCTCGATGACCGGCTATCAAGAGATTCTTACCGATCCGTCTTACAAGGGACAAATCGTTTGTTTAACCTATCCTGAGATCGGCAATTACGGCATCAATCCCTTCGATCATCAATCGAAAGCCGTCCAGGTTGCAGGTCTTGTTATTCGGTCCCTTTCGCCCATAGCCAGCAACTGGAGATCGTTCTGTAATCTTTCCGATTTTTTAAAAAAGGAAGGGGTCGTGGGTATAAAAAAAGTGGATACTCGCCAACTCACCCTGCATATAAGGGAAGCGGGAGTTCTTAGGGGAGTATTGACAACTGAAGATATGGAGAGGATGGACGCTATGGGGTTGGCTCATCGGTGGGATTACTCGAAGATTGATTTTATAGCCCAGGTGACCACTCCTGCTTTTTATAAATGGAATGAAGAAGAGCTCTTGGATCCGATCATTGAACGGATGGGAGTTGAAAATCCGTTAACCGAAGAGAAGAAATGTTTAATAGAAAAGTGGAAAAGCAACCTACGCCGTTTAGATCCTCCTTTGTATCGGTTGGCGGTTTTAGATTTTGGGGTCAAGTTTTCTACATTGAGGTACTTGCGTCGCCAGGGATTTGATTTATACGTTTTTCCAGCGTACACCTCTTCAAAAGCTGTTTTGGACTCCGATCCCGATGGTATTTTTTTATCCAATGGTCCAGGGGACCCCGCTCTATTTGAAAAATTGCATTCCAAAATAAAATCTCTCTTAGGGAAAAAACCTTTATTTGGGATATGCCTGGGTCATCAGTTGCTGGCTATTGCCCTTGGAGCAAAAACTTTTAAACTTCGGTTCGGACATCGGGGAGCCAACCACCCTGTAAAAAATCTTTTTGATTCGACGATCAAAATTACTTCTCAGAATCATGGCTATGCGGTTTGCGCAGATTCTCTTCCGGAGGGACTTAAAATCAGCGAAATCAATCTTAATGATGGAACCATTGAAGGATTCATTCATGAATCACTCCCTCTTTTTTCCGTCCAGTATCATCCTGAAGCTGCACCGGGTCCTCACGATGCGTTAGATTATTTTAAACTTTTTTTTAACAAGGTTCAGAACGATAAAAGTAAGAAAAGCAGTGAGTGGTAAGATGATTCCGAAATGGCGAACTATTTGTGAGCTTGTCTCATTGGGAAAGGTTTTGGATGAAGAACAAGCTTCCCAAGTCGTGGAATATCTCTTGGATCCCTCTTTGGCCGATTGGGAAAAAGAAAATTTCTTGGTTTTACTTTCCTCTCGTGGACTTCATGCGGATGAATTGGTTTATTTTGCAAAGATTTTTTTACAAAAATGCGTCAAACTTTCTTTTCAAGAAGAATGGGAAAATCAACCCCTTTTTGATTGTTGTGGTTCAGGAGGAGGGGGACGCAACCTTTTTAATGTTTCGACGGCCATGATATTTGTCCTTGCTTCCCTGGGAGTTCCCGTTGTTAAACATGGCAACAGGGGCATAACGAAAATTTCGGGAAGCGCCGATGTCCTTGAAAAGTTAGGAATAGCCTACAGGCTTCCTCCGGAAGGGGTCTATAGGTCGCTAGAGGAACTGGGCTTTGCTTTTATTTTTGCTCCGGATTACCATCCTGGTTATGCTCGGCTTGCCCCTATAAGGCAAAAGTTAGCTAAAAGAAAGATTCAGACGGTGTTTCATTTTCTTGGACCGTTACTTAATCCGGCAAGACCGAGGACCCAGTTGACCGGTGTTTTTAGAGAAGAGCATATTGATCTTTTTGCCGCGGCGTTGGGCCGTCTAGGTGTTCAAAAGCCGGTTGTCATCTGGGGCGTTGATGAAGAATGCAATCCCATGGGGGAGATTGGGATAGAGGGAAGAGGTAAAGCCTCCGGTCTTTCTCTTGAAATTATAGGACCCATTCTAACCGAAAATGCGCGCCAAAGAGGCTATACCCTTGGATCGGTGAATGAAGCGGTTGTCGATTCTTCCTTGGAAAGTGCTCGAATAATCGAGGCTATTTTCAAGGGAGAAATAAAGGGATATGCTCGAGGCCTGGTTGTGGCCAACTCTTTTCTGGGCTTATTAAGTTGGGGTTGGAAGGGAGAACTCGAAGAGGCCCTACAATCTATAGAAGAAGCGATAGATTCGGGAATGGTTTACAAAAAGTTGCATCAAGCCCGAGTTTTTGCATTCGAGTGGGGAAAAGAATACCCTTACAGGAGGCTTTAAAACGCGTAAAGTAGTCTAAAAAGGTTTATAAAGAATAAAAATCTTTTTTAACTTTTAGAGAAATCCCTCAATGACAAAAAGGAATAGCGCCGATGTGTTGCCTTTGCCTTGTTTATCAGCATCCCCCCTTCATTGTTTTTTTCCTTCATTTAGACTATTTTTTTTTCAGTCCCTTCTGAAAACAGGGATCAGCTTTGTTCTTTTCTTTTCGTTTTTTCTACTTCCCGCCTTATCCCAAGATAGCCCTCTTTACCAAGCCGAAGATGAACCCGCCGTCTTAGTGGTTAAAAAGGTCATGCCTTCTGTCGTCAATATCAGTTCAGAAAGGATAGTGCAAAAAAGGGTGCAAGATCCTTTCGATCTTTTTTTTGGAAGGTATTACAGCTATAAGGAAAGGGTCAAAAGCCTGGGTTCCGGTGTTCTTGTCAGTGCGGAAGGATACATTATTACCTGTGCCCATGTCGTTGAACGGTCGATAGATCGGAAGGTCCAGGTAACACTCAATGAAAAAAAAATAGAGACTGAAGCCAAAATACTTGCTGTTGATCCCTCCACGGATCTTGCTCTTTTAAAAGTCGATTCTAAAACAGCTCTCCCCTTCTTGGATATTCAAAGTGTCTCTCCGACCTTGCTTGGGCAGACCGTCATTGTCCTGGGTAACCCTGTAGGCTATCAAAATAGCGTTTCTAAGGGGATATTGAGTGCTGTAGATAGGACAATCGAAACGGAGGGAGGGAAAATAGAAGGATTACTCCAAACGGATGCCGCTATCAATCCAGGGAATAGCGGTGGGCCGATAGTTGACATCTCCGGAAAATTTGTAGGCATAAGTTCGGCAAAATTCGCCGGAGAAGCTATCGAAGGGATAGGATTTGCTATTCCTGCCCGAAGGGTGAATATTTTTTATCGGGAGACGTTAGCTCAACTGAAAAAGGGTCCTGCAAGCCGAAAAGAATTGAATATCGAGCAGGTATTGGCCAAAAGGTTTGGGTTGCACGTCCAAGAAATAAACCGGGATTTAGCCGAGGCATTCCATGTACAGGAAGGAATGGGGCTTCTGGTATCAGATGTGGATCCGTATGGACCGGCGGCCAAGGCAGGAATAAAGTCTGGAATGATCATCCTTGGCATAGGAAATAGGAAAATTGATGAATTAGAATTATATCCAGAGCTCCTTAAAGGCATAAAAAGTGGAGAGGCGGTTTTGATGACGGTGATGATGGTTAAAGAAAGCCAAGGTTTTTTTCTCAGCCAGACGGCTACGGTGGAGGTGTTTGCGAGATAGATTTTTGCCATTCGAAATGGAAGAGAAAACAGTGTATTTTTTCCCTGATATGTCTTAAAGAAAAAATAGTGGCTCTGTTTTATTTTTGAGAATATGGAAGGGAAGGGAAAAGTGTATGATCAAGCAGTTGCTTCAGAAGGTATTTGGTTCGAAAAACGAAAGAGAGTTAAGCCGGCTTTGGCCCATCGTTCAAAAAATAAACGAGTTAGAAAAAGAACTTTTTAGCCTTTCCGACGACGATCTTGCTCAAAAGACTTTTGAATTTAAAAAACGGATAGCAGACGGTGAAAGCTTAGACTCTCTTTTGCCAGAAGCTTTTGCCGTTGTTAAGCATGTTTGCCGCAGGTTTAAGCAGCGAGCCAAGGTAGTCATTGTTCGCGGTCATCCTGTTGTCTGGGATATGGTCCCTTTTGATGTTCAACTCCTTGGAGGCATTGTTCTTCACATGGGGAAAATCGCTGAAATGGCCACGGGCGAGGGGAAGACATTGGTTGCCACCCTTCCTGTATATCTCAATGCACTACTGGGCAAAGGGGTTCATGTTGTAACGGTCAACGATTATTTGGCGGCTAGAGACAGCGAGTGGATGGGGGAAATCTACAGGTTTTTGAATCTCAGTGTTGGCTGCCTACAGCAAGGTCAATCCTATGAAGAACGTAGGGCTCAATACGCTTGTGATGTCACTTATGGGACAAACAGTGAATTTGGATTCGATTATCTCCGGGATAACAGCATAGTTACTCAGAAGGAAGAAAAAGTCCAAAGAGGCCATTTCTATGCGATTATTGACGAAGTGGATAGTATTTTGATCGATGAGGCGCGCACTCCTTTAATTATATCGGGTCCGGCTACCGTAGCTACAAATCAACAATACGAACGTTATAAACCCCTGGTTAATCGCCTTGTTCAACAACAAGTGATCGAGTGTGCCCGAATGGCTGAAGAAATCCAAGGATTACTCAAGGATAAAACCTCCAACAAAGACAAAATCGGCAGGCTTCTTTTCAAAATAAAGCTGGGTATGCCGAGGAACAAGCAACTGATGAAATTGCTTGAAGATCCTGAGATAAGAAGGTTCATGGACGATGCCGAACTTTCGCTTTACCAGGATTCTCGCAGAACTGAGCTTTATGCTCTCAAAGAGGAACTGCTTTTTTCCATAGATGAAAAGAATAACGAGGTGGACATCAGCGAGAGGGGAAGGAAATTCCTTAATCCAACAGACCCGGATTACTTTGCTCCTCCTGATCTAGTCGCCCTTTTTGATGAGCTGGAGAGAAATCCGGAATTGGGAATTCATGAAAAAGAAAAAATCAGGCTTGAAGCCCAACAAAAATACGAAGAAGCCACGGAAAGAATTCATTGTGTTTCTCAGTTACTCCGGGCTTATTGCCTTTATGAAAAAGATGTTCATTATGTCGTCCAGGATAACAAGGTAGTCATTGTTGACGAATTTACAGGGAGGTTGATGCCGGGGAGAAGATGGAGTGAAGGTTTGCACCAGGCGATCGAATCCAAAGAAGGGGTTCATATTGATAGAGAGACCCAGACCTTAGCCACGATAACCATTCAGAATTACTTTAGACTTTATGAGAAGCTGGCAGGAATGACAGGCACGGCAGAGACAGAAGCCAACGAATTTCATGATATATACAAGCTAGACGTGGTTGTCATCCCCACAAACAAACCTTGTAGAAGAATAGACTATGAAGATACGATCTTCAAAACAAGGCGTGCAAAATATCAGAATATTGTCCAAAAAATCAAGGAGCTCCATGCCAAGGGTCAACCCGTATTGGTAGGAACGATTTCGGTCGAAGCTTCTGAACTGCTCAGCCGAATGTTAAAAAGGGAAAATATTCCTCACAATGTGCTGAATGCCAAGCATCACCAGCAAGAAGCTGAAATCATAGCCCGTGCGGGATTGCGGGGTGCTGTGACTATAGCCACCAACATGGCGGGAAGAGGAACGGACATAAAACTGGGTGAAGGCGTTGCGGACTTGGGGGGATTGTTTGTACTCGGAACAGAAAGGCATGAGGCCCGAAGGATTGATCTCCAACTCAGGGGCAGATGCGCCAGGCAAGGAGATCCAGGGGTTTCTAAATTTTATATATCTCTTGAAGACGATTTAATGCGCAATTTTGGGGATTCCCGCAAAATCGCCTCTCTCTTAACGAAAATGGGCATGAAAGAGGATGAGGAATTAGAACACCCGTGGTTGACCAAAGCCGTAGCGACGGCACAAAAGCGGGTAGAGCAGAGAAACTACATGATTCGCAAGCATACCCTGCAGTATGATGATGTTTTGAACTTGCAGAGGGAGGTCGTTTACGGATACCGCAACGAGGTTTTGGAGACGGATAATCCAAGGGAGGAAATTTTTGCTGCTGTACAGGAAGTTATAGAAAAGGAGGTAAAGAATAGGCTTTCTCTGGGAGAAAACCCGGACTACCCAGGGCTTGTCCATTGGGTCAACCAACTTTTCCCGGTAGCTTTGAAACAGGAAGAATTAGAAAAGAATGGTTCTATAGAGGGGATCGCCCGCTTCATTTTGCAAAAGGTAAAGAACGCCTATGAATTGAAGATTAAATTTGAAAATCCTGAAGAACTGGTTTCCTTGGAAAGATACATCGTTCTATCCGCTATTGATAAGCTCTGGCAAGAGCATCTTTATTCGATGGATGGTCTCCGGGCAAGCATCGGCTTAAGAGCTTATGGACAAAAAGATCCCTTGATCGAATACAAGCAGGAAGCCTATTCTCTTTTTGAAGATCTCATGGATCGCATCAAAAAAGAGATAGCCCATAATGTTTTCCGGTCTGCATCCAGTGTCATGGCTTTTGAACAGTTTCTCTCTTCTTTAAACCGCAACGAGCAGTTGGCCCAGCAGTTGCCTGCCGTTCAATCTCAAGTCCCTGAGGAAGACGGCAAAGAAGATCATGAAAAAAAATCAACAAAAGTGAGTCTTCCTGTTAGAAGATCGGGACCAAAGATGGGAAGAAATGATCCTTGCCCCTTGGATCCAAGGAAAAAATTCAAGAACTGTTGTGGAGCGCAGGGAGCTAAATGTTGTTTAAAGATAGCCATGGATTTTCCTTATCCTGAAGAGGGGCACAAAGGGGCTAAAAAGTAGCCATTTTATTGTCCTGGATAGGGTCGTTCATGAGAGTGGAATTGATTAATACGGGTACGGAAATCATCCGGGGTGATAGGAGCAATACCCATTTGCCGTTTTTGGCCCATGAACTGTTTTTTCTCGGTGAAAAGTTTACTTTACAAATTGCCGCTGCGGACAGCAAAGACCTGGTGGAAATCATAAGGCGGTCCTTTTATCGTTCAGCTCTCACCATCGTTACGGGAGGATTGGGTCCTACTTCTGACGATGTTACCAAAGAGGCGGTATCCGAAGCTCTAGGCATTCCATTAATAGGTAATCAAGAGCTATCAAGAAAGATCAAGTCTTTTTACGATGCGGCGGGAATAACCGTCCCGGACTGGGCCATCCAGAAACAGTCTCTTTGCCTTGAAAATGCACTTCTCTTGGATAATGAGTATGGTAGCGCCTGTGGGTCAATAATTGAAAAGGGAGGCCGTTTCCTCATCATGCTTCCTGGCCCTCCCCATGAGCTGGAACCGATGTGGAAAAAGCATGTTGTTCCTTGGTGGCGTTCCCGTTTTGACCTTAAAAAGGCTTACCGGCTTATCGGTAAGGTCGTCGGGATAGCCGAATCCTTGATCCAGGAAAAAGTAGAAGAAAAACTCAAAAAAATAGGTGTTGATGAGATAGGCTATTGTGAGAGTCCGGGAGAAGTCTCGATTCGTTTGTCGTTCCAGGAGCAAGAGAAGGCGACAAAAATCATGCAACTTTTGACCGAAACATTCGGTAGCGATTTATATGCCTTGGAAGATAAAGAGCTAGAAGAAGTGGTCATAGAAAATGCCGTGGCAAAAAAATTAAAGATAGCTACGGCTGAATCTTGCACTGGAGGCTTGATAAGCAACAGGCTTACCAATGTTCCCGGCAGTTCAGCCGCTTTTACTTATGGATGGGTTACGTATTCCAACGAGGCAAAAGTAAGCCAATTGAAAGTGAATAAATCTTTGCTTGATTCTGTTGGAGCCGTGAGTAAGGAGGTTGCTGAAGCCATGGCCCAGGGAGCCTTGGAAACAAGTGGAGCGGATATTGCTCTTGCCGTGACGGGTATTGCCGGTCCCCAAGGGGGAAGCCCCGAAAAACCCGTAGGGCTGGTATGGATAGCCATAAGTAGGAAGGGAATGGTCCCCGTGGCTTATAAACGGTTTTTCCCTTCCGATAGAATTACCTTTAAACGATTGGTTTCTCAATTCGGTATAGACCTATTAAGGAGGATAATACTCGACAAAGATTTGCCTAAATGTTAAGTAATTTAAAAGTTGCATTAAATTATTTTTTGTTGATTTTATAAACGTGGCTGCCGTGATTCTTAATTTATTTCGGATACAGTTTCCCGATGTGACAAAGGCCGATCCTGACGGCTTGGTTGCTGTCGGTGGGGATTTGTCTATTTCCAGGCTTCTTGCAGGTTATCGATCCGGAATATTTCCTTGGACGGATCGACCGTTGACGTGGTGGTCACCGGACCCCAGGGCGATTTTCGAAATAGAGACTTTTAAGCCTCCCAGGCGGCTTGCTCAAAAAATTAGGCAGGGGAAGTTCCAGTTTACAATTAACCAGTGTTTTAGTGAAGTAATCAAAAATTGTGCTAAACCGGCACCTGGCAGAGAACACACCTGGATCAGCCCCAGGTTTATAAAAGCCTATACCGAGCTTCATCGTTACGGTTATGCCCACAGCGTGGAAGTATGGGCCAAGGGGATGTTGGTTGGCGGATTATATGGAGTTGCTATCGGCGGTTTTTTTGCCGGTGAATCGATGTTTCATCGGATAACCGATGCTTCGAAGGCGGCTTTGGCTTTTACCGTTGCTCATTTGAAGGAAAGGGGTTTTGTCCTTTTTGACACCCAGGTCGCCACACCCGTTACGCGCTTAATGGGAGCCGTGGATATACCGCGCAGCGAATATCTCCGGAGATTAGCCCTAGCCTTGACGCTTTCGGTGCGTTTTGTTTGAATGCCTTTTTCTTGTCTGAAACTTTTTCTTGTCATAGTCTTAAAAAAAAGCAAAAGTCGGATGTTCTGATTCGCTATAGTTGCGATGAATCAAGAAGCGCGAGACGGTTTTTTTTTCTTTTCTGGAATCATTTGCAAGAGGATTCTTAACATTTCCTCTAAAATACATATTTATGGTTTAGAAAGGATACCTTCGAGCGGGGGCTGTCTACTGGTTTCCAATCACATTAGCCATTTTGATCCTATTATTTTGGGGATGCATGCTCCCCGCCCCATTGATTACGTGGCTGATGGTAAGCTTTTTAACGATCTTGTTCTTTCCCAGATTTTAACCAATCTTAATGTCATTCCGGTGGATAGGGAGCGGATGGACCCTAAGGCTGCGAAGGCCATCGTCAGTAGGCTCAAAGCGGGAAGGCTTGTGGGACTGTTCCCGGAACGAGGGATTAGACATGGAAAGAATTCTATTTTGCTTGGGGCAAAATTGTCTTTTAGTCCGGCTACTTTATCTCAACTTTCTCAATGCCCAATCCTGCCGGTGGTCATCATAGGTTCCGACCTTTTGTATCAACCTAAAACTTGGTTTTATAGACCGAGAATATTTGTAAAATTTGGAGAATTGATTTTCCCCGAAAAAGGGGAAAAAAGGGCCGAGTTGACGCAAAAAATCCATGATAGCCTCCTTATGCTCTTTTGGCAGCTTGTTAAACAGCACAACATTGAGCCTTTTGAATGGCCTTGTTCAGCCCAGCAGAGATGGAAAGAAAAAATTCCCCGCCCCAGGTAGGTCTTCAAAGGGCAGGGGACTTTCAACCAGGTGGTTTTATGGGATGACGGTTGGGAAAGGATCGAGGACTATTCAGGTAACGGTTTCTTGCAATCGTTCTTTCGACACTTTTCTATCCAAAATCCTTAAAAATTGATTGGACGACAATCGGGCTAAAATGAGAGAGACTTTCAACGTCTTAATCTTGAATGGTATTCTTTGGAGAATCCGTAGAAGCGTTCTCCAAAAATAACTGTTTTTCCCTTGAAAGCAAGGAAAGAGCGGTATTAATGGCTGTAAAATGAGCTTGTATTCTTTTCTCAATGTCCCATTCTGAGGGAGTTTCAATCGTATAAATTTTCTTGCATTGGAGCTGAAAATAAAGATAAACGGCTTCAGGATATCCCATTTTTTCAAAGCGGTTTTTCCTTAAGGGTCGAGAGAGCACTCCGCCGTTATGTTTTCTCCCCTCTATCTTGGGGCGATTCTCTATGAGGCAAATTTTTGAAACTTCATCCAAGATTTTTTTACCCAGCTTGAGGTTGGCCGGGGTTTCGTAAAGATAAACTCCATGGGCGTCATAGTCTTCGTGAAGGAGCAAGGAGAGATCAAAAGGTCCTTGAGTTTCGAGAAAGGACCGGATTTCTTTAATAGGAGAAAGATTCGTATTTTGGAATGCTCTATTCAGATCGATGCCCTGTTCGTTGAGTCGACTGTTTTGTTTCAATCCCCAAGGGTTGATCACGGGAATAAGGGAGAAACGGTAAGGATAAAAAAAAGAGCGGAAATTTTCTAACCAATAAATAAGGGCCAGGACTCCCGCCGGTTCATCTCCGTGTATGCCTGCAGACAAGTAAATGTGCGGAGTAGATGGAGGATTGCGGCCGGGATGAGAATAAAAAGCTTCTACGGGGAACTTTTTGGCAACAGTGCACAGGAGTTTTCTCTTCCATCCTAGCTCCTTGCTAATCTGGATCATTTTTTTGTGAACCCATTCTGGATCGTGAAAAGGAACTGTCATAGCTGCAATATTCTTTTTTAAAATATAGTGTCCAATTTAAAAGAAAAGGTTGCTCTGCCATAAAGGGGGCAATCATCTTTCAAAAGACCACTCTTATTTTACAGGGTTATTCACTTCAAAAGCAGCATTGGAATTGGTGGTGAAGATGGTCGGAGCTCGAGGCCTCCAGCAACCGGGCAAACGCGGGCTTTTGGGTATGCCGCTAGGACGCGTCGCAACAGACGGATGAACTCGCGTCGGAAGTCTCGAGGATTGGCGTGTTCTTGCCCGAATTGTTCCTTCAATGCTGCCCAGGACACAACGATCATTTCCGTGAGCCTGCATAGCCGGTATGCCAGCATTGTATATATGTCAAAACCGAGAGCTGTTCCTCTCACAGCGTAGATTGCGCGCATGTCAAACGAAACGGCGTGATCGATCAATGACGCGTAGAATCGCGATGAGAGAACTATCGCCGCCTCTTTCCTCGCGTCCTGATGTCATATCATAAATTCTTCAAATATGCTGGGAGTGATAGTCGTGTGTCCCCAGCCGAGGCGTATTGAGCATGCGGCGAGCGTTGCCGTTTGCTTGTATAATGTTCTATACCGACGCACCTCTGCTGACAGCTCGAGGGAGCGGAGAAGGTCCGCCGGGTTGCGGGCTAAAGAAATTTCGCACGATCGCGTTTTGATCGTATATGTCATCATGCGCGCAAAAACGAGCCTCGGGAACACGCTGTAGGGAATTATCTGTTGCGTGGGATTGCCGTCAATGACTAGCGTGCCTGGTTGTATAATTATGGATGCGCGTCCGATCTTGCGCGCGAAAAATGCCCCATCTACTTGACTGCGTGGCAAGCTTACCTGGCAAACAATTCTGTGATAGAAGCCGACGTCCGTCGGTGTTGGGGGACCAGAATGAATCTCGTCGGCGGCTGCGACAAAATTCTTAATCTGCTTGCTTACATTGTTGCATTCAGTTATTTTTTTCATAGTAGCTGTTCCACCGGACGCTCGCCTGTCTCCTCTCTCCTAACAAGCGTCCGGCATTTTTTATTCATTCCTGGTGGTAGGCGCTGAACTTTTTCTCCCCCTTCTCGATCTTTTCCAGATCGTTTTTGTTTATTTTTTTGTCGTGTAACAATAAAAGCAGCTCGATCACCTCCCCGACGGGCAGGTTGTACCTCGCACGGAGCTGTTGCAGACGCAGGCGCGCGGCCGGAGCTATTCTTGTGCAAAGAGGTATTCTCAGAGGCTTATACTTTCTTTTAATAGTCAGATTTTTCATATTTTTCAAAAGGTTTACAGAATTTTTATTGAAATAAAATAAAAATAATGTAAAAATAATATAAATTCAAAGAGACAGACATGAAGTTGGACTTTGTTATTGATCATCCACGTTTCGGCATCGTGTTTACCAGGGTCTTTGACCCGCAAACTCAAAAATGGCTACGGATTGAAGAGCTTCCGCAAACTAAAATTACACAAGTGGAAGAAAGACGCGATGAGGTAACTGTTGTCGTTGATCCTCCGCTGACCGAGGGAACAATAGTCAATGTTGGACCGGAAAGTTCGTTGTCGGTTCGAGCAGCCAGCTAGTCGCAATCCAGTCCGCAAATAATGGGAGGTGGGAGTGAAGAAATATGTCGGTGTATATGAAGGTGACCGTTGGCCGCGCGTCTATGTTTTAGAACACGGCAATAAGAGAAGCCTCAAGGTTAACATCCGGAACCCCCTTGACGGGGGTTCGTCCGCCCACGCGTGGGGATACATTGGCTCCATGCCTAAGCAACTCGCTTGGGACTTAATCATTGACGCTGGTCTTGAAGACATAGATTTCGATGCTGTGCTTGATATCGTTCTTAATCTTAGGCGCGGATCCAACTGGGAACTGACGGAACAAGAAATAAGGGAAAGGGTGAAGCAATGGCATGCAGCGAAACAAAAATCACAACTATAGCTGTTCGCACTTTCGGCAAAAAAGACTATATCAGTCTTGCCGTGATACGCGATGCTGGAGACGTGGAGAGAGTCGTGCGTTCTTTCGCGAAAGCATGTTGAGCGTGCTGGGTGGAGCTTGACGTTGTCGGTTCGAGCAGCCAGCTAGTCGCAATCCAGTCCGCAAATTAACGGGAGATGGGAGTGAAGAAATACGTCGGTGTATATGAAGGTGACCATTGGCCGCGCGTCTATATCGTGGAGGAAAACGGGCGGTGGATCCCCCTAGATAAGGGATGGCCCGTGCACGAGTGGGGCTTTCGAGGCCCCGGGCCGCAGCAGCTTGCGAGGGACTTGGTCATTGATATTGGCCTTAAAGATGAAGAATTCGATGCAGTGCTGGACATTGTCTCGAGGCTTCAGAGCGGATTTGGGTGGGAGCTTACGGAACAGCAAATCAAGGAGTTGGTGCAAATATGGCACGCAATAAGATCAAGATCAAATACGTAATCATTGGGACGGACTTTAGAGAAGTAGCCGTCGCGCGGAATGCTAGACAGCTCAAGAAAGTCGCTTATTATACCCAGCATATGCAGCTATTGCTTAGGAAAAGCCCTCCTCGCTACAACCCAGCTATGCAGAGGCCTTGGTAATGCCAAAATATTTTTAAGGGTAGATCTCCTTGGCTTTTTCCCAGAGTTTATCGAGATCTTCGGGGTTTTCTGGAAGGGTGCTGGCTTTTAATTCTTTTTCAATAAACCGGCATCGTTTTTCAAAAACAACAGAGGATTCTTTGATCGCCTCTTCAGGATCGATTCCAAGCATCCTTGAAAAATTCACGGCAGAAAATATAAGATCGCCTATTTCTTTTTTTATCTTTTCTCTATTTTTTTCTCCGTAAGCTTCTTTTATTTCATCGAGTTCCTCCTGCATTTTTGAAAGAGGACCTTGAGGATCCTTCCAGTCTAAGTTTAATTTTGAAGCCTTGGATTGGAGTTTCATGGCTTTTATTAATGCAGGCAGATAAAGGGGAATTCCGTCAAAAAGACTTTCTCTATGGGGTTTTTCCTTTTTCTTAATCTTCTCCCAATTTTGGTAAACTTCATCGGTAGTAGAAGCTGTTTGGGTTCCAAAAACATGGGGATGACGGCGGATGAGCTTGGCAGAGAGATTATCCAGTATATCCCAAAAAGAAAATTTTCCTGCTTCCTGGGCTATTTGAGCATGAAAGAGAACATGAAGAAGGATATCTCCCAGTTCTTCTTTTATCGAGGATGGATCTTCTTGGTCTATCGCTTCGAGAAGTTCATAACATTCTTCTATCAATTGGGATTTTAAACTTTTATGCGTCTGTTCCCTATCCCAGGGACAACCCTGGGGAGACCTGAGTATGGTCATTATCGTTAGTACCCTGAGAAGAGGATCAAAAAGGAGCCATTCTGGGGGATTCATAGTCAGCTCAATAAAGAGATTCAATTATTATAAGGATTAACGCTCTGTTAAACAATTATCCCCTTTTTTGCGATTAGGGTGAAAGGGAAATTTTTACAACTTCGATATTTTTGCGATTGGCTATACCCAATCCATATTCTTCGGCCGTTTGGATGTAATGGGAGCAAGGACTGAGGGGCGGTATTTTTGCAGTTAACCTCCAGGAATCAACCAACGGGAGAACGAAAGAATCGATAGCGACAGGATCGGTACTCAAGTAGATACTTCCGGAAACTACCGAGTATTCAGGGCTAAATTGAGGTCCTCCGGCAAATCCGGCAATGAGAGCGTCCATGACATGAAGAATGATTTTTTTCCTAACCAGGGGTTGGTCAAGTATTTCAGCTATGGCAGGATCTCCCCAAACCCCTTCGCCTTGAAACCTTCTGGTGTTATCGACCATGCCTAGGGCAAGGGAAGCCAAACAGCCGTTCAGTCCAATGTTGGGGTTATCGGAAAGAACGGGAACATTGATAATTTTAGAGCAAATCTGGGTGACAAGCCTTGCATAAAAGGATTTATTGCTTACCCGCCTTTCTAGGCTGCTTACAGGAACTCCTTTTTCGTACAATCGGGCAACATTTTCCTCAGAATCTGAAGGTTGTCTTGCTTGTAGGGGAGTGGGTCTGAGTCCCTGAAAGAGCATATCTCCCCATATGAGCTTTCCTAAAATTTCATTGACATAAAAAACCTTCGGGTCAAAACCCGTTTGAGGAATGACCGATTTGACAAAATACCGGCTATTTTCAGCTAAAGGAAGATAACTTGCATTGTAAAGGTCATCTTCATATTTATCCCAAACAATGATGTGCTGGGAAGGCACACCCGCTTCCATGAGACTTTCTGCAATGGCGTTCACCAGCGCCTTTCTTGTGGACATCACCTTTCCCCCACTCGAGTTTATCTTTATCCCGATCACATCTTCTTTGGGACTAATGTGGAAAAAGGCCGTCCAAGCTTCTTTTTCTGTAGATTTTAGGGTATAGCTCTTGAGTGCGGCTTGAAACATGGCCTTGACTACAGGGCCGTTGGCTTCGTAACCCGTAATGGAAGCCGAATTCTCTACAACGATAACTCGGTGTTTCTCAGTAGCCCAGATTGAAGAGAAGGGACAAACTAAAAGTTCAACAAATAAGAGATAAACAATAATCACTATAAGCGGTTATAATGATATAAATTTATTCGGTTTTATTCATAATGATAAATTAAAAAAATGACAAGAACAATAGCCGGTTAATTCTTCTTTTTACATGGACAAAGTAGACTTTAAAGAATTCATCGAAAAAGTGCGTCAAGCCAACGACATCGTTGAAGTGGTGAGTGAATACGTGGTGCTAAAAAGAGCCGGTTCTAAGTTTAAGTCGCTTAGCCCCTTTAAGAAAGAAAAAACACCCTCTTTTTTTGTAGATCCCCAAAAACAACTCTTTAAGTGCTTTAGCAGCGGTTATGGAGGGACGGTGTTCGATTTTATCATGTATTATGAAAAATTGGATTTTATAGGTGCATTAAAACATCTTGCCCGAAGAGCGGGATTGAGCTTTCCCTCGTCCTTTCGCTACGAAGAACAAAATGAATCCTTGAGGCAAAAGCAAAAATTGTGGGAACTCCATGAGGCTGTTGCGGAATACTGGACGAAGATCCTGGTTGACGAGCCTTCCGGGGAGCCTGCCCGGGCCTATCTCAAAGAAAGGAATATAGATTTATGTATAGCAAAAGAATTTGGCCTCGGCTATGCCCTAAACAGCTGGGATGGATTGCTTAGGTGGGCATCGACTAAAAAGGGGCTCCTCGAAATGCTTGAGCCGGCGGGACTGGTTATTCGAACAGAGCATTCAAAAATATACGATAGATTTCGAGGCAGGCTCATGTTCAGGATCACCGATGAAGCGGGGAAAGTCGTTGGTTTTAGCGGTAGGCTTATTGAAGGAGAACAGGGACCTAAATATCTTAATTCTCCCGAAAGTCCCATTTTTACAAAAGGAAAAATTCTTTATGGCTTCCATAAGGCAAAGAGAGCTATTGCAGAAACAGGCAAAGCGATTTTGTGTGAAGGTCATATCGATCTCATACGACTCCATGCCGCCGGATTTTCTACCGCCGTGGCTACCCAGGGTACTGCACTAACCGAACATCAAGCAGGATTATTGAAAAGATTTTGTTCCGAGGTCTTCGTAGCTTATGATGGAGATAGGGCTGGTGAAGAGGCAGCATTGAGGGCGTCGGAGATACTCCTTGCCGAGGGGCTTGAAATCAAAATAGCGCAGCTTCCTCCTGGAGAGGATCCCGATAGCCTGATTTCTAAAAAGGGAAGAGAGGCGTTTGAAAAAGTCCTTGAAGAAGCCCTTCCTTATCCTTCGTTCGTTTTAAACAAAGCTTGCCTGGAATATTCTCCCCAACAAGCTTTTGGCAAAAGCAAAATTGCCGAGAAGATGGCGGGACTTCTTATCAAAATAAGTGATCCTGTCCGCCGTCATACGGCTAGTTTAGAGGTAGCTGCCCGGCTCGGGATCAGCTTGGAAATTTTCGAGCAAAAAATGGCTCAACTCGACACGGCCAACAAAAGACCTGAAGAGCTGAACCGCAAAGAAGATCAAGAAAAACAGTCTTGGGGAGAAAAGATTCCCCCGGTAATACTAGAAAGCCTTTGGTTTTTAATGGAGTATCCCCAGTTTATCGCTCATTTCAAAGAAACATTCCCTGCTGGAGTTTTATCCGCTATGCCGGCAGCAGAATTATTGATAAGACTTTATGACTTTGAGGAGGCGCAAAAGACGGTATCGATTAGTTCTTTTCTTGAAACTCTTTCTCAAGAACAAAAAGGGATCGTCGTTTCTTTTATGTTTCATCCTCTTCAAGAAAAACCTGAAGGTTATACTCCAGAAGAGCACTGTAGGATCCTTCAAGAAGGTTTGTTCCTTTTGTGGAGGCAAAAATGCCTTGAAAGAATAAAGCTTCAAAGCCAATCGGGGATACTTTCGGGGCAAGAAATTTCAGCAAAATTAAAGGAGATTGTTGACTTAGCAAGAAAGCTTCTATAATTTTACTACTCATTGTCAAAAATGCTCAAAGACTGATTTCAAAAGCTCTTCTCTATGAAAAAGAAAAGCAAAAAACCCGGTGATATTGTCTCTCTATCTTTAAGCCCTTCATCTTCTAACCCGAGCGATTCCCCCCCTGAAACTGATGCTAAATATGGAAATGAGCAGCGGAGTGAAAAAGCTTTAGATGGATCCGCAGGGAGTTTGTTCTCTGATAAGAATTGTTCCTCTAATTTACTTGTCTTGGAAGATCGACAGATCGCTTCCAGGCTGGCAAAAATTTGGGATGAGTGCCCGGATAAGCAGGAGAAGCTGCGGACCTTGATTAAATTGGCTAAGGAGCAAGGATATCTAACTTATGACGATATCAATGAAGCCCTTCCAGAAAGTGTAAATAATTCGGAAGAAATTGAGGCGGTTTATGATTTTCTAAGAACCCTAGAGATAGACATTATCGATAGCTCGGATGTTGACAATGCTAAGGCGGTTACAGCTCTAGATGCAGAGGAGATCGAAGGCAAGGAATCAAAACTGGACATCGTTGATGATCCTGTACGGATGTACTTGAAGCAGATGGGGCAAGTTCCCTTATTAACGAGGGAACAGGAGGTGGAAATTTCTAAAAGAATTGAACAATCTGAAGCTATGGTCAAGAGCTGCTTGCATAGCTTTCATTTTATTGCCAAGGAGTATTTAAATCTGGCTAAAAAATTAAGACAGGGTAAAGAAAGGTTTGACCGTGTAATCCAGGATAAGCAGGTGGAATGTCGCGAGGAATATCTGGCGAAACTACCCGAGCTCATAGAGAGATTAGAGCTGTTGATAGAAAAAGTGGATTCTCTTTATTCCCAACTCCTCGACTGTCCGGAAAAATCTAAAGAGAGGAAAAGCTTGGAAAAAGAGCTCCAAAGGCAAAAAGGATGCCTAGAAAAAATATATGAAAAATTTTATTTTAAACAGAAGGTTATCGAGGATTTCGTTCAAACCAGTGAAAGTTATTATCGTGAAATAATAAGCCTAGAACAAAATTTGGAGAACTTCGAAAAAGAAGAGGCAGATCCCCAAGAAAGGGAAAAAAATCTCAAGGCCGTTCACTCAAAACTACGGGAACTGGAAAAGCAGATCCAACTTCCCCTGCCTGTTTTTAAAGAAAAGCATCAGGAGTTAAAACAATGGCTGAATGAGGCGATTAAGGCTAAAAGTGAAATGGTGGAAGCTAACCTGAGGCTTGTTATATCTATTGCAAAGAAATACAGCAACCGAGGGCTTTCCTTCTTGGACCTGATTCAAGAGGGAAACATGGGGTTGATGAAAGCGGTTGAAAAGTTTGAGTACAGGAGAGGGTACAAATTTTCAACTTATGCGACCTGGTGGATTAGGCAAGCTATAACCCGGAGTATTGCCGATCAAGCCCGCACTATTCGGATTCCTGTGCACATGATTGAAACGATCAATAAACTTATGCGTGTGCAAAAACAATTAATCCAGGAACTAGGCAGGGAGCCTACTCCTGAAGAGATAGCGGATGAAACCCAGATGAGCGTGGATAGAATACGGACGATCATTAAGATGGCCCAACATCCTATCTCTCTTCAAGCCCAGGTTGGGGAAAGCGAGGATACGACCTTTGGAGATTTCATTGAAGACAAAGCCGCTGAAAATCCTTCCGAGATGACCGGTTATTCTTTGTTGAGGGAGAAAATTAAAGATGTACTGGGAACGCTGACCGAACGAGAGAGAACCGTTATTGAGCAACGTTTTGGATTGCTTGACGGTTATCCTCGAACCCTGGAGGAGGTAGGCAAACAGTTTCGGGTAACTCGTGAAAGAATCCGACAGATCGAAGCCAAAGCCCTAAGGAAAATGCGTCATCCTACAAGACTGCGTCATTTGAAAGGTTTCCTCGAGGTAGACCAGCTTTTTTAAGCTTTTTCTTTAACCTTTTATATTCTTTGTTTAAAGGGCCGGGATTTTGTGTCCATTCGCCTATTTCGAGGATCGACAAGGAGGGCTGGCGGCTGGAAAAAACCCAACGAATATATCAAAAAACATGCTCGATTGCGGAAGCAACTCTGCTACAATTAAGCTATACAGGAGAACGGTACTTATGGGAACAAAAATCGAGGATAGAGCTCCTCTTAAGGATAAAAGTCTAGAGCTTGCTATTCAAGCAATCGCCAAAGAATTCGGTGAAGGGTCCATTTTGCGGTTGGGAGATGATCGATCCAGGCTTCAAATTGAAACCATCCCAACGGGTTGCCTAGTCATTGACAAGGCCTTGGGGGTGGGAGGCTTCCCCAGGGGGAGGATAGTCGAAATTTATGGTCCTGAGTCCTCGGGTAAAACGACCTTGGCTCTAACGGTTATCGCCCAGGCTCAAAAAATGGGAGGGGTAGGCGTAATCATTGATGTTGAACATGCCCTAGATCCACAATACTGCAGAAAATTAGGGGTAAACATGAATGAACTGCTTATTTCCCAGCCTGACTCAGGTGAAGAGGCTTTGACGATTGCCGAAACTCTTATTCGCTCTAATGCGGTTGATGTCATTGTCATTGATTCTGTTGCCGCGTTGACTCCTAGGGCCGAAATAGAAGGACAAATGGGAGATGCGGTTGTTGGCGCTCAAGCTAGGCTTATGAGCAGCGCCTTAAGGAAATTGACGGCACAAATAAGCAAGGCTAAAACCGTTTGTATTTTTACTAACCAACTTAGGGATAAGATTGGAGTCATGTTTGGTAATCCCGAGACGACGCCGGGAGGGAAAGCTTTGAAGTTTTATGCTTCTGTCAGGATAGACATCAGGAAGCTAGCCCAATTGAAGGGGACGGATGGAACCGTTTATGGAAACAGAACAAAGCTGAAAGTCGTAAAAAACAAGGTGGCTCCTCCTTTTACCGAATGTGAATTCGATATTCTTTACAACGAAGGGATATCCAGGGAAGGTTCTCTGATCGATTTGGCTATTGAAGAACAGATAGTCGAAAAGAGAGGTTCATGGATTTATTTTGAAGGGACACAACTAGGGCAGGGTAGAGAAGCTGTAGTCAGCCTTTTGAAAACGGATGTCAATCTTTGTGCTAAACTTGAAGCTGCAGCCAAGGAAAAGATTTATGGGAAAAATTCTGCTCCGGTATCGGGCAGTTAAGGAATGACAAAGGAAGTTTTTTTTAAGATTATCTGTTTGTCCTATCGTTAAGAAAATCCCGCTGTTCTTCAAGTTTTTTGATTTTCAGGGCAAGGCTGTTTTTTTCTTCTTTCCAATCTTCAATTTTTTCTTTGGGGGCTTTAGAAAGAGTCTGTTCATCAGACAGTCTTTTTTCTAAGAGCAAAAGATCTTTTTTTAATCGTGTCAGTTCTTTGTCGATCCGTTGTTTTTCCAATTCAAAATTAATGAGGCCTTCTAAAGGCAAAAATATTTCTCCTAGAGGAGTTAACACGGCTGGAGTTTTAACGAGAGGACGAACATCGATGGAGAGAACCGAGGATGCCCCAATAAGGCCACTGAATACAGCTTTTTCAAGGTCGGTTAATTCTTTTTCTTTCTTTATAAAGAACTTAACTTTTTGATTGAGGTTAGGACAATAAAGAGACCGGAGAGTACGAACGGCAGCAGCCGCTTCATAAATAGCGCTGGCCATCGAGGAAGCAACAGGATCATACAGAGGCTTTCTTAAAATATCTTGGAGTTCTTCTCCCGGCCACTTTTCGAATTGAATGGAGGATCGTCCAAAACCCATTTTCTGCCATAGTTCTTCGGTTACGAAGGGGACGAAAGGATGAAGCCACCGGAGAATGATTGACATCGTGTAGTCGAATGTTTCATAGGCTCCTAAATGGGTTTCTTTACAATCGAAAGCAAGCTCCCACTTCATGGCTTCAATAAATTTTGAGCAAAATTCGTTCCAGACAAATTCATAAAGAGTAATGGCGGCCTGGTTAAATTCAAAACAATCAAAAGCTTCATTTAAAAGAGAGGAAGTTTGGCCGACTTTTTTCAAGATTTCATGAGAAAAAGAAGATTTGGGATGTATCCAGGGGTTGGGATGGGGATTGGTTTGCCCAAGGCGATTTCTAAATCGGCAGGCATTCCAGAGCTTGTTGCAGAAATTTCTTCCTTCTTCAATTTGAGATTCATCAAAACGGATGTCTTGTCCTTGAGGGGCGATACGCAAAAGACCAAATCTCAAGCCATCAGCCCCATACTTGTTGATAAGCTCGATTGGGTCAGGGGAATTTCCCAGGGATTTAGACATTTTTCTTCCCTGTTTATCACGAATAAGACCCGTAAAGTAGACTTTACGGAAGGGGATGTTCTGTTGAAGGTCTTCGGTCTGGCTAGGCTTAAATTCTAATCCTGCAATGACCATTCGGGCAACCCACAAAAAGATAATATCTGGGCCTGTAACCAGGACGTCAGTAGGATAAAATTTTTTTCTTGTCTCAACATCCATGGTCTCATACGCCCAAAGCCACGAAGAAAACCAGGTGTCGAGTGTATCCGGATCGGGCTTCCAACCTTCACCTGGAGATTCCAACTGGCAAACAAAGGAGCCGTTTTTCCACCATACGGGAATGGGATGTCCCCACCATACCTGGCGGGAAATACACCAGTCTTGAATGTTTTTTATCCAGTGTTCGTAAACTTTTTCCCAATAGGAAGGAAAGAAAGAAATGATTTTCTGTTTGACCACCTCCAAGGCTTCTGTTGTTTTGGGGTACCTTAAAAACCACTGTTCACTGATTCTCGGTTCAATAGCCACATCGGCACGTTCGCTGAACCCTACGACATGAGAGTAGGGTTGTTCGGATTCTAAAAGTCCTAGCGAAGAGAGCAGCTCTGCGGCTTTTTTCCGGGCTTCAAACCGATCCAATCCGTGAAGTTCAACTACTTCAGGACAATTAAGTTTAGCCTCTGCTGTGAGAATGTCTCGAATGGGAAGGTTGTGTTCAGTTCCAATCTCAAAATCGAGCTTGTCGTGGGCCGGGGTGATCTTGAGCACACCCGTTCCAAATTGAGGATCGACCCTCCGATCGGCGATAATCGGTATCGGTTCTTTGGGGAAGGGTCTTAAACAGAACTTTCCTATAAACTGCTTGTAACGGCTGTCGTCAGGGTGAACGGCTAAAGCGGAATCAGCGGGGATGGTCTCGGGTCTTGTGGTGGCTACGGTTAGTGAAACAGAGGGATCGTCGAAGAGCCGGTATCGAACAAAAAAAAGGACACCATCGATTTTTTTAGGAATCACTTCTTCATCCGAAAGAGCCGTTTGTGAGGCAGGGCACCAGTTGATCATCCGCTTTCCCCTGTAGATCAATCCTTTTTGATAAAGCCTTATGAATGCGTTTGCAACGGCTTGGCTATAGGCAGCATCCAGGGTAAACCTTGTTCTCTGCCAATCTGCCGAACATCCCAATTTTTGGAGCTGTTCCAATATTTTCTGAGAATGGTTCTCTTTCCATTCCCACACGATTTTCAGAAATTCTTCTTTTGATAATGTTTGGGGATCGATTTTTTTAGTTTTAAGCAGGTATTTTTGTACGGCGACTTGAGTGGCAAGGCCGGCATGATCAAGTCCGGGCAGCCAAAGGACTTCTTTGCCTTCCATGCGTGCTTTTCGAGACAAAATATCCTGAATGGTATTGTTGAGTACATGACCTAAAGTAAGTACGCCTGTGATATTGGGAGGAGGCATAACGATAGAAAAAGAAGGCTTGGATGAATGGGCGTTGGCATGAAATATTTTTTGTTCCAACCACTGTTTATAAAGCCGGTCTTGTACGGTGAGCGGTTCGTAAGCCTTAGGGAAAAAATTTTCGGTATGCATCAGCTCTAATTTATCATTGATAAAACAAAAGGGAATGTTTTCTAAAAACAAGCTTGGGATTATCCTTTATCCCTTTTACCAGATTTTCTCATTTTTTTGCAGAGCACAAGGCACGTCCAAATTCAGGCAAACTATGTTCTCATTTACGATTGCATCCCAAACCCCTTTTCGTTGGCTTGGAAACGGCGTTTGCCCAGTGACCGGTTGAGCTGATTATAGACTATTGGGAGAAAAGGTGCAACTGTTGATCCTGTTAGGGATAGGCCGTTTAGCGATGAGGATGGCTAAAGAATGAAAAATAACAGAAGAAAGAGAATGAGATTGTTTTTTTAAAATTTTCTTCTATTATGTGTTTTTGCTTTATGCCTACTTACCTGATTTGGGATTCGATCAGCGATGATTTAGCCCATCAAATACTTTTATGTGCACAAAAGTCAGATAAAAAGCTCTATCGACTTTTGCTTGACATGGTTTCCAAGGGAATAGGGATGAGACAAAGCAAGTTATTAGAAATGCCTAAAACCCAAAGACACTCGCTATGTAAAAAACTGCTTTCCCATCCTCGGAGTGAAACCATGAGTTTTTATCTTCTCTCTCATTGGCTTATAGAAACTCAGAGTCCGATGTTGTGTCGCTGGTTGGACATTTTAGGGATAGTTCATGATGAAAAAGGGGTTGTGGAAGATGTCCCTGACGAGCCCGATTTAGAGACTTTACGGAAGGCTGTCGATAGGCTTTTTGAAGAGTTTCCCAACGAATATGTCTCTATATACCTTCAAGGGTTTTATGAAATGGAGGGGGTAAGATGGAAATCTCTTGGAAACTTAATATCCTCCGATCCCCGGTTCAAGATAGGAAAATATCAACCCCTGGCTTTGTGAATCATGAGTCTTTGCGAAGCGAATGCCCCAGAAGAAAAAGAAATGCGTTTTGAAGAAGCTTTTAAAAAGCTTCAAGAGATTGTTCACAGCTTGGAGTCAGGTCAATTGCCCCTAGAAGATCTTCTCCAGAAATATGAAGAAGGAAGGAGACTGTTGAAAATCTGCGATGATAAACTGAATCAAGCTGAACAAAGAATAATCCATCTCTCTCGTCGAGAGAATAACAGTATTTAAAATGAGGATTCTTAAGTTTTTTTTAATCGTGGAGGGAAGATTATGGAGAAGTTGCTCGATAGAATAGATAGTCCGGCGGATCTTAAAAAACTTCAGGTTTCGGAATTGACGAAACTGGCCGAAGAGATCCGTCAGGAGATGATCACGGTACTTTCAAAATGTGGAGGTCATCTAGGTCCAAACCTCGGCGTTGTGGAACTAACCCTTGCACTCCATTATGTCTTTGACGTTCCAAGGGATCATTTTGTTTTTGACGTGAGTCATCAAGCCTATGTCCATAAGCTGATTACGGGAAGGAAGAATAGGTTCCACACGATTAGGCAACATGGAGGAATTTCAGGGTTCATGTCTCGGGAAGAAAGTGAGTATGACTGTTATGGCGCCGGCCATGCCGGAACCGCCCTATCCGCTGCCCTGGGGATGGCGGTAGCCCGGGATAGGAGAGGGGGAAAAGAACACGTCATAGCCCTTTGTGGAGATGCCGCTTTTACCTGTGGAATTACTTTCGAAGCATTGAATAACGTCGCTTCCACAACTCAAAGGCTTATTGTCATTCTTAACGATAATGAGTGGTCAATTGACAAGAATGTAGGAGCCATAGCCAGTTATTTCAACAAGATCGTTACCAACCCGGCTTACTCTTACCTGCGCGATAGGGTTGAGAAGGTTTTGGAAAAATGGCCTGGGAAAAATGTTCTCAAGGTGGCTAGGAAAGCTGAAGAAGCCTTTAAAAGCCTCCTTTGGCCTAGCGTGATTTTTGAAGAGCTGGGGTTAACCTATCATGGTCCCATAGATGGGCATGATATTGCTCGGTTGATATCCACCTTTGAATTTCTAAAAAACCAGGAGTATCCGGTTTTACTCCATGTTATTACCCAAAAAGGAAGAGGTTTCCCTCCTGCATTGGAAAAGCAGAAGAAATTCCACGGGCTTGGGCCTTATAACCCGATTACTGGAGAAACCCCTTCGAGTCCAAGAAAGACTTTTTCAGAGGTGTTTGCTGAGACAATGATTAAGCTTGCGGATATGAACAGGAATGTCGTTGCCATAACCGCTGCCATGCCTAATGGAACAGCTTTGGACAAGTTTCAACCCAAGTTTCCTGACAGGTACTTTGATGTGGGTATAGCCGAAGAACATGCGGTCATATTTGCGGCGGGAATGGCGACCAAGGGATTCAAGCCTTATTGTGCAATTTATTCCACTTTTCTTCAAAGAGCCTATGATCCCATAATCCATGATGTCTGCTTGCAGAAGCTACCCGTTGTTTTCTGCTTGGATCGAGGCGGGCTGTCCGGGGATGATGGGCCGACCCACCACGGGCTTTTTGATGTAGCCTATTTAAGAACGGTTCCCAATATTACGATCATGCATCCCAAAGATGAAGATGAATTGGCAGACATGCTTTTTACGGCCATGCATCATCCGGGACCTGTAGCCATTCGGTATCCTAGGGGTAGCGGCAGTGGAGTCGCCGTAAAAGAACGTCCTGAACTGATTCCCATAGGGAGAGCGGAGGTGATTAAGCATGGAAGAGATGTTGCGATATTCAGCTTGGGGATCATGGTGGAAATGGGGAAGGAACTCGCACAAAAGCTAGAAGAATGTGGTTATTCCGCGGCCTTAATCAACCCAAGGACGGTTAAGCCTTTTGATCGAGGAACGCTGGAGTTTTTTGCAAGGAGTGTTGATCTTATTGTTTCTATTGAGGACCATGTTCTTGCAGGGGGATTTGGTTCTCTTATTCTTGAGGAGCTTCAAGCCCTAGGACTAAGAATACCCGTAGTGAGAATAGGCTGGCCGGATAAATTTATAGAACATGGCAAAGTGGACATTCTAAGGAAGAAATACGGGATTACCGTGGAGAACGCCTTGGAGCAATCTCTAAAGATTTTAAAGCATCCTAAGTCCGACACTAATCTTGAAATTGCTTGAGGACACGAACTAAACGATATGAAAATTGTTTTGGCCTATTCGGGGGGATTGGATACTTCTGTTATTTTACGGTGGCTCAAAGAATCTTACGAGGCTGAAGTTATTGCTTTTTGTGCCGATTTGGGGCAGCAGGAGGAACTTGAAGGTCTAGAAGAAAGGGCAAAAAAACTCGGTGCTTCAAAGTGTATCATTGAAGATCTGACCAGGGAGTTTGTGAGTGATTATGTTTATCCGATGATTAGAGCTGGAGCCATCTATGAAAACCAGTATCTTTTGGGAACAAGCATAGCGCGTCCTCTTATAGCTAAAAGACAAGTGGAAATAGCCAAGAGAGAGGGAGCGGATTATTTAGCTCATGGGGCAACAGGAAAAGGAAATGATCAGATCCGATTTGAATTGACCTATGCTGCTTTGGCGCCGGACTTAAAAGTCATCTCGCCGTGGAGAGAGTGGAATTTCAAAGGAAGGGAAGACCTTATCGCCTACGCCCACAAGCAAGGTATAGAAATACCGGTCAGTCCTGAAAGACCTTATTCTATGGATAGGAATATACTCCATATCAGCTATGAAAGCGGGGTGCTTGAAGATCCATGGCAAGAGCCTCCCCGTGATCTGTTCCGGTTAACGAGAAATCCTGAAGAAGCCCCAGACCGCCCGGAGGTAGTCGACTTGGAATTTGAAAGGGGCAACTGTGTTGGAATCAATGGGAAGATAATAGAGCCCGTAGAAATACTACGATCTCTAAACGCATTGGGGTCCAGGAATGGGATTGGGAGGATTGATATAGTAGAAAATCGCTTTGTAGGCATCAAATCCAGGGGGGTCTATGAGTGCCCTGGAGGAACGATTCTCCATTTTGCACACAGGCAGATCGAAACTCTCACCCTGGATAGGGAGGTTATGCACCTGCGGGATAGCTTAATTCCCAAATATTCGGAGCTGATCTATAATGGGTTTTGGTTTTCACCGGAGAGATATTTTCTTCAATCGGCATTTGACCAGAGCCAACGGTTTGTGACGGGGGTTGTCCGTCTCAAGCTTTATAAGGGGCATCTTACGACTTTGGGAAGGAAAAGTCCTTATTCCCTTTATAACCCTAAACTGGCGACGATGGAATCCGATCAAGGAGCCTACGACCCCAAGGATGCTACCGGTTTTATTCGTCTCCAATCCTTGCGGCTAAGAACGATAGCCTCTTCTCAGAAAGAAAATATGTAATTACATATCCCTGGTCGATATTATGCCTATTTGATCCATGACCACTCAAGGGGGTGGTTTTTTTGGTATAGCCAAAAAGGATGATCTCCAAGGGAAGATCAATTCAAGCTAAATAGCCCTCTATTCTTTTATTGCTCCGCGGATTCTCCTATGCCAATCGTCGCAGAGAAGATCCTTTTGTGCGTTTGGATTTTGGATATACAAGGGGTTAGTCTTAAAAAACTCTGATATTTTAATTGCAGAAGATAGGATATATTTGCAAAGGTGGTGACTCGAGCAGGGCTATTTGGGTAATAGCAGGCAGTTGCCCCCCCTGTCAAGAAAGCTAAAGAACATGCTCGGGCAGTTATTGAAGATCAGGATATGTTCTGATGAGGAATAGACCGCATAAAACGGCCTAACCGTTCCTTGATTTTGCCTTAATTCGGGGCCATAATGTGAGGAGTGACTAACGAAGCCTTGAAAGAGGAAGTCAATGTAATTATCGGTGATCTTGCCCTTCCCGGAACATTGGAAATTCCTCCAGGGGCTAGGGGAATAGTCCTTTTTGCTCATGGGAGCGGAAGCAGTCGTTTTAGTCCTAGGAACCAGTTTGTAGCCAGGAAGTTGAGGGAAAAAGGGTCGGCTACCCTTCTTTTTGATCTTCTTACTTCTGATGAAGAAGCTGAAGACGAATTTAGCGGGATCTACCGGTTTGACATAGGGCTGCTTGCCCAAAGGCTTGTAGGAGCAGCACATTGGCTTAAAACACAAAGACTGACAAGGAGCTTTTCAATAGGATTTTTTGGTTCAAGCACCGGAGGAGGGGCTGCTTTAGTCGCAGCCGCCGAGCTAGGGGAAAAGGTAAAAGCCGTGGTTTCCCGTGGAGGAAGGCCTGATTTGGCGGGAGAATCCCTCGCAAAAGTGAAGGCTCCTACCTTGTTTATTGTGGGCGGCCTAGATGAATTTGTTTTGAGACTTAATGAACAAGCCCTTGACTTGCTTCGGTGCGAAAAAGAACTGGTGGTTATTTCTGGTGCTTCACATCTTTTTGAAGAACCTGGAACTTTAGATCAGGTAGCCAACGTTGCCGCTGATTGGTTTTCCAGGCATTGGCCCAAATCCCTCTAAAAGATTTAAAAAACGGTTTGGAGCTAAACTCTAGTATTGCAAATAGTGCGTAATGGTGTATTATGTAGGGCATGGAAAGCACTATGAGCACGGGCCGGGCGGCCAAGCTGCTGGGGGTCTCGGTCAAGACCATGCAGCGATGGGAGCGTGAAGGCCGACTAATTCCTGCGGCGCGGACCGACAGCAACCGAAGGCTTTACACCGAATCACAGCTTCGTGATTTTCTCGGCCTGCGCCATGCGGTGTCCGAGCCGGCGCGGCTCATCATCGCCGATCGCTGGTATCCGAGCAGTCGCCTGTGTTCGGTTTGCGGGTGGAAGAACGAGGCGCTGACGCTCAAGGATCGGAGCTGGACGTGTCCCGAGTGCGGCACGCACCACGACCGCGACTTCAACGCGGCGCTCAACCTCAAACGGCTGGCAACCGCAACTGCCCTACCCGTGGCGAGTCCGTCTGGTAACAGCGGCACTGCGGCAGAGATGGTCTCTGCCGTAGTCGGGAAAGTTACGCCTGTCAGAGACGATTCCGTTGAGGAATCGGGGCAGGAAGAGAACAGTGCGCACCTTTGCGCACGTTTTTGATAGCAGACTGAGTCCTGCTATGCCGATCTTCATTAGGCCTATCTCAAGGACTGCTGGAGAAGATCGAGGCTTTCTTTTAGTACGCTGACAATGGTTGCGATCTGCACTTCATTCACGGTTAAAGGAGGAGAGATGAGCAGGGCTTCTCCTGAGAAACCATCCGCCATTCCTTGGCAAGGATAGAAAAATACCCCGAGGTCGAGGGCGGTTTTTATAACCTTGCTAAGAGAGCCTTCCGTTGGATCAAAAGGTTCTTTTGTTTCTTTGTTTCGAACGATTTCCACTCCCCAGAAAAGTCCTTTGCCCCTGATGTCTCCGACTAAAGGATGATTCAGCAGTGTCTTTTTTAAAGAGTCTCCTAAAAAAGCACCTATGCGGCTTGAACGTTCCACGAGTTTTTCTTCATCGATAAGTTCAAGAATTTTTGTGGCGATAGCACAGCCCAAGGGATGGGATGTATAGGTATAAAACATGAAATTTTTTGCCTTTTTTTCGCAATTCCGGACGAGTTCTTCTTTGACGGCGATCATCCCCATGGGGCTGTATCCACCGGAAAGGCCCTTAGCACTGACAATGATGTCGGGTTCTATATCCCAATGTTCAAAGGCAAAGCGTTTTCCCGTTCTTCCAAAACCTGTCATGACTTCATCCATGATCAATAAAATCTCATGTTTTTTGCAAATTTCGGCGATTTTAGGCCAATATTCATCGACGGGGACAATAGCTCCTCCACTAGCTCCTATAATGGGCTCTGCAATAAAGCCGGCTATACTTTCTCCGGCTTTCGTTTTAAGTAGATCTTCTAGAGCCTGGGCACAAGCAATACCACAAGAAGGATAGGACTTGGACCATGGGCAGCGATAACAGTAAGGAGGGGGAATTTTAGGCCAATCCACGAGGCAATGCTCTAGGTTTTTCCTTCTTATTCTATTGCCGCTGGCGGATAACGCTCCAAGGGTTATTCCATGATAAGAAGTAAATCGGGAAAGAATATTTTTTTTCCAGGGTTTATTTTCCATTGCCTGATATAAAAAGGCAAATCGAAAGGCAGCCTCTACCGCTTCCGCTCCCCCCGTTGTAAAATAAAACCTATATGCTTTGGATGGAACCCACTCGGCTAATTTCTTGACCAGGTCTTCTAAAGGTTTTGACGTCCACAAGGGAACGATATAATTAAGGGTTCTGAGCTGATCTAGCGCTATTTTTGCAATTTCTTCCCTGCCTTGACCGACATTGACCACCACCGCTCCCGAAGCCGCATCGAGGATCTTTTTTCCCTCTTTTGTGTAAAGGTATATGCCCTGGGCTCTGCTTATGTACAAAGAGGGAAAGTCCGCAGGAGGATGAAAGAAATGACAAGAGGAACCATCCATATCAGTTTTATTTGTAATACAACAAGTTTAGGGCAAGGGTAAACCAAAAGGAAAGAAGAATAGATTGGTATTTTGATTTAAAAATAGGGAAAATTTTTAGCACCATGATCGGATTTAAGAAGATATCTCCTCTTACGGCCTTCTCAATTGTTGTTGCCAACATGATCGGCACCGGTGTCTTTACGACGGTGGGGTTTCAAATAAAAGAGATCTCTTCAGCTTTTGTGATCCTCTGTATATGGATCATGGGCGGTATCATTGCCTTGAGTGGCGCTCTTTGTTATGCCGAATTGGGGGCGCGTTTTAAAAGATCGGGAGGAGAATATATTTTTTTGAGTAAAATTTATCATCCCCTGCTCGGTTTCCTAGCGGGGTGGCTTTCTGTGACGATAGGTTTTGCTGCTCCTTCGGCAGCAACCGCAATGGCTCTTGGCAAGTATTTTAGTTATGTTTTCCCCACCATTCCTCCCTTATGGATATCCCTTTTTTTATCCGCTTTTGTCTATGTTTTTCATCTTCGTAGCGTGAGCTGGGAATCGATTTTCCAAAATATCTTCATCGTCATCGAGATTGGATTAATCTTTTTTTTTATTTTCAATGGTATTGGGCATATGGATCTTCGAGCGGCCGATCTTTTACCTAAACCGGCGGAGTTGTCGGTTTTTTTTAGTCCCCCTTTCGCCTTATGTTTTATCTATACCATGTATTCGTATTCGGGCTGGAATGCCGCGGCCTATATTGCGGGAGAGATCGAGAATCCTAAAAAAAATATCCCCCTGTCCCTTATTTTAGGGACAACGGTAGTGATGATTATCTACACTTTACTGAACGGAATATTTGTTTTTTCTGTTCCCAGGGAACAAATTTCAGGTCAAATCGAAGTTGGAGCTATCGTGGCCAAACAAATTTTCGGTGATTGGGGTAGCCGTTTTGCAGGTTTTTTGATCGGCATATGCCTTCTTTCCTCCCTGAGTGCCATGGCATGGATAGGTCCAAGGGTGGCTGCAGCTATCGGTGAAGACTATCCTGTTTTTAGGATCTTGAGTAAACGTTCGAGTGATGGCGTTCCCTATGTGGGCTTGATGCTCCAAGGCTTAATTATGTTTTGTTTGCTCTTGAGCTCCTCTTTTGCACGAATCATTACCTATGTGGAATTTTCCTTGGGACTTTCCACGGTTCTCACGGTTCTAGGCGTTATCGTCTTGCGAGTCAAGGAACCGCTAGCCAAAGGGTTTTACTCTACTTGGGGTTATCCTTTTACTCCCCTACTCTATGTCATTGTTGAATCCATAGTACTCCTGCAGGTTTTTCGACAACGACCTATCGAGTCGCTTCTCGGGTTGTCGACTTTTGGGGTAGGTGTGGTTGTGTATTTTTTCTCCAAAAGAGGGGTCGGTTCTTTCAACGATAAAAGATAATCTTGCTTCTTGATGCCTTTTTTTGTCTTGAATAGCAAGGAGATAAGTATTATCACCGAGTTCCAGCTTACACTGAGCTGCCATTCTTTATTCGAGAAGATGATGAGTCTAAGAAATAAAAGTTTTTTGGTAAAGTCCGGCCTTTTGTTGTTCCTTTTGGGTTGTATCCCGCTATGGAGCCTTTTTGGTCAGAACGAGCAAGAAGAAGTACTCCCCTCCGGCCCTTCAAATAAAATAAGCATAGATACGATCAGCTTATTTTTAGGAGGGCTGCCGGTGGAGAAAAAACAATCCGAGCTTCTTTTTGATTACGAAAAGACCCAGTCATGGCAGCTGTATGCAGCTTCCTTGGAAAAGCAATGGCAAAAGCGGGACTTGTGGTCGTGGAAACCCATTCGGGATTTCTCTAAAGAAAAACTAAGTCGATTGATTGATCCGGCTTTGCCGGTTTTTTACCCTTTTAGTGGGCCTGATTTAATGTTTCCCCTGAGTCTCTTTCCCCTAGCAACAGTCTATGTTTTGGCGAGCCGAGAAATGCCCGGCAGATGCCCGAGCCTGGAATCGGTGAAAACTTTTGAAAAAACTTTCCCTCTTATTTTATCTTCCTTGCACAGTTATTTCAAAGCGGGTTATTTTGTGACCAAGGAATTGCGCCAGGATCTTTCCCTGCTTGGTGGAAACGTTCCTCTTTTTCTTATCATGATCGTTCGTTCGGGGGCTAAAATTGTGGATTGCAGAACTACGGCTTCAACAACCATCATTCGGTTTTACAGCCATGGTGAACTTAAAACTTTATATTACTTTCAGTCCGATCTCTCCAATGGAGGAATCGAAGATAGCCTGATGCGTTTTCTTTCTTCTCTTGGATCTTTCAATACCGTTATTAAATCGGCTTCCTATCTTCTTCACGGGGAGGGTTTTTCTTCTTTAAGGGGATTTCTGCTTTCCCACAGCCAAGCAATCGTGCAGGATGACAGCGGTGTTCCTTACCGCTATCTTGTTGGTGCAGGTAGAAAAGTTTTCCTATTTGGAGTTTATACCCCCCCTTTAAACATTTTCAGGGAGTTTTACCAGAAGGACTTGGAAGAAGCTTTTGCAAGTCAAGACCATGAGCCTCTACCCTTTGGCTTTGGGTACAAGTGGAATCCAAAAGAGGCAGGACTGATCGTTGCTTTCAAGCCTGAAGGCTAAAGTTATGGTAATTCAAGAAAGCTAAAAAGGAAGAAATCGGCGGCATTTAATGTTCTCGAGATGTTACCCATTTGCCCCCAAAAGGAGCTTGAGGAAAGTTCTATCCGAAAAACCCCCGCCGTGAGATTGCCTAACAATAATTAAATGCATTGAAGGAATGACAAACATCCTTTGGTTGGCCGAACCGATGGATTCCACAAGATCGGAAGGAGCATCATTACATAGAGAGCCGTTTTTCCAGTTCGCTTTTTCCCAGGGTTTGCTGAGTTCCGTTTCAACATCGATTTCTCTGCCGTAGGGAGCAAGGGAATTAACCCAGAATCCTATGCCATAAAGAGGATTGATAGGGCTACCTTGAAAACATTCTCTTAAGTATTCCCAAGAAATGATTTTTTTTCCTTTAAACCAACCTTTATTGAGGATCAGTTCTCCTAATCTGGCCCATTCTCTAGCGGTTAGCCGAAATCCAGCGGCAAGGAGAGGATTGCCATGACCGTCTCTTTTAAATTCCACGTTGTGGATTTCCAACGGTTCCAGGAGGTTTTTCTCCATGTATTCACAAGCGGTCATCCCCCTTTGGCTTAGCTTTCGATTCAGAAGTTCGCAAAATATCTGTAAATGGCTGGGGCCATAAGTGAAAATGGAACCAGGGGCCCTGACAGGTTTTAGCAAAAGGGCATGGAAATTCCTATCCAAGAAACCATCATTATGCAAGTAAAAGGCGGGTTCTATCCCATCTGTAAAATGAAGAAGATCATAAACGGTAATTTTTTTCCTGAAGTCGGCTGCTTCTTTCCATTCTTGGATTGTTAAACATACGGGTTCATGCAGGGAAAGGATCTTTTCTTCTTGAGCCTTCATGGCGATTACTCCCCAAAAACCTTTTGTGCCGCTGAATATCCGGTGGCGGAGAAGGGGGCCATTGCCGGCTGAATATTCTTCATGAAGAACCTGTCCATCCTTGATAATAAGGAGGGACAGGTGGTTGTGGACCCTGGAATAAGCGGCGGCTTTCTGGATTTGTAGAGCCGGGAAAAAGGAGGGGGATCGGGGAAAAACTGAAGGGCTTATAGAAAAGAATAACAAGATCAAAAAAAGAAACCAAAAAACCCTTGGGCAAACTTTCATACAAAATTGTCATTTTTTTGTTTTATTTGCAGAGCTTTGTTTAAAAAATCCCTTTTTTGGCTCCAGGCAATCTCGTTTTTTTTTTGGTCAAGCCTCGAGTTTTTTGACGGGCTTTTTCCTTTTTGTTTTTTTATGATGGGCATGTCGGGGTGAATCGGAAGCCTTGGAAAGGGGAGCCCAAATTTCGGCCACGGGAGTGATCCCAAAATCTCCGAGACGTTTTTCTTCAAGTATTCCTCGACCAATGGCAACGGCTAAAGTGTTCCTATACGAAGCGGAAGCCAACAGTTTATTTTCGTAGGGGTTGGTCATGAACCCGCATTCACACAAAACGGCCGGTATGGTGGGATTACGTGTGAGACGTAACCGGCGACGGATGACACCGAGATCTTTTTCTCCCGTGATTTTAACAAGGCTTCTTTGTATTCTTGTGGCCAATCCAAAACTATTGGCATGCCAGAAATAGGTTTTAATTCCCCTTGCATGGCGATTAGAAAGGGCATCGAAATGGATGCTTACAAGGATTGTTCCTTTGCCTAAGCGGTTAGCGAGATTAACCCTCTCATCCAGGTCAACGAATCGATCCCCTGTTCTTGTTAATATCACTTTTAGCCCTGATTTTCGTAGTTCATGGGCAAGCCTACGGGCAACATCGAGGGTCAATTCTTTTTCTACCAGGTAATAGCTTGTTCTTTTCCCGCTTGTTCCTCCCGTATCTATCCCCCCATGTCCGGGATCGATCAAAACTTGAGAAAAGTGGTCAATGGCCAAAACAAAGGAAGAAGGAAAAAGAAAAAAGAAAACAACCAGATAGAGAAAATAAATCACAACTCCAAAGCTTTTTTGCTGTTTAATTTGCAAGTATAGTTTTAAAAAAGAACCTAATCAAGCCTTAAGCATTGCCGCAAAAGATTCTTCTAAAGATTGAACTTGGGATTTTGAAAATACTTCTTTAAGCCTTTACAAGGGAATGGAAAATCGTTTATAAAACCAAGGACGTTTGTTTTTCCTTTAATTTTTTTCTTTTAAGATTACCGATCGAATAAGAGAGTATTTTTAAATTCTGCTATCAAAAACGTGCGCAAAGGTGCGCACTGTTCTCTTCCTGCCCCGATTCCTCAACGGAATCGTCTCTGACAGGCGTAACTTTCCCGACTACGGCAGAGACCATCTCTGCCGCAACGCCGCTGTTACCAGACGGACTCGCCACGGGTAGGGCAGTTGCGGTTGCCAGCCGTTTGAGGTTGAGCGCCGCGTTGAAGTCGCGGTCGTGGTGCGCGCCGCACTCGGGACACGTCCAGCTCCGATCCTTGAGCGTCAGCGCCTCGTTCTTCCACCCGCAAACCGAACACAGGCGACTGCTCGGATACCAGCGATCGGCGATGATGAGCCGCGTGCCGTAGCGCCTCGCCTTGTACTCGATCTGCGCGCGAAACATCCCCAAGCCCACGTCGCTGATGGCACGGGCCAGTCGGTCGTTTGCCAACATGCCTTTGACGCGCAAATCCTCGATCACCACCGCTTGGTTTTTACGGCAGAGCCGGGTCGTGAGCTTGTGGGTGAAATCCGCTCTGACATTGGCAACGCGGGCGTGCAGCCTTGCCAATGTCGCAGCAGACTTCCTGCGGTTGTTGGAGACGGGAAGTTTGGTGCCTTTGGGCAGACGAGCTTGAGGAGCAAATCCGGCGGCAACCTTGGCGGCTTCGATCTTGCGGCTTAAGCGTCGGCTACGGATTCTCAATCGGCGCAGAGCGGCTTTCAACGGTCTGGGAGCATCAATCGCTTCGCCACTTGAGAGGGTGGCTGCTGCTTTGACGCCAAAGTCAAGGCCCACAACACCATCGCCCGTGCGGCGGCGATGGAATATGCGGTCTGGCACTTCGACCTGAATCGCCACAAACCAGCGATCCGCCGTGCGAGAGACGGTGGCGCCGAGAATCTTGCCCTCAAAGCGCAGTGCCTCGGCCATGGCGACTTCGCCCACTTTGGGCAGGCGAATCGTCTTACCGCTGACCCGAAACTTGTCGTTGGCCACATAGAAGCTGTCGCGGCAGCGGCCTTTCTTCTTGAATTGCGGTTCAGACGCCGGTTTGCCCGCTTTGCGGTCGGCAAAGTAGCGCTTCCAGGCTTTTTCCAGGTACGCAAAGGGCTGCGCGTGGGCGTCCCGATGGATGGTCTTGAGCCACGGCTGCCCGTCCTCGTCAAGCCACTGCGGGTCGCGGTACTTGATGGCGTTGAACTGCTTTTTGAGCGCCATCGCGTTGGGTTTACACCCGGCGGCATACCGGCGCTTCCACTCGTCCAGCGCCCAGTTCCAGACGCGCCGCGCGGTGCCGCAGGCGCGGGCAAAGTAGTCTGCCTGCTCGGGCGTCGGACGAAGGGCGATTTTGTGGGTCAGTTGCACGGCTTCACACCTGTGTCGCGTTGGTCGCGTCCAGCTTCAGCGCTTCGTTGAGCTTTTTTCGGTAGTTGTGCAAACCGTAGAGCCGGGACGAGAAGCAATTCACGATGGTCATCAGGTCCTGCACCATTTCCTGTTCGGGCGACAGCCGCTCCTGGTTGAGCACGAGAAGTTCGCACCCATTCCTATTGGCGAAATGCTCGAACCACTCGAAGCCAAACCGGGTGAGCCGGTCGCGGTGGGCAAGGATCAGGGTTTTGACCTCTCGCCGTCCAATGGCGTCCATGAGTTCCAAAAAGCGCTTGCGCTTGAAGTTCAGTCCGCCACCGACCTCTTCGATGAACTCGACGTTCGCCAGTCCCTTTGCCACCACGAACTCTTCCAGCACCTTGCGCTGATTAACAAGATCGGGCTTCTGTGCGGCGCTGGAGACGCGGCAGTACGCGATGAGCCGCGTCGGCTCGGACACCGCATGGCGCAGGCCGAGAAAATCACGAAGCTGTGATTCGGTGTAAAGCCTTCGGTTGCTGTCGGTCCGCGCCGCAGGAATTAGTCGGCCTTCACGCTCCCATCGCTGCATGGTCTTGACCGAGACCCCCAGCAGCTTGGCCGCCCGGCCCGTGCTCATAGTGCTTTCCATGCCCTACATAATACACCATTACGCACTATTTGCAATACTAGAGTTTAGCTCCAAGATTATCCCATTTCTTGTACTATAACAAGGCCTCTTTGGCAGCCCCTACATATTCATCGGCATGGTAAGAACTGCGGACTAAAGGGCCGGATTCCACGTGATGAAATCCCATTTTTAGAGCAAATTCTTTCCAAGCGTTGAATTCTTCCGGGCTGACCCATCTATCAATGGGAAGATGGTCTTTTGAAGGGCGCAAATATTGACCTAGGGTAAGGATTCTTACCCCGATGCCGTAGAGATCTACAAGAGTACTTTCAATCTCCCCTGTTGTTTCACCTATGCCGAGCATGAGGCCGGTTTTTGTGGGAAAACCTTCTTGGGCGGATCTCTTGAGAATCTCCAGCGATCTTTCGTAACGGGCTTGGGGTCTTACTCGTTTTTGAAGCCTGGGCACGGTTTCCACGTTGTGGTTTAAGACATCGGGTCTTGCTTCAAGAACTGTCAGGAGACTTTTCATGTTTCCCCGAAAATCGGGAATGAGCACTTCGATTTTTGTTTCAGGATTGAGGGCTCTTACTTCCTTGATTGTTTGGGCCCACATTTCTGCTCCACCGTCTTTCAAGTCATCTCTGGCTACAGAAGTAATGACCGCATATTTTAATCCCATAGCCTTGATTGCAAGAGCGACATTCTTGGGTTCTTCATAATTAACAGGAAGGGGTCTTGCTGTAGTCACGGCACAAAACCGGCAACTTCGGGTACATCGATCCCCAAGAATCATCAATGTAGCAGTTCTCCTACTCCAACATTCTCCAATATTGGGACAAAGGGCACTTTCACAGACGGTATGAAGGTTGTAAGAACGAACGATACCCCGTATTTCATTATATGCAGCCCCTCCTGGGATTTTTGCCCTAAGCCAGGGAGGTTTTCCATTGGGCTGTGGCTGTTCCATAGATAGTCAATTAATGGGGAACTTTATTAATTAATCAACAGATTTATCAAAAAAAAATAATAGTTGTTTGCATGCCGATCGTAGAAATAATAACGGAATGAAAGTACTGATAACCTGTGGGCCGAGTTATGAGCCTATAGATGAGGTAAGGAGGATGACGAATTTTTCTACGGGCAAGCTTGGTCTTGAATTATCATCTTATTTCAGCAATCGGGGAATAGAGGTCGTCTGCTTACTGGGAAGTCTTTCATCTTTACGGCCGGCCGCTCCACCCTTTGATCTGTATCTCTTTGATACGAATGAAGGATTATGGAAAGAAATAAAAAGGCTGGCCCCGGATCATCATTTTGACGCCGTCTTTCATGCGGCTGCCCTTTGTGACTTCCAGGTCCGAGAAATCGTAGATCAGTATGGGAAAGGAGTTCTTAAAACAAAGATTGCAAGCGATAGGGAATATTGGATTAGGGTTGTGCCTGCTCCAAAATTGATAGAAAAATTACGCGCGATCTTTCCGGAGGCCTTGATTGCGGGATGGAAGTATGAAGTAGAGGGTGATCACAAGACGATTCTTTCAAGGGGAATGAAGCAAATAGAACGCAGCGGCACAGATTACTGTGTTATCAATGGTCCGGCATATGGGTTAGGCTATGGCATTTTAAATAAAGAAGGCCGGATTATCCATGTGCCCTCGGTTGAAAAAATTGGGGATTTTTTTCTTCCTGAATTAAAGTTAAAAGAAAAATCAGCTTAAGGGGTGGAAATTATCCCCTTTTCATCTTAATAATGGAATAGAGAGTGGCAAGGCCGACATAGCCGAAGCCAAGGGTATGCAAGAAAAGGGTGGGCAAGGAAAACCAAAAATGTTTCTGTATGGCTTGATATAAAGCTATACCAAAGACCGCCGCGAAGAGGGTTTCTAAAAGGGGAAGGGTTATTTCATGTTCGACCTTGTAGATGGGTTTATCGGAATTGAAAAAACCATTTTTGGGTGTTCTTACAAAAACATTGTTTTTGCCAAACAACCCATCTATGACTGACTTGGTATTAGCAAAAGTCATGCCAAGAGCCACGGCCATGGAAAAAGGAAGGATGAGGAGGGCGCCGGCTTCAAGGTTCTTGCTTAAGAAAATGACGACGGCAAAATAAGAAAGATAAAACAAGGAAATCACAGAAAAAAGCATCCCCGAAACTTCCAAGGTAAAAGATTGAGGAAGAGGCGAGCAGAAAAAACTAATCGCATTGAGTATTACCAAGACTGCAACAATGGGATGAATGGAGTGAGCCAGAAGGTGAAAAAGTCCTTCAATTTTAGACCCAAGAGAATATGAGCCCTTAAACAGGGAAAAGAGATGTTTTTTTGCCGTTTGGATTGCGCCTTTTGCCCACCGGTGCTGTTGGGTTCTAAAAGCGACGATTGGAGAGGGGAGTTCACTCGGTACAACCATCTGGGGTGTATAAACAAATTTCCACCCTTTAAATTGAGCACGATAACTAAGATCTAAATCTTCGGTAAGCGTGTCTCCCTCCCATCCTCCCGCATCGATAATACATTTTTTCCTCCATATACCTGCTGTTCCATTAAAGTTAAAAAACAAGTTGTATTTATACCTGACCGGTTGCTCGAGAAGAAAATGCCCATCCAGGAATAAGGCTTGGCAACGGGTAAGGAGACTTGCTTGGCGATTCAAATACCCCCATCGGGCTTGAACCATGCCGACATCCCGAGAACGAAAATAGGGTAAAGTTTCTTTAAGAAAAGAAGGGGGAGGAAGAAAATCGGCATCAAAAATAGCGATAAATTCTCCCTTCGACCTTTCCAAGCCGTATTGCAGTCCTCCAGCTTTAAATCCTTCCCTTGTTCCCCTGCGCAGTTGGTATATGTCGAAGCCTTTTTTTTGGTACTCGCAAACCCATTTGGATATAATCGCCGTGGTTTCGTCGGTAGAATCATCGATAATCTGAATTTCCATTTTGTTTTTGGGATAATCGATTTTACAAACAGCATGGAGAAGTCGTTCTACGACAGATTTTTCGTTATATATGGGCAACTGGATCGTCACCTCCGGGTAAGTATAAAAAAGGGCATCTGTTGGTGCCTTCTTATCCCGATGCGATCCCATCCATAACCTCAATATGAGGCTCATCCGGTAGATGCCGTAAATGAAAAGAACTAGCGCAAGAATTAAAAACCAAAAGGATATCATGGTTAATTGTCCTCAGTTGGGTGTTGTGTTTTTACGAATTGGAATGAGCAGCCATGCAACTGAAGAGAGGGAGGATATACATAGAGCCAGTTTATATAAAGGATAAAAAGGGCTTACCGTCCTCTTTAAAATCATGTTCATAGGCGGAATTTTTTTAACGTGCATCCTTAACTTTGCGCTCGAATATATTCGGGCAAATAAGATGAATATCAAGACAAACCATTTATCTGCTTCTTTTTGATGAAATCAAAGAAAAAAACAAGCCAAGATTTTATTATTTCAAGACTCTTTTTGATGATGCTTTAGAGAAGGCCCTTCCCTTCAGACTCATGGTCTTGGACCTTTTAAAAGGAAAAGGGTTATGTTTTGAACCGTGTTTTTGCCGGATTTAAAATAAGAGGAAAAGCCTAGAAGGATAAGAGGAGAAAGCTGTTAAGGGGAGGTGACGGCTAGTTCTTCAATAATCCATTTCCCTTCTTTTTTCTTCCAACGAACATAGTCGCATACTTGTGGACTTTTTAAAAAAAAGCTTTTGCCTTTCTTTTTCCATTTGTCTTTGGATTCTTTCTTAAGAAGATCGCGATAGGTCAAGCCGGCGGCATGGTTGGGGTCGAACAACTCTTTATAGGTGGGTCCCTCCATCCTCGAAGAGTAAAAAGTACGGGGAGTCGTTTTTGTTTTATCGAAAAAAAGGTGAAAGAGAGGACCTTGCATTTGAAAATCTTTTTCAATTTGCTTCTGGTCGACTATCCACTGGAAACGTGGTTTTGAAAGATCACCCTGGGTATAAATAAACAAAGAAGCGGTTTTTTTCTTGGGAAAACAACGGATGATTTCTTTTTCTTTTTGGTTTCTAACGGCTTCTATGTATTCTTTCATCCTGTCTTTGAGGCTTTTGCCACGGGCGTCGGCAAGGTTCATAAAGAATGCCAGGAAGAAGAAAAGAAAAAAAAGAGGGACAAAAGAGGGATGAGGTCGGAAAGGGACAGACATAACCTTAAAATTTAAAAGGAGTACATTGTCCATGAAGCGATAAGTAAGCTATGCTACTGAAAAGAATAACATAGCCTAAAATATTAAAAATGGCATTCCAATCGGGTTTTTTGATGTATTTTTTTTATCTTTTCCAATAAAAAAAAAAAGAAAAAATAATGCCTATTTTACACCCATTTCTTTCTTCTAATGGATACAAAAGACTTGCCTTCATTCCCTTGTTTTTTCCTTTTTTGCCCGAAGTTATTCCTCCAAGCCGAGGCTCATACGTTCTTTTTTTCTTTTTAAACCAATTAACCCTGGTCATTCGGAACACCCAAAGAATCGTTCCCAGAGGCTACTATTGTTATTGCGGTTCCGCCTTGGGCAAAGGAGGACTACGAAGTCGCCTTCTCAGGCATCTTATCCCAATGAAAAAAATTTTTTGGCATATTGACCATTTGACGCCCAATGCCCTTTTTTTAGCTTTATTCTTGTATGAAGACAGCCTTGGATCTTGGGAATGCCTTTTTGCCCAAGCCCTGTGTCAATTGCCTAACGTAAGTATTCCTTTGCCGGGATTTGGCTCGACGGATTGCAAGGAGAAATGTATAAGCCATTTGTTGTACAGTCCAAGGAGATGGGATGGAAAGGAAATAACTAAAATGCTCCTTGGGGTAATCGACAAGTATGAAAAACAAATCTAATTTCAAATTAAAGTTTTTCCTTTTTTTTCAACTTTTAACTATGCCCGTTCTCATGCCGGTGCGAGGAGAAGATATCTCTTTTATTAATAAAAACTTGCAAGCTAGGGCAGCCCTGGTATGGGATAGTGACCAGAAGAAAGATCTTTTTAGCCGCGATGCGGACTCTCCCTATTATCCGGCAAGCACAACAAAAGTGATGACCGCGCTTATTGCCTACGAAAAGACCAAGCTGGAAGGAACGGTAAGTATTCAGCCTTCCGATTTGGGTTTAACCGAATATCCCGTGGTTCGTTTTTTCCCAGGTGAAAAGTATTCGGTAAAAAGTCTTGTCTATGCTTTGCTTCTTCCATCGAGCAACGAAGCGGCAATGGCTCTTGCAAGGCAATCTTGTGGCACGGTGATGTCTTTTGTCGATGAAATGAACAAAAAAGCGAAAAGTCTTGGCTGTAACCACACTCATTTTCAAAATCCCCATGGTATTTCCTATCCCGGGCACATGACATCGGCCAATGATTTAAGGAAGATTTTTGAAGCCTTTTTAGCTGTTCCCGATTTGGTAAAAATCATAAGCAGTCCCAGTTACGAATTGGCCACTTTGGATGGAAAGCCGGTGCAATACCTGATGAACACGAACAAATTACTCGATCTGTATCAGGGCATGACGGCGGGCAAAACAGGATGGACTCCTGAATCGAGAAATACTTTTGTAGGTATGTTCCAAAGACAGGGTAAAAAGTTAATTGTTGTTATTCTTGACAGTCCTAATAAATGGCTCGATGCGCTGATCCTGTTGCATCCCTTCATGGGGGGACCTATTCAATAAGACTTTTCCCGGCTTTCTTATAAAATATTGTTTGGGCTCTCCCGGTAGAGTAAAATTTTTTGTTGGATATTTTCTTTTTTATGGACAGATGCCGGAGTGGTTGATCGGGGCGGTCTTGAAAACCGCTAGGGAGTGACCCTCCCTCGTGGGTTCGAATCCCACTCTGTCCGCTTATTTTGGCGGAAAAGAAGCAAAAATCGAAAACTGTAGTCCTTGGCCGTCTAACAACGAAGACTTTCGGTTCTATCCCCATAGGTTGGATTGCAAGAACCGATCCATTTAAGGCTGCTTTCTCATTTAAATAGATGTTTTACCTGCAACCCCGTTGTTCTTGTAGCCGGGTATCGATAAGCTTGGATCGCGGCCTTTTTGGAATCTCCTGGAAACTGGTGTGTATTAAAAAAAAGGAGTATTAGCCTACGGCCTGTGTCCCTTTTTAAGGGTAAAGGGGATAAATCTCCTTTGTGGATTGTATTTTGCCCTCATCCCTATTTTCCTAGCGGAGCTTACTTGAGCGGCGGCGAGGGGTAATACTCTTGAATTTACAGATCCTATTCCGGAGCTTGTACCGCCTCGTTCGATTTTGTTTTATCCCTTGTTGATATTACACTAATATGTAAAAATAGGACATGATTCGACAATTCCAGAATTGTTCCCACTTTCTTTTTCTCTTTTTCCTCTGTTTTTGCTCGAATCTCGTTCTTTCCTCTTTTGCGAAGACTCAAGAAGATCTTGCCCAAATTTTTCAAGAGGCCTTGGAATCCGATCCCATTCTTTCCAGGGAAAGCTATCTTTTTAATGGCTCTCAAGCTGGGGTATCGCTGGCAAGAGCGGCTTTAGGTCCTACTCTTTCGGTTAATGCAGCGGCAGGAGAAGGCAGTCTTATTAACGTCAATATCAATTCTTTTTCCCTGGCAACGGGCACATCGTTTGAATTTTATACCGTGCTTTTGACTCAACCCCTTTTTGATGGGCAAAAGCTTTCGGCTCTGAAAGCTGCAAAATTCCAGCGCCAGGCACAGAGTTCCGCCGTACAGTACCAGAAACAACAACTGATCTTACGGGTTGTTCAAGCCTATTTCGGAGTTTTACAAGCGCAAGCCAACAAGCGGGTAGCGGAAAGCGAGCTTGCCCTTTATGAGGAAATTTTAAAGCAAACGGAAGCTTTTTTGAAAACGGGGAAGGGAGACGTGGTAGCCGTAAAAGAAGCCAAGGCTCGGTTCGATTTATCCCAATCCAATCTCATTACGGCAAAAAACGCCCTGAATATTGCAAAGGCGATATTGGAAAGAATAATCCACAAGCCCGTGGCTGAACTGGCTGACGTGGTAGAAATTTCCCCGATGAATCCGACTCCAAATTCCATGGATCCCTGGGTAAAAATGGCTATTGCCAACCAACCTTTAATCAAGCAGGCCAAGGCTCTTTTGGATGCTTCTTATGCCCAGCTTGAGCAAAATAAAAGAGCACATTGGCCCGTTTTGTCCCTTATGGGTTCGTCAAGCCAGTTGGCCGTCAATGCCATCCCTGTCAATTTGCAAGTCGCCGCCGGTTTTTTGACCCTTTCCATGCCTCTTTATGATGGACAGATTGATCAACGGATCAAGCAATCCCAAGCCCAGGCTAGGGCTACCTCGGAAGCCTTGCGCAATACTTCCGATCAAGCAAAGCTTGACACTGAGGAAGCTTTTCTCAACTTGCAGAGTAGCGTGCTTCAATTGAAAAGTGCAAAAACGGCTTTGGATTCCGCTCAAACCTCTTACGAAGCGACAAAAAAAGGCTACGAAATAGGAACTCGATCCATCGTCGACTTGTTGACGGTTATCGCCGACTTATCTAATGCAAAAAGAAACTATTACAATGCCCTCTATAATCATATTGTTTCTCGTGCCCAGTTGAAAGCCGCAGCCGGCATACTGGCACAAGAAGATATCATGGCTTTTAACAGTATTCTTAAAAAATAGGGAAAGGGGATTAACCGTGAAAAAGAAAAAACTGAAACTGGTTTTTGGCATTGCCTTGCTTGCCCTGTTAGCTGTTGGTATTTTTCTTTTTGTTCGTCTCCATTTCTATTCTCCGGGAGTATTGACCATATATGGGAATGTGGATATTCGGGAAGTTCAGCTCGCTTTTTACGATACGGGCAGAATCTTAAAGATGTATGTCCAGGAAGGACAGAGGGTCAAGAAAGGACAACTGCTCGCTGAACTCGATCCGGTTCGCTTCGAGGATGCCGTAAGGCAAGCCGAACATACGGTTGAGCTCGATAAAGCTGCCTTGGAAAACGCCGAAATAACCTATAGAAGGGATGAGGCCTTGGTTAAGGAACTGTACGTGTCTTTGCAGGAAAGGGATAATGCCTTGGCGGCTTTGAAGGAAGCACGGAACAAACTGAAAGCCGATGAAGCTCTTCTTTCCCTTGCAAGGAGAGAACTCCAAGATTCCAAGCTCTATGCGCCCCAAGACGGGGTTATCGAAGATCGGATCCTTGAGCCGGGAGATATGGTAACCCCCCAGACACCTGTTTTTACCATGGCTCTTGATCGACCGGTATGGGTAAGAGCTTATGTTCCCGAGTCTTACCTGGGAAAAATTTTTCTCGGGATGAAAGCGGAAATCCTTACCGACAGTTATCCCGGACAGGTATTCCCGGGTTGGATTGGTTTCATTTCGCCGGTTTCTGAATTTACTCCCAAAAACGTTGAAACGCCCGATTTGAGGACACGACTTGTCTATCAAGTGAGGGTTTATAGTGAAAATTCAGATTATAGGCTGAGACTGGGAATGCCGGCGACGGTTCGAATCCCCTTAAACCAGCCCTATCCCCCGCAACCTCCTCCATTGACAATGGAATAAAAATTTATGGAAGGAACAGCCCCTTGTGTTCGGCTAGAAGAAGTGAGCAAGTCTTTTCTCACTGCAAAAAAAAGGGTTTTTGCCCTTAGGGAATTTTCTTCCACTATGGAGCCAGGAAAAATAACAGGGATTGTTGGTCCGGATGGGGCAGGGAAGACTACGCTGTTGCGGCTTCTTGCCGGCATGCTTGTTCCCGACTGTGGCAAGATCGAAGTCTTGGGTTTGAACCCCGCGGACAACAAAGAGGCTCTTGCTGCACAAGTAGGCTATATGCCTCAAAATTTTGGACTGTATGAAGAGCTGAGCGTCGAAGAAAATTTGCGATTGTATGCCGATCTTTACCGCATTCCTAAAAAAGAAAGGGAGAAGAAATATGCTGAACTTTTGGCCTTGTTTGGACTTGGCCAATTTATGAAAAGGCTTGCCGGAAATCTTTCAGGAGGAATGAAGCAAAAATTAGCCTTGAGTTCTGTGCTTCTTTCTTCTCCAAGGTTGCTCCTGCTTGACGAACCCACGGTCGGCGTCGATCCGTTGTCTAGAAAAGAGCTGTGGAAAATATTACATTTTCTTGTTGAAACTCAAGGCTTATCCGTCGTGGTAAGCACCTCTTACCTGGGAGAGGCTAGGTATTGCCAGGACATCCTTATTCTCGATAAAGGAAGAAAACTCGTTCAAGGAACTCCCTCGCTCTTGGAACAAAATGCCAAGGCTATCGTCCTGTTGGTCGCTTCCGATAAATTGAGCCCAAGAGATCTGTTGTTAAAAATCGCCTCCAGTCCGTTCACAATCGACTATTCTTTTGAAGGAAAATACATCAGGGTTGTTCTCTGGAAAGAAAAAAAAGAAGAATTCCTCATGGAAAACAAGGATCTCCAGGTTTCCTCACGACCCGGTGAAAGAAAACTCTCCGATTGTATTCTATCCTATTACCCTTTAGGGAAACCGGCTGTTTTCTTTACAGGCAAAAAAAAAGAAAAAGCAAATCATGAACAATTACTCAAGCAGAAGGTCATCATTGTTGAAAAGCTCTCCCGGTTCTTTGGGAAATTTCAAGCTGTAAAAAAAATCAGTTTTTCGGTTAATACCGGAGAAATTTTTGGAATACTCGGTCCCAATGGGGCGGGAAAATCAACGACATTCCGGATGCTTTGCGGCCTTTTGCCTCCTTCCGAAGGGGAGCTGTCGGTTGGTGGAGTGGACTTAAGAACCGCTCCGGCCCAGGCCAGATCGAGAATTGGCTATGTCAGCCAAAAGTTTTCTCTTTATTCAAACTTAAGTGTTATGCAAAATCTCCTTTTCTTTTCCCGCGTCTATGGCCTGGAATCCCAACTAAGGGAGAAAAGAATCTCTGCAGCGGTCAACGAATATGAACTTGATGAGTATCTGGACTGGGATGCGGGTAAGCTTCCCTTGGGATTCCAAAAGCGTTTAGCCATAGCTTGTGCTACACTCCACGAACCGGAGATTCTTTTTCTTGATGAGCCGACTTCCGGTATGGATCCCCATAGTAGAAGGGAATTTTGGTTGAGGATGATACGCTTTGCCCAGAGAAATACTACCTTGCTGATTACCACCCATTATCTCGAAGAGGCGGAATACTGTGATAGGCTGGTCATCATATCAAGGGGAAAAATATTGATAGAAGGAAGTCCTGAAGAAATTAAGGGACGGTTTCGCTCAATCGAAAATCCCAATCCCACCATAGAGGATGCTTTCATCGGTTTGATTGAACAAGGGGGGGAAGATTGAAAAAGGAACCTTTCTTAACCGGCCGACTTTTTGGGTTCATTCACAAAGAATGGATCGAAATTCTCAGGGATCCGTCAAGTTTTGGAATCGCTTTTATCCTTCCTTCGATATTACTCTTTTTATTCGGATACGGCATCTCTCTCGATGCCGTGCATCTGCCTATAGCTGTTGTTGTGGAAAACCCTACGGGACTGACTTCAAGTTTTGAATCCAGTCTTAAAAATTCCCTTTATTTTTCTCCCCGGTCCTATGCGACGATTCAAGAGGCAGAAGTTGATTTTCAAAGGGGTCGGCTTTTGGCTATTGTATGGCTGAGGGGAAATTGGAATAGAGAAGCGCTGGCCTTTGGCCTGGGAAATATAGAGACGATCGTCAACGGCACCGATGCCAATACCGCAAGACTCATCGAAGGCTACCTGTTGGGAGTTTGGTCGACGTGGCTTAAAAGAGAAAAAATAGATCAAAATAGGCAAGGAGCTATTCCTGTTTCCCAGGAAATCAGGGTTTGGTTTAATCCCGCCTTGTTGACCAAGTACTACCTGGTACCCGGTATCATCGTTGTGAACATGACGGTGGTGGGAGCTTTGCTGACTGCACTCGTCGTTGCCAGAGAATGGGAGAGGGGAACCATGGAAGCCCTACTGGCCACCCCTTTAACCAAAAGGGAACATTTCATGGGAAAACTTTTGCCTTACTTTACCCTGGGTATGGGGGGAATGTTCTTTTCTTTTCTGCTCGCCGTTTTCCTCTTTAAGGTTCCTTTTAGGGGATCGTTTTTCGTCCTCCTTGTTGCCTCTGTTTTTTTTCTCTTGGCCGTAATGGGCATAGGAGTTTTGATATCGACCCTTTCCAGGAACTCTTTTGTTGCCAGCATGGTGTCGATCGTTACAAGCTTCTTGCCCGCTTTCATGCTTTCTGGTTTCATTTTCGATATCCATTCGATGCCCGAACCCATCCAGTTTTTGACACTTCTTTTCCCGGCAAGGTATTTTGTGGCGATTCTTCAAACCCTTTTCCTTGCTGGAAATGCCTGGAACGTTATCGGCTGGAACCTAGCCGTTTTGGCTTTTTTTGGGCTGATGATCAATGGCATTACCTATTCATTGTGGAAAACAAGGATCGACTAACAGTTAAAGAGGGCTTTCAGAGAAATGGCAATAGAATCGTGGAATCGGATAATAGGCTTGGTTATTAAAGAAATTCTCGTCTTTGTCAGAGATCCAAGAAGTCGGTTTGTTTTAATCGTTCCTCCGGTGATCCAGATGTTTGTTTTTGGTTATGCAGCTACTTTTGATCTCGTTAAAGTTTCTTTTTGTCTTTACGATGAAAGCAGGACCCTGAATTCAAGGGAGTTTGTTTCAAAATTTAAAGGGTCTCCTATCTTCATTTTAAAAAGGGAAATTTTCAAGGATTCGCTCCTTAAAGAAGAAATCGAAGGAAGGAAAACTCTTTTCGTTCTCCACGTAGACCGCCGGTTCAATGAAGATCTCTTGTCCGGTAGGAGTGCAAAAGTCCAGTTGATCATAGACGGGAGAAATTCGAATACGGCAGCGATTCTTTCTGGATATGCCAACCAGATTATCTCTGAATTTAATGCCGAGTGGATAAAAAAGGCGGGGTTGGGCCCTTTACCTTCCCAGATATCTTTTCGATCCCTTTATAACCCCAACCTTCTTTCCCGTTGGTTTATCGTCCCGGGTCTCATCGCCATTTTAACCTTTGTAGTCTCGGCAATGACCATTGGACTGTCTATCGCAAGGGAAAAGGAGATGGGAACTTTCGATCAGCTTCTGGTAACCCCTCTACGGCCAATAGAAATTCTCGTGGGCAAAACAATTCCCGGCCTTCTTTTCGCCATGGCGGAAGCCACTCTTATCTTACTGGCTGCCCTTTTATGGTTCAAAATTCCTTTTATGGGCAACATGGCTATCCTTTACCTCGGGCTTCTTTTTTTCCTCTTCGCCATCATGGGCATTGAACTTGCTATATCTTCTCTTGCCTCAACCCAACAGCAGGCTTTGCTTGGAGTGTTTTTCTTTTTGATCCCATCGATCGTTTTATCTGGTTTTTCTACCCCCATCCGCAACATGCCTGAACTGATCCAGTATCTGACTTTTATGAATCCGATGCGTTATTTTTTAATCATCATCAGAGGGGTTTTTTTAGAAGGTAGAGGCCTGGACAGCTTGTGGAATCAATTTATACCCCTATTTTTCATCGGATTGTTCAGCATGAGTTTTAGTTGGTACTTGTTTAAAAAAAGAATCTATTAATAATAGGGATTTAAAAAAATACCCCGATAAAATTAATCCGATGAAATATTTGATGTTCTAATTATATAGCGTATAATAAAGGCGAATATGGGGATTGAACAGTTGATTAATTATTTGATCTTTTTCAATCTTTCTTGTACATTTTATCTCATATTGGCCGTCTTGAACGGCCCTACGGCGAGTTCCGCCGGAAGGCAGGCCTGTGGAGAGGAAGGCTCTGGCCTGACGTTCACACGCAAGGCAAAACCGCCTCGAGGAAGCAGGAAGTCAGCTATGTCGATGGCTGAGCAGGAATGAGTAAGTCTGACGGAACGGAGAATTCATATATGAATGCAGGAGAAAAAGTGCATAAAGTCTTAATTGTCGATGATCACGCCATTCTCAGGGAGGGGTTAATTCAGCTTATAAATTCCACTCCTGGGTTAAGTGTATGTGGCGCGGCTAAAAACGCCCATGAGGGTTTCGAACTCATTGAAAAAACAATGCCCGATGTCGTACTCGTCGATATATCCCTTCCGGGGAAAAGCGGACTTGAACTGATCAAGGATATCCATGCCGCTTATCCGGATATCGCCCTATTGGTCCTTTCAATGCATGAGGAGTCTTTATATGCGGAAAGGGTTTTGCGTGCAGGGGCTCGTGGATACCTTATGAAAAATGAGGGAGGTCAAAAACTTATAGCGGCTATCCAGAAAGTTCTTGCTGGGGGAATATCCGTTAGTGAACGAGTAGCCAACCGTATTCTTCAAGGGGTTTCAGGAAAGAGAAAAGCCTTGTCGATTAGCCCGATCGAAGCTTTAAGCGACAGGGAATTTGAAGTTTTCCAATTGATAGGTAAAGGCTATGGAAGCAGGCAGATCGCCGAACAATTAAGCTTAAGCGTTAAAACCGTGGAAGCATACCGAGCAAGCATCAAGCAAAAATTATATCTTAAAAGTGGACCGCAACTGGTTCATTATGCCATCTCCTGGCAACAGTCTCAAACCAGCGGTATTGATTCAGAATCATCCCCTGTAAAAAGTTAGCTTTTTTAACTCGATTTACCCTCTCGGTCCCCTTTCGCAAGGGAGAGCACATCACCTTAGGGATGGTAGGGTCGGAGCGGGCCCACCTTGCGCCTTGTGGAGAGGGTCCTTGTGCGGGGCACCCTCGGCAAGAGGGTATCAGCCATCCCTCGCAGAAGCAGGAAATCCCTTGGGGTTCGTCGGGGTGGGAGTAATCCCTACCGGGAGCTCCATCCGTGAGGACGGAGCCAAACTCAAGTATTTCACATCATCCGCATTAATGTATAAGAGTGATAGAGTGATTATGGAAAGTGCGATGAGCACAGGACGGCTGGCGACAACAGTTTGCCTACCCGTGGCGAGTCCGCAGCAAGCAAATGTAGCGCTACATCCGGAATCGCTCCGAATGTAGCCGGGAAAGGCAGGCCTGCCCCATACGAATGGGGCCAGCAAGACCCGTCGGGGCAGGAAGAAAACCCTGTATTTGCGCAGGTTCTTGATAGCAGAGGATCGCGAAGAATATATTGAGGGATATGCCTAAAAATGGATGAGGCATATCCCTTTTATTTTTATAGGATGTCTTTAAGTAATAAAATCAAGGTTATTCTTAAAATATATGCAATATATATAACATATATTATAAGGTAATACTGTTTAAAAATATATGGGATAAATAGAGTTAAAAAGAGTAGGAGTATAGTATATAAATATTTCTTACTAATTGATAGAAAAGATTATCGGGATAGTTCCTTTAATCTTGTCCTAATTCCGTGGGTTTTTAAACTCTCCTTTAAAGGGGATTCCTCCCTTGGTTGTTGTCCTCTTTTTTCCTCCATATTACCAATTGCTTCAAATCGGTAAGAATATTACGGTTGCAACAGAAGAACGGTTGGCATACCGACTTCGCTATATAAGTCCCCCTCGATAGAAAAGGGAGACTTTAATTAAGGTATATAAACACTAAATCGTAACTATAAACTAGGAGGAATGATATGGCGCAGACTACAGCGGCTACAACTATTGCGATTCCCGAAAGATCTCTTTTTTCGTGGAATCGGATGTGGCTGGGCGTTGGGTTGCTTAGCGGTTGGTATATCCTCGTTAACTTATATGAACGAGCCTTTGCCTTTACAAAAGGATTGGATTATACCTCCCCTGAGTACCAAGCCTATTGGATGAACCTTCTATTAGCAGAGTTGGCTTTGGAAGCTTTGGCTTTCATCGCCGTTTGCACATGGCTCTGGATAACCAGGGATAAAAATTTAGATAATATCTCCCCAGTCGAAGAACTCAGGAGGTATTGGAACCTGGGATTGTTTATCGTTGTATACACGGTGGCGATCTATTGGGGAGCCAGTTACTTTACCGAGCAAGATGGGACTTGGCATCAAACCGTTATTCGGGATACCGATTTTACCCCAAGTCATATTATCGAATTTTACCAGAGCTATCCCATCTACATCATTTTGGGGGTAGGCTCTTTTATGTATGCCATTACCAGGCTCCCCATGTTCGCAAGGGCCTTTTCGATTCCCTACGCGGTGCTCGTGGGATCACCCTTGATGATCTTTCCCAATGTGGGACTGAATGAATTCGGCCATACCCGGTGGTTCATGGAAGAACTTTTCGTGGCGCCGTTGCATTGGGGATTCGTGGCCTTTGGATGGGGGGCCTTGGCCATCATGGGGGTTTGGCTTCAAGCTTGTCCTAGAGTGTATGAGCTGATGAAGCAAGTATACCTGGGCAAGGCCGCAACCCCGGCGGCAAGGGTTATGGATGAGCCCCAAAAAGCGGCTGATCCGGCTTATTGTGAAGTCTAGGGGATCACAGAAGAAAAAATCAAATCTATTAAAATGGAGGCGGGTAAATGAAACCCGCCTCAAGCAAACTCGATGGGAGGAAAAATGCAACTTGCGCAAGCGGACGTGGAATTAAGAGCTCTTGAAAGAAAGTTCGACATTGTTGTCATCGTTTCGATGTTTTTTGCCTTTATAGGAGGATACCATATTCACCAGATGCTTTTGGCCGGGGACTGGTCTTTTTGGATAGATTGGAAAGATAGAATGTGGTGGCCTGTCGTAGCCCCTATCGCCGATATCGCTTTTCCTGCAGCGATCCAGTCAATCCTGTGGACGAGATTCAAGATGCCCATAGGTGCGACCTTTTCAACCGTTGGGCTTTTCTTTGGCCAGTGGATGAATAGGTATTGGAATTTTTGGGGTTGGGGGACCTATCCTCTCAACTTCGTGTTCCCCGAAACATTAATTCCCCAGGCTGTCGTCCTGGACGGCGTATTAATGATTTCCAATAATTTTGTCGTTACCGCCCTTGTCGGAGGAGAACTTTGGGGTTGGCTTTTTTATCCGGCAAACTGGCCCATGATCGCTCCCTACCATGTGCCCGTTGAATATTACGGGCAACTGATGAGCATGGCCGATCTGATCCAATACGAGTATATTCGGACCTCCACTCCTGAATACATTCGCATGGTAGAAACGGGAACGATGAGGAGCTTTGCGGGAGGCGTATTGGGAGTGTCGGCCTTCTTTTCCGGGTTTGTTTCCACCTGCATGTACTTTTTGTGGTGGTTTTTCGGAAAGTTCTTCGGATCTACGAAGTTTGTCAAACACGCTGCGGTTTAGCAGAGAACCAATCAAATGGAGGTTGAAAAATGAATTCTGCGATAGGAAGTGGAAAGAGAAAGATAAAAAAAATACTTTTGGCTTTGACCGTTGGGGGTGCATTAGCCGGTTGTTTTTCCTCGAGCAGCTTTGCGGTTCAAGGCATGGGGGCAAAATCCCAGGAGGCTTTTTTAAGAATGCGGACCGTTGTATTTTATGACACCCAGTTTTCTTTTGCACCCACAAATCGGGTTAAAGTGGGGGATGAGTTTACTTGCACCGGTAAAGTCATGCTCATGCCGACGTGGCCGCAGGAAATTCCTTTTTCGGGGATCTCCTTTTTCAATTTCTTTGTTCCCGGGCCTCAAGTATTGAGAAAAGCCATTTGGGTGAACGAAAAGTATTTCCAGTTCAACTCGGTGGTCTTGGAAAAAGGGGGAACCTATGCCTACAAGATGGTATTGCAAGCAAGAAACCCTGGGACCTATCCCATGGGGCCGATGCTGAGCATGGAAGAAGCGGGTCCTTTTATCGGCCCCGAAGAATTCCTGACCATAGAGGGTACGAATAGCCGGTTTACCAACCCGATCAAGACACTGCTGGGCAACACCGTGGACCTGGAAAACTATGGAACAGCACGAATGATCAGTTGGACGTTGTTAACGACTTTTGTTGGCGTGGCCTGGTTAGTCTATTGGCTATCCAAGCCCTTCACCCGGAGGTTAGGTCTTGTTGCTGCCGGCAGAAAGGAAGAACTGTTTAATCCCATGGATAGGCAGGTTTGTTTTCTGTTTACTGTAGGAACCATTGTCCTTGTTGCCGCGGCGGCAATGATTACCAAGGCCCAGTACCCGGTGACCATTCCCATCCAGGAGACCAAGTATTATATTAAGCCCCTTCCTCCTGAACCCACGTTGATCCAAGCGGAAGTCACCGATGCTACCTATGACGTTCCGGCCAGAACGCTATCCTTTCATATCCAGGTTAAAAATATCGGGGATAAGCCGGTGGTGTTGAAGGAATTCCTCACGGCCAACGTGCGGTTTTTAAATCCGGATATTCCTGGAAATAATTGGAATCCTACCTTTCCTGAAGTCAACGGCGGACCAATGAAAGTCAGTCCATCAGAACCGATTAACCCGGGAGAATCCAAAACATTGGAAGTATCGATGCAGAGTGCCGAATGGGAAAACCAAAGGCTGACCATGTATCATGAAACGACCAACCGGTTTGGAGGACTTCTCTTCTTTACCGATCCTAGTGGAACAAGACAGATCTATGCTATTGCCGATCAGATCGTCATTCCAAGATTTGGTGGAGGAATGTAATCCTTCAAGAGTCAAAATCGTTCGGTAAAACCCTTCCTCGAATTTTTTTTGAGGAAGGGTTTTTTTATCTTCTCGACTCCAGCCGTCTCCTTGATAGGCGGTGAAATGACCATGGGAATTCCCTTAAAAAAAGGAATTTTTTAATGAAAAGAATAAGAAAAATAGAGGCTGAAAAATATATTAAAATATCTAATGGTTTAAAAAGAATAAGAAAATCGTCTAAAAAGGGAATATATTAATATTATTTATAGTTCTTTATAAATAAATCTGAATGATGATAGGAAAATATATTAATTGCTCTACAGCATATACATTAGACACATTACCGATTATGGTCTAATTGTCAGGGAAGAGAATGATGAGTTACGGTTGCCATGAACATTCGAGTTAGCAAATCTTAACTTGGAATGTCAAAGGATGGGGAGGAAAGGGTTAGGCAGTAGGGAAGTGGCTATTCCTTAGTCAAAATAGCCAAAAAATGCCCCATCCTGGTTAAAAAACAACAATCGGTAAAAAGGAGGTTGATAAATGGCACAAGCGACAACGCAAACGGTATCGATATCCATACCGGAGAGGTCAGCCTTCTCTTGGAAAAACTTATGGATCGCTCTGGCGATAATCACGGCCTTTGAACTCGCCGTTAACGTCTATGAGCGGACCTTTGCTATAGCCAAGGGATTGGACTACTTTACTCCGCAGTATCAGACCTATTGGATGAGCATCCTTTATACCGAGCTGATTCTTGAGCCGACCACGCTCATCGCGCTCTGCTCCTGGTTATGGGTGACCAGGGATCGTGCGATGGAAAATCTTGCTCCTGCAGAGGAGTTGAAGCGGTATTGGAACCTGGGGTTATTTGTGGTGGTTTATACCGTGCTCTTGTACTGGGGAGCGAGCTACTACACAGAGCAGGACGGCACATGGCATCAGACGGTGATAAGGGATACGGACTTCACACCTAGCCACATCATCGAGTTCTACCAGAGCTATCCAATCTATATTGTAGCTGGAGTAGGATCGATGGTGTATGCGATGACGAGGCTTCCTCAATATGCGAAAGCCTTTTCCGTGCCCTATGCGGTGCTGGTAGGCTCTCCCTTGATGATATTCCCCAACGTGGGATTGAACGAATTCGGTCATACCCGTTGGTTCATGGAAGAGCTGTTTGTGGCACCCTTGCACTGGGGATTCGTCATGTTTGGCTGGGGAGCTCTGGCTATCCTGGGAACATGGCTTCAGATTTGTCCAAGAGTAGTAGAACTGATCAAACAGGTCTACTATGGCAAGCCGGCTACTGCTCCAGCGGTTGTGTTAAACGACCCTGAAAAAGCTGCGGATCCGGCTCTTTGCGAAATCTGATTACTTAACAAAAGGATTCGAATGGAGTGGCGGGTGATTTACCCGCCACTTCAGAGGAAAGGAGGAAAAAATGCAACAAGTAGCTGCAGAAGCTGAAGCAAGGGCACTAGAAAGAAAATTCGACATAGTTGTTCTTGTTTCGATGTTTCTGGCGATACTTTCCGGCTTTCACATTCACCAGATGTTGACGGCTGGCGACTGGTCGTTTTGGATAGATTGGAAAGACAGGATGTGGTGGCCGGTAGTAGCGCCCATTATGGATATAACATTCCCGGCAGCATGCCAGGCGATCTTGTGGACGAAATTTAAAGCGCCTATAGGAGCGACATTCAGCTGTGCGGGATTGTTTTTTGGCCAGTGGATGAATAGGTATTGGAATTTCTGGGGTTGGACACACTATCCTCTGAATTTCGTATTTCCTGAAACTCTCCTTCCGCAGGCGATCGTCCTGGACGGCGTATTGATGATAACCAATAACTTCGTTGTGACCGCTCTTATCGGGGGAGAGCTTTGGGGATGGCTTTTCTATCCTTCCAATTGGCCAATGATTGCTCCATACCACGTCCCTGTGGAATACTATGGACAACTCATGAGCGTGGCAGACCTCATCCAGTACGAGTATATCCGAACATCCACTCCTGAGTACATCCGCATGGTTGAGACGGGAACGATGAGAAGCTTTGCCGGTGGTGTTCTTGGGGTATCGGCATTCTTCTCGGGTTTCTGTTCGGTAATCATGTACTTTATCTGGTGGTACTTCGGATACTTCTTCGGGTGGACGAAGTTTATCAAGCATTCGAAGGTGTAAAGCGTTTAAAAGTGGCGAGGGGAAGAGCCGGCTTTAGACTCCTCTTCCCCTCTTTATAAGGAGAAATTGAAGTGAAAAAATTCAACAAAGAAACAGGGATGAAAAAAATAGTCAGAATGGGTGGAGTCCTTTTACTCTCCGGGCTGATGTTAACTCCTCTGTCATCTCTTTTCGCCGTGCAGGGAATGGGGGCTAAATCTCAAGAAGCATTCTTGAGGATGCGTACCGTCACCTTTTTCGATACCCGGTTTTCCTTTACTCCTGGTAACCGGGTTAAAGTAGGGGATGAATTCACTTGCACCGGAAAAGTGATGCTCATGCCGACATGGCCGCAGGAAATTCCTTTTTCGGGAATATCCTTTTTTAACTTCTTTGTTCCTGGACCCCAAGTACTGAGGAAAGCCATTTTCGTTAACGAAAAGTATTTCCAGTTTAACTCGGTGGTCTTGGAAAAAGGCGGGGTATACGAGTATAAAATGGTCAACCAAGCTCGTTACCCTGGCATTTGGCCGGTAGGGCCGATGTTGAGCATGGAGGAGGCGGGACCATTCATTGGGCCCGAGGAATACCTAACGATCGAGGGATCTTACTCGGGTTTTACGAATCCTGTAAAGACCCTTCTTGGCAACACGATCGACCTGGAAAATTACGGGGAAGCCCGCATGATCATGTGGACATTATTGACGTCGGCTGTTGCCGTGGCATGGCTTGTGTATTGGTGCTCTAAGCCCTTTACAAGGAGGCTGGGGCTTGTAGCTGCGGGTAGAAAAGAGGATCTGTTCAGTCCGATGGACAGACAGGTCTGTTTCCTTTTCACCATTGGGACAATAGTCCTTGTCGCTGCGGCGGCTATGATTACCAAGGCACAGTATCCTATTACCATTCCTATCCAGGAAACCAAGTACTATATTAAGCCGCTGCCGCCTGAACCCTCCATAATACAAGCTGAAGTCACCGATGCTACCTATGATGTTCCGGGAAGAACGTTGTCTTTCCATATCCAAGTGAAGAATGTTGGGGACAAGCCTGTCGTTTTGAAGGAGTTTTTAACGGCTAACGTCAGGTTTTTAAATCCCGATGTTCCCGGTAACACTTGGAATGAAAACTACCCTGAAGTCAATGGGGGAGCTGTGATCGTCAAGCCTTCGGAACCGATTAACCCCGGGGAGACCAAGACATTGGAAGTATCGATGCAGAGCGCCGAGTGGGAAAACCAGAGGTTGACCCTGTATCATGAATCCACGAACCGATTTGGGGGACTTCTGTTCTTCTCGGATACTTCCGGCACAAGGCAAGTCTATGCTATTGCCGACCAGATCGTCATTCCCAAGTTTGGTGCAGGAATTGGCGGAGGCATGTAAAGTATAGAAAAACCATAAGATTCGCTTAGTGGTTGAAAGCCCACCTTCATAACGAAGGTGGGCTTTTTTTTTTTGACTTAAACGGCTTGGACCCATATCTACCCAATTAGGGCTTTGGTATGTCAATTTAATCTAAAATAAATAGGCCCTTGTGAATTTTTTTCCCTCCATTCTATGAAAAATCGGCTGAATGGGCGGACCCGGTAAGCAGCAGGGCTTTGTTTTTGCAATAGAGGCGCTTAAGGGGATAGAACCTAGAGCCGCCATTTCGATATAGCCTTGAAGGTGTCAAGTTCAAATACCGTTTTCCTATTTTTCGATAATAATCCTTAGCAAGGATTTTTTTGTTGAGCATCTTCTTATTGCGTATTAGCTTTTGAGCTGCTCTTGGTTTCTTTGATTATATCCTTTAACATCATCCTCTACCGGGGACTAACGGAGAAAAGGATCGAAACCCTAGCAGACAACTGTCCTCAAGGGACATAGGAAAGAAGGGTTGTTCTTTTTTCTTAGCTTAGAGGCTTGCGGTTGTACATCTCCACAAAAAGAAAATCGATTCATTGAAAGCCTATCCAGCTAAAATACCCTTGAATTTCTTTGACCTCCGCCATGACCGGGGTACGCGAGATAAAAATGGGATTTAGCTTGGTTATGATGAGGATAGGGCGATCTTTTGCCTTTCTTTTTTCATTATCGAGGAATGGTTGATTTATTGGGTAAGATTTTTTTCTTGGATAAAACCTATGCGGGAAAACGACCCTGGAAGTGGGAATGGCTATGAGTCGGCCAATCAGCAAGAGTAATGACCATAGGATGAAGTAGAAAGGAAGAAGCCCTGCAGGGTAATTGGAGATCTTGGATAAGTTAATTTTTAAGAGGCCTATCGGGATTTGATCAATTTAACCGGCCTTTCCTGCGGGTTTACAGAATTTTGGGTTTTTTCCCCAATCCTCGGTCGCCTATCTCCATCCCTTACTTTTAAATCGAAAGGCTGGCTGCAAAAGGAAGGCAAGCTGAGAATCGGGCTTGGGAAGAGATCGGATTATATGCAAAAATGGAAACAGGCTTGAGAATGCTGATAAGAAAACCCCTAAAATCCAGCTCTCGGTTCATTTCCCTATCCTTTAAGGAACTGGAAGAAAAGAGACAGGTGAATTTCTTTTATCTTTATTCGGAAATGAACCGTGCATATCGTCAATGGACAAGGGCTTGAACAATTAATGTAATACTTGCTTATTCCTGCCTTTTGTGAATATTTCACACATAAAACGCTAACTGGCAGGTATCCACGAAGCCGCCAAGTTTCTTGGTGTCTGTGCCCAAGTGTTGAAGCGTTGGGAACGGAAAGGCAACAGGAGACACGAAAGCGTTGGATCCTATAAAAACAGGGATAATCTTAAGGTATCGCAATGCTGATTTCCCACAAAATCGCCCTTGATCCGAACAACGCGCAGGCGACCTATTTCGCAAAAGCTGCGGGCACGGCACGCTTCGCTTACAACTGGGCGCTGGAGCAGTGGCAAAAGCAGTACGAGGCATGGAAGGCCGACAACACATTGCCAAAACCGACTCAGTATTCCTTGCGCCGCCAGCTCAACAGCGTCAAGCGCGAGCAGTTCCCCGTGTCTGCTCGAAGTCACCAAGTGCGCGCCGCAGATGGCGATTATTCAGCTGGGAAAGGCATTCCAGAACTTTTTCGCCGGACGTGCCAGATACCCAACCTTTCGCAGGAAAGGTATCCACGACCGGTTCACGCTCACCAACGACCAGTTTGAGGTTGACGGCTGCCGCATTCGCATCCCGAATCTTGGCTGGGTGCGCATGCGCGAGCCGTTGCGCTTCACCGGCAAGATCATGTCGGCCACGGTCTCCCGGGTGGCCGACCGATGGTTCGCCAGCATCACAGTCTACGCGCCCGAGCTGCAGCTACCCAAAGCCGAGAACCAAGGCGCGGTGGGTGTGGACTTGGGCCTGACCGCGCTGGCAACGCTCTCGACTGGGGAAAAGGTGCCTGGCCCCAAGCCGCACAAGGCGCGGCTGGGCCGCTTGCGCAGGCTCTCGCGGAGCCTCTCGCGCAAGGCTAAGGGATCGGCCAACCGGCGAAAGGCCAAGGTAAAGCTGGCTAGGCTACACGCTCGAATCGCCAACAGCCGCATGGACGCCCTGCACAAGCTGTCGGCCGGCCTCACGCGTCGGTTTTCACTCATCGGCGCCTGAGGACCTGAACGTGCGTGGCATGATGGGCAGCCGGCATCTTGCCCGTTCCATCGCAGACATTAGTTTCTTCGAGTTCCGGCGGCAGCTGGAGTACAAGGCCGCGATGCGGGGAAGCGTGGTGGTGGTTGCGGATCGGTTCTACGCCAGCAGCAAGACATGTTCGGCGTGCGGGTACGAGTTGGAAACCTTGCCGCTGTCGGCGCGGGAGTGGACTTGTCCGGCCTGCGGTGCGATCCACGACCGCGACCTGAACGCGGCAAAAAATCTTGAGCGCCTAGCGCTCGCTACGGCGAGTTCCGCCGGAAGTTACGCCTGTGGAGAGGAAGGCTCTGGCTTGGCGTTTTGCGCCAAGCGAAACCGCCTCGACGAAGCAGGAAGTCAGCTTTGTCGATGGCTGAGCAGGAATGAGTAAGTCTGACGGAACGGAGTCATAACCTGTTATAAATTAGCCAGAAGCAAAAAAATATTTCATAAAATAATAAGTATATCTAATATACATATAATATTAATATTAATAATAACAAACATATTAAGAACATTTCCAGATAATAAAAAGCATTTTAATTTAAACAACGATAAAAAATTTATGTATTCTACTAGGAATACGGAAAACTGCCTAATTATAAATACAGGAAAAGATTGTTTGAATCCTAAATTTAATTGATTTCATTTTCACTAGTCTCCCTAGAAGAATGGAGACAAAAAAAAGGAGGTTGATAAATGGCACAAGCGACAACGCAAACGGTATCGATATCCATACCGGAGAAGTCAGCCTTCTCTTGGAAAAACCTATGGATCGCTCTGGCGGTCATAACGGTGTTTGAAATCGCCGTTAACGTCTATGAGCGGACCTTTGCCATAGCCAAGGGATTGGACTACTTTACTCCGCAGTATCAAACCTATTGGATGAGTATTCTTTATACCGAGCTGATTCTCGAGCCGACCACGCTCATCGCGCTCTGCTCCTGGTTATGGGTGACCAGGGATCGTGCGATGGAAAATCTTGCTCCTGCAGAGGAGTTGAGGCGGTATTGGAACCTGGGGTTATTTGTGGTGGTTTATACCGTGCTCTTGTACTGGGGAGCGAGCTACTACACAGAGCAGGACGGCACATGGCATCAGACGGTGATAAGGGATACGGACTTCACACCTAGCCACATCATCGAGTTCTACCAGAGCTATCCTATTTATATTATAGCTGGGGTAGGATCGATGGTGTATGCGATGACGAGACTTCCTGCCTATGCTAGGGCCTTTTCCGTGCCCTATGCGGTGCTGGTAGGCTCTCCCTTGATGATATTCCCCAACGTGGGATTGAACGAATTCGGTCATACCCGTTGGTTCATGGAAGAGCTGTTTGTGGCACCCTTGCACTGGGGATTCGTCATGTTTGGCTGGGGAGCTCTGGCTATCCTGGGAACGTGGCTACAAGCTTGCCCAAGAGTGTTAGAACTGATCAAGCAGGTCTACTATGGCAAGCCGGCTACTGCTCCAGCGGTTGTGTTAAATGAGCCAGAGAAAGTAACAAAAATGGAATTGTGCGAAATATAAGTTGAAAAAAAAGGGCGGGAAGCTTATTATTATCACCGGGGCTTCCCGCTCCACCTTCTCTAGGATAATTAGAGGTAAAAAAGATGAAAAATTTTCTAAAAAAAAGCAAGAATAAAAATCGGTTTAATTGGGCTACTCTCTTAGTCGCGTTTTTCTTTTCTTTTTTCCTATGCTTCTCCTCTGGATGGGCCCATGGCAGGTTTATTCCTTCAAAACCTTTGTGTCCGATTCAGAAGAAAGGTGATTTTGCCATTCACATGGATGTTTTTCCCCATTCCAAGCTTACCGATCTTGAAAAATGCGGCACGGTTTATTGCCATGAAGTCCCCTTTGTTGGGGATATGACCCTTGTCTTCGATTTGTATAGCGTTCAAAATGTTCTTAACCATACCCCGGTCCGCATTGAAATCTATGAAGAGCCGTTGCATCGTGTAACGACTGCTATTCCTCCAACCGTTTATGCCAATGGAATCGCTACCATTCCCGTAAAATTTAGTCATCCCGGCCGTTATAAAATTATCCTTCATGTTCCCCGATCGGCTTCCGAAGAACTTTTGAATAAAGTCGAGTCCATTACCCAGGATCAGCTCGCCCAAGATATCGATTTCGTGTTCCCTTTAGCCGTGGGCATGCAGAAATATACCCTTGGATGGGTGGCTTCATGGGGCATGGGATTGCTTCTCTTAACCTTTATTGTGAGTTTCCTTCTTTATGATGAGCGTTCCTTCCTGGTTAAATGGAGAATGAAAAAGATGGCAGAGGATGATGAAGAAGCCGAATAAAGGCTAAGCGTTTTATCCTTGCTTTCCTTTCGATAAAAAAAAGAAAAACGGGTGGGCAATTCTTTTTGTTCCCTTTTCAGGTTTTTCCTTTTTAAGTAAAGAAAGGATCTTATCTAAATCAACAAAATAAGAAGCTTTTATGGTCAGCTCAAAAACCAGCCGTATGGCCATGGCGGCTGTTCCCAAAATCAATCCTACGGCTGTCGTTATTTTTGGAGCGACGGGGGATTTAACGCAAAGAAAAATTATTCCTGCTTTTTATCATCTCCGGTTGCATAATCGACTCCCCGAGCATTTTGCCATAATTGGGTTTGCCCGAAGACCTTATAGTGAAAAAGAATTTAGAATTCTTTTGAAACAAGCCCTTGAGGATTACTCACATACACACCCTATTGATCTGGGTGTTTGGCAATGGTTAGAACAAAACTTGTTTTATCTACAGGGAGACCTTGCCAATCCTGAAGACTATGTCAAGTTAGCCCACTTTTTGGAAACATTGCCCGACGCCAAGTTTTATAAAGGAAACTTTCTTTATTATCTGGCTACAGCCCCAAAATATTTTGCAATCGTGGCTGAAAATTTAGCCAAGGCGGGGTTGAATCCAAGAGCCGGAGAGCTAGAACATAGAAGGCTAATCGTAGAAAAACCTTTTGGGACAGATTTAAATTCCGCCAGAGAACTGAATGCCATTCTCCAAAAATATTTTCCCGAAAAGAGCATTTATCGTATCGATCATTACTTGGGGAAAGAAACGGTACAAAATCTTCTTTACTTTAGGTTTGGCAATTCGATTTTTGAACCTTTATGGGATCGTAAATATATCGATCATATCCAGATAACGGTTGCAGAAACCCAGACTATAGGGAGCCGTGGTGAATATTATGATTCTGCGGGTGCATCCCGAGACATGTTGCAGAATCACCTCATGCAACTTTTTAGTCTCATTGCCATGGAACCCCCGGCTTCTTTAGAAGCAGAATCGATTAGGGATGAGAAAGTAAAAGTTTTAAAATCCGTTCCTATTCCGTCTTCAGAGGAATGGTTACGCAATAGTGTTCGAGCCCAGTACGGACCCGGGATACTAGGAGGAAAAACCGTTAAAGCCTACAGGGAAGAAGATAAAGTATCAAGAAAATCTTTAACGGAAACCTATGTTTGCGTAAAACTAGAAGTGGATAATTGGAGGTGGAGTGGAGTCCCTTTCTATTTAAGAACAGGAAAAGCCCTGGCTAAACAATTTAGTGAAATATGCATTGTTTTCAATCGTCCCCCTTGCGTTTTATTTGCAAACAGCACCAAGAAAGTGGCCAGGAATTGGTTAAAGATCAGGATTCAACCCAACGAAGGCATACACCTTCTTTTTAATACTAAAGTCCCTAATCAACCCGCTCTCGAAGAAGCCAAAATGGATTTCTACTACCGAAGATATGGAGGGCATTATTTTCCCGAGGCCTATGAAAGATTACTCCTTGATGCCCTGGCCGGAGAATCCACCCTCTTTACCCGTTCCGATGAAGTAGAATATGCCTGGAAAATTATCGATGCCCTAAGAAATGCTTGGAATGAGGAAGAGTGTGATGCTATCCCCCTGTATGCTCCAGGCTCAATGGGACCTGTCGAAGCAGATGAGCTGTTGCGTAGAGAGGGGAGGTATTGGGGCCCCCCTCCAAAAGAAGAAGAAGACATAGGGGATGGAGAAAGTTAGGGTTTGAACAGTTGATTCATGAGTTGATCTTTCTTGATTTTTCCTGTACGTTTTACATTGTGTTAACCGAAATAACCGGCGCTACGGCGAGTTCCGCCGGAAGGCAGGCCTGTGGAGAGGAAGGCTCTGGCTACTGTTGGAAGATGGCGCTGCATCCGGCCTCAATGAGTAAGTCTGTCAGCTTTGTTCCTGTTTGAGCTGGAATGAGTAAGTCTGACGCAACGGTACTCCATCAACTCGTCAACCATCCCGCCCTTTAGGGCGGGGCTTGCGGGTAAGCGCAGGCTCAGGTTGACCAGGGAAAGCGCTACCTAGTCCGCTACGTTGCATGGAGAGCAAAAGACCGACGTTGGGATGCTTCCTAAAGTCCCAACCTCTCGAAGCCAGAGTTGCAGCCGACCACAAGAGCAAGGGAGCTGGCGGACTCCGGCATACGGCAGGCATGCAACATTCCCGAGGGGAGACGCCCCGCAAGGAGCGCCTAACAAGGCCCGTAAGGGCGGGAAAAATGGCTCCCTCAAGGCTGCCGGGGGAGCCCTAACCGACGGAGGCCGCACTTTCCTCCCCCGCCTGAATGCTGGGGCATCAAGCGCGGAAAGACGATGATGAAACGGATAGAGACGGTAATTTTCGAAGGTGAGCAAGAGTGGTTGAATTATCTCTGCGCTTCTTTTAAAAAAATCGTAGAGAGTTCCTTGTCAAACGCCCTTCTCTGTCATGTCGCTTTATCGGGGGGAAAAACTCCTTTTTCCTTTTATGAGCGGCTAACCAAAGAAGATTTACCGTGGGAAAAAATCTGTTTTTGGCTTGGAGATGAACGTTGGGTTGCCGTTAATGATCCCCAAAGCAACGAAGGAATGATTTTAAGGGCTTTTGGCGACATCTCTAAGAAATTCCAGTTCTATGGCTGGCATCTTTCCGAGGATCCCCAACAAGCCGCTTTTCTCTATGAAAAATTGCTGATAGAAAAAATCGGTAATCCTCCTATTTTTGACTTGGTCTTATTGGGTATTGGAGAGGATGGCCATACGGCTTCCCTTTTCCCCGGCTCTGAAGCCTTGGAAGAAAAGAACAGGTATGTAGCGGTGACTTCAAATCCATCGAATGGCCAGATCCGGTTAACTTTTACCTTTCCTTTGCTCAACCGGGCTCGTCAAGCATGGTTTTTGGTTGCAGGTAGGAAAAAACAAAAAGTGATCGAAAATATCCTTTTATCTAATACTGATTTGCCCGCGGGAAGACTCTCGGTTAAGAACCAATGGCTAATCTGGCTCAATAAAGAACCTTCCTTTTGATTTATGTTACCGTGAATAAAAAAAGAGAAGAGATCGACCAAGCTATGGCAAGAAAAAGCTTTCCAGGAAAAAGAACGTCCGTGTTCCTGCAGTTGGTATTGGGGATTTTTTTTTTTAAAGAATGGGTAGGAGGGGCCGATTTGGGGAAAGGGGATGACGGCCTTTTTGCACAAGCTTATCAAGACGCATTAGTTGCTTTCAAGAGGCTGAATGTGGACGAAGCGCAAAAGGCTATTCTAAAAGCTCAAGAATTAAAGCCTAAAGATCCACGAGCGATAGTCTTGGCAGCACGAATATTTTTACAAAAAAAGGAGTACAACAAGGCGGAAAAGGAACTTTACAAGGTTTTTAAGATCCAGCCCGATTATAGTCCCGCCTACCAGTATTTGGGAGAAGTTTTTTATGCCAAGAAAGATTACAAGGAAGCCCTGTACCGATTTGAGCAGGCGGCTTTGCATGATTCTTCAAATAAAGAAATCCTTCTTAAGAGGATCTATTGCATGATAGGCTTGGGGAGGGTGGATTCGGCAGAAAGCTTGATTGCGGGCTTAAGCGCATTTGATGAATCCTCTCCCGGCTATTATTTTGCCAAGGCAGCTCTTTGCCGGGTGCTTAAAAAGTATAATGAAGAAAAAAGCCTGTTGGATACGGCTCGAATCATTTATGGTAACGATGCTTTTAGCCAATACCTTCACGATTATGAATCCTTGTTTGCCAAAAAAGAGACTTTAGATTAAATTGTGGGCTGCTTTAGTAAAATTACAGGCCAAGGCCTTATAAAAGGCGGGGTAGCCAAGTGGTAAGGCCGGGCTCTGCAAAAGCCCTATGCGTGGGTTCGATTCCCACCCCCGCCTCGGTGCTTTCAAGGTCGTTATGGAATAGAAAAAATGCAGCGGATAGGTAACATCCTTTGTGTGAAATGATCTACCTGAAGATATTCAACTGGCTTCTGAATTCTTCTTTTCATTACATGCTTTCTAAAGAGCTGGGCGTTTTTTGGTATTCTCTAGCTATTGGAATAGCCCTAGGTGCCCTTTGTTGGATTGTTGCCAGTACCTACACCCTTTTGTGGAATGTCAAGTTTAGAGCTACCCCACTCCATCATTTTTTTTGTGGCCTGGCTGCGGTGGCGACAACCCTATTTGTCGTCCTGTTTTTTTCCTTGAAATTTTCGAAGGAGGTAGGGAAGACGGTTGTTTTGAGCTGGGCCGCTAACCTCTTGAGGGATTCCCGGTGGGAAGATCGGACGTTGGCCCAGGCTTACGAGACGGTAAGGGCTGCCGGCAGAGAAAGGTTTCTCCCTCCTCCTCAAGCGCAGTTTGTGCCCTTGGTCGATCCTTACTCCAGGGCTATCGTTGCCGATATCTATGCAAGGAATGCTGCCAATGATTTTACAAAAAACCACCCGGCTCTTTCTTTAATCATCCGTCCGGATATTGCCATTCCGAGCCGGGTCTTGCTTCAAGACATGAATAACTTTTTTTTGAACAGCCCCCAAGTTTACCCGGTGGATAGGGCATTAAACGTGGTCACCTATTATCTTATCTCTATACTGGATGCCCAAATGGGCAAGCTGGTCGTTTTGTCTCGAAGCCTTTTAGTCATTCTTTTTTTTCTCTTTCAACTTGTTCCTTTTAGCTTGATCGGATGGGCGGCATACAGGGATATACGCATAAGGACCTAAGACCCTGACTTTAAGCCCCTCTTTTCCTTTCTCCCTTGGAAAAAAAAATTTCTTGTTTTTGGATTGACTCATGAAAAAATAACAAGGGGGGGGTTGATACCATGCTTTGTGACTGGATTAAAAATGCAAAGAAAAGAGATGAAACTTGAGCCAAAATGAATGCCAATCATTTCATCATCGGGTTAGGAGGCACGGGAGGGAAAGTCATCCGGGCTTTCCGCAAAACCATTTTCCAGGAATTCCGAAAGGTTGATCCTCCCGACATTAGGCTGTCCTATTTGTATGTCGATTCCAGTGACGAGCTGATGCGGCTTGATGATCCGAGTTGGAAAGTTCTCGGTCAAAGCGTTCAGATTCCTCCTACCAGTCAACTTCTCATTAAATCTTCGAATCTTGCCGCCATTCTTGACGATCTGCCCAGCTACCCGGGAATTCAACCGTGGATCGGCGATAAAAATGTATGGAAAGATATTCTCAATAGCATCGTTGGAGACGCCAAGGGAGGACAGAAAAGAAGGCTGGGAAGATTTCTCTTCGCCAGTCATGCCGATGAATTTTGCAGCAAGCTTACCCACCTGGTTAACGAAATGCAAAAAGGAGGTCAACAAAATGTCACTTTCCATGTTTGTTGTGGGTTGGCTGGGGGAACGGGCAGTGGCACACTCATCGATTGTATATGCCAAATCCGGAAAAATTATCCTGATCCCCTTGGATATAGGATTATTCTTTATACCCTGCTCCCCGAAGAACATCCTAAACCCAATTGGAATACCGGTAACTACCATGCCAACGGCTACGCCGCCTTGGTTGAACTCAACGCGCTTAGCATCGGCAAGTTTAGTCCCTGTGATATAGCAGGAGATGGGAAGAAACTGGAGGGGCTTAAAGATCCTTTCAACGGTTGTTACCTTTTTACCAACTTTAATGAAAATGGCCTTGCCGTGGATGTTGCAGAGGATATTCCCAATATCTTGGCCGATTTCCTTTACCAAAAAATAGTCACCGTAAGAAATATTAACTGGGAGTCGCTGGGGAGATCAGAAAATGCCGAGAACGGCGATAATTCCCCTGAAACTTTACCAGGCCTCAATGAACCGGTCCGCTCGAAAAGATTTTTGACCTTCGGGGTCAAAAGAATAGCGGTTCCGGAACCCGAGATTGCTGAATACTTGACCTTCCAGTTTGCCAGGCAAGCAGCCCTGCAACTGCGTTATAATAATTGGTCGGAAACGGATGGATTCTTGGCCGATCCCCGCAATTTAGACATGGTCAGCTATGTGAGTAGTCCTGAACAGCTTGAAAGATGGATGCTGACCGACGAGCATTTTATTCTTTCAGCCCCGATTCTCGAATCGGATGGGTCAGGAACGAAATGGCAGCCGATAAGTCGTTATTGGATGAATGCAACGACGAATTTTAAACAGTATACCCAGGAAAAGGATCCGGCGGATAAGTGGCTGGACCGGATGAAGGGTTTTTTAGACGCCAGGTTCCTGGAGCAATATAGGGGACAGGGGGTCAAAGCTTTTTACGAGACGGTGGGGCAATCGACGAGAGAAAGGGCCAGGGAGATACGTCAAAGGTTGGAGCGGGAACTTTTTTCGGAGTGGATCAATGGAACGAAATCTGCCCATGAGATCAGCCTCCTTCTTGGAGCCTTGATCACCCATCTTAAGGGGAGGTATGACCGGATTGAAGAAGAAATAACCAAACTGAAGCCTAGGGAAGAAGAATTGGCTAAGAAATTAAAGGATCAGGAAAAAGAATGGGCTAAGATTGGATTAATTTCGGATATGTTCGGGAAAAGAAAGAGGCTTTTTGATGCGGCCTCGGTTGTTTTGCAAGATCTCTATTCTAGCCGAACGGCGATCGAAGGTTGGCAGTTTGCCAAGAAATTCCTGCCTGTCATTATCGAAGAAATCGTTTTGTTAAAAGCCGATGTGGATAAGGCCGCCTCGATGATCGCCGAAGCCTTAAAAACGTTCGAAGACCAGATTGCAGCTCGATGTGCAGACCAGGGAGGAATAATCGACTTAAGAAAGCAGGTTATCCGGTTTTACGATCCGGAGCTTGTTAAAAGCGTAACAAAAAGATTAATCAAGGATCAGAAGGAAGCTACGACGCAGACCCAGAGAGTGCGTACGGCGCTGGCCGAAAAACTGGGAGAAAGACTCGATTTTAAGACCCTTAACGAGAGGGTTTCAAAGACCGTCTTTTTGGATACCCTGGAAAAACAATGCATGGAAAATGCGAAGATCGCCCACAACAACTTGGTCCAAACCGCAGCCGAACGGTTGATCGGGGTAAGTATTATTGAAAAACTCAAGGATAGATATTCGGATAGGCAATCCTTAAGACTTTACTTGGATGGGGTTGTCAAAGCGGCGGGTAATTATCTGCTCTTTAACGCGGATGAAAAGAGAAGATCGGGACCGGGAATCAATCCTGCTGCTCAAATTGGAGTGTCCAATTTTACCGTCATACTGCCCAAGGCAGCCGAAATGGAAGATTATTTGAAACTTTTAAGAGAAGTCTTTTTTGAATGTATTCGTAATCCGAGCAAGGAGTTTATAGAAAATGACAACAGGCCGAACGAAATTATTCTTGTGAGTATAACCAACCTGTTCCCCTTGCGCATTGTTCAGCCTGTTTTTTTTCTTAAATCAAAATACTTGGAAAGGGTCAGTGGCCCGGATTCGAAAAGGGCGAGGATGGAACTCCATATCGAAGGGGATGGGCAACTCCTCCCTTCTCTTTTCGTCCCGTCTCGCTCGGAAATGGAAGAGAGGATAGCCCCGGCCCTCCTTCTAGGGATGGTTCTTAAAGAAAAAGATGACGGCGGTAATGAAAGAGAACTGGTTCAAAAATGTCAAACCGATACGGGAGGATTTCAATTGGGCTTTATGCGGAAAGATGAATATGGGTTTGACCAGCCTGTATATCTTGGAGGAGAAACTTTTTCTGAAACCCTCGCCAATATTCGAGAAGCAGAAGGGCTGTTGCTGGAAGAGAAAGTAGCTCTTCTTCTTAGCAATCCTGAGTATAAAATTGAATCTCAAAGGAAAGCGGCGGAAAGTGCGATTGTGAAGTTGGTTAACGGCCTAAGGCAATCGATTCCTCCAACCGACCCTAGGGCTAAAAAACTTCCAGATTGGGGTAAACTGGCTATAAAAAGGATCCGGGGAGAAATCTGATTTGGTCAAAAAACCCGATGATAAGAAAAGGGATCTGCAATAACTTTGGGAATTGTCCGAACAAGGCCGACCGCCGCAGCGTTATTGAAGTTCCCGGGGACAAGGAATTTGTCTGCCCGGATTGTGGCAGTCCGCTGATCCCTCTTGAGGAGTGGAACAAAAAGAAAGGAAAGAAGTTTTTTTTTCCTTTGCTTTTTATAGCCTTGGTTTTGCCGGGAATCATCATTGTCTTGGGTAGCCATTTCTTTAGTTCCAAGGAACAAAAAAAGGGGATGGGCTTGGCTACTTCCCAGTTGCAAATTCTTTTTGTTCTTAGCGGTGAGAATAGACTTGTGGAAAGCCTGGTTCGTCCCTTGGTTTTAGGTTTTTTAAACGACGTGGTAAAAGGGAAGAACCCGGAGTGGATTGAACACGATCCAAAGGAAAGCGAAGTGGCGTGTGAACTGCCGGGCGGGAAAGCCAAGGGCTTGATTAAAATTTTTACCGAGTCTCCAAATTCCGGGTTTATGCGGATGGCTTCGATGAAGGAACCGGTGGGGCTCTTTTGCTGCCGGAAGGTTACCCCTGAAGAATTGAAAAGATTCCCCTTCGATATGACTTCTTCCGACCATGAATATGTTATCGGGCAAAGCGGAGTGGTGGTTTTCGTCAACGGTCAAAATCCTATAGATTCCTTGTCCCTAGAACAATTGCAAAAAATCTTTTCCGGACAGCTTACCGATTGGAAAGAATTAACCCAAGGATTTAAAGGAAAAATCATGCCGGTCGTTCCGGCTGAAAAAAGCTTTTGTGGTTGGCAAAATTTCGCCAACCTTTTTGGAGGTGGCCTGCAACAGAATGGAAAAGAGCAAAAAGCTATCCCTGGAGATGAGTTCAAGAAAAGGATATCGAAAGATCCCGGAATTTTAGGGATAGAGGATTTTTCGAGGTTGTCGGCTACCGTCAGTTCTGTGAAAATTCTTTCCCTCTACATGAAAGGGGCAGTGGCATTCAAGCCTACTCCGTTGACCATTGGGACCGAAGCATATCCTTTATCTTACCGGATCTATTTCTATGTTTCTCCGAACGGTTCCTCGACATGGATTCAAGCATTTATCCAATACATTTTGTCGGATGCAGGTCAAAAGGTCGTTTCTTCTCGGGGTTTTGTAGGCAGCGGACTCAAGGAAGAAAGATCTTTAGTTAATCTCAGCCCGCTCTCGAATGAACCCATTCCTGCCGATGCCTCGACAAGGTATCGAACCTTGGTGAAAGATTCGACAAGGGTCCCTTTCGATATCCGGTTTCGCTTTGGAACGGCGGAATTGGATAACAAGGGAAGAGTCGATATTCAAAGGTTGGCCCGATTTCTTTCCGAAGCTGAGAATAGCGATAAAGGGGTTCTCTTGATCGGTTTTACGGATAATGTGGGAAGTCATACCTATAATCTAGGTCTTTCTTTGGAAAGAGCCCAAAGTGTTGCTAAAGCCCTGGAAAGTCGAGGCATTACGGTTGTTAACGTGGCTGGGGCGGGTGAAGAAATGCCCGTAGCCTCAAATGAGTCCGAAGAAGGAAGAGAAAAAAATAGGCGCGTAGAAGTCTGGCTCTGTCCAAAAAAGAAATAAGGAGAAAGACTTGAGGCTTAATTTTTTTAATTTTTTTGTGACATTTTTAATAAATTATTTTATTCTAAAATGGGATTTTAGAATGACATGAGAATCAGCTTTAATGATCCTATTAAAAGGTCTTCCCTGACAAACAATGATAATGGGAAAACGAATAATATTGAAGAGGAATTTTCTTTCGACCGACAAAAGCCTAAGTCCAATAAACAGGCTCCCTCTGTTCGAAAAGGAAGATGTATTAATTTTGGGGAATGCGAGGAAGCGGGTAAACTCTTAGAAATTCCAAAGGATGAAGATTTTGTTTGTCCTTCCTGTCGGCGTCCTCTTGAAGCCATAGCTCAAAGGAGCGTAAAACGATCTTTTATCCCGCTTTGGGCTGCAGGAGCGGTTGTGGCTTTAGCCCTAGTCTTTATTTTTTTATTTACCGCTGGAAAGTCTTTATTCAGTGGATCCGGTGGCTTATTCAATTCTTTTGTAAAAAAGCCCACAGTCCTTCAAGCTGAAGAAGCGGTTAAGGCTCAACTGCCTAGGGGATTTGATTTTATAGACATCAAGGAAAAAACGGCGGTTAAAGATCAAGATGGCAATTGGATTATAGAATACGATGTCACCGTGCGACCCAATACCGCTTTGTACTGGGTGCCAGTTGGACCTATTCTTCCCGGGAAAGAACGGTTGGAAGCCGTTCCCAAAGATCTCAAGCCTTGGGCGAAATCCCACCTCAAGGATCTCCTTTTTACCCTGGATCAAGAACCGGGAATGACTTATTACCAGGACCAGAAGCGGACGGCCTTTGAAGCCAACCAAGACCTGACTTTTTCTTGGAAAACGAAAGCGGTTGAGCAGCCGGATAAAAGTTGGAAGTTTCTAAATCAAAACAATACTTTTCCCTGGAATCAACTCCAAGAAGTGACGGCACCCGGGGTAGAAAAGATCGTTTTGCGTAATGCTTTTGATTTATCTTCGGCAATGAGGCAGGAAGAAAGCCAATGGACCGATTATGCCAACCGGCTTAGGGATATCGATAAACAGGCAGCCCAAGCCGCGGAAGAGGCCCGGTCTGGAATATCCGGGCCGGGAAGAAAACCCAAGTTTTTACAGCCGGGAACGGGTGGACCGACGACAGCGGCTGAAGGGGCGGCTATAGGTGCAGGAGGAGGTGCATTGATTGGAGGGCTTGCGGGTGGACCTACCGGGGCAGGATGGGGTGCACTGGGAGGAGTTATACTTGGTGGACTTGGGGGAGGGTTGTATTCGTATGAAAAAGAAAAAAAGATCTGGCGTGCAAGAGTGGCTGCCTATCATGCTGCGGTAAGAAGGGCTGAAGCCAGGGCCAGGGAAGAAAAAGAAAAACTTCTTGAGCAATATGCCCAAGAACTCAGGCAAAATGCCGAAAACCGTAGGCTTGCTTTATCCGGGTTGAATCCCTCTTCTCCTTATTCCCCTCTTTCTCCCCAACAAGCTCCTGTTCCCGCTTCCATCCCGGCTTCTCCAGTAAATATTCCTCAGCCCCCTCCTTTTGCATCCACTCCACAGCCCGCTTATCCCGGCTATCCTCAAACTCCCGTTGCTCCTCCTGGAGGTTATGGGCCTCCGGCCCAGGGATCTCAATCTTTTCCTCCCCCTTCTTTCCCTTCTCAACCCTCCCCTTATCCTGCCTACCCTCCTCAATCGCCGCCTTCAACCCCTCCTTTCCCTTGATTTTTTTTAAGACTGCTAAGTACGGGTAGATCTTTCAAAAAAGCCATGTTGCATGTGTTGAGGAATTGACAAAAAGAAGGTAAAAATTGGGCTATTCCATATTGGGCTTGCCTCTTCAATTCCTTGAGACGGGATGGTTCATGGGTAGGGGATAAAGTTTTAAAGTCGTTGGATAGGATAAAGAAAAACTCTTTTCAAATTATGATGGCTGATGGTCTAAACTTGTTAAAAGAGTCCTTCCAACTGTTTTTGGGCCAGCGGCCTCTTTTTTTTTGGCTTACTCTCGTTTTTTCCCTGTTTGTAGCCGGTTGTTGCTGGTGGTTGGCGAGCCACTATACCTTGCTGTGGAATAGAACCTTTAGAGTCAAACTTCTTCATCATTGCTTTTGTGCCGTGGCCTCTTTGTTTAGCTTTGTTTTTGTTTCGACTTTTGTATGCCTTGGATTTGCCAAAACCGCAGCCCGGGATCAAGTAAGTCGGTGGGGAGCCCAATTAATCCTGGATGTGAAATGGAGAGATGAAACATTTAACCTGGCAAGGAACAAGGTTTGGAACCTAGGCATTGAACATCCTAATGCGTGGACCGATCCTCATTTTATTCCGGCTACTCAATTTCAAAGCCGGTTGGCCGTGGCGACTGTTTTCACAACCCAGGCTGCGGAAAATTTCCTTGCCTTGCATCCGTTTCTTGGGGCTGTCCTCCATTTAGATATCAGGAGAGCCGAAGAGCTGGCGAAGAAAGACATGGATAGCTTTTTTAACCAAGGAGGGAATACTTATTACGACACCAGATCGGTAGAATTAATTTCGCGTTATCTCATCTGGTCCCTGGACCAACAGACCCCCCGGCTCTCTTTCCTATTCCGTCTTGGCCTCGTGGTCGGTTTTCTTTTTATTCAATCCCTTCCCTTTGGACTCATTGGGATTGCTGCCTACAAGGACATAAAGGTAGAGAGCTGAAAAGAAAGCTATTCTAGCTTTTTCGGATCGATGTCTGCCACTTCAATGGCTACGAGCCTGTCCAAGAGGGCCAACTCGGTTCCCGTGGATTGGGCTAATGCGACGATATAATTATGGAGGTAGCTTTCGGCGATAAGGGATTCAACGGTTATGGCAAGTCTTTGCCAGGATTCCATGAATTCAAAGGTTTCCTGGGGAGAAAAGTGAGATGAAAATTCTTTTTGAAGGGTCATCAAGATCCAACCCCAAATGGAAAGCATCATCGGGTTTTTGACTTTCCTTTTAATGTGGATTACCCCGACCGCCGATTGCCAAGCCCAGTAGTTAAGGTCAAAAGGACCCGTTATGGTTCTCTGCCACCAGCGTTGCAAGTCGGGTTCCCTTAAGGGTCGTTCTCCGGGGTTGAAAATGGACTGGGTCGAAGGATACCCGAACAGGGTATCATAGAATCCCTTGACAATCTTCTCTGAGAGTCTCTCGTGGAAAGGCTTAATTCTTTGAAAAAGGGATTCGTCCTGGGAGTTAAACCTTAAAGAGGAGGGAATCATATTGATTATGGACTGGGTAAGTTCTTTAATGTTCGTTTTCATGGGAAGGGAAAATGGTGAAAGAAAAATAGGAAAACAGAGGAGATAAATCAAGGAAAAAGATTAAGAATAGGTTAGAAAAACTTAAGGGCGGAAATCATTCATTGGGAATTGATAGAGACGACCAGTTCATTGAGAACCTTCTTCGCATCTCCAAAAAGCATGATTGTTTTGGGTGAGTAGAACAGGTCATTGTCAATGCCCGCAAATCCCGTGGACATACTTCTTTTAATAAAAAGGATCTGTTTAGCTTTGTCGACATCGAGTATGGGCATTCCGTAGAGGGGAGAGCCGGGATTCTTTTTCGCCGCAGGATTGGTAATGTCATTGGCCCCAACTACAAGGACGACATCCGTTTCGGGAAAAAGAGGGTTAATTTCTTCCATCTCGACAAGCTTATCATAAGGAACATCGGCTTCGGCCAAAAGGACATTCATATGGCCGGGCATCCTCCCGGCAACAGGATGGATTGCAAATTTCACCTCGATATTTTTGCTTTCTAAAACATCGGTCAATTCCTTGACCACATGTTGAGCTTGGGCTGCAGCCATGCCATAGCCGGGGACAACGACAACTTTTTTAGCGGCTTCAAAGAGGATTGAAGCTTCCCTAGGGGAAAGGCTTTTAACGACTTTACCATCTCGAGAAGGATCGACAACCTCAAGGACTTGGCCCATTCCTCCAAAAAGAACATTAGTAAAGGAGCGATTCATCGCTTTGCACATCTGAATTGAAAGGATAAGTCCAGAACTGCCGTCCAATGCCCCGGCGATGATAAGCAGTTTATTGTTAAGCAGAAAACCCATGAAAGAGGAAGAAAGACCCGCATAAGCATTGAGAATGGAAATGACCGTGGGCATATCCGCTCCCCCGATAGGCAACACCAAAAGGATTCCAAAAAGGAGAGAAAAGCCGATCAAAGATATAAAGAGAAAAGGATGAAAGCCGCCTTTGGCAACCATGTAGGCTATCAAGAGCAGGCAGGAAGAAAACACGGTCAAGCTTACATAATTTCTTCCCGGATAAAGAATCGGCCGCGTTGGAATGATTTCTTGAAGTTTAGCAAAGGCTAAAAGACTACCCGTAAAAGTCAAGAAACCGAGCAGGACCTCTATGGATAAGACAACGAGTTGGGGGAAAGAAAAGCTATCAGCTTTAAGGAAGTATTCGGTTGATCCCACGATGCCCGCCGCCAAGGCACCAAAAGCATGGGAAAGGGCGGTTCTTTGGGGAACGGCAGTCATAGGCATGAGCACGGCCATGGGGGTGCCTATGGAGGAGCCTAAGACTATTCCAATAGCTATCCAGAGATAGCCGTGAATCTGGGGCTTGAGAAGAGTGGCGACTATGGCTAAAGCCATTCCTGCACTCCCCGCCCAGTTTCCCCACCTCGATGTTTTAACTTCGCTCATCCATTTAAGGGAAAGAATGAAGAGCGCAGCAGAAGCAATGTAAACAAATTGAATGATGTCCTCCATAACCCCATTCTCCATCAAACCTACTTGCTTTTTCTGAACATCTTGAGGATCCTGTCGGTAATGAGAAAGCCGCCCACGGCATTGATCGAGGAAGAGATGATAGCAATGGTTCCTAAAACAACGACCCATGTTTTATCTCCTTCCCCCGCGAGAGCTATCGAACCCACCAAAGAAATAGAAGAAATGGCATTGGTTAAAGACATCAGGGGAGTATGGAGCAGTCGCGAGACATTGCGTATTAATTCCAGTCCCAAAAATGAGGCTAAAACAAAAACATATACATCGGTAAGCCAATCACCCAATGTCATGGATTAATCCTCCTTTGTGATGAAGTGCTGCTATTAAAAACGTGCGCAAATATAAGTACCGTTTTCTTTCTGCCCCGACGGGTCTTGCCGAACCCATTCGTATCTCACGGGCCTGGCTTTCCCGGCTACGGCAGAGAACCTCTCTTTGGCAGCGCGGCCATTGCTGGGCGAACTCGCCAGAGATAGGGCAGTTGCGGTTGCCAACCGTTCTGTGTTCAGTGCATTTTCCATAATCACCATTATACATGAATGCGTATGCAATACTAGGGTCTATCTCCTTAACGAAGTTGTTGGTTTAAGGCAGCAAGAACTTTTTCATGGACAATTTTCCCTTCACGAACAACCAAGGTGTTTTTTATGATTTCATCTTCCCAGTGAATAGATAATTTATTTTCTTTAAAAAAAAGTGAAAGAAAGGATTGGATATTCTTGGCATAAAACAAGCTTGCTTGGGGTGCCATAGAAGAGGGTAGATTAAGGGGGCCGTGAATGACGACATGGTTGTGGACGACGGTTTTTCCCGGGACGGTTAATTCGCAGTTCCCGCCCTGTTCCGCAGCAAGATCAACGACGACCGTTCCCGGTTTCATGTTCTCAATAGCTTCCTTGGAAACGAGTTTCGGCGCTTTTATTCCGGGAACAAGAGCGGTAGTAATCACGATATCGGCTTTCTTGCACTGATCGATGATGAGCTGGCGTTGTTTTGCGTAGAAGTCTTCAGATTGGGCTTTGGCATAACCTGATCGATCCTCAACATCGCGTGCAGCAATAGGAAGATCGACAAATTTGGCTCCCAAGCTTTCCACTTGCTCCTTCGCAACGGGCCTAATATCATAAGCTTCAACAAGGGCGCCTAACCTTCTAGCCGTGGCAATAGCTTGTAAGCCGGCTACTCCTGCACCGATAACAAAGACCTTGCAAGGGGGAATCGTACCCGCCGGGGTAGTAAGCATGGGTAAAAACTTGGGGAGCGTATGGGCTGCCAAGATAACGGATTTATAGCCTGAAACGGTGCTTTGAGAACTTAAGGGATCCATTGACTGGGCCCGACTAATTCTAGGAATAAGATCTAGAGAAAAAGCGGTAAGATTATGTGTAGCGATTTCCTTTATTAATTCAAGATTTAAAAGCGGATACATTAAGGCTATAAGAATAGCATTTTCAGCACAGAAGGGAATGTCTTCCAACTGGAGAGGATGAATGAGACAAACGATGTTTGCTTTGCCCAGAACGTCGTAGCCGTGAGCTAAAACTTGGGCACCTTTATCGATATAGTCTTGGTCAAAATAGCCGGCATTAGCTCCGGCACCGGATTCGACAAGAACGTCCAACCCTAACTTTGAAAAAGAGGGAAGAACGTCCGGAACTATGGCAACCCGATTTTCACCGGGAACCTTTTCTTTAAGTACTCCAAGGGATGCCATACTTTTTTATTTCACCTTTAACAGAAAGAATAGGAAACTATTATTTTCTCATCAATAAATCAAGCCCGTATTGCTTTCTTTTTTACCCTTATTGATGAACCGATCTTTTGGCTTTCATTCCCTTTCAAGGAGCCTGGATAGGCTTTATAATATCTTAAGGAATCGAATTTTTCAAAATAAAAGAAAAGCTCTATCCCTTGCTAGGTTGTTCTGAAAAGGGACATCAATGATTTATTTCAAGACCGTTTTGGGCTTTTCTTGGATCGCCAGATTGTGGAGCTGGGCAAGGGCACTGTTTAAATCACTTTCCGTATTTTTTCCATAATTATGGCGGCAAAAATACATGCAACGAAGAACGACAACCTGTCTCATTAGGTCTCTTACTTTGATCAGCTTTTCACGCCAGCTTTCAAGACCTTGTTTTGTCAGGGGATCGTTTAAATCCACTGAAAAGTTTTCTTTTAATCGGAAACGCCCCATCCCGTAGACTTCTTCGGTGTCCAATGTCGAGGGCGGATGAAAAAGAGGCTTGTAATGAAGTCCATCATCAACAAGATGGACAAGCCAAGATGCCACAATGGCAGGGGTTTTTTTCTTATCGATATAATCGATATTTAACGTAACGATTTTTTCGCCGGCTTCGGGATACAAATCTTTATAAAGAATCGCCGAAACTTTTTGTTCAATCTCTTTATGTTGATGGGTAAGGCTAAAAAGAGAACTTCCCCCATGAATCAGCAGAAGAAAAAAAATCCAAATATAAAAAAATAGATTTTTATCCACTCCATAATATACCCGGAAAAAGAATTAAAATCTATAGTTTAGGTAAGAGAAAGATCAATGGCCCTGCTCCCTGTTAAAACTTGTAAACCAAGGTGGCTTGGATCCAAAACGGCATTCCAGCTACAATATCCTCGAAATTAAATGTCCTTGTTCCGTTTGCTCCCATTCCAAAAGCAAGCCAATAGGGTTCGTTGGTAAAGTTATAAAAATAGAGCCTCGCCTCCCATCTTGGAGCGGTGTAAAAAAGGGTGGCATTGAGAATAAACTGCGTAGGGATATGGGTTATATAATTATATCCTAGATACTGCTCGCTCATGACCAGCCCTCCCATGGTTATCCCTATCCCGCTATCGAGTCTGTAAGTAACAAGGCCGCTGAAAATTTGTTCTGGGAAGCCAAGAAAATTGTAAATTCCCACCGGATACATTTGGTTGTTGTTTAAAGGAAGGTTCTGTTGCAAGGCAAAAGCTGTCGAATAGGTTTGGTACATGGGAGGTCCATGTCCTACGGATGTCCAGTCTTCTGTGCCATGCATGTAGGCATAACCCAATTTGGCCCAGAAATGACGGCCAGGTTGATAATTTATACTTGCCTCAAAGCCGTTGACCGTGGATGGTGTTGCTGGACCGGCCCTATTGTTAAGGTAAGTAAACTGGGAAAAGGCATCAAGAGCGGCAAATAGGGAATGCTTGAGGAGATCAAATTTAAATCCCCCCTCGTAGAGCTCGTTGAGCAAATGGAACTGCGAGGGTCCAAAGAAGGGAGAAAATCCCCCCATGTCCGCAGCATTAACCACGTAGCCCCAGTTAAAATCGAAATAAGCGCTTAACCAAGGAAAAACTTTATAAACCGTTCCACCGTCCACTAGGGGAGTGAGTTGGGTTGTTGAGAGTTGCTCAAAAAGGATGGGAGGAGTTCCGGGGGGAGTTTGGGCTGAAACAAAGTAACCCGTAGCCCGGGCTCCTATAATAACCGAAAGTCTCTCTGTTATGTTTATGTTGTCCAGGATAAAAGGGGAAATGGCTCCATAATGACAATCGGTGCTTCCTGCTGCCAAGTTGGCCGGTTCAAAATAGTAACCTTGAGGTGCCCCGGGTATCGGCCACTCGCCTCCAAAAGATGCTTTGGGATTGCCAATCCTGGCTTGAAAGTACTTGGAAAGTTCTGCGTTCCAAAGGAGGGGATTTTGATTGATGAGGCTGTAACTGTTCAGCACGATAAATGAATCAGAGTTATAATCGAGATTTTTTTGATAATGCATTTCCACTCCTCCGTCCAGGGAGTGAGAAAAGAGTACCTGGCCTAGAACAGGATAGCTCGGTTCTTTCTCCTTTTTTTCCTTCCCTTGAGGGATTGTATCAAAATAAAGCCGGCATTCGGTTCGGTTGTCGATTTCATAATCTCCGCGGCAGGATTCGTCGTAAAAAAGAGGATGAAGAATCCATTGATCATCGTGATACCAGAAAAAAGTGTTGTTGATTACTTGGAAATCTTCATTGATGAAAAATTTTTGAATGACTTGGGTCAGTCCTGTTGTCCCGTAGCCTCCATCCGTGGGGTTGAGGAGTACATTTCTGCGACTGATGCCTACGGGAGAACCTAGATAGGAAGAAGCAGGAGGATTGTTGATTATCCCCGTGTTGGCAAGTGTAGGAGAGAGGGCCCCGGGGAGATAAAGGCCCTCATCGATGAGCTCTTGGGTGGGTCTATTGATCATCCCCCACATCGGGGTAAAATCATAAGTGCCTAAATCCGTGTATAAATCGATAGAATAAGACTCCGTAGGGTGATAGCCTAGGGCTAGATAAAAATTTTGCTGATCATTCCTTTGATATTGGTAGTAACTCCCGTTTTCTTGTCCCATGTAGCTAAAGCGGTAAGCTAATTTTTTATCCTTGTCGATGGGTCCTCCTATGTCCGCTCCCCACATGTATTCCTCATACATTCCTAGGGTATCCCACATGTAGCCCCGAAAATTGTCGAAGTAGGGCTGCTTGGTGATATAGTTGATGTAGCCCCCGGATACTTGGGTGGCTCCAAAAACGGCATTTGAAGGCCCCTCGACAATATCCATCGATTCGACCATGTTGTAGTTCCAGGGGATATTTTGTTCAGAATTATTATTTAAGGTTTCTTCAATCCCATTAATAAGGGTTAAGCCGTTGCGGCCGCGAATGGTCGGTGCGCTGGCTATCCCATAATTAATTTGGGTCAATGCGGCCGGAACAAGAAATGCTGTAGAAAGAGGATCTAGGTATCCAAACTGTCCGATACCTGCCGACTGGGCTAATCCATGGGAAATCGGGGTCACGCTTCGAGGAATATCGATAACATCAAGGGGGATAGCATATACCGAGGTGTTCGAATGAGCCGTAGGTAAGATATTCTCCGTTGGTCCCACCGCCGTTACGGTTACCTCGGGTAGGGTAGCGCTCGGGTCGTTGTTTTTTTGCCGGTTACTTCCGGAAGTCGTCTCATTTGGCTCGGAAGGATCTTCAGTATTTATATTCCCCGAGTTGAGGGGTAAAGAAGAATTGCTATCGGTATAACCTATTGCCGAAAGACAAAAAAAAAGGCTGATGAAAAGACTGCACAGTTTCTTTTGAACAAGGCAAGGGGAAAAAAGGTACTCTTTGGCTTCAAAGTTTCTTGGGATGAGCAAAGTTTTCATGAGAAATTTGGTGTTAAATCTTACAAATGGAAGGATAAGTATTTTATAAAATACATTTGTTTTATATAAAAGACATAAGCTGATTTTATGCCAGCATTTAATCCATTTTTATAAAAAAATGGAGTTGGATCGAAAAACGGTAGAGAACAAGGGGGTTAAATAGGGATAGAAAGAATTGCCAGCTTTTTTTTCCTGGATGGGCAAAGTGTTGTAGAATGCCATAGCGCAGCCGAGGGAGTGACAAACTCGACAACAAGTTGAAGTTATTAGCTTAGCCCCTGAATTCTAGGCTTGGGCATGTGCAGAGGTTAAAGAAGGTGAAGAAACAATAAGCCGATTTCGTAGAGAGGAGAGATCCAATGACTTAAGACTGATGAGCCGGCAGCTTGCCCGAGAAAAAGGGTCCAATTTTAAAAGAAAAAAATTAAACACCGTAGCATTTTGACAAAAGTGAAAGATTCTGACAAACTATTTCTACAATTGGCGTTTTGAATTCTTTTTTTGCTTTTAGCGGGTGTAGTTCAATGGTAGAACACGGGCTTCCCAAGCCTGAAGCGAGGGTTCGATTCCCTTCACCCGCTCTTTTTTTTTCGTTGTTGTTTAAGAAAGGAGGTCTTATTTTTATTTAAAATGATCGTTATGGGGAGAGATGTTAAAAAAGAAACTTTTTTGATCCCTGTTTTCCAAGTCCTATTTATTTTTTATTTATCATCATTCCTAGCCTTTTCCGCTCCTTTATCAAGAAGTCCGGCCGTGATTCCCCAAGATCTTTTTTTGGATATTTATGTGACCATTCAAGAAGGAGATAGGAGCTTGGAAAAAAAGGATTATCAAGAAGCTTCTTCCAAGTATAAAGAAGCTGAAAGTAAACTGCTTGAGTTAAAGAAAACCAATCCAAAATGGGAACCAAGACTTGTTGAATACCGCTTGAATTATGTGCATGAAAAACAACTAGAAATACAAAACAAACTAGCCGGTTTAGCTGTAAATCCCACCCAACCTTCTCAAGCCCAAGAATCGGCTGAAAGCAAGGCCTTGGAAAACAGGCTTAATGAAATTGAAGAAAAGTTGGCCGACTTGGAGAAAGCAAAATCTGGGCTTTCTAAAAGTCCAGAACAGGCCAAGCAGACGGCAGAAATCCAGGATCTTTTCCAAGCCCTTCAAAAAGAACTTGTGCAAGTCAAGCAAGCAAGAAAGAAGCAGCTTGAAGCTCAAGAACAAAGGATTAATGAACTAACCACTCAGGTTTCTTCCTTGCAAAAAGAATTGGCACAAGCCCAGGCCCAAAGCAGAAACAGTCCTGAAGTACTAAACTTACAAAAAAAACTGGGCGATTTAGAGGAAGAATTGAGAAGAGCCAATGCTGCAAAAGCCAACCCGAAGCAAGCTGAAAGTGAAGTAGCAAAAATGAAGGATCTTGCTCAGAAAGTGCAGTCTCTGGAGCTCGCCCTAAAACGGACGAAAGAAGAGCAGTTGCAGATTATACAAAAAAATCTGGAACAAAGTACAAAAGCAAACCAAGTCGTTCTTCTTGAAGAAAGGGTCCAAAAACTGGAGGCTGAATTGGCCCAAGCCAGGCAAGAACAAAATAGAATGACTCAGCTTAATCCTTCTTTGGTGGATTACCAGCAACTGAGCCTTTTAAAAGAACATATGCAACGGATTGAAGAGCAGATGGCTAGGCTTTCGAAGAAAAGCGAAATTCAGAGTCTTCAGACGCGTACGACAGAAAATGCCACAGAGGTGGAAGCGCTCAAGAGCAGGGTCAATAAACTTGAAGAAGAACTGGCTCGCAGTAAAAAGCGAGAGGAGCAGCTATTGGGATCGGTCAGTAGCCAAAATGTGGCCCTTCAAAAAAAGGTTATGGAATTACAACAACAGTTAGCCAAAGAAAAAGAAAAGTCGTTGGCTCAGGATCAACTTCAGGGGCTAAACCACCGGCTCCCTCCTTCTCCAGCTCTCCCCAACAAGGAAACTACGGCCAGCCAGCTCCAGCAAGTAACTCCCCCTTCATCCCCGGAAGAAACCAAAGAAAATACAAAGGAAGAATATGGACAAGTAAAGGGCGGCCCTCAAGTCTCTTCTTCACAGGCTCATCCCAAGAAGAGAAGAAGGCGTTATAATCGTTCCGCTGAAGAAGAACTCGTTCATTCATGGAAGAAAGTTAAAAGAGAATTCTTTTCCCTTTTTAGGTAATGTTTCTTTTTTTGCCTTTTTTTTCTCTTTGTTTCATTTACTTTTTTTTCTGTGTCTCGGATCCCCCGTTAAAAGGAAGGGGAGAAGGGATCAAGAGTTGCTGTCATGAACCCTTACCCGAAGGGCATTGGCATAGGGATATCCCTGCCACCGTATTTTGGATAGGAACGGATATTACTCAATGGAGTCCGAAGGGGATTTTTAGAAGTGCTTGGGATGAACATTGGATCAGAAATTATGGAGGAGAAGATAGCCCTAAAGCAAGGGCGGGTCTGCTTCCGGGAACGCACGCGGCAACTCTCAATCCCTTTTATGTGGCTCTTCCCTTTAACGACGTTGCCTATCCCCGTATAGCCAAAAAGTGGATTCCTTGGTACGATTCGAGCCTTTCTCCTGGGAAATCCCAATGTAAGGGTCATTGGGTAGAGATAAAGAACAAATGGGAAAAAGTGGTATATGCCCAGTGGATGGATGTTGGACCCTATGTGGCGGATGATTATTGCTATGTATTTGGATCCTGTAAACCGAAGTCGAAATCTGGAATTGATGTTTCTCCAGCGGTTAAAGAATACTTGGGGCTTGGAGGAATGGATAAAGTAAGTTGGAGATTCATTGCAGAAAAGGAAGTTCCTCATGGGCCATGGATAAAATATCTTGAAGAGGCTATCCTCTATTCGGTAATCAAGAGAAAAGAATCGGAAGACAAAAATCGTTCTCAAAAAGACTTCCCTACAAGACAGAAGCGGAGTAATCGAAAAGAGTAGGATAGGATTACTTGAAGTGAAACTTTATTTTAGACAGGTAGGGCAAAAGGGAGAGAGTGTGTTTTTATTCCATGGCTTGTATGGAAGTAGTTTTAACTGGAATGCCGTTGCTCAAGATCTTGGCCAATTGTATAGGGTCTTTGCTTTCGACTTAAGAAACCATGGACTGTCGCCGAAAGCAACTTTTATGGATTACCCCCAGATGATTGGAGATGTCCTGCAAACCGTTGGCCAACTTGATATTTTCCCCGTTTATATTGTAGGTCATTCCCTTGGAGGAAAATTGGCCATGGCTTTGGCACAAACTTTTCAAGATAAGGTAAAAGGCCTTGTCGTGTTGGATATTGCACCCGTTGATTATGGACAAGAGGTCTTGGAAATGCATCTAAGAGTTCTTAAAGCTTTAAAAGGATTGCCACTAGAACATATAAAAAGTAGAAAAGAAGCCGAAATTTTCCTTTCTAAAGAAATTGATGAGGGCAGTCTTGTGCGTTTCCTTCTTACAAATCTGGTTTACGAATCGAACAAGTATGGATGGAGAATAAACTTGGAAGGAATTGAAAATTCGATTGAAATATTAAATTCTTTTCCTCACATGCCTGCTCAATATTTTGGGAAAAGCCTCTTTGTTTTTGGTGAAAAATCCCCTTATTTTCATCCTTCTTTTATTCCTAGAATAAGGTTTTCTTTTCCTGGAGCTTCCGCTGTCATTTTACGGGGAGCAGGACATTGGATTCATTATGAAAGATTCGAAGAATTTATGGAGCTGTTACGGCTTTTTCTTGGAAAAAGTGAAAATACTTTATACTCTTATCTGGCAAGGTCGCTGCGGACTATTTAAAAGTTTCATCTTTTTTATGGCTTTTCTTTACGGTTGGATGAAAATAAGGGCTGATTTAAGCCTTGGATTGATGGTATGGAGAACCAGTTGGAGGGAAGTTTTTTTTGTAACAAAGAATTGTAAGTCGTTTATTTTCAATGCAAGAGCTTAAAAAAATTATAATTTTTTCTATGCCTTTTTTAAAAAGGCGAATGCCCCTGATATTTTCCGGGTTAATTGCTGGATTCCTGTTTGGAGCTTTTAATGGGGCCTATTTATTCATTCTCAAGGCGGCTATCGACAATTTTTCTTCTGCCCCGAAAACATCGACGGCTGTTGTTGCTCCTTCGAAAAATCATTTTTATCAAAAAGCTTTAAATGAACTGGGAAGGTGGTTGCCCAAAGCCAAAGAGCCCCTCGATTGGAAAAGAATTTGCGGGGGCATTTTAATTTTACCTTTGATCGCTACGATTAGGGGCCTGTTAAGGATCCTCAATTCTTATTTTATGACGCTGGCCGCAGCCAAAATTGTCGCCGATCTGCAGACGGCCATATTATCCAAGTTGCATTCTCTCTCGCTCGATTTTTTCCATAAATCGACTACGGGAGACTTAGCCGTACGGATATTAAATGACACCAAGGCCTTTTATGATTCCGTGAGCGTCCTATTTACTGATGTAGCCAAGGATCCGATCACCATAGCGATCATTCTTTTTTCTTGCGCCCTTATCGATTGGAGGCTGACCATTCTGGCCATGCTTCTGGTCCCCGGATGTATCATTCCTGCGGTAACCCTGGCAAGAAAGGCCAGGGAAGCATCAATGGGAATTATATCTTATTCGGTGGCTCAGAGTAACTTGCTCTTCGAGTCTTTGTCGGGAATTCATGTCATCAAAGCCTTTTGTCTTGAAAAGAAAAATATCGATATCTTTAGGCATCAGGCCAACGAATTAGCCAAACATGCGGCAAAGATGACCATATCTGGAACTATGGTAAGCCCCATGATAGACATTGTGGCTAGCCTGGCCCTCTCTTTATTGATCCTTTGTGTTATATGGCAGAATATCAGTATCGCTAATATGGCAGCGGTAGCAAACGGAGCCATTCTTTTTTTTGCTCCCATTAAGAGGTTAGCTGATGCCAATGTAAAAATTCAAGAAGGAGCTTTAAGTGCGAGGAGGCTTACCGATTTGTTGGATACCCGTTCAACGATTGTTGAAAAACCGGGAGCAAGTTCCATTAAAGCGTTTAAAAAGCAGATCGAATTTGCGAATGTTTCTTTTAGTTATGGGAATGAAGTGGTTCTCAAAAATCTCTCCTTTGTTATTCCAAAGGGGAAAAAATTGGGGATAGCCGGTAGAAGTGGGGCAGGGAAGACAACCCTGACAAGTCTTCTGCTCCGTTTTTATGACCCCATTTCAGGCGCCATTTTGATCGATGGAGAAGATCTAAGAGATCTTAAGATAGCAGACTTAAGAAACCTGTTTTCTTTGGTGAGTCAAGATGTGGTTATTTTTAATCGATCGATAGCCGAGAATATCGCTGTGGGTAGGGCGGGAGCCACACGCCAAGAAATTGAGCAAGCGGCCAAGATGGCTGGGGCTCATGAGTTCATAGAAAAACTACCTCAAGGATACGACACCCTCATTGGTGAAAGAGGGGTAAAACTTTCCGGCGGTCAAAGACAAAGGTTGTCCATAGCTAGAGCCTTTATTCGAAACAGTCCCATACTGATTCTTGATGAAGCTACCTCCAGCCTTGATTCTCATAGCGAATCGGTTGTGCAACAGGCTATTTATGAACTGGAAAAAGGGAAAACCGTACTCATTATTGCACATCGACTTTCGACACTTGCCGATTGTGATGAAATTCTTGTCATCGATAAAGGACAGATTGTTCAGAGAGGTAACTTTGGAGAGTTAATAACCAAAGATGGGCTTTTTAGATCGATGGCCATACATCAGGGTATCGTGACCAACTCTTTTGAAGGGATACCTTCTTGAATTTTCTCCGCTTTTGAACTACCCATGGCCGACCAAAAAAAATTGTTTTGGACATTATTCCCTTAATGAAAATATTCCCGATTTTCGACTATTGGGTCCGAGTAAAAGGGGCTTTCTTTTGTCCGGTAAAAGAAGAGTTTGATACCCAGGTTTTTTTAGGAAACTTGGCTTCTAAAAGGCGGTTTTTCCTTCTTATTCTTTTTCTTTTTCTTGTGGAACCGACTTTTGCTTGGGATTTGCAAAGGACGGTCAACCAGGCGGCGACGATCATACGCCGGTTTAAGCAGATGCCTGAAAAATCTATACCGCAATCTGTTTTTCAAGATGCTCGGGGTTTTGCCATTTTGACTGTAATTAAAGCGGGATTTATTTTTAGTGGCAGAGGGGGAACGGGTTTAGTTGTCGCAAAGACTTCCAAGGGATGGTCGGGGCCTTCAGCGATCTCGGTGGGAGGGGTGGGCTTTGGGTTTCAGATTGGGGTTAATGCGACAGAGTTTATTCTTGTTCTTAATACCCCTGAAGCCGTAGAAGCCTTTGCCAAGGGAGGAAATTTTAATATCGGAGGGAGTATTAGTGCAACTGCTGGCCCTATAGGCAGGACGGCTGAAGCTGGAGTTATGCCCATGGCCGCTATTTATACTTATAGCCAGAGTCAAGGCATTTTTGGAGGAATATCTATCGAGGGTACGGCCATTGTTGAGGCTCCCGATACAAATAGAGAATATTACAAGAGAGAGGTCAGTCCTTCAGAAATTCTATCTGGGAGAATTAATCCTCCTCCTGGAGCCAAAATACTCATTGATGCTTTGCAAGCACCCTATAAACAAGAGGGAAGGGAAGAGGAATTTGATAAGTAGGGAAAAAAGCCCCACAGGAGATATCGGGTATTTTTGTAAGAAGTTCCTTTTTTTCCCCGAGGAATAATAACTATTTTTTAATTATGCTGTTTTTTATGCTTAGAAAATTTTTCAATTGTTTTTTCTTTGGAGTTTCGGTTTATTAGACTAGGTATTAAAATTTTTTCGTTTTTAACCTACTGTATCTATCGAAAGGAGAAAGATGGAGATATTTATGTGTTTTTTATCGAGAAAATTAAAGCAAGACAATGAAGTCCTTCAATGTGGAGAAAGGAAAAAGGGGTGGGGATCGGCTTTTCTTTCTAGGGTTTTTAAAAGACTGGTCGTGATCTTTTTGGTGTCGGCAACTTTTCCTCTTCTCTGTTTTGGTCATGGTGGAAGTGATAATGGGGGCATGGAGTGTGGAATTCTCTCCAAGGGAGGATATGCTATACATCTTGATGTTTATGTTTACGGCAGGATGGGTCAGTTTAAGACTTACTGTCAAAATATACCCAACACGGGTAAAATGACCATGGTATTTGATCTCATTACCCCGGACTTAAAGAGTATTCCCTTGGAAGTCAAGGTACTGGATCTTTCTACGGGAAAACCGATATTAGAAGTTCCTCCCAAGCTTTATTCCACGGGAGTGGCTTCTATTGATGTCACCTTTGAAAAAACGGGAAAATATAGAGCCGATATAACGTTGGTCAAAGGCGATGGCACCAATCCCATGGTATTTCAGTTCCCTATAAATGTTGGCCTTGCCAGCTTTTTGACAAGTCCAACGGCAATAATCATCATGGTTTTTGGGGCTGTTGTGGTAGGTTTGGTTGTTTTTGTTTTGCTCTCTAGAAAGAAAAAAGCGGTACCGTCTCCTATTGCTTCAAGTAAAGCTTGATGAAACGCGATTCGTGGAATATATTTGTCATATCCTATAATATCAAATTCTGGAGTCTATGAATGGTTTTTTAAAATTTATGAATTTACAGACAACAAAAGGAAGGATCCGATTTTCGTCCCTGTTAGGCTTTCTTTTGCTTGTTTCCGTCGCGATTTTTCTTTTTTGGTTCAAAGGGGCAGTCAAGCCGAAGTATGATTTTTCTGTAGATCCCGACCAATATCCCATGGTTAAAGAAACCCAGTCTGTTTACCTAAAAAATGGGGATAAATACGAGATCGTAGCTCAAAGACTCCAAGCCAAGATTGGCAATGCGCAGGTAAAGATGCTCGGTTATAATGGAACTGTTCCCGGCCCCTTTATATATGTTCACCAGGGAGACGAAATTATCCTTGAATTTAAAAACCTTACAGGACTCCCTTCCACGATCCATCATCATGGTGTCAGGGTGGATAATCGGTATGATGGGGTGCCCGAAGTGACCCAACCTATCGTGCCCGATGGCAAGAGCTTTACCTACAAAATTAAATTTGATGATCCGGGCGTTTATTGGTATCATCCCCATTATAGAGATGACTATGCCCAGGAGCTTGGATTGTATGGGAATTATATCGTTATCCCCAAAGACCCTCACTATTGGGCTCCTGTAAATAGGGAGATTCCTCTTATACTTACGGACATCCTTATCAAGGATGGGAAGCTTCCGGAGTACTATCAAGATTACTCTAATTTTGTTTTCATGGGCAGGTATGGGAATACTTTCCTGATCAATGGTCGGGTTCAACCTACAATAGAGGTTCAGAAGGGAGAAGTGATCAGGTTTTATTTAACGAATACCTCCAGTGTAAGGCCTTTCCGGGTATTTGTTCCCGGTGTAAAGATGAAGCTTGTTGGTGGGGATAACGGTAGGATTGAAAAAGAACAATTTGTTGATGTCGTAGTTATTGCTCCTTCTGAAAGGCAGATCGTGGAGATGTATTTCCCCTCGCGTGGAGACTTTAAATTAACCCATCATGCGGTTGACCCTCTTGTGGGGCCGCGAACCTATGAGTTGGCTACGTTTCATGTGGGCGATCAAGCCGTCAGCGTTTCCTATGAAAAGGAATTTCAACAATTAAGAGAAAACAAGGAACTGATCGATGAAATTGAACCTTTGGTTGCCAAGTATAAGGCTGCAAGGCCGGATAGGACAATTCGTCTTTCAGTAGCTGTTTCTAAAAAAGAGGCTTCCCGTTTTTCAGAACCGGGGAGTTCTACTCCGACCCAATCGACCGCTTTCCCCGGTCTCATCACCATGCTGGCCAAAACGGGGGCAAAAGTGGAATGGGAAGATCACATGTATCTACAGAACAAGATGTCGACTTCTAAAGAGATCACTTGGCAGGTTACCGATCTTGGAACCATGAAAACCAATGGGGCGATCATGGATTGGAATTATAAGCAAGGGAGCTATATCAAGATACGCATTATCAACGATATTCACTCTCTACATCCTATGCAGCATCCCATGCATTTTCACGGGAATAGGTTCCTTGTTCTTGCCGTCAACGATGTTGAAGAGACCAATCATGTTTGGAAAGATACCTTCATGGTGGGTGCAGGGGATGTTGTAGATGTTCTTCTTGAGTTGTCTAATCCCGGCAAATGGATGTCCCATTGTCATATTCTAGAACATCTTCACAGTGGGATGATGTTCATGTACACGGTGGATTAAAATAATATATGGACCTTAACCCTGGAGGGAATTTCTACATGAAAAATATTCACATTTCAAAGACCTCTTTCTTCTTGATCTTTTTCTTTTTAGGGTTGGCTTTAGCTGTTTTACCATTGCAAGCCCAACATGAAAAACATAAAAAGGCTGAGACCGAGCAACAAACCGTGGAAGAAAAAGAGGGGCACGAAGGGCACAAAATGGAGGGAATGGACCATGGTATGATGGGACATGGTATGGGTGGAATGGGTCATGGCATGATGGGAGGAGCAAAAGGGGGATCTTGCTGCGGAGAATCCGGTCCTTTTGATCAAGTTCTAAAAGAAGTGGCGGAGACGAAAAATCCAAAGGCTACGGCAAGAAAATTAAGGATGAAAGCGGACCTGATGAAAGCCCTTGCCGAAGTCTACGAAAAATATGCAAAAGAGCTTGAATCTTCTACTCCCTAAGTTTTAAATTGGCAATAGGTAGGTAGGGTATTTCTGCCGCAGAATAGTTGATGAAAAAGTTTCCTCTATTGATAGCTTTTATCGTTTTACTGGGGATTGTTTCTCCTTTATTTGCTGAAGGTTCTTCTCCGGTGTTGGATTCTGCCCTCCAGGAATATTTCAAAGTTGGGAAGCTTCTTTCCGATGATACCCTAAAAGGGGTCCCCCAGGCAGCAACAACACTAATGGATATTGTTCAGAAAAATACCCCTTCATTTTTTCCCGAGACACTGCTTGCAAAAGTAAAATTGCTTGTCGAAGCCAAGGATCTTGATTCGGCAAGGCTCGCTTTTAAGGATGTCAGCGATATTTTGATAGAGACCTTAAGAACTAAAAAAATTAAAACGGGCAAGTATTTTGTCTTGACTTGTCCCATGGCCCAAGCCAGTTGGATTCAACCGGACAAGGAAGTAAGAAATCCTTATTATGGGTCGGCGATGCTTCTTTGCGGTGATGTGACGGCAGAATTTTAGCGCCTGCCCAGATTCTCCTTTTTCTTTTGGATTGTAGCTTGAGTAAAGATTTCCGGGGTCGTTTGTGCCATTTCAAATCGAACCACGGTCAGAGTCAAGGAAAGCCGGTCATAAGGGGTCAGCCGTATTTGGGGAGGTATAGAAAAGGGATGGAGACTACTAAAAAGATAATGAATTTTATTTTTTTTACAGGCAAAAACCAAAATCAAGGATTCATTGTTTTTTTGCGTCTTTTCAGCAAAAAGAAGGTAACTTCTATCGAGGGAATCGGTTTTTCCGACAAAAGCATGAATAGCCTCCCTATGAAACTTTTTTTCAATCGTTTTTCTTTGATCTTCGGTCAAAGAGTCGAGGACGGATTTTAAGCCATTGGTTGGATCGGGGAGTTCTTCGCTGAATTCCATATTGGAACCGGTTGCATGCGATTGTTTCTCTGTTTTCTGTCCATATATTTGGGTATTCGGGTTGTTTTTCTGGGTTGGGTTTTCTTGTGGAGATTGAGAACGGTACTGGATGGGATTAAGAGGAGTTTGAGTTTGGGCATTGGACTGCGAAGGCAGAGGGTAGTCGGATTGGGGATCAAAAGGGACATTTTGGGAATAAGAATTCAGCTGAAGGATACCAAAAAGAAAATAAACTTCCGAAAAGAGAAAAAAGAAAAAAAACAGGTTTTTCTTTTGACTCATTTCTGGATCCATTTTCCATTATATTCTTGAATATACTCTCCGGGAAAACTCATTTCTTGCCATTTTTTAGCATATTCTCTTTCGATCTCTTCAAGAGGCTTGCCCTGAATTTTGGCTTGGGTCAAGTAGAGTTTCGTTCTATCTTCGTTTTCTTCGGCGACGACCTTTTTGGCCCAATTCCTATAATTTTCTTCCTTGGGTGGGTTGATGATTTCAAGGTATCCTTCTCGGTTTTCACCAATAACGCGTGCATTTTTTAGATTCTGCACTTCTCCTGATCGTAATCGACGACGGTCAGCGACTTGAGGATCAAGGGTTATTCGATTTGGAGATTCTTTTTCGGTCACCACTACCCCCATATTAACATTAATTTTTACGGGCTCGGGAGTGGTGAGTTTTACCGTGGGGCTACATCCAAAGACACAAAAAGAAAGAATCAGTATTCTTTCTTTTTTTATGAGTTTGCAAAAGAGCAAAATTTTAGGGATGCAATAAAATGGTTTTTTCACTGGTATTGAAAAAATTTTGTCCCAGGGGGGGGCCTAATTTTGGATCTTGGGTCCAATGGATGGAGAAATTTCTCTTGCCTTGGGGCCCATATAATCCCAACAGGAGATCGCTTTTTGGGTAACTGTAGGTTAATTTAACAAAGCCATTTTTAAAGGTGTAATTGCGGAGCGAGTCGGCAAGAAGGGAAAAAAGCTGTTTGGAACTTGGCTCCCAGGAAGAAGGAATATTTTTTGTAAGAAAATCCATATCTTTTATATCCAGGTATCCTGGAGCCGATACGAGGAAAAAGCCTTCCACATTTTCAAGATTAGATCCAACCGCTTTCATCCTCAATCTTCCATCAATAGTTCCTCTGAATACAATATCTTTTTTACCCATACAAAGCTTTTCTATCAAAGGATCCATCTTGGATCCACAAACGGTCATCCAACCCTCCCATGGGAATCCTCTTTCAAATGTTACTTGGAATCCTCCGTGGGTATATCCATCGAAAAGAAAGAAGCCGTAGAATCCATAAATGCCTTCTTTTTGAAAGGTGACAGAAAACCATCCATTCTGAGCGGTAAAGCCTTTCCAACTTATTTCATTGAGTCTAACCGAGTTGACCAAATTATTGGCCGTTTTGCTTTCAGGAGGTAAATTAAAAGCGATTTCCCCGCCTGCAATGTCCATGGACAGTCCTAGCTGGGGATAATCGACTCTTCCAGGAATAACCCGGAGCTTGTTTTTCAAACTCACTTCTTTCCAATTATTCAAAGGAAAATCATGGGCTGTCGTCTCAAAAATGAAAGGCAGTTCGACACTCGGTTCTCCAAAAGCGCTAATGTTTAATTTTCCATACCTCAACTGGAGGTTTCTTATATACCATTCCTCCAAGGCGTTATCCGGTTCGGCTCTCTTCTTTGTCCGGCGTTGGATTTCACGGAAATGATCGACATACCAGAAGAGATCCGGGCCTAAAAAGAGGGTGGGATGAAGAACAACGATTTCTTCGACTGTGTGGTGTACAAGGCCATGCCAAGAAAATTTTACTCTTAGGGATTCTATTTCTAAGATCTTGCTCAGGGGATCATAGGGGGAGAGTAAAGCAATATTTGCCGCTGTGGCTTGTTCTAATATTTCATTATGGGTGGCTATACCCAGAAGGGGAACATTGGAAAGAACAAGAGGAGTTCCTTTATAGCCTAGGAGTAGGGGAATAGGGGGCAGATGAGGGTGAATTCTATCGATATTTAAAACCGCATTTCTTATTTCGAGCATTCGGACGATGGGGTTGAGCTGGAATTTAATGAAGAAAAAATGGAATAGAGGAGGACGAGGTGGCTCGATTTCGTCTTGAGTTCCAATTTTGTCTTCCAAAAACTTAATGAATGCGCTAGCCCAGATTTCTGGAGAATTGATCGTGATTTTTTTTAAAACCTGTTGGCTGGTTAGCTCCATCCAATCCCATTCGATTTCAGCTTCCCTGATTTTAGCCATTTCTCCCAGCTCTATTTTGTTCAATTTCAGGCTGTGTGGAGACACCCACTGGACTTCTTCGACTTGAAGGGGAAGATGATAATGGTGGGCAATGCCCAGGAGAATGGGCTTGGGATGATGATAGATAACGTAGGATACAGCTAGGATCAAGCAGATGAATAGAGAGCTAAAAAAGAGAATATTAAAGAGAAGATCGATAAAAAAACGTTGATTGGCGGCCGAAGGGTTCTTGTCTCCCGTTGCCGATTGTTTTTTCCCAAACATTGGTGAAAAATTCTTTTTTTACTTTGGCTTATCATTTTATCTTTTATAAGAAAAGAAAAAGAAAAGGCGAAGATGTTTCTCCTTATTTTTTCCTGCATTCTAAGGCTTGCACAATGCAACCGATTCATGTAAAAGGAGAGAAAATGAGAAAAGAGGAGGATCAAGGTGAATTTAGCCCATTTGGAGAAAGAGGAAGCTAAAAGAAGTGCTGAGGAATCTTCGAAAGTGACCATTCTTGATCAGTCTAGTGAATTTCAGGGTTCTGTAGGTTTTAGCGGAGAATTGCAGCTCAACGGTAAACTTCAAGGGGACATCCATTCCGAAGACGGTGTATTGCTTATAGGTCCTAATGCCGTAGTTAAAGCAGAGATCAAGGCAAAGACGATTATTATTAAGGGGCAGGTTGAAGGCAACCTTTTTGCCAAGGAAAGGTTAGAACTCCTTAATACTTCCAAGGTTTTTGGGGATATTAAGACCTCCTCCCTTTTGATCGAGCCCGGGGCAATATTCGTCGGCAGGTCTGAAAGTCTCCTTTTAGACCGTATTGAAAAACCAAATTTTAGCTCCTTTTTTAAAATTCTTCCTTCGGTAAAAACTGAACCCTCTCAGAAAAAAGATTTACCTTCAGGACAATCTTCTGCCCAGAAATCTCCTTCTCCGAGTAAGGCAACGGAATCGAAGCCTGCCTCATCACCGGATAAGCAGTTACCGGGCAGATAGTGAAGAATTCCCTGGGGTTAACTCGAAAACTTATCTTTGGCCCTGACCGCTATTTTAAATTAACTTAAAAAGAATTTATTTTTGCATTCCTCTTTGGAAGGGAAGAAAAAAAGGTTAGGGAGAACCGAGAGGAGGCTTGGTAAAGTAAAAATAGTCCATGAGGAAGTTGGTATGGGATTAAGAATTGGCATCGTTGGAGCGACGGGAGCTGTCGGTATTGAAGCTATAAAATTGCTGGAAAAAAGCAAGATCGCCATTTCTGAACTACGCTTGTTTGCTTCACCTAGGTCAGTTGGGAAAAAGATCGGTTTCCAGGGAGAGGAGCTTAGAGTACAGCAACTTGAGGACGATGCGTTCAAGCATCTTGATTTTGTTTTTTTTAGTGCAGGAAGTTCTATTTCCGCCTTTTATGCTCCCAAGGCTAAAGAAAGTGGAGCCGTTGTTATCGATAATTCTTCGTTTTTTAGAATGAAGCCAGAGGTGCCCTTGGTTGTTCCCGAAATCAACAGTGAAGATCTCAACGCTCACCAAGGAATTGTGGCTAATCCCAATTGCACGACGGCCCTACTTTCCGTTGCCCTGTGGCCTATTCATAAAGCGGCGACCGTTCAAAGGGTAATCGTATCCACATACCAAGCAGCGAGCGGTGCGGGTGCTAAAGCCATGTTAGAATTGGAAACTCAAGTTAGGCATTTTGTCCAAGGTAAACCTATAACTGCTGAGGTGTTTCCCGAGCAAATTGCTTTTAATGTCTTTTCCCATAACAGCCCTATAGCCGATAATGGCTACAACGGGGAAGAAAACAAGGTCATGCAAGAACTCAGAAAAATATTTCACCTACCTCGCTTGAATGTATGCGCCACCTGTATCAGGGTTCCAGTTTTTAGAGCTCATTGCGAATCGGTCGTCGTTGAAACGGAAAGGAAAATTACAGCGGAGGAGACGAGAAGAATTTTATCTGTTTCTCCAGGAATCGAAGTTATAGATGATCCGCAGAATGGGGATTTCCCCACTCCTATTAAAGCTTCCGGTAGAAAAGAGGTGTTGGTCGGCAGAATTAGAGAGGATCTGTCTCATCCTAGAGCAGTCGCTTTCTTTTTAAGCGGGGACCAACTTCTCAAGGGGGCAGCTTGGAATGCTGTTCAGATTCTTGAAGCCCTTATCCATTAAGAAAATTTCTAAAAAAAAGGGTTTTAAGTATCAATAGATTCCTTCAATCGAAGATTGAATCTTAATCTAGAGTTAGCGAATTTTTTTGGGTAACGGCCGTTCTTGTGCATATATTTTCAAGATGAAAATCAAATTACGTATTGAAGGGATGACATGTAATAATTGTGTTAGACATGTAAGGAACGCTTTAAGCCGAGTGCCCAGGGTGTTATCCGCTCATGTTGACTTGGAAAAATCGCAGGCTGTTGTGACTGCCGAGGAAGGGTGCCAGGTTCCCCAGCTTATTGGTGCTGTTGAAGAAGCCGGTTATGGGGCAAAATTGATTGAAGGAGAAGATGAAGACAGTGCCTCAAAACGTTGGACGCGTTCCCTGGTTCTTGGTATTATCTTGACTACCATCCTTTATCTAAGCCAGTATTTAATACGTTCTCCTCCTTTATGGTTGGGGAATATGCTCTTTGCTCTTTCTGTTCCTTCCTCGTGGATGGCTATCCTTTATTCTCGGTGGAACTTCTTTTTTGGGTTATACCTTTTTCTTTTAGCTCTTCCTGTTCAACTCGTCAGTGGCTATTCGTTTTACTTGGGGGCTTATCGACAGATTCGCAGTGGGCGTTTGGATATGGATACCCTTGTTTCCATTGGCAGTTCTTCGGCCTTTCTTTTAAGCACTTTCGGGCTTTTTTTCCCGGGTATTATAGAGCATTACTATTTTGATGAAGCGGCGGCGATTATAACCTTGGTGAGTGCGGGGCACTGGCTCGAGGCCAGGGTATCTCGAAAAGCCAACAAGACGCTGAAAAAGCTCTTAGAATTAGCTCCTGCTTACGCCACCGTGTTGGAGGATAACAACATCGAAAAAAAGGTTCGTGCTTCTGAACTTGTTATCGGCCAGAAGGTGATTTTAAAGCCGGGAGAAAGAATTCCCGTTGATGGAGAAGTAGTGGAGGGTAGGGGGCTGGTTGACGAAAGCATGCTTACGGGAGAGAGTAAACCTGTTGAAAAATGGCCTGGAGAAAAGGTGTTTGCAGGAACTCTTAATCTTCATTCCCGTTTAATCATACGTGTTAGTGCTGCGGGAGAAAAAACTGTTCTTGCCCATATTGCCGAGGTTGTTCTCAAAGCACAAGAAAGTCGTGCAAACATACAGAATTTTGTAGACAAGGTTAGTAGCGTATTCGTTATTTTTGTTATTGGAGTAGCCGTAATAACGGCATTAGGATGGGGGTTGTCGGGCTTAACAAAGTGGGAGACAGCCCTAATAAGGGCGGCCTCCGTCCTTGTTGTTGCCTGTCCTTGCGCTATGGGGCTTGCCACGCCAGCTGCCATAATGGTTGCCTCAAACCGCCTAGCTTCCTTGGGGATTTTGATCCGGGATGGATCCGCCCTTGAAAAATGTGGCAAAATAAAAGAAGTCATTTTTGACAAGACAGGAACGTTGACCCAGCCAAAGTTAACAGTAGAAAATCCGGAGTATTTTTTTATAGATCCCTTGGTCGCCGACACCCTTGCTTATTCTTTGGCAAGTTCGAGTTTGCATCCAGCTAGCCGAGCTATTATCGAAAGATTTAAAGACTCTTCACGGCTAAACTTGAAGGATTGGCAGGAAAAACCAGGTGCAGGCATACAAGCCCTTTACCAGGACTTCACGGTAAGATTAGGATCTCTTTCTTGGTTAAGAAGCTTGGGTATAAAAACTTGCGATCTGCAATCCCTCTCTTCGAGCGGGGTCGGCCTGGCGATGAACGACAAACTCATTGCTTATTATCCCATAGCCGCACCCATTAAACCAACAGCAAAGCAGGTTATCGAAAAGCTTTCCGCCAAGGGATATACCGTATATATCCTTTCTGGAGATAAAAGGGAAATAGCGCTACAATTAGGTCTTCAGCTAGGGATCGCTCCTGAACACGTTATCGCCGAAGTCCGTCCTGAGGAAAAGGCGAACGTAATAAGGAGCTTCCAACAACAAGGCAGGTCGGTTGCTTTTATTGGAGATGGAATCAACGATGGGCCTGCCCTTGCTCAAGCTGACCTGGGGATTGCCGTTCTCAACGCCAGTGACATCGCCAAGGAATCTGCGGATATTGTACTGCTCAACGCGGATATCGAAATTATTCCCCTTTTGTTGGAGATTAGCGATAAGACACTTAAAACCATAAAAGAAAATCTTTTCTGGGCGTTTCTTTACAATACCTTGGCCATTCCCCTCGCGGTGATGGGGAAAATGTCTCCTTCGGTTTGTGCAGGAGCAATGGGACTTTCAGATCTTTTTGTTATTGGGAACGCACTGAGACTTTATAAAAGATAAGCAATTCCATGACTTAAAGCTTTCGCCATGCAACCGGATCTCGTTCTTTTTTATTCTCTCAATGGACTCCATACTCCTTTTTTAGACTGGTTCATGCCTTTCATATCCGACCTAGGAAATTTTAGCTTGCCTTTATGGATATTTGGCTTCTTGTTTTTTTACCTTGGAAAGTTTAGAGAACGACTTTTTGTCATATTGACGCTTCTTTCCGTCATCGGAGGAGATCGGTTAATTACCGATACGATCAAAGAGGTGGTGCATAGGCCAAGGCCGTTTCAAGTCCTTCGCAATGTAAGAGTTGTAGAGAAACCGGACAGAATCTACTATTCGAATCCACCGCCGTCAAAGGAGCCTCCAAGAGGAAGATCATTTCCTTCGGGACATGCGGCCAATAACACGGCTGCGGCGGTTATGCTCACGGCCATCTATGGAAGGGGTGCTCTTTGGATCTGGTTTTGGGTGTTGCTAGTGAGTTACTCAAGAATTTACATGGGAGTGCATTACCCTTCGGATGTTTTAGCGGGCTGGCTGATAGCCTTGGTTTATTCTTATGCTTTCCTTTACTTTGTTCATTGGTTGTGGGAAAAACACGGAGCTAGGCTTTTTCCATCTCTCTATAACCGGTATCCTTCCTTGCCCTTGCACCTGCCCCGGATAAAAAAGGACAGAGCTTGCCCAAGAGAAACTTATTTCTATTAAATGTTCAAGCTGGCTCTTGTTTTAGAGCAATCGACTCATTGAATTTTCTTTTTGATCCATTATCCATTCCAATCCCTCTCCTACGATAAAGTTATTTTCAAGTAGGAAAACCGTTTCTTGCAAGCCCGCTAAATCTATCGGAAAGACCCGGCCACCAGGGTCTGTTCGGTTATGGGATGAGCCAAACAATCCTTTCAAAAGAAAAGCAATCGGCAGAGAAAAGTGCGGAAGCTAAGGCTCCTCTTTTATAAGGTAAAAACAATACAAGGGGCCCTGGGCAGCCAATGAAATTAAAGTTATGAAAACAGGGCTCTTTAGAGTTTCTTTTCATAACCGGCGATTTTCTGTAAACTTTAAAAGCGATGCTTACCCTTAAGGCTTCTCATGTTCTCTGCAAGCCGGGTTTAATCTTGAGTCCGGGTTGTGTGCGGATCCAGGGAAACAAAATCCTTGAGGTTTCTAGATCCCTGGAGGCCGGGCCCAAGGAGACAGTCTTGGACTTGGGGAGGGCAATTATCTTTCCGGGACTGATCAATGCCCATTGTCATCTGGAATATACCCTTTTTAAAGGCAAGCTTTCTTCATTTCGAGGCTCGTTTGTAGAATGGATAAAGGGTATGGTCCAGCTAAAAAGGACTTTTTCTTCAAGGGAGTACTTGGAATCTTTTCAAACGGGCATAAACTTAGCCTTACGTTCTGCAACAACCTGCTTATTTGATATTCTCTCCAAGCCGGAGATTCTCTTGTTTAAATTCCATTCTCCCCTGAGGATCTATAGTTTCCTTGAGCTTATCGATGTGGGCAAGTCCGGGTGGAGCGTTGAAAAGCTGGCCGGTTCCCTCCTTTTTTTCCAAGATCCTTTTCCATTCAAAGCCATTGGTATTTCCCCTCACTCCCCTTATACAGCAAGCCTTGAGTTGTATACTCTCTCCAAGGCTTGGTGTAGAAAAGAAAAAGGTTTTTTGATGACCCATGTTGCAGAATCACTGGATGAATACCGCATGTTCAAAGAGAAAAAAGGAGCTCTTTTTGAATTTATCTCCAGTTTGAATCCCTCTTACAGGGATTTTACGCCGTCTTCTCCCCTGCGCTTCCTTGCCGAAAGAGAACTCTTAGGTCCAAATTCATTGCTTGTCCATTTGAATTACCTTGACCGAGCCGATTACGATCTTCTCGAAAAAAATCCATGGACTGTGGTCTATTGCCCGAAATCTCATGCCTTTTTCGGGCATGATCCCTTTGCCTTGCCTGCTCTTTTGGAAAAAAACGTCAACATTGTTTTGGGCACCGACAGCCTTGCCTCCAATGACAGCCTTGACATGAGAAAGGAAATCCAAGTTGCCCACCATTCTTATCCGTCTATTCCTCTCCTCGATTGGTGGAAGATGGTGACGGTGAATCCGGCCAAAGCGATAGGGATGGCTGGTAAGCTTGGAGTAATTAGCCCTGGAGCCTATGCGGACTTGGCCGTCTATCCTTTTGATCAACCTTCATCGGATCCTTTGGAATTTCTTCTCTTTGGGGACTCTTCTCCCTTTATGATCATCGTTGACGGCCGCATCGTGCATTGTCTTGAAACCCTCTAAAAAAGAAAAAGTGAAAAAAAAGAATTTTGACTTTGGAAAAAGACTGCAAGATCTCAGGGAGAAGAACTTGGAGCGCAGGCTGAGGGAATTCAAACCTTCGGTAGGCATGAGGGCTGATTTAGAAGGGAAGGAAATCCTTAATTTTTCATCAAATGATTACCTTGGTCTCTCAAGGGATCTTTCGGTTATCGAAAAGGCTATAGAAGCGACGAAAGAATATGGAACGAGCTGTTCGGCCTCGCGACTCATTTCAGGAAATAATCCTCTTTTTCATGCCCTAGAAAGATCCCTTGCAAGATGGAAAGGCAAGGAAAAAGCTTTGATTTTTCCTTCCGGTTTTATGGCGGCCCTGGCCTCTATACCTTCTCTTGTCGGAACATCGGATCTGGTTTTGATGGACAGCTTATGCCACGCATCCTTATGGGAGGGAGCCCGCCTCAGTCGCGCTACCCTTAGAGTATTTGCTCACAACGAAATAGAGGATCTCAAAAAGCTTTTGGAAAGATATGCCTTGAAGTATGAAAAGATTCTGGTCGTAACCGAATCCCTTTTTTCCATGGATGGGGACATGGCTCCTTTAAGGGAACTGGTTGAGCTTAAAGAACGTTTCGAAGCCTATCTACTGCTCGATGATGCCCATGGCGAGGGTCTTTTAGGCGAAGGAGGAGGTGGATTAGCTACGGCATTGGGTTTAGCGGAAAAGGTTGATGTGATTTTAGGGACGTTTTCAAAAGCCTTAGGTTCCCAAGGGGGTTATATCGCGGCCAGCCAGGAGGTTATAGAATGGATGATCAATACCGCTAAATCCTTCATATTTACGACGGCCCTGAGCCCCTCATGTATGGCTGCGGCTGCTTCTGCCCTGGATATTATTAGATCGGAGAGAGGAGATTTGCTAAGGAGAAAGCTCAGGGAAAATATTTGTTATTTTTTTGAAGGAATTCCAACCTCTACTTTTTATTACTCCCCTATTATCCCTGTAAAAATAGGAAGCGAAGAGAAGGCCGTTAGAGTTTCGGCTGACCTGGAAAAAAAAGGAATTTACCTTCCCCCGATTCGTTATCCGACTGTTCCCAAGGGAGAGGCCAGGTTGAGGATTTCTCTTACCGCTCTCCACGATTTCGATCAAATCGATTATTTAAAAAATGCACTGGAAAAATATTTGCATTGCTAAGGGATGATTCCCTTTATTTTTTTATGACCCAGCTGATCAACCGGTTAGACAGGCAATACCTTTGGCATCCTTTTACTCCTTATGACAGGTGGTTTGATCCTTCCTATGAACCCCTCGTTTTGGAAAGAGCAGAAGGATGCTACCTGTATGATGCGAGCAAAAAGAAATATTGGGATGGAAATTCTTCAATCTGGACAACTACCCATGGCCATCGTCATCCAAGGCTTGTAAAAGCCATCGTGAACTGCCTAGAACAGCTTGATCATGTTTCCTTTTTGGGCAATACCCATTCTTGGGCGGTTAACCTTGGCCAAACTCTGGTTTCCATGGTCTCTAAAGGCAACCCGGTAAATTATAGGGTTTTTTTTTCGGATAATGGATCTACAGCGGTAGAGGCGGCAATCAAAATAGCCTGGCAAGCTTTGCAACAAAGAAATGAAAGACAACGAAACTTAATTTTATGTCTCAAGGGGAGCTATCATGGGGATACCGTGGGAGCAATGAGTGTATCATCTATTCCTTTTCAAAGCCGTTTTAAAGATTTGCTTTTTAATACCCTGCCCGTTGCTGCTCCTTCCTGTTTCCATTGTCCTTGGAACAGGTCGCTAAGGGAAAGGGGTGGGGATGCCAGGCTGACAAGGAAATGCTCTTGGGAATGCCTTGAAGAGCTTAAAAAAAACCTCGACAAGAATAAACATAGGCTGGCTGCGATGATCATGGAGCCAAGAATCCAGGGAGCATCGGGAATGTGGATGCACCCCGAAGGCTACATTAAAGAAGCTTTTGAGTTGGTGAAACAGTCAGGGGCTTTTTTTATTGTTGATGAGGTATTTACCGGGATGGGAAGGGCAGGGGATAAGATTGCGGCCTCGCTCAAAGAAAATGTTTTTGCTGATATCATCTGCTTTGCCAAAGGGTTGTCGGGAGGAACACTTCCTATCGCGGCGACACTGGTTAGGGAAGAAATATTTGAAAGTTTTAAAGGGGGATACACCGAAGCGTTTCTTCACGGGCATAGTTATACGGCTAACCCCCTGGCCTGTGCAGCAGCAGATGAAAATTTAAAAATTTTTGAAGAAGAAAACACTTTTCATCGGATTGCTATCCTTTCCCAACACCTCCGATCCTATGCCCAAGTTTTTTGGAATCATCCCCTTGTGGGTGACGTCAGGGTAGAAGGAGCGGTATTGGCTATTGAAATTCTAAGAAATAAAAGAAACTTGAGGTGTGATCCTTCTTTTGACATCGGTTGGACGGTTAGCGAAAGGGCAAAAGCTTATGGTCTAATCACCCGGCCGATCAAAGATGTGTTGATCGTTGTTCCTCCTTACTGCTCTTCCAGGGAGGATATTGAAGGGATGATCTCCGCTCTTTATCAAGCCCTAAGCGATATTTTACCGCCAAAAAAGTATTTTTCTTCTTTGCCATAAATCCCTTAGCGGTTGAAAAGAAGGCTCTTTTATCCTAGTTTTCCAAGATGACCGGAGTCCATTTTAGCTACCTGGCTACGGGTTGTTTTTTCTTAGCCGTTCTTCATACCCTGCTTTCTTCTTTTCCCTTTCATGTAGGCAAGTCGTTGATCAATTATGCCCTGCAAAAAAGAAATGACAACAATGCCCTTGCCCGGTGGAGTTATTTTTGGGGGGTACTCCTGCGACTTGGGGGAGAAGTAGAAATCATTTTTGGATTGTGGTTAACAGTCCTCTTAGTCCTATTAGCTATGCAGTCAGGTTGGGATAAGGCCTTGGAAAAACTCGAGTTAAAAAAAGAGTATCCAGAGGCTTTGTTCGTCACCCTGCTTATGATTATCTCCTCGACGCAACCCGTTCTGAATACTTTTAAAAAACTGATAGGACTTTTTGTCCAGAAAGGAAAGGAGAGTGTGGGCAGATGGTGGTTTTGGATACTGACCCTGGGGCCCCTTTGTGGATCTTTTATTACGGAAGCCTCAGCCATGACTCTAAGTGCACTTTTGCTCGGCAGAAAGTTTTTTTGTTTGAATCCTAAACCGGCACTTGCTTATGGCACGATTGGGCTTCTTTTTTTCAATGTCTCGATCGGCGGGACATTGACCAATTTTGCGGCTCCACCGGTAGTGCTCGTCGCCCATAAATGGCAATGGGGAAGCTTGTATCTTTTAACCCATTTCGGGATAGTGTTCGTCCTGGGCATGGTCCTTTCCAATCTTGCTTATTATTACTTCTTTAAAAAAGAATTTCAAAGGTTGGAATTGGAGAGGGAAACCCTGAAGGCCGAATCCGAGGAAGCAGTGGTTTTCATCCCTAGAGAAGAAACTCCTTTGTGGATTGTAGGCCTGAATTTTGCTTTCTTAATGGTTGCCGTTGGAATAAGGGAACATTTTGTGCTTATGCTGGGAGAGCTTGTTTTTTTCCTGGCCTTTGTGGAAGCTACGAAAGACTACCAAGGGGAGGTTCCTTGGCTTAAAGCTTGCTTGGTGGGATTCTTTCTTGCCTCGCTGCAAATATTTGGGAACCTTCAATCTTGGTGGTTAAACCGGTTTTTAAACTCTTTAAGTTATGTAGCTCTCTACCTGTCCTCTATCTTTCTCTCATCCTTGAATGACAATGCGCTCATATCCTCTATGGCAACAGTCATTGTTCCCGAGCTGGATGAACCCAAAAAAAGGGCTATCATAGCGGGAGCCCTTTCTGGAGGCGGGTTGACGATCATTGCCAATGCGCCGAACTTGGCGGGATTATCCTTGCTCAGGGATTTTTTCCCTGATGGCTTGTCTTCGACGAAACTTTTTCAGATGGCTTTTCTCCCCACCGTATTTGTCTCCATCCTCTTTTTAGGGAAAGAGTTGTTTCTTAAGTAGGTGGAGAAGTTCCTTGGCTAATGTAAGCGAGTCTTTTTAAAGCTTCTTTTTTTTCTGTATACCCTATTTTTGCCTTTCGAAGGGCTTTTTCGAGAATCTCGATGTTTCGATCATAACGGTTACGGTTTATGGGAAAAGGAATACCATCTTTGCCTCCGTGGGCAAAAGAATAATCAGCCCAGCTGCGGCCGCCAACCCGCTTGGAGAAATCTTCGAGGGGATCTTTCCTGCATAAAGGCACCCCAAAAATAAGTTCGGCGATAAGGGCCAGACTGCGGATAGTGGCGGGGCCAACGAGGGGCGTTTCCAGCAGGGATTGAAAATCTTTCGGTTCTCTTTCGTAGGCGGCGATAAGGGCTTTACGGAGCATTTTGAGTTTTACGGGATAAAAATCAGAAGCTGAAAGATGGTGCCGTGAAGGAGCAAAAAGGGTGGGGCCTTCTATAATTTCAGAAATGAGATTTAAAGTCTTTTGAGGATTTTCTTGTGCTATAAGGCTACAGGTTTGCCTGGAACTTTCAGCTTCTGGAGAAATCATATTGAGTAGGGAACTTCGGGAGGGGAAACAGGGTCCGGGAGCTTGAGATTGTTCTAAAAAGCTCTCTTGATTTTCCCTTAGATCTTCTATGGCTGCATGAGGGTTGCAGACAAAATCCTTGGTCGTTTCACCTAGCCAATGGTACCTGCGTGCATAGCTACTTTGCTCGTTCATTCCTTGCTGGATAACGCACCATGATCCGGAGGAGGTAAAAAAGAAACAGTGATGGTAGAGAGAAAACCCGTCCTGGAGGGCAGCGGAGTCGACTTTTGCTACAAGTTTGGAAGTACGAACAAGATCTTCTCCAGAACCAATCCCCAACCGATCTGAAATCTCGATAATTTCAAGGGGAGTTTTCCTCGATTGCCCTCCTTTGCCTCCGGCAACATAGATGCCGATATCTCCGTACCTTCTTTGAGCTTCTTTTAACGCTCCGCAACAGACTGTGGTAAGTCCTGAAGAATGCCAGTCAAAACCCAGGACGCATCCAAAAGCCTGGAACCACCAAGGATCAGAAAGCCTACGAAGCATTTCTTCAGCTCCGTATTCCTCTACGATAAGACCTGTCATTACTCCGGAAAGCTTGACCATGCGTTCAAAAAGGTAAGAGGGAGCCTTGCCATCATGCAAGGGAAGATAAGCGGTGTTCCTTTTCATGGTAGAAAATGGCGACCCCAACGGGATTCGAACCCGTGCTGCCACCGTGAAAGGGTGGAGTGCTGACCACTACACCATGGGGTCAAGCTTCCCATAAACTTAGCAAAGCAGACAAAAGAGACCGGCGCAAGAAAATTAAAGAAGATACGAATTCGGTAACAAAATCAAGGTTAAAATAAAAAAGCGATTCCCAGGATAAAAAGGGCCGAACAGAAAGTGGTTAATCGGCTGCTAAAACTGGGTCCTAGATAACTAATCAGGATTTTTGCTTCACAGTCCTCCTTTGACCAAGTTTTTGCAGCTTGGGTAAAGAGCGAACTAAAGCGGTATAAATAGAGAAAAAGGGAGATAAACCCCAGGGAACAAAAGAAAGCAAAGGGAAAAGAAGAAGGAAAAGTTAAATCCTTATGGGGATTCCATCCCGGGGGTAGTCTTATTGTAAAAGCCAGTTCAGGATGAAAAATGCCCTCCTTTTCTGTTTTTGTCATTACTTTTAGTTCCCAATTTCCCGGGTTGGAAAAATTGCTTGCGGAGAAGTAAAATGTAGCGTTTTTCTCTTTTTTTATGGAAGGAGCAACGACATGGTAGGCAATTGCTCTCTCTTTTAATACTATAACGAGGCTTTCCGGTAGGTGAGGGGCGCTCTTTTGAGGATCTATAAATTGGAGTTTAAAAGGGAGGGGAGAAAAGGGATTGAAGGAGAAAAAAGCGGCTGTGGTTTGCCCTGTGGCCTGTTCTTGAAAGGGCAGAAGGGTAGAAGAAAAAGAAAAAAGAGATGTTCCTCGAAAAGATAATAAAAAAAGTAAAATCCAGACCGTCCAGCATTCTAAGACATAACTGGAAACGGAAAAGAAAGAAATTTTTGAACGGGGAAAGGCGGGTATAAAAGAAGAGCAAAAATGGTTGGGTCCGAGGGATCTCATGAGTATGCCCGTTGAACTTGGTTCAGCAAAGAGCTGATGGTAAATGCGGAAGAAGACCGGCAAGCTGCTCAAGATTAAAAACCAGGGAATGGTGGAAAAAAATGAAGAGCAGTAAAGAGAAACCTCGAAAGAAAACCAGATAAGGCAAAGGAAAAAAAGCCCCATGGGTAAATCTAAAAGTTTCCCCAGGTAAGCAAAAGAAAAACTCAGCAGTTTTCGTCCGTGAGCGCCTCCTTCTACAAAAGGGGGAAAAACAAGAAGAAAGAGCAAATAACTTCCCGATATTATTTCTAAACAAAAAAGCCCACAGAAAGGATAAAAAAAATGGGAAGGGAAGGAGTCCAGGCCTCCTGTACGCAGGGCTTCGGTTGAAAAAAACAGCACGCCGATCACCAGTTCAATAAGCCTGTCCGTTAGAGACTTTCTGATTTTAATACCCCGGTAAATTCTGAGGAAAAAAAGAATGTAAAGTAAGCTAACCAAGCCTAGGGAAAAGGAGGAAGGTGTTCTAAGAACGATAAAACCCATTACAACGAGGAAAAGAGAAAAGAGAGTCAAAAGAAAAATATTCTTTTTGAATTTTTCAAGCGGGATCCCTTCACCATTCACGATCTTTACTACTTTTGGGAACAAAATAAAGAAGTTTGAAAATATACCCATGCCCAATGAAAAACCGAGAATAATAAAAAAAGAGGAAATATCCTTGGGAGCCATAAATTTTAAGGCCTTTTTTTTATAGCAAGCACCGGGGCTTAAGCCAAGTATATACTAGCTTGGAGAAATGTTTGTTTGGTGCCAAGAAATGGCATAATGAACGAGTTCGGTTCCGCTTTGGAGCTTGAGTTTCTGCTTAATACTGGCTCGATAAGCTTCGACCGTCTTGATACTTAAGTGGAGTTGGTCGGCAATCTGCCTTGAACTCAGCCCCTTGCCAATAAGCTGAAAAACCTCCAATTCGCGATCGCTTAATTTGCCCAAAGGGCTGGTCTTGAATGGAGAACTCTTTTTGCCTGTAAATCCTTCCAATATCCTCGAAGAGATTTCATCGCTGACAAATATGCTTCCTTCGAGAATTCGATGTATGGCTTGAAGCAGTTTTTCTCCCCCTTCAGATTTCATCAGGTATCCCCTTGCTCCCGCTCTAAGCATTCTTTCGGCAAAAAGGGATTCTTCGTGCATGGATAGAACAAGGATGGGAATTTCAGGGTAGATGGCATGAATATCCTTGACGAGCTCAAGACCACTTTTTCCCGGAAGCGAAATATCAACCAAGACGATATCGGGTTTGAGTTTTTCTACGAGTTCAAATCCTTTCTGGGCATTTTCAGCCATTCCACACACCTTTAAAGCAGGATCCCTCCCAATGATATAAGCTATGCCTTCTCTAAGAACGGCATGATCATCAATGATAAGAACACCTCTTTTTTTGGTCTCGGCAAGATTTTCGGTCATACTTTTTCCTGGACTTCGGTTTTCGATTTTACAGAAGAAGGCAAACTGCAGATGACTTTTGTTCCTTTTCCCGGCAAAGAATCGATTGTTAAATTGGCTCCTATCATTCCCGCCCTGTAGAGCATCGATCGGAATCCCAAACCTTTGTTCATTCCTTCTCTTATTTTCATGCCCACTCCGTTATCTTCTACTTGAAGGAAGATCATTCCAGACATTTCTCCTAGGGTGATATCGATCTGTGTGGCCTTGGAATGTTTAATCGCGTTATTTATGGCTTCTTGGGCGATGCGGTAAAGTTGTATAATGAAAGAGGGATTGGGAATTATAGGTTCTCCAATCAAGTGGAATTGGCAGCCGATATGGGTGTTTTTAGAAGTATTTTGTGAAAGCTCAATCAAGGAGGAAATTAAGTCTGAGGTAGTCATTGCCAAGGGAGCAAGCCCCTTTGCAATATCCCGAGCTGAAGTAGCTGCTTCCCTGGCCAATTTGGCTATTTCGGTTGCCAGTTCTTCCCCTTTTTCTCGCTTTTCATGGAGCTCTTGAGCAAGGAATTGTGCTTTAAACTCGATGCCGATGAGCAGTTGGCACAGGCTATCATGAATATCCTGGCCGATTCTTTGTCTTTCCTGTTCACTTGCTTCTAGGGCTGCTTTTTCTAGCGCCTTTCTCTCCCGGATATCCCTAACCAGCACACTCAATATTTTACCTTCTTTCAAAAACACTTCACTGGTGGAAATTTCCATGAAAAAAGTGCTCTTATCTTTCTTCTGGCCCAACAGTTCATACTGGTTAGCCTTGTTTTTTTTCTTTTTGGATAAGAAGGTTCGAATCCATTTCTGACGATAGGGAGGAGCAAGCAATTCTACGAAGGGCTTTTTGTAGAGCTCCATTCTATAATATCCAAATAGCTCTTCAGCTGCTTTATTGGAAAGCTTGATATTCCCATCACTATCTAGAACCAACAACCCTTCTCCAATATTATGAATGACATTAAAAATCCATTGCGCTATGCTGCAGTAAGAAGGTTCGATTTCATGTTGAAGGCATTGGGATATAGTCAAATTGCATCTTTTATCCTCATCTATCCAACTTTTTTCCATCTTTAAGCAATAAGTATAACTTGTTAAATAATTACCTTATACATTATAGGCAATAATCGTATGAGACAATAAAAAATGATGATCTTATAAAAAAATTATAGCCATAGCGTTGATGAAAGAGGAAGTGGACCGATTTTGAGCATTTAGGGATAAGCTAAGAAAAGAAAAAGGGTTTGAGTAGTTCAAAAAATTATTGCTTGTCAATGGTTATTCATGCTCGCTTTCAGAGCATGCCCCGCAAGATGGTCGGCATCCGCAAGGCTGCGGAGTTCCTGGGTGTCGCGGCGCAAGACCCTGCGGCGCAGAGCATGACCGTAAGCGTTCGAGCCGCGATCGACTTGAGGGACACGGCCCTGGATTCCACGGTGACATCCTGTGGAGAGGAGATCCCTGGTCAGACACGTAAGTGCCGCTATATCCAGCTTCGGCGAAGCAGGAAGTCAGCCTTGTTCCAGCCCAGGAGGTAATGAACAATTCTCTGCCGGAACGGTTACATTTCATCCAGGGGTTCAATACCCAGGAGATTCAAACCAAGGGATAAGGTTTGGGCGGTGCATTCGCAAAAAGCCATTCTGCGCTGGCGGATAGGTTCGGTTGGAGCTCCCAGGACAGGACAGAGCTCATAAAACTTATGGAAAACCTTGGCTAAAGCATACAGAAAGCTGCATAAATGGTGAGGAGAGTTTTCCTCGGATGCGAGGCAAAGGGCATATTTAAAACTCAAAAGAGTTCTTAATAATTCTATTTCCTGGGGGTGGAGTGCTTCGGTTTCAAATTTCAAAGAGGTAAATCCAAGGGTTGAATAGTAACCATGCAGTGAAGCTTTTTTCATGATAGAACGGATTCGCACATGAGCATTAATGAGATAAGGGGCGGTGTTGCCGTCGAATGAAAGCAATTTTTCCCATTTGAAAACATAATCGAGGGTTCTATTTTGAGAAAGATCGGCATATTTTAGGGCTCCTATACCCACTGCCCTGGCTATGTGTTGTTTTTTTTCCGGGGATAGATCTTTACGCTTGGCGTCTATGAGTTGATAGGCCCTGTTTTCTGCCTCGTCCAAAAGCTCCCTGAGCTTTACAGGTGTTCCTTCCCTTGTTTTTAGGGGTTTTTTGTCTTCTCCTAGGATGGAGCCAAAATGGACATGTTCTAATCGAACAGGGAGGGCCAAAATTTGAGCAAGGGCAAAGAGTTGGTTAAAATGCAGTTTTTGCCTTGAGTCGGTAACATATATGATTCTATGAGCACCCCAGTTTTGGAATCGGAAAAAAAGAGTGGCTATATCCGTTGTCGCGTAAAGAAAAGCTCCGTCACTTTTGCGGATAAGCAGGGGATTGTCCTCGAGTTCGGGAAAACTCTTCCCAAAAAAAACACAAACCGCCCCTTCGCTGTATCGTGCTATCCCCTTTTGAAGGAGCTGCTCGACTATTCCTTCAAGCATGGGATTGTAAAAACTCTCTCCAAGAGAAAAATCAAATTTAACATTCAATCTCTGGTAGATTTTGTCTAATTCTCCTAGAGAAGCCTGAACGAATCTCTCCCAAAGACTCCTGTTTTCGGGATCTCCAGATTGTAATTTTTGCAATTCTTTTTTTGCTTCCTCCCTAATTTGAGTGGATTCATCGGATTCTTTCTGGATTTTTATGTAGAGTTCTTCAAGGTATTCTAAGGGTCTTTGGGTAAGCAGCTCGGGCCTACCATATTTTTTATATCCAAGGATAACCATCCCAAACTGGGTTCCCCAATCCCCCAGGTGATTATCGGTAATAACGCGGTGGCCTAAAAAAAGATTTAATTTTCGCAAGACATCTCCGAGGATTGTACTACGCAGATGGCCGACATGTAACTCTTTGGCTATGTTCGGACTGGAAAAATCGATGACTATGGTTTGAGGTTGTTTTGTCTGCTCGATTCCCAGCCTTGGATCCGAGCGTATGGCTAGAAAGGTGTCTAAATAGGCTTTAGGCTTCACTTTGAAATTTAAAAAACCACTACCTCCAACTTCTGGAGGAAAAATAAAGGGACTTTCACCAATGGATCTTGCTAATTCCTCGGCCAGGTTCTTTGGATTTGCTTTGAGTGACTGGGCAAGAATAAAAGCTATATTCGATTGGAAATCTCCGAAAGCAGGATTTGTACAGGGTTCAACAATGGGGGTAAAGGGGATTTGACCAAACTTTTGATAAAGACTGTTTTTCAATGTGTCCAAAATCCAATCTTGAGGAAATTGCATAATAAGCTCTCTCTTTTTATTGTTCCATCCGCCTAAAGCTATTCAATCAATGAGACCAGAAAGAAAATAGCAGCCATATAAAAATTTTAAAACAACTTCTATTTTGCTTGACAGGAGATAAAAAATTCTAAAATTAATTTTCCCTATGCCCAATACAAAATCGGCTGAAAAGCATCAGCGGAAAAGTCAAAGAAAAAGAATTTTTAATCTTAGAGCAAAAAAAGAATTAAAAGAGCAGATTAAGCAGCTCAAGGATTTGATCGAAGCCAAAAAAAAGCAAGAAGCCTTAGCTTTTTTCCCCAAAATTCAATCTTTGCTCGATCGATTGGTAAAAAGAAAAAAGCTCGTGGCTAATAATGCCAATCGAAAAAAAAGAAGGTTGTTGGAGAAAATAGAAAAAATAACCGGTGATGGAATCTCTTGATCTCGTCGTTGTATTGGATTAAGCTATACCTGGTCTATTCATTTTCAAATCAATTCATTTAACAGTGATACCCATTAAAAGAGGCAAAGAAATCGAGGCGATGCGGCGTAGTTGCCGGCTGGTTACCGAGATTATCGAGAAAATCAAGGCCATTCTTGCCCCTGGGATTACAACAGCCGAAGTCGATCAATATGCCGCTCATCTCATCCAGTCTTATGGAGCTAAAAGTGCATTTCTTGGATATAGAGGATTTCCTGGAAATATCTGCATATCGATTAATGAAGAGGTCGTTCATGGGATTGGCGGAAAGCGCAAAATCCGTTATGGTGACCTGGTAAAACTCGATGTCGGTATTATCTTTGATGGGTGGATTGGGGATACGGCAAAAACTTTTCCGGTGGGAACCGTGGACGTGGAAGATTTGAGGTTGATGGAGGTGACAAGCACTGCGCTTATGATTGGGATAGCCCAGGCTAGGGAAGGGAACAGGGTTGGAGATATTTCTTCAGCTATCGAAAGATACGTGTTGGAACAGGGATACCAGGTGGTAAAAGATTTTGTCGGCCATGGCGTCGGCCGTAGGCTTCATGAGGAACCTCCTGTTCCTAATTTTGGGAAAGCGGGTTGTGGGCCCAAATTAAAAGCAGGAATGATCCTTGCCATTGAGCCGATGGTTAATCGGGGCACGGGTAGGGTGGTCATGCTCCCGGATGGTTGGACCGCTGTAACTGAAGATGGACAGAGATCGGCCCATTTTGAGCACACCGTATTGATAACGAAGAAAGGTCCTGAAATTTTGACTTTGTCAGAGAAGGATATAGAATTAGATTGTTATACGCATTGAAGATAAAAAACTCTTGAATTTTTTTCTTTTTTGAATATTTAAGACCTTCTGCATTTATTAACAACCCTAGGAGAGACAATGAAAGTAAGAGCTTCAGTAAGAAGAAGAACGGCGGATTGCCAGGTCGTTCGAAGAAAAGGAAGAATTTACATAATAAACAAGAAAAATCCTCGGTTAAAACAAAGGCAAGGATAATATCGAGCTTAAAAGGTAATAGCCATGGCTAGGATTTTGGGAGTAGAAATACCGGGAAACAAGCCGTTGATATCAGCCTTACCTGTCATTTATGGAATTGGGCGCTCAAGAGCTAAACTCATTTGTGAGCAGGCTGAACTCAATCCTCAAATGAGGGCCAAGGACTTGACAAATCAGCAGATCAACAGGATTATACAAGTGATCGAAGAAAACGGGTTTGTTGTAGAAGGCGATTTAAGACGGGAAATTCAGCAAAATATTAAAAGGCTTCAATCCATTCGTTGCTATAGGGGTATCAGGCATATCCGAGGTCTGCCGGTAAGAGGACAGAGAACTTCCACAAATGCACGGACAAGAAAAGGTCCAAGAAAGACGATTGGGGTAGTGAGGAGAAAAGAAGCCAAGAAAGGAAAGGTTTAAAACTTTATCTCCGTTGAAAGTCTAAACAAAAAAATCGATAGGCAAACCGAGGTGGGCAATGGCGGAAAACAATCAAGAAAAAAAGCACAAGGGGAAAAAAGAAGAAGGGAATTCCCCGGCTGGAGCAAGCGATATAGCCGAAAAAAAACAGGGAACGAAAAAGAAAGAAAACCAAGCAGAAACTGTTTCTTCGCCTGTCTTGGGGGAACAGGAACAGGAGAAAATAAAAATCCCCAAGGTCCGTACGGGGAAGGCGATCTATAACGGTATAGTCAACATCTTGGCAACGTTCAACAATACTATTGTAACAATAACCGATATGTCGGGAAAAACGATTGCTTGGTCTAGTGCGGGTAAATGTGGGTTTAGAGGAACAAAAAAATCCACGGCTTATGTGGCGCAGCTCGTTGCTCAAGATGCCGCTCGACAAGCTATGGGGCATGGTATGAGGGAGGTTATTGTCAAGGTGAAGGGTCCTGGAACGGGCAGAGAGTCAGCGATAAGAGCACTTCAAGCTGTTGGCTTGGAAGTCACCTCAATCCTTGATGTCACCCCAATACCTCACAATGGGTGTCGTCCTAAAAAGCAACGAAGGGTTTGAACTTCTAACGGGGAATAGAATCATGGCGAAGTATATTGGTCCAAAAACAAAAATTTCTAGGCGTTTTAATGTTGCCTTGTTTGGTCCTAATAAGGCATTGGAGCGAAAGCCTTATCCCCCTGGTATTCATGGTCAAAGGGCGGGGAAAAAGAAATCGGATTATGCTATTGCCTTGGGAGAGAAACAAAAATTGAGGTTCATGTATGGGATTACGGAGAGGCAATTCAGTAGGTATTTTAATATTGCCCATAAAAAAAAGGGAGTAACGGGGGAAGTACTGCTTCAGATTCTCGAGGAAAGATTGGATAACGTTGTTTATAGGTTATGTTTTGCAACCAGTCGGATGGAAGCCAGGCAACTGGTTAATCATGGCCATATATATGTCAATGGTAAAAAGGTGAATATTCCTAGTTATAGGACTAAACCGGGTGATGTTATTGAAGTTTGTCCCAAGCCTCAATCTCGGAAGCTTGCTTTACGTAATCTTGAAGCTATGAAAGGAGTTAAAATTCCCGATTGGCTTGCCTTGGAACCAGATAATCTGAAAGGGGTAGTGAAAAGAGTCCCCACGCGTGATGAAATACAACCCATAGTTAATGAACAACTGGTTGTTGAATTTTATTCGAAGTAAACAAGGGAGCAAACAATTAAATATCCTTTGTAAAGGAGTTTTAGGGTGTTATGGCTATACGTTTAGGAAGATATGAAATGCCCCGTTCCATCGTTAAAGATGAAACGGTTTCGAATTCTACCTTTGGTAAGTATATCATAGAACCTTTTGAATCGGGATACGGTCATACCTTAGGCAATTCATTGCGTCGTATTCTTCTCTCCTCTTTGGAAGGAGCGGCCATTTCTTCGGTCAAAATCGAAGGGGTCATGCATGAGTTTACGACTATGGAAGGCGTTGTTGAGGATGTTGTGGACATTGTTCTTAACCTTAAAAAAGTGTTGATCAAAATGCCGGATCGACAGACGCGCGTTTTTCGTGTCGATGTTTTCAAAGAGGGGGCCGTAACTGCAGGAGACATTCAAGTCGATCCAGGGGTAGAAATTGTCAATCCTGAACAACTCATTTGTACTTTAGACAAAAAGCAGCGTTTATTGATGGAGCTTGAAGTCAAGGTGGGTAGGGGCTTCCTTTTGGGTGAATATAACAAAAAACAGGATCAGTCCATTGGAGTCATTCCGATAGATTGTCTTTTTTCTCCTGTGCGCCATGTCAAATATACGGTTGAAAATACGCGTGTAGGGCAAAGAACCGACTATGATAGATTGATTTTTGAGATATGGACAGATGGTCGAATTGGCCCCGACGAAGCTCTTGTTCAGTCGGCTGCGATTCTCCAGCATCATCTTGATATTTTTGTTCAATACGGTAAGGAGCCTGTAGAATTTGAAAAACCGAAGCCCCCGATTAAGGAAGAGGAGAATAGGCTTCGTAAGATCCTGAATATGAGTGTTAATGAAATTGAGCTGTCTGTAAGAGCGGCCAATTGCCTGAATAATGCCAATATAACTACGGTTGGACAGTTGGCCATGAAGACCGAAGCTGAGATGCTCAAGTACAGGAACTTCGGGAAAAAATCATTGAACGAGATTAAAGAAAAACTCGCTTCCCTTGGCCTTTCTTTGGGGATGAAGTTTGATCCCAGTCTTCTTGATCAAACCGAGGAAAAAGTGTTCAAGGAATAAAAATCGTTTGGCTCAGGAGGCATCATGCGACACCAGAAAAGAACCCATAAATTAGGCAGGGATACACAACATAGGTCTGCACTCATTGCTAATTTAGCCAAGGAACTCATCGAACACAAAAGAATAAAAACCACTTTAATCAAGGCCAAGGCTTTACGTCCCTTTGCCGAAAAGCTAATTACTCTAGCCAAGAAAGGAACTTTGCATGCTCGAAGGCTTGTGGTTCGTAAAATCCATAGTAAAAAAGCAGCACGGTTGCTTTTTAAAGAAATTGCTCCCCAGATGCAGGGTAGAATAGGGGGATACGTTCGTATTTACAAGATGGGCAACCGTTTGTCTGATGGGGCAAAAATGGCTTTAATCGAATGGACCGAGGGACAGGTTCCCGTGGAGAATCAAAAGGCACAAAAAGCAGAATAAGCATTGAAAAAGGAGCAGTGTTTATTGTTTAGGATGAGCTAAAAATTGGATTGGATAAATGGAAATTTCTGTGCCCTCTTTTCCTTTTGATTGTCTTTGTTGTTGTTCTTTTCGTGCTTTTTCTCTGAAATAGAGCTGGGCCTGGAAAGGCTCCTTTTCCGCTTTTAACCTTTTGTATTTCCCATTGGTCAATAATTCTCGGGCTTTAACATTATCCGAAAGGTAGGCATTGAGGATTTCGTTGAGTTTTTCTTTAAGCTTGGGATCTTCTATGGGAAAAATAATTTCGATTCTCCTGTAAAAATTCCTCTGCATCCAATCGGCACTACCGGAATAAAATTCGGGATTGCCCCCGTTTTCAAAATAAAAAATGCGGCTGTGTTCCAAAAATCGACCTACAATGCTTATGACCCTGATATTTTCACTGACTTTGGGCACTCCGGGTCTTAGGCAGCATATGCCCCTAACGATTAGATCAATTTTTACTCCCGCAGTTGAAGCCGCATAGAGGTGTTGGATTATATCTTCGTCAACCAGGGCATTGATTTTTGCAATAATCCTTGATTTTTTACCTTCTTTAGCATTTTCGATTTCTCTTAGAATCAGCTCCTTGATTCTCCTGGCCATGTTAAAGGGAGAAACGATGAGTTTTTCAATACCGTGAAAACGGGAAAGCCCGGTTAGAATATTAAAAAGGGTAGCTACTTCTTTGGTGATCTCCACATTTGTAGTTAAAAGACTCAGATCGGTATAAAGTCTTGCCGTGCTGGGATGATAGTTCCCCGTAGCGAGATGGACATAAAGCCTGATTCCATCGGGATCCCTTCGTATAATTTCAAGCATCTTGCAATGGGTTTTCAACCCGACTATTCCATAAAGCACATGGATTCCGGCCTCTTCCATGCGTTTTGCCCAAAGGATGTTATTTTCTTCATCGAATCTAGCTTTGATCTCGACAAGAGCGGTCACTTGTTTGCCGTTTTGCGCAGCTCGGATCAAGGCATGAACAATAGGAGAATCTCCACTTGTTCTGTATAAAGTCATTCTGATCCCCAAAACAGAGGGATCAACAGCAGCTTTCTGAAGGAGATCGACAATGATTCCGAAGCTTTCAAAAGGATGATGAAGCAGGATATCCTCTTTACGAATAACTTCAAAAAGATCGGGTTTCCCGCTGAGTTCCGCCGGAATGACAGGTGTCCATGGTCTATCCCTTAGATGGGGAAATGCTTCATGATTACAAATGGAAAGAAGATGAAGAAAGTTTAAAGGCTCTGGGTTGCGGTAAGAATCTCGATAGTCAAGATGAAGAGCTTCTAGAAGCACTTTTTCCAGCTCTTTAGAACAGCTCGATTCGATTTCCAATCTCACCGCGTTGCCGCGGTTTCGTTTTTTTAGTTCTTCTTCAACAGTTTGCAGCAGATTTTCGGCTTCTTCCTCATCGATGTAGAGCTCGCTGTTTCGTGTTATTCTAAAGAAGTTGACCGCTTGAATTTCATCGCCGGGAAAAAGAGAATCCAAGAAATTAACAATAAGCTCACTTAAAAGAATGAATCTGAATCCGGATTGAAGATTGCTTCCAGGCAGGGTGATCAGCCTAGGAAGAATTCTGGGGATTTGGACAATACCGAAATTAAAGGAGTGAGGGCTATGGGATCTTTTTAATGTCAAAATAAGATTGAGACATTTGTTTACCAGTTGGGGAAAAGGATGACTGGAATCTACGGCTAAAGGTGTCAGGACGGGGAATATTTCCTTGTCAAAATAGTTTTTGCACCATTCAAGTTCGGATTTTGTTAGTTCCTTGTGATTACACAGGAATATGCCCTGCTCTTTTAAGGCGGGATTAATTTCCTCCGCCCATATTTTGTATTGTGTATCAACGAGTTGTCTTGTTCTTTTTTCTATTCCTTCGAAAACCTCAAGGGGGGTAAGCCCGTCGGCCGTCTGTTCAGCACTGCCATTTTCGATCTGCTGCTTGATACCGGCAACGCGAATTTCAAAAAATTCATCCAGGTTTGAACTAAAGATGCAAAGAAATCTCAGTCTTTCGAGCAAGGGTTGTTTTGGATCTGCAGCTTCTTCAAGAACTCGGGCATTGAATTCTAGCCAACTCAACTCCCGGTTGATAAAATATTCCGGCTTATTGAAGGTGGATATCATTGACTGCGTTTTCAACTTTACCCCGGTCTTTCCTTCTTTCAAGGAAAGAAAGTTAAAGAAGACCGCTCTTCCGTTTTCTTTTATCGAGCTCTAAAGAGGGTTCTCAATAAAATGTTTCAGGGGCAATCCCTGTTCTTTGGCGTTGTTTCTATGGGATTTACCTCTGGAATATCCTTGGAAAAAGAGCCAGTTGATTGTATTTTCCGGGTTGAGGGTATAATTTTTTCCTGGCAGATTGAAGAAGCCTTGTTAAAAAGATCGATAGTATTTTCGAATGCTTTTCTCATCTTCGTTAACGTTGTCAGGAGTTCAATAAAAGAATCATAAAGTTTTTTGATTTCTTCAGCAATCTTTTCTACCTCTTCGGTCACCCGTTGTTGTTGCCAGCCAAAAGCGATAGCTTTGAGCAAAGCGAGAAAATTGATAGGTGAAGCCAAAAGCACGTTTCTTTCAAGAGCATATTGAAAGATGCCCGGATCTGCTTCAAAAGACAAAGATAGAAGTCCTTCGCTCGGTAAGAACATGATCACGTATTCAAAAGCTTCAGTTTGGGTGCGGCCGTATTCTTTTTTGCTTAACTCTCTTATTCTTTCTTTGACCGCGGAAAGATGTTCTTTGAGTTTCTCCTTCCTTAGGATTTCATTATCGGCTGAAACTGCCTCTAGATAGGCCCGCATTGGTGTTTTGGCATCCACGAATATCTTTCTATTGCCCGGAATGAAGATAATCATATCGGCCCTTTTATCTTCGGTTAAAGGTTGATTTAAATAGCTGATATGTTCTTCCATTCCTGCCATTTCCACAAGCCGCTGGAGTTGGTATTCTCCCCATGAACCTCTCACAAGGGGTGATTTTAGAGATTGTTCCAGCCTTGTGGCCGAACGATGAAGTTCCTTGTAAGCTTCGGCTAGCAGGGTTATATGGCTGCTGAGAGAACTATAAGCTCCTTCTCTTTTGCTTTCGAGGTTCTGTAGCTGGTTGTCTAAAGCTTCGAGTCCCTTTTCCAGGGGTGATACGATGTTTTTAATTTCTTCTTTTTTTAGGCTCCAGTCCGTTTTCAAATTCTCGAAAAGAGAATGAAAATGGAAAGTAACTTGACCCAAGATACTCTTGGAGTTGGACTCCAAAACCTCGGAGGCTAACGATTGAAACATTGTCTTTAGAGTTTCTTGGGTCTTGGTTATCCAAGTTATTTTTTCTTCCTGGGCAAGTTTTTCAGCTTCAAGGGAAGCAATCTTGAGCTGCAAGTTTTTGTTTTGATCTACCAAGGGCATTAACCCTTCTTTTTCTTTTCTTTGTCTTTCCAGTTCTGTTTTGAAAAGGACGATTTTAGGTTTTAAAGCTAAATAGGTTAGAAGACCCCCTAGGCTCAACCCGAAAAGAAAACCGGTGATGAGGAATAAACTCATCCTCCATTTTTCTTCCAAAGGAATGTTTTTTCAAGAGAGAACTTTCATGATTCCATCCTTGTGCTACGAGGCTGTAAAACCTATCGGCAAAACCAACTGGGTCCTTGCCTGCCGCCGGTGTTTCCACTCTCTTTGCATAGCTGGTTAGGCGATGCGGAAATTCAATCGGCTGCTTGGATGGTTAATCAGAAGCTTTGAACAGTCCGCTAGGGAGTTGCTCGTTTCTGCGATCGCAACAGCTAAATAATAAAATATCGAAAAATATGTTCAGAAAGATTCTCATCCGATATGAATGAATAAAATAGGAGGAAAAGGTGGAGTTAAGAAAGAAGGGGAACAATCAAGAACCAAAGGGGCTGTTTACAAATTCGACAGGGCTAAAATGTTTAGAAGATCCTGTAGCTAAAGAAAAAAAGAAAAAGAATTTTTTGGCCCTCATTTTGAAGGGACTCGTTTCCTTTAGCCTTCTTTTTTACCTTGGTTCGAAACTCAGCTGGGATAAGTTTTTTTCTTATTGCCAAACTCTAAATCCTTGGATGCTTTTTCTTTCCTTCTTTTTTTGTGCTTTTCAGACGCTTCTTTCTTCACTGCGTTGGAAAATATTGCTCACCGCTCTAAATACTGAAATTAAAATCTGGACTGCCTTTCAACTAGCCATGATCGGGAAGTTTTTTAATGCTCTCTTGCCCGGAGGAACAAGCGGAGACCTCCTGAGAATATATTATGCACTCAAACTTTTTCCTGGTAAAAAGACGGCCATGTCCGTTTCCATTATTTTTGATCGGTTCATTGAAGGAGTAGTTCTTCTTGTCCTTGGTTCAATCTTTGGCTTGTTGTTTTACAACCAGCTTGCGGAAAAGCCGCTCGTTCAAAAAGCCGTCCTTTTTCTTCTCTTGCTTACAGTTTTAACGCTTATCTTTTTGGCCTCTTTAAGAATAACTTTGAAGGGGAGTATAAAACTATCCCGATTTTTCTTTAAAAAAACGAAAGGATTGGAAACGGTCCTTGAAGAGATTTTGCTGGCTTTGGATGCTTTTAAAAATGCCTATTGCAAAGTTTTTTTTGCCTGCATTCTATCTATGGGTGTTCATCTTGCAGCCATCCTCATGTTTGTTTTTGTTGCCTTCTCTCTCCATATGCAGTTGCCTTTGTGGCTTTTAATTGTAGTCATGGTAGAAATTACGCTAGTGGTATCACTTCCGATCAGTATTTCTGGCCTTGGCGTGAGAGAGGGATCGGTTCTGCTCTTGCTTGGTTCCTATGGAATAAGTCCAGAGCTTGCTGTCGGTTTTTCGCTTTTATCCTTCGCCATTGGGACTCTCTGGAGCCTGGTGGGAGGGGTATTCTTTTTAACATGGAAAAAAGACAACTCAAAGGGATATTCTTTTCATTAAAGGGCGTGGAAAAATATGTTTTTATGATTTTTACCTTCCATTCCAGAAAGGGCTATTGCTTTTTTTTGTTCCTTATATTGATTGTGCATGGATGTGGCAAAAAAGAGCAAAGGGAAATGAAGAACAATTCTAAACCCGTCATCGGACTTATTACCGACTTTAGCTCAAAAGACCCCTATGTGGCGCAAATGAAAGGGGTTATCTTTTCGTTGGATCCCCATGCTCGGGTTATAGATCTCAACCATGAAATTGATCCTTTTAACTTGACAGAAGCGGCATTTATTGTTGATCAAGCAAGCAGGGAATTTCCCCCGGGATCTATCTTTATTGCCGTTATCGATCCCGGGGTAGGAACGGATCGAAAAGCCATTCTTTGGGAATCAAAAGCTCATAAGTTTTATATCGGTCCGGATAACGGAATTTTCAGTCTTGTTATGGATAGGGAGGGAATAACAAGCGTATGGATCCTTGATAAGCCGGAAATGTGGAAAAGCAAAGAGCCTAGCTCTACTTTTCATGGAAGAGATGTTTTCAGTCCAGTTGCTGCGTTTTTGAGTAAAGGAGGAAAACCTCAAAACGTGGGTTCAAAGATTTCCAAGGACAACCTCCATTTTTTGAGTTTTTCTCCCGCTTCTGTTATCGGCCAGAATATCTCTGCCCAGGTCCTTTACGTGGATCATTATGGCAATATCATTACGAATATTCCTTGGGGTCTAGCCCCGTGGATCAAAGAAGGGAATCTTGTGCGCGTCCAGATCGGCAAAATAACCCTTGCTGCTCCCTGCGTGAGAACCTATAGTGAGTTGCCTTTAGGCAAGATTGGAGTATTGTATAACAGTAGCGGCTATCTTGAGATTGCATCCAATCAGGGATCGGCGGCAAAATTATTTAAAGTTCAATCGGGTGCTTCCCTGTTAATTCACCCTTAGAGAAAGAAAGGAGAGAGAGTTTATTATTACATTGCTAAGTAGATATGAAAAAAATGAGAAATATAGCCATTATCGCCCATGTCGATCATGGAAAGACGACTTTAGTGGACCAGCTTTTGAAACAGTCTGGTGCCTTTAGGCAGAACCAACAGCTTGCCGAGAGAATAATGGATAGCCTTGATCTTGAAAAGGAAAAGGGAATAACCATAAAAGCTAAAAATGCTTCTTTCCAGTATAAAGACTACAAGATCAATATTGTGGATACACCGGGTCATGCGGATTTTGGAAGCGAGGTAGAGAGGAGTCTTGGAATGGTGGATGGGGTGTTGTTGCTTGTTGATTCGGTTGAGGGGCCCCAGGCCCAGACTAAATTCGTTTTAAAAAAGGCGATAGCCCGAGATCTCACCCCGCTTGTTCTAATTAATAAAATAGACAGGGCGAATGCCCAACCCATCCAGGTATTAGACCAGATATTCGAACTATTTCTGGAATTGGAAGCTTCGGACAAGCAACTGGATTTTCCGGTATTATATGTGTCAGCCAAAGAAGGGATTGCCCTGAAGGAGTGGAAAAAAGAAATTACCGATGAAGACAAACGAAACGGTTTTAGCCTTCTTTTCGAAGCGATTGTTACCCATATTCCTGCTCCAACTGTTTATCCTGACCCGGCATTCAAACTTTTGGTTGCGAACTTGGACTACAGTGATTATCTGGGCAGAATAGCCATAGGGAAAATATTTTCAGGTAAAATTAAGGTCGGTTCTCCTCTATTTTGTCATCAAAAATCGGCTCAAATCGTTCGCGGCAATGTTACGGCGATTCTGGGTTTCAAAGGCCTGGAGAGAGTAGAGCTCGATGAAGCTTCGGCTGGAGATATTGTGGGTATAGCCGGATTGGAAGAGGTATACATAGGGGATACCTTGTCGGATTCAGAAACGATTGTTCCCCTGCCCAGGATAGAAATAGATCCTCCTACAGTCAGGATGAGGATTGTCGTTAACGATTCTCCTTTAGCCGGGAGGGAGGGGAAGTTTTTAACTGCAAGACATATCTATGGAAGGCTTCAAAAAGAGGCAAGAACCAACGTTGGACTGAGCGTTCAGGAAACGGATATCCCGGGAACTTTTGAAGTTTGTGGCAGGGGAATGATGCAGATTGCCGTGCTGGTTGAACAGATGCGCAGGGAAGGATTCGAGCTGATGGTGAGTAGACCGGAAGTTATCTATAAAGAGGATCCCTCAGGCATTATTTATGAGCCTTTTGAGATCCTTTCAGTGGATATTCCCCAGGAGAATTTAGGGGCGGTAATGGAGATGCTTTCTAAAAGAGCCGGCAATATTCGTCTGATGAGGAACAGTCAAAGTAGGGTGTTTATCGAGTGTTTAATTCCTACTCGAGGATTGATCGGCTTTGAGTCAGAATTTATCAATTTGACTCGGGCAGAGGGTTACTGCAGTCATCTTTTTTATGAATATGGACCCAAGCAGGGAGAAGTAGAAATAAGAGAAAGCGGGGTCCTTGTTTCGATGGAAAGGGGAGTGGCCACGACCTATGCTTTGGAAAATCTCCAGCAAAGAGGAGTACTTTTCATCGGTCCGGGTGAGGAAGTTTACGAGGGGATGGTTGTTGGAGAAAATAAGCGGCCGGATGACCTTCTCGTCAATCCCTGCAAGGCAAAACATCTGACAAATATTCGTTCCCAAGGTGAAGGGAAAGCCATCGGGCTTGAGCCCCCGAGAAGATTTAGGCTTGAGGAGGCGATCGAATTTATTGACGGTGATGAGCTTGTTGAAGTGACTCCTACTAAGATCCGGATTCGGAAAAAAATACTGGATGCCCATGAACGCAAAAAAGCATCCCTTAAAGTTGGTTCCTAAAAAATGACTTTTTATAAAGGAGTATAAATCCATGTGGGAAAGCCCATGTGTAGTTGTTGTAGACATGCTTGAAGATTTTGTTCGGGGCAAGCTTGCGGCAAGGGAAGCTTTAAAGATTATTGACCCGATAAGAGATTTAACCTCCATGGCCCGTTCAATGCAGAAGCCAGTGATTTACGTCGGTGACGCCCATTTTCCCCATGATCCAGAAATTGCCATCTGGGGAGAACATGCCATGAAAGGATCCGAAGGAGCTTCGGTGATCAAGGAACTAGCCCCTTTGCCGGGAGATATTGTTCTAGAGAAAAGAACTTATAGTGGATTTAGGGAAACGGGCCTAGACTTGATCTTAAGATCTTTAAAAATCGATTGCCTCATATTGGTCGGTCTTCATACCCATCTCTGTATAAGGCATACCGCAGCAGATGCCTTTTTTTTGAATTATCCTATTGTAATTCCTGTAGATTGCGTCTGTGCTTTTAGTACCCAGGAACATGAAAGTGCACTGGAATATCTTCACAAGTTTTATGGGGCTGAACTGACCACCTCTCAATCCCTTAGAGAAAGATGGAAAACCTAAGCAAGCTTTTGCATTAGGCCGTTAAACGAAGATAGGGAAAAAAGACGGGCCCACAGATAGGGGCTGTTTTTCAATGCTGACCTTGGGTATTCTTTTGTTTTAAAGAGAAAAAAAAGAAGATTTGACCCATGGAATTAATCCAGGAATGCTTTTTTAATCATTCAAAGTCGAATCCCCAGAAAAAACCTAAGAGAAGAAGAGGATTTAAATAAAACTTTTTTTTCAAGGAAAGATTTAAAGGTTATAAAAGCATATTATCCTTTGTAATAATAATCCTAGAGAAACAAGTGCCAGTTTTCTATCTTCTCCATTTTTTTTATTTTTTAATTCCTTTTGAAAAGATAAAAGGTTTTTTTGGGGCCTTTTTGTATTTTTCCCTCTTTTTTGTCCTTTTTTCCTGGTTCATTCTTCTTTTAAGCTTTTTTTTTATCATGGGAGCACAAGCCGATACCGTTTTTTGGCCGGGGGAGGAAGTAGCCGTACAGGATATAGTCGAAACGATGAATGAAGCGGATGCAGGAAAGGGGTGGCTTGGAAAATGGAGAAAAATGACCGAAGAAACAAGAAACCGACAAACCCGTTGGCTTACTCCGCTTGTTACGGAGACTCCACGACTTGAGCAGCGCATCCGCTACGATGTCTATGATGAAACATTACCTAGTGGGAATAAAAAGTGGAATGTGGGGGCGGATAAAGGAGTGAACTTGATTGTTGGGCCCACGCTTGAGTTTGCTTTTTCCCTTCCTCAATATGTTTATTACCCAACCCAAGGAAGACTGGATGGTTTTCTTGGAGAAAGCTTTTTAATTAAAAATAGGATTATGTCCTCCCCCGAGGGCCAAAAAAACTATGTCTTTTCGGTTATGCTTGCCGCCCATTCTCCATTGGGACAAACCCTTCCCGATTACCCGGCCCACTGGATATGGGATCCTATTGTTCTTTTTGGAAAAGGCTGGGGAAACTTCGATTTCATGGTTAATTTAGGAACCCAATGGGCTGATGGAGCCAATAAGCAATTTGGAATTCCCTATTTCTACAATATCGCCTTGCAGTACAAAATCGGTGTCGTGGTTCCCACGATCGAGATTAACTCCACCTCGAGCATTGATCAGCTTGTTTTTGTCGGGGCTCCCGGTCTTTTTATTACTCCAGAAGTGTTGATCGGCAGATTTCGATTTAAAGATGACTGGAAGCTTTATTTTGGGTTTGGTTACCAAATCGCCATCAATAAAAAAACAGTGGAAGAAGAATATTCGAATGCTTTTGTCATGAAGTTTCATTTGCTTTTTTGAAGATTATAAAGCAAAAAAAATAAACATTATTTAGCCTTTGAAAAGCGATCTTATTTTCAGAAGTGGCATCCGAAGCAGGCAGTTATATCGACTGGTTTTTGTTTTCATTTTCTCTTTTTTATCCCTGGGCTTTTCAAGTCCGTTCCCCGGTCTTGAGAGGGGAGCAGACAGCGCCAGGCTTTTCCATGAGGGAAAAATTGAAGAAGCTCTTCGCTTGGCCCAAGAGGAGTCGTCACAGGATCCGCAGAATTGGAGGGCATGGAAAATCCTTGGATGGATTACCTTGATGAAAAATCACCTGGAAAAAGCCCGGTATTCTCTTCTGAAAGGTCTTCAGTTTCATCCCAGCGATACAGAAATGAAAAGGCTGTTGGCCATCTGTTATTATAGGGAGGGAAATTTAGAAGCTGCGGCTGGCCTGCTAAGAGAAATCGGCGAACAATGGACGGCGAATCTCTTGGAACAGTTAGAGCCCAAGGCTTTCAAAATCCACGAAGATTTTGTTTCGGTCAAGCTCAATGAGAGCTATCCTTATGTTATCATTCCTACGACGATCTGTAGGAAAACAGTCCCCCTCTTTTTGGACACGCGGGCCACCTTTTCTGCCCTAGATAGAGATCTCTATAAGAAATTGGAGCATATTAGGCTACTGGATGTCATAGCCCTGCAATTTTGGTTTAATTTTGCCGGAAAATGGTCGATCCGAGCAAGAACTGGAATTGTGAGCACGATGAAAATAGCCAACATGAAAATAGAAAACATGCCTGTTTTGCTTGCCCGGTGGAAGGGGACCTATCTTTTTCCACAGCACGTTCCCCAGGTAGTCAATGGGGTGTTGGGAACCGATTGGATGAGCCAGTTTATCATAACCATCGATTATCCCCGAAAGGAGCTTTTTCTAAGAAAAAGAGAAAATGCTCTTTTAGAATATTCCAAGAAGGGGGATAAAGAGGAAGATGTCCTGGCAAAGGTTCCCTTTTACTTGACCCCGGGCGGGCAGATCGTCATTGAAGGAAAGATCAACGGGGAGGGAGGAAATTTTTTCCTCGTGGATAGCTTGGACGTGGGCAGGACTTTTACCGTTTCAGAGGGGATGATTCATAAATATCATTTAGCCCGTTACGGGGGTTGGATTATTGGGCAACGGCGGGGAGCAAGATATCCTTCTGTTTATGCGGTCGTACCGAAGATCCAGATTGGAAATATGATTATGGAGAATGTTGCAGCGAGCATAGGAAAGAACTACGATTTTCCTCCATCAATCGATCACAAGCAGGGGTTTCCAATAGGGGCAATAGTAGGAAATGGTTTTTTCAAATCTTTCGTCGTGACTTTCGATTTCCAGAAAATGGAGCTGGTATTGAAAACTAAGAAAGATGGGGATGAAAAACCTGAAGAGGCTTTAGCGTTAAAGCCTTGAAAGGGAAGTTTATCGTGAGGAGCAGATACTGGCGCACCCAGCACTAGGTATTGTTTTTCCAGCAGAGGGCCAAAAGAGTAAAGAGTAAAGGAAGATAGGCGATGGAAGAAAAGAAAAGTAATCTTGCCGACTTTAAATCCCGGTGAAGATGGAGTAGAAAAGCAGAGCCAAGGAATACAAGTCCCAAAGCGAGTGATCCACCAAGATAAACTACTCCAGCGTGCCCTGTAAAATAGGGTATCGTGGAAATCGGAAGCAATAAGAAGGAAAAAAGAAGACTTTGAGAGGTTAACTTTTTTCCCGTAGAATCGACGACGACAAGCATTTTAAAGCCCGCTTTTTTGTAATCGTTCTTATAAATCCAAGCGATCGCGTAAAAATGGGGCATCTGCCAGAAAAAAAGGATGGAAAAGAGAAAAAGTGGGGTGGAGTGCACTAAATTCTCATTTTGTGCAGCATAGCCAATGACCGGGGGAAGAGCTCCAGATACCGCCCCAATCCATGTATTCCAAGGGCTAATGCGTTTGAGTGGCGTGTAGATGCATACATAGCTTACAAGACTGAAAAGGGCAATAAAAGCGGCGACGAGATTAGAAAAATTCCAAAGGTAAAGAAAACCGATAACCGCTCCAATGATGGCTATTATGGCCGCTTCAATGGCATCAAACCGGTGAGCGGGTAGGGGTCTGTCTTTTGTCCTTGACATTTGACTATCTTGCCTACTTTCGAGTACTTCATTGAGCACAGCCGCTGAAGCAGCTAAAAGGGCCGTCCCTACTAGGACATGGATCGCTTTTACAAGATCCAATGGTCCAGATGCGCCCAGTACAAAGCCAAAAAAAGTAGTGGTAAGAACCAATAGAGTAAGTCGAAACTTGATCAATTGAGCGATATCTTTGAGCAGGGTATGAGAACGGGGTTGGAGAGCAGGCAAAGAGGCGGATGTATTTTCTCTTTTCCCGGGAAATCTTTCTGGATTGTTAATCTTGGGGATATTCATAACAACGGTTAATGACAATCGTTATTCGTTTTTATGATCTGGATAGGCGGTGGGATAGAAAGGGATGGTTAATTCTTTATGCTTTGCTTGGATGATCCATTGTCTTCTGTAAATCAAGGTTGTCACAAGAGAAGATAACAGGAGTATAAGAGCTCCAACGACGACGTGGGCTGTAGTAACGAGATTTTCTTTACCGGTCCAAATAACAAAAGCCCCCAGTGTTATCTGCAAGACTACAAGCATGTGTAACAGTCTAGCCATAAAGAGGATAAAACCGGATTTTTCCTTCTTTTTGAGTGTGAAAAATGAAAAGACGGTAAGCAAAAAAATGATTAATGCGGTAAAGCGATGGGCGAGCTGAAGATGAATTTGAGAGATAGTTGTAGGGGGAAGACCTAGGGTTTCTCTTTTTGCATTGATCTTTAAAAGTTCTTCGGGAGTAATATGAGGAAAAACTTGACCATAAGCCAATGGAAAATCGGTTATCGAAAGTCCAAGATGGGCATGCCGCATGGCTGCTCCAAGCAAAAGCTGGATATAAACGATAAGCGAAAGAGACAGAAATAACAGAGAAGCGGTTTTGCCCTGAGAGTCTTCGTGAGCTGTGGGATCAATTTTCTCCGAGGCCCAGTATCTTGAAGTAGCAAGCCATATAATCCCTACAAGAACTAAGAAAGCCTGGGCCAGGGCTGCATGGATAATGCCAATCTGGTCCTTCATCCAGACTACCCTTAATCCTCCGAGTATTCCTTGGAAAACAACAAGGAGGAGGGCAAAGCTTCCTAGAAGCTTGATCCAAGTTCTTTTTTCTTTAAACAGGAGCAGTAAAAATAAAATAATAGTCATAAAACCAACGGCCGAGGCAACAAGCCTATGGCTATGCTCGTAAAAAACTCCTCCAATCCAACGAGAAAAAGGAAAGCTGAACATATTGTAGCCAAACGTTGTAGGCCAATCGGGCACAGCCATTCCTGAATTGGTCGTAGTAACAATCGCTCCGACGGTAATAAGTAAAAGAACAAAAAAAGTAAGGATCGCTGAAAACACATTAATAATACTCTTTTTCACATCATCCATCCTATTTTAATGTCCTAGAAAAGAGTTGATTGCATTTCTTTTTTTCCCGGAACTTTTCTTAATTAAGACTCCTATTTCTAGTATAGCATTTTTAAGCCACTTTCTATGAAAAATATGAGAGAGTTCTTCGGGTATTGGATTAATTTTCTATTCATTCCGTTTTATGAACCGGACTCCAAAAACTCTTTTGATTGGAGCAGCATTGTCCGCTAAGTTAGTTAAACGGTATGACACGAGGACAAGAATGGGCAGAAAGGGTTTTGTCGGAAATAAAAAAAGCGGTTATTGGACAGCAAACCATCATTGAAAGGTTACTCATTGGTTTGCTGACCGGTGGACATGTCTTGATTGAAGGTATGCCTGGGTTAGCGAAAACCCTGCTTGTCAAAACCATAGCTAAGGCCGTAGGGCTTAAATTTGAGCGAATTCAATTTACCCCTGATCTTCTTCCGAGTGACGTCGTAGGAACGATGATCTTCCAACCTAAAGAAGGCAGGTTTTTCCCCCATCTTGGTCCCATTTTCGCTAATATTGTTTTGGCGGATGAGATCAATAGGGCTCCAGCCAAAGTTCAAAGCGCCTTACTTGAAGCCATGCAAGAAAAGCAGGTAACCATTGGTGGAACCTCACACAAGCTCCCCGATCCTTTTGTAGTCATGGCAACCCAGAATCCCATCGAACAGGAGGGCACCTATCCTTTGCCCGAAGCTCAATCCGACCGCTTCTTGTTTAAAGTCATTATAAACTATCCATCGGAAGAAGAGGAAAGAAAAATGCTTAAGCTGTGGGGAAAACTCACCGAAGAACCGCTGGTCAGTCCGGTTTCTTCTCCCGAAGAAATCCGCGAGCTGCGCAAGCAGATCGATAAGATTTTTGTTAGCCCTATTACCGAATGTTATATCCTAGCCCTTGTCAGAGAAACCAGGGAACTTGCCGGGATTCAAGCGGGTGGAATGCAAAAGCTCAGTTATGGAGCTTCTCCGCGGGCTTCATTAGCTCTCTTTCAAGCGAGCCGCGCCCTTGCCTGGATCAGGGGATCGGACTTCCTCAGTCCCCAATTCATCCAGGAAGTCTACATGGACTGCTTAAGACACCGGGTGGGCTTGAGCTATGAGTCTGAAGCTGAAGGGAAAACGGTTGAAGATATACTTGGAGAAATCCTCAAAAATACTTCTATCCCCACTGAAAATGTCGAAGAATGCAACTAAAGCACTATGTTTTTTCAAAAGAGAAGATCAAAGAAGCAATGAGGCTTCTCCACCGCGTCGAATGGACGGTTAAAAGGTCTTCTACCAATCTTTTTTTTGGAGAATATCGATCGGTATTTAAAGGCAAAGGTAAAGAATTTGATCAGGTAGTCGCTTACGAGTTTGGGGATGATATAAGGGATATTGACTGGAATGTTACGGCTAGGCTAGGTGCTCTTTATAGGAAAAAGTTCGTCGAAGAAAGAGAATTGATTTTGACCCTTATTGTAGAAGATAGCCCCTCGCTTTTGTTTGGTTCGGGGACTCTAACAAAAAGGGATGCGGTAATGGAAATTGCCGGTTATTTGTCGATCTTGGCTACAGGATTATACCATAGACTTTGCATCGTTTACGTATATCCCGGAGGTCATTCTTTCATTCCTCCCGTAAAAGGAAGAAAACAAATTCTATCGAGCATGATAAAATTGTTTGCAATGGATCCTCCTTCGTTATGGCCTCTAAAACAGCTCACTATTCCATGGTCTTTTTTATTGAAAACTTTGCCCCGAAATACGGTTATGTTCTGGCTTGGAGACTTTCCGTCGCGACCCATCTGCCGAGAATGGATCGCCCTCTCTTCGCGTTTTGAAATCCTGGGGTTTCGAGTTGAAGACCCATGGGAATATGCCTTGCCTCAAAAAGAAAGCTTTTTAGCTTTTGACCCGATATCGGGAAGGGTTGTCAAAGTCGATACAGCTCATCCCGATATCAAAAAAAGGCAACAAAAATGGAGGTTAGAAAAAGACAATTATTGGAAAAGTCTTTTCCCCGGTAAGTTTTCAAGGTGTTCTTTCCTGTTAGGAACCCCTCTATTCCCAAAACTGATGCATTTTTTGGTAGAGCGATCGATCGTTTAAAGGTTTTAAAAGATGGTTGGCTCCTTATCCTTTGCTTATCCCTACTTTTTCCTGTTGCTGGCAATTGTGCCCGTAATCGGGTTCTTGCGCAAGCGACGGACTCAACATCCCTTTTTGCTTCCCTTTGTTTATGAATGGGTGGGAAAGGGAAGCAAGGGGATTACAGAAAGAGTTTCCTTGTTTTTCATTTATATCGCTTTTCTGTTCTTCGTCATAGCCCTGGCTCGCCCTCAAGAGGAAAAAGGTAAAGTTCCTTTGAGAAAAGAGGGATACGATATTATCCTGGTGCTGGATATTTCCGGAAGCATGCTTGCTGAAGACTATGAAATTGACCAAAAGAGGGTTAGCCGGCTGGACATTGTTTTGGAAGTGGTAAAAACTTTTTTGGATAAAAGAACAAACGACCGTATTGGCCTGGTTGCTTTTGCAGGAAGGGCTTATACCGTATGCCCACTCACTTTTGATCACAATTGGTTAAAGAGAAAAATTGATCAATTACAGGCAGGAACCATTGAGGATGGCACGGCTATCGGAGATGCCCTCGGTTTGGCTTTGAGTCGTCTAGAAGGAAAAAAGGAATCCGGAGAAAGAAAAAAAATCGGATCTTTTTTGATCCTTTTGACAGATGGGGCCAATAATTGTGGGAATCTGACACCCATTGAGGCTGCACGACTGGCAGCCCATGCCGCTGTCCCTGTTTTTACCATTGGCGCTGGCATAAATGGAGAAGTGACGATGCCCGTGATGGATGAAGAAAGAAGAAAGATCGGAAGTCAGACCGTTGTTTCAGAGGTGGACGAAGGGCTTTTACGCAATATAGCCCAACTAACGGGAGGTGAATATTTTCGAGCCACGGACAGCAATGCCATTGTTTCAGCTTTTCAGGCTATTGATGCTCAAAAAAAGATTCCTTTTGAACCGGTAGTCGTGACTAAAAAAGAAGAGCTTTTCTCTTTGTTCCTGGCCCTTGGACTGGTTTTTTGGTTACTGGCTTTTATCTTCTCTAAAAGAATATAAAATTGAGTTTTAAAGAATTTCCAGTTCCTGTTTATTCTTTATGACTTTGCCTTCCGATAGCAGGATGCCATGCCAGATTACTCCAGGAAAAATCAACGTTTTTTTACCGATGATCGATCCTGGATTGAGCACGGCGTTGCACCCTATTTGGGTCTCGTCTCCAAGGATCGCTCCGAATTTTCTTAAACCCGTAGAGTAAATTTTATCATCGAGCTTTATTTTGACTTCGGTGCCGTTAAGCTTCAGGTTGGATAAAATGACTCCAGCGCCTAAATGGACTTGCCGTCCCAATATCGAATCTCCGACATAATTGAAATGAGGAACTTGGCAATTTTTGAAAAGAAAAGAGTTTTTAAATTCACAGGAATTGCCTAGAACACAGCCTTCCTCTACAATGACATTTTGCCTTATAAAACAACCCGCTCTTATTGAGCAGTTTTCCCCGATCCATGCTGGACCTTCAATCACCGCTCCAGGGTAAACACGCGTTCCTTTTCCGATAAAAACCTTTTGACCGACGTAACAATTCCCGGGGATGTTTCCATGAATACCGGGAACGAGAATTTCTTCTAAATAAACTTTGATTTTTTCAAGGACAAGCCAAACATTTTCAACTTCTTTGAACAGAAGAGGATGGCTGGTTTGAGAAAGGTCAAAAAAACGAGAGGGATGGAAAGGCAAAAGTGATTGATCTCCCATAGCGACTATGATGAGTGAACAACGATTTTCTTTAAAGATTTTTCTTTGAAAAGAGGAGCATTTTTAACCTGGATCTCCTCTACGGTCGGTATCTTGGAGAGTTGTCTTATAAAAGAACAACTGGGAGAGGAAAAAAATAGAAAAAAGAAATGACAAAAAAAGGGAGTCATGTTAGATAATAAAGTGGAGGAAAATGGGAAATAATAGAAGAAAATGGAGTAAAATGACAGCATGGGTAAAAAATGGGCAACGTATACCGATATTTTTGAACATGCTTTTGATGAAAAGGGCAGAATAACCGTTCCTTCCGAATGGAGACAAGAAGGTTACGACAACAGGCTATTTGTCTTTCCCTCCAAGTTTAACCATTTGAAAGTTTATCCCGAGAGTTGGATGGAAGAAATACATCAAAAAATAGAAGCTTTGAGGTTGCAGGATCCCAATCGATTACAGTTGGAACTGCTGGCTCAATTATCCCAAGCGGTATGTTGGGATCAACAAGGCAGAATTTCAATCAAAGAGAGATTAAGAAAACACGCCCAAATTGAGAAAGAAGCGGTTCTGGTAGGAAGACTAGATCATTTTGAAATTTGGGACCAGAAAAAATGGAAAGAGAGCGGAGTAAAAATCACCTCCTTTGAAGAGGCTGTAGAGAGCATGGGATTGTAAATGCGAAGCCAAAAATGAAAAGAAAGAACTAAATTTTTGCAGTTTAAGCCTGATGAGAAGAAAAGAATATAATGAGCTGGAAAACCGAAGAAGTAGAGAGCCACATTCCCGTAATGCTCAAGGAGTTCTTGAAACATTGCTCTCCGAAAAGAGACGAACAATGGATTGACGGAACTTTTGGATATGGTGGGCATACAACCGCTCTACTTGACAAAGGCTGTAAGGTTTTGGCCCTGGATACGGATGAGGATGCTCAAAAGAGAGCCGAAATTTTGAAAGAAAAAGGGGAAGAATTTTACTTTTTCCGAAAGAATTTTTCGGAAATGGCGGAAGCTTGTTTTCAAATGGGTTGGACAGCTGTTGATGGGATACTTTTGGATCTTGGAGTTTCACTAGGACAATTAAAAGATCCAAAGAGGGGATTCAGTTTTCAGTTTCCAGACGCCCCTTTGGATATGAGAATGGATAGGACTAGGGAAAGAACGGGTGCGGCTTTGTTAAACACTTTAAGTAAAGAACAGTTGGTCCAGCTTTTTTCCGTGGCTTGCAACATGAAAGAAAGTCAAAAACTGGCCAACGAGATCGTTCGTTTTCGCTCTACCGGGCCTATCAAAAAAGTTGGGGATTTTTTAGAAATCGTTACAAGGGCACGGCTTTTGAAAAGCAAGATCAATGCAGCGACAAGACCCTTTTTAGCGTTGAGAATCGCGGTTAATGAAGAACTAGAGCATCTGGAAAAAGCTCTACGTGAAGGAACAAAACTTTTAAAAGGAGGAGGCAGGATTGCCGTTATTAGCTTTCATTCGGCTGAAGATCGGATTGTCAAGGAATTTATGCGCAGCCATTGCTTACCGAAAAAGGGAGAGGGGGTTGCTGAGGAAGAAAATCATAGGGAAATGTTTTTTTACAAAGTGGAACGAGTCCTCGTTTCTTTAGAGGAAAGAAAAAACAATCCCCGGTCCCGGAGCGCACGATTAAGGATAGCCTGGAAAATTCCCTTGGAAGAGAAAAGCGGGTTATAGAGGAGGAACCGATCGCAAAAATAAAAAGAAGGAGTAAAGATGAAAAACAGGATTAAAGGTCGTCATTCGGTCAAGTTGACCGTGATGTTTACTTGGATAATGACCCTCTTCATCATGATGTTAGGCGGAGTGGAATTCCTTTATTTGAAAAACAGGGTTCTTCGCCTTTCAGAAGAGATGAAACTTCAAGAAGAAGAACTGGCGGATATAAAAAGGAAAAATGGCCGGCTAGAAGCGATGTTTGCCAAGGGAAGTTCTCCACAGGAATTAGAAAACAGGCTCAAAGAATGGAAAATTGGATTGGTCAAAATATCGGAATTGGAAGTGATTATGATGGAAGAAACTCCTTCTCTCGATTTCTTCGCCGGCAATGAGTAGCCTCTTTTTACATACCCCGGAAATAAAGAAAGCTCCCTCGAAGGATAGTTGCCGGTTTAGGGCATTGGCGGTTTTTGCGGCACTTGGTCTGGGTTTTACCGTCATATCCTTACGACTCGTTCACATCCAGCTTTTTGAACATGAAAAATATCTCAGTATGGCAACCACCGTCCATACTCTGCGGAAAATCCTTCCTGCAAAAAGAGGACAAATTTTAGATTGTAAAAATGTTCCCCTGGCCCAGAGTTTTTTGACTTACCGTGTTCGGCTCGATGGGATGAACGTTCAAGAGCCACCGCTGACCATAAAAGAGCTCGAACAAATCCTAGGCATGGAAAAAGATGCTCTCCTGCGGAATTTTCGAAGAATGGATAGGGCTTACCTTTTGGCGAAAGGAATTCAAGAAGAGAAGATGCAACGACTCGAAGAATTCGAAAGAGAAAAACTAAAAGAATGGAAGAAAAAAAAGCTCCCCGCACAACGTTTTTTGACGTTCGAAGAAGAATACAGCCGTATTTACCCCTGTGGCAGGGAGGCGGCACAACTCATCGGCTATCTGGATGAAAACGGGAAGGGAGCTTCGGGGATAGAAAAAGCTTTGAACTCCTTTCTAGAAGGTACTCCTGGAGAAAGATGGATCGAAAAAGACGTCTTTGGAAAAGAAATTGCTGCCTATAGGGGATTAGAAGTCAAGCCGGTAGATGGACTTAACATTAGCCTAACGCTGGATAGCATTATCCAGCATATTGTTGAAGAAGGCATTGATAGAATTGAAAAGGAGTTTTCCCCTAATGGCATTGTCGCTGTAGTCATGAATCCCAAAACGGGAGAGATTCTAGCCATGGCTCAAAGACCCTCTTTTGATCCCAACAAGAGGCAAAATTGGAATATGATTTCCCTGAAGAATAAAAGCCTTACCGATCCGGTGGAACCCGGATCCATTTTCAAAATAGTTACCCTTTCGGCTGTTCTTGAAGAAAAACTTTTTAGTTTGGATGAGAGCTATATCAATTGTGAAAATGGAGCTTTTTTCTATGGAGGAAAAATTCTTCACGATAGCCATCCCTATGGGATACTCAGCGTTCGAGAAATTGTGATGAAGTCCAGCAATATCGGTTTTGCCAAGATGGGATTAGAGCTAGGAGAAAATCGCCTTTATCGGTATGCCCGCGCTTTTGGTTTTGGCGAGCAGACCGGTATGTTACCTGGACAAGGGGAGTCTGCGGGTATCCTGCATCCACCACGCTTATGGTCCAAGCTTTCCATAACGAGAATCCCCATTGGACAGGAGATTGCGGTGACTCCGATACAGATGGTTCGAGCCATGGCTGCGATAGCCAACCATGGCTATTTAGTCAAGCCTTTGATCGTCAAGGAGATTAGAGATCATCAAGGCAAGATCGTTCAGAGCTTCTCTCCCCATATATTAAGAAGGGTAATTTCGGAAAAGACGGCTAAATTGGTTACTTCAGCTCTCGTTTCCGTGGTTTCTCCAAAGGGAACGGGAGCCAAGGCGGCTGTCTTAGGTTTTACCGTGGCGGGTAAAACGGGTACAGCTCAAAAAGCGATTCATGGCAATTATATAAAGGGCAAATATATTTCTTCATTTATCGGTTTTCTTCCTGCAGATGATCCGGAATTTGTACTTATGATCATGGTGGATGAGCCTCATGGCTCACAGTATTATGCTGCTTCAGTAGCAGCTCCTGCATTTAGTTCTATTGCTACAGACATTGCTCAAGCTCTCAATTTAACTCCCCAATGTGTACCGGCTCAAGCTGTACGAATTGAAAAAGACAAAGAATGAACGGTTAAGGGCCTTGGAAAAAATAACTTCTGCAGCTTTTTATCCCTTATCCTTTATGAGCAAAATCCATAGATTAGCCTTGCATCTTTGTTGTATTATTGTTCTACTTTGTAAAAGAAAAATGCAGGCTGTCTTTTATCATGTTCGAGGGATCGTTAGGTTGTTTTCTCAAGAGAAATAGCAGAGGGCAATTCCCTGCATTTTTGCGAGGCGATTGGTCTAAGAGCGTGTGAGTGAGATGCACTGAGAATGACCTCCTTTTCATTGTGAAACTCAAAAATCTTTTATACGCACTGGAACCTCTCGAAGTTGTCGGCAGCGTTGACTGCGAAATAACTTCTATAAGTTATGATTCTAGAAAAGTGTCCGAAGGTTCAATGTTCTTTGCTTGGAAAGGGCAAAAGACCGATGGACATTGTTATATTGGAGAAGCTATTGAAAAAAGAGCACGAGCGATTGTTTGTTCAGAAATTCCTCGCCTGTATGTTTCTCAAGCAGTAACTTTTCTTAAAGTCAGGGATCCAAGGAGAACGCTTGGGAAAGCGGCAAGCCTTTATTATGGTAATCCATCTCAGCATCTATCTCTTGTGGGAGTGACGGGAACCAACGGGAAAACCACAACTTCTTTTCTTACCAGGTATCTTTTAGAAAAACAAAATTGGAAAGCGGGTCTTATTGGTACGGTTTGTTATGACACCACCGAGAGTTGTATTCCTTCCAGCCGTACTTGCCCTGAAGGCAGCGATCTTCAATACATGTTATATCGGATGGTTCAAGCAGGGTGTCGAGCAGCGGTTGTAGAGGTATCTAGCCATGCTCTTGATCAGGGGAGAATCGAAGGATCAAATTTTCGAGTCGGTATTTATACCAATTTTACCCAGGATCATCTCGATTATCACCTCACCATGGAAGAATACCGGAGAAGCAAAGAAAACTTTATTGCTTATATTCGTGGAGGGAAAGAGGGAGATGGAGGGGTAGTCCTGAATCTGGATGATCCCCAGTGGAGGCTGTTAGCCGAAAAATTAAGAAAAAAGATGAGGATAGTCACCGTCAGTTCAGAAGGGAGAAAAGAGGCTGATCTCAAGGCCGGTTCAATCTCCTGTGATCGCTTTTCAACGAAATTTGTCTTGGAATGGGCTGGGAAAGTCTTTAAAGTGAAAAGTTCCCTCTTGGGTTATTTCAATGTTGATAATGCCTTGCTTTCCCTCGGTGGGGTGCTTTTGCTGGGTATTCCGCTAGAACAGTCGATAAGCTTTTTGGAATTTTTTCCGGGAGTCCCCGGCAGAATGGAGAAGTATTATTCTAAAGATGGTCTTTTAGTCGTTATTGATTATGCTCACAGTGAAGATGCCTTAAGTAAGCTGTTGCATACACTGAAATGTTTCCAGCCTAAACGTCTTATTCTTGTCGTCGGATGCGGCGGAGACAGGGATAGGTTGAAAAGGCCGAGAATGGCTAAGGTTGCTTCCGAAAATGCCGATATCGTCTTTTTTACCTCCGATAATCCTCGGAGTGAATCTCCAGAAAGAATATTTGATGACATGAGGGCGGGTGTTGAAGAATCGAAAAAGCTGCATTGGATTATTGATCGAGAGGAGGCGATTAAACAGGCTCTATGCCTGGCTGATTCCACGGACATTGTATGCATTGCGGGTAAAGGGCATGAAGATTATCAAGAGATAGGGGGAGTTTTTTATCCTTTCAGTGACAGGCTTGTTGTCCAAAAGCATCTGAAGCAAAGGTAGGAATATGGAAAGGATCTCAATAGAGCGAATTGCCAAATGGACGGGGGGAGAGCTTATTGGAGATAAAACTTCTTGTTGGATTTCATCCATCTGCACGGATTCAAGAGTTCTGAAAGCTGGAGATTGTTTTGTAGCGCTTAAAGGAAAAAACTTTGACGGGGTGGATTTTGTCCCCGATGCGGTGAGCAAAGGAGCCGCTGCTGTGATCGTTGATCGCATGCAACCTGGTTTCGGCCCTTTAGCTGTTCCCGTGATCAAGGTTAAGGACACGTTGAAGGCCTTGCAAGATATCGCCTTATTTTACAGGAAAGAACTCGGGGCAAAGATCATAGCCATTACAGGAAGTAGCGGCAAAACAAGCACCAAGGAAATGGTCGGGAGCGTCTTGCGCCAGAAATACAAAACAGTGTGTACTTCGGGTAACTTTAACAACCAGATCGGCTTACCTCTTTCTCTATTGCAGATGGACAAAACCACCGAATATGGAGTTTTTGAACTGGGAACTAACCATCCAGGGGAAATTGCAACTTTAAGTCGAATTATCGCGCCCGACATCGTTATTGTGACGAATATAGGGAGTGCCCACGTAGGCCATTTCGGTTCAGTTGAGGCCATTGCTCAAGAAAAGACCGATCTTCTCACTTTTGTTTCGGCCCGCGGGTTTGCGATTCTCGGTACCGATGACTTTTGGTCTAAGCGACTGCATGTCCGCAGCGCCGGACGTGTCATATGGGTAGGAGACAGGCAAAATTCACTATGTTGGCTAGACCGGATAGGGATCACGCAACGGGGTATTCGATACGGGATTTGCCGCCGTAAAGAAAAATTTGAAGTTTTTCTGCCCACGGTTTCCAGGGAAATGGCAAAAAATTCTCTTTTTGCTGCAGCTGTGGGATTTTTATCTTCCCTTTCTTCCGAAGAAATAACGAGAGGGCTTGAGAAAACCTCTTTTCCTGAGGGAAGGCTGACTGTTCATCCTATTAAAAATGGTTTTGTCCTGGACGACAGCTATAATGCCAACCCCCAGTCTATGCTTAGTGCCTTAAGAGCTCTTGTCGAATATCCTTTCTCCTCCAAAAAGATCGTTGTATTGGGCTCCATGGGGGAATTGGGAGATAAAGCAAGGGCATCCCACTTTGAAGTAGGATCTTTTGCCGGAGGACTACCCCTTTCGCATGTCATTGTGGTAGGCCCTTACGGGGAAGATGTCTATGAGGGGCTCAGGAGTTCTTCTTTCCCTATCGATTGTATTTTTAGAACAGCGGACACGGAAGAAGCCTTTTTTTGTCTGCATAAGCTTTTAAACGGGAATGTAACTGTCCTTGTAAAAGGTTCGAGGTTTTTAAAACTTGACATGATAGTCAAAAAGCTTCTTTGTCTTTAGCCTTGAAATCATGCTTTACTATCTTCATTACTATTCCGGTTATTTAGGGATATTGAATGTTTTTAAATATATAACCTTTAGGGCCATGGGAGCGGCTATTACCTCTTTGGTTCTTTGTTGGCTTTTGGGTAGGCCCATGATTAGCCTTTTAAGAAAGTTGAAAGCGGGTCAACCTATCCGAGGCAAAGAGGTAGTGAAAGATCTTGCGGCCCTTCATGGATCCAAATCGGGAACACCGACGATGGGAGGGCTACTCATACTTTTGGCCGTGAGCCTAAGTTGCCTGATATGGGTTATTCCTACGAATAAATTTTTTTGGCTCTCCCTTCTGAGTATGCTCTTTATGGGAGGGATAGGTTTTTGGGATGATTTTAAAAAAGTGATACAAAAAAAACACTATGGAATTTCTGGAAAAATAAAACTTTTGGCTCAAGCAATAGTGGGGGTGGTCGTTGGGATTGTCCTGTTAGCCGATCCGGAAACATCCAGGCTTGCTCAAAAGCTGACTATTCCTTTTCTTAAGGAAGTCAAGCACATTGACATAGGTTGGATGGCTATTCCCTTTTTTATCCTTGTCGTTATGGGCAGTTCAAACGCGGTCAATCTTACCGATGGGCTGGACGGCTTGGCTGCAGGTTGTACAATAGGAGTCGCTTTTGTATATGCTGTATTTTCCTATATTTCTGGCAGGGCGGACATGAGCGGCTATCTTTTTCTTCCTTACATAAAAGGGGCAGGGGAGTTGACGATCTTTTGTTCTGCCCTCATTGGTGCATGCATGGGTTTTCTCTGGTATAACTGTTATCCTGCAGCCGTGTTCATGGGGGATACGGGCTCTCTTGCTATCGGCAGTGCACTGGGAGTTGTTGCAATCATTCTTGGCCAAGAATTGCTGCTTGTTATTGCCGGAGGCATATTCGTTATAGAGGCTACATCAGTAATATTGCAAGTGGCTTCTTTCAAGCTAACGGGCAAAAGGCTTTTTGCGATGGCCCCTCTTCACCATCACTTTGAATTAAAGGGTTGGAGTGAAACCGCGGTAACGGTGAGGTTTTGGATACTCAGTTTGCTTTTTGGTTTGCTTGCCCTCTCGAGCCTGAAAATCAGGTAGGCTACAAATTCAAAAGGTTGTATAATGGATAAGTTAAAAAAAATGGAAGAAAAAAAGTCAATTCCTAAAAAGCCTTCCTTTGGACTGAGGGTGGTTGCCATTTTATTCTTCATACTGGGACTTCAGTTGCTGATCATCGGCTTGGTTTCTGTCTTTTATTTACTCCACTCCAAGGGAAAAGTTTTAAATCAAAATAAAGTTCAGCCTTCTCATTTTCTTCCTCCTTCAGAGCAGAAAGTTGCCTCCGAAGAGGATAAAGAACATCAGAAAGACCAGGAGCAGAAAAAAGAACAATCCTTGGAAAATTCTCCCATACAAACGACAATGCATACGGTCAAGGAGGGAGAAACATTGCAGAGTCTAGCCAGGCGTTATAGAGTAAGTATTTTTGAGATAAAAAAATATAATCCCAATCTAGGTGCTTCCTTGGTTCCGGGACAAAAATTACTTGTTCCTGTGATAGAGAAAGAACAGGAGGATGTTTCAGCTCTTCTCAAGGAAGCTGAAGGCAAAAGGATATACACGGTAAGGCAAGGGGACAGCCTTTGGAAAATAGCCAGGCGCTTCCATCTTTCGGTCAAAGAAATTGTGGATGCAAACCAGATCAAAGATCCGACAAAGCTAAAGATAGGCCAGGACTTGATCATACCTTATCCTAAAGTTAACCAGGAAAAACAAGCCCCTCCTCCTTCGAATCCACGCCCTTCTGAAAATCCCACCCAGCAGAATTAAAATATTGCATGCACAGGTTAGAATCAGACCTTTTCAATCAAAAAACAAAAAAAATAAGCCAGTTTTCTGGATTTTTACTTTTTGGATTAACATTGACTTTGCTTACTGTAGGTATTGTCGCCTTATTTAGCGTTTCTGGAAAGTTCATTCTAGGGAAAGAAAACCTGGTTTCCAGCTTAATGTTTCGTCAATTTCTGTGGATCTCCATGGGGTTGATACTCTGTTTTGTTTTTAGCTTTATTGATTACCATAGGCTGATCGACAATTCGTTTTTGCTTTTGAGCTTTGGTTTTTTTCTTCTTTTGCTCTGTTTTGTACCCGGGATCGGGCACAGGGTCCATGGTTCGTCTCGCTGGATTTCACTTGGAGGACTCAATTTTGAACCCTCTGAATTTTCTAAAATCTTTCTCTCCCTCTTTCTTGCCCATATGATCGCGAAGAAAAAACAGGGAGTTTTTCTTTTCGCTTCTCCAAACTTGGTAGCTTTTGTGGTAGTCTCTTTGTTCATCTGCCTTTTAATGATTTCTGGCGACTTGGGGTCCGCTTTTCTCTACCTTTTACTCTATGTTCTCTATCTTTATTTGGATGGCTATCCATTGAAGTTTATTTTGCCCACCTTGGGATCGGGTATTCTCGTTGTCCTGGCTGTCGGCTTGATCATGCCCGAAAGAAGGTCAAGACTCATGGCATTTCTCAACATGGATCAAGACATCCAGGGTAAATCCTACCAACTGTGGCAGTCTCTGATCGCCCTGGGTTCTGGGGGAATGACCGGGCTTGGGTTGGGTAATAGCCGCCAAAAGATGTTTTATTTACCCGAGTCTACGACCGATTTTATTTTCCCCATTATCGGAGAAGAACTGGGGCTTATCGCCACTCTCTTGATTGTTGGACTCTATCTTGCTTTTGTTTTAACGGCGGGCTGGATTTCTTTGTTTGCGCCCGACAAAGAAGGGCTTATGGTAGGTACGGCTCTGACCTCATTGATAGGAATGCAAGCGCTATTTAATTTAGGGGTTGTAACGGGCTTACTTCCCAACAAGGGTTTTCCTTTACCCTTCATAAGCTACGGAGGTTCAAATCTCCTTTTTTGCCTTATTTCAGTAGGCATCCTTTTGAATATTCATCGTCAGCGCTCTTTTGAATTTCGCATTTATATTGAGCAGAAAGGAGCCCAACGTTCTATTAATCTGTGATTATGAAAGGTGGAAATATTTTGATTCCCTGTGGAGGCACAGGAGGGCATCTCTTCCCAGGGATCGCCGTAGCTGAAAAACTAATGGAAATAGGGCATAACCCCTTACTTATCCTTTCAGAAAAAGAGGTCGACAAGGAAGCTATAAAAAATAAAAACAACATCGCTTGGCAGTCTTTACCTGTAATGGGATGGCCTGGGTTTTTTTCAAAAAAAATATTTTCCTTTTCTTTAAAACTTTTCAGGGGGTATAAAAAGTGTCATTCCATTTTTTTAACTTTTAATCCAGATCTCATTTTAGCTTTTGGAGGTTTTATTAGTGCAATACCCTTGTATTTGGGATTACAACAAAAATTACCTTTAATTCTCCATGAAGCTAATGCTACGGTTGGATTGGTAACAAAGCTTTTCAGCGGGTTTGCTCAATATGTTCTCTTAGGCATGAAAGAGTGTGAAATAAACGTTTCTCCCTCTAAAAAGATCTTTACAGGCATTCCTTTGCGAAAGGAGATGGTCAAAAGCGATAGAAAAGAAGCCTGCCGTAGCTTGGATTTATCTCCTGCCCGCAAGACTCTTTTCATTTTCGGAGGCAGTCAAGGAGCCCATGGCCTAAATCAACTTGTTCTTAAAACTCTTCCTTTTCTACTCGAGCGAAAAGACCAAATCCAATTTGTTCATCTTACCGGTTCCAAAGATTATGAAGAATGCTTAAGAAGTTATAATGATCTTGGCTATAAAGCCCTGGTAGAACCCTTTTCACATAGAATGGCAACTTATTACAGTTCGTCGGACCTGGTGATAAGTAGAGCTGGTGCAACGACTTTGACTGAAATTTGTGCTTTTGGTTTACCGAGTATTCTTATTCCCTATCCTTATGCGGCAAACGATCATCAGAAAAAAAATGCGGTTGTTTTGGAGAAGGCTAAGGCGGCCTTTGTTTTTGAAGAATCAAAAGTAAGTCCCGAAATTCTCTCTCAAACTCTAAAGAGGGTATTGGATGATCGCCAGTTGTCCCAAGAAATGGGTAGGAGGGCTCAGGTGATGTTTGAGCCCAATTCAACCGATAAAATAGTGGAGATAGTTGAACGATGTCTTTTCAAGAGAAGGAAGTAATCTTAAACATTTTGAAAAACAAGGAATCGAAAATTCATTTATTGGGAGTCTGTGGGAGCGGGATGACTCCCCTGGCTAATTTACTGCTTTCAGTTGGTTATCACGTCAGTGGTTCAGACTGTGAGCCGACGGAAAAAGTGCAGAGATTGATAGAATTGGGTATGGACTTTTACCCTTATCACGATCATAGGCATGTCCTTTCAACGGACTTGGTTTGCTTTTCTTCGGCTATTCCCTTGGACAATCCCGAATATAGAGCGTGCGTGCAACGGGGGATACCCCTTGTCAAGCGGGCTTTTCTTCTATCCCTTCTTGCTTTAGACAAAAAAGTCATTCTTGTGACGGGGATGCATGGTAAAAGTACGACATCGGGAATGATCGCATGGATTTTAAAAGATTGTGGTTTGGATCCTTCATTTTACGTGGGGGCAGAGACTCTTACTCCTGGAGGGAGCGCCTACTTAGGACGGGGTGAATACATGGTTATCGAAGGGGATGAGAGCGACGGCAGTTTCCTTTATTTTTCACCCCAATATCTCGTTGTTTTGAATATCGAAGAAGAGCATCTCAATTATTATTCGGATATCGATGCTATCCTTTTGGCTTTTAAAGAAATGATCGCCCGAACCCAAGATATAGTCATTTTTAATCAAGATGATCCTCACTGTAGAACACTCCTTTATCGAGCAGATAAAAAAGCCTTTGGCTATAGTTTAAAAGAAAGAGGACCGGATTTTTGGATTGATTCTCAAGGCGCCTCACAGGGATACCCGGTGTATAGAGAACAAAACAGGTTATGTAACATAAAGCTTCAAATCCCAGGCATGCAAAACGTTCAAAACGCCCTTGCTGCTTTGTCAATGGCAACTTCAATCGGCATTTCTCCCCTTTCTGCGTCGAGTAGCCTCTCTCGCTTTCTTGGATTAAAAAGACGCTTTGAGTTGAAATATAAAGGGAAAGATTACGAGGTCATAGACGACTATGCCCATCATCCAACGGAAATAAAAGCCACGTTGAGATCGGCAAAAGGCAGAGGGAAAAGGACGGTAGCCCTATTTCAGCCTCATCGGTATAGTCGTATAAAAACGATGAAACCCCTTTTTGCCCATGCATTCCATGATGCCGATGTCGTGGTTGTAACGGAAATATTTGGGGCTGGAGAACCCTCAAATGGAATTGATGGATGGTCTTTAGCAAAAGAAATAAAGGAACAGGGACATCCGGCGGTTCTTTTTGAAAAAGATCTGGACCGGCTAGCTTCCAGAACGCTATCGATTATTCAACCCGGAGATACCATTATATCCCTGGGGGCTGGAGATATTTATAAAACGGCGGAAAAATTAGCGAGGTATCTGCATATGATTGAAGAACTCAAGACAAAGGTATCGGCCGAGACGAAGCTGTTGATGAATGAGCCATTAAGCAGGCATACGACTTTGAGGGTTGGCGGACCTGCTGAAATATGGGCAGAACCGGCAACAGAAGAGGATCTTTCAACCCTTTTGTGTTTTGCCGCTGAAAATCATCTCCCTGTGGTTTTGATTGGGAGGGGGACGAATCTTCTTGTGCGCGATGGGGGTATAAAAGGACTTTGCATTCACCTAGGTCATCCCCATTTCTGTAGTATTCATTTTAGCGGTAATTCAATCTATGCGGGCAGTGGGGCCAAGTTGAGGACAATAGTCTACGAGGCGAAAAAACAGGGGCTTGGCGGACTTTCATTTCTTGAAGGAATTCCCGGAAGTTTAGGTGGAGCATTAAGAATGAATGCGGGAGCTATGGGAGGGGCGATCATGGATGTGGTAAAACGGGTAAGATTTATGGACCTGAAGGGGAACAGGGGAGAAATTGATCGAGAGAATCTTGAGGTTTATTATCGAAAAGTCCCTTTTTTTGAAACCCATATCGCTCTCTCAGCGCAGCTCATCGCTACACCGATGGACAGGGAGCTCATTGCAAGGCAGTTAAAAGAATTTTCTTCAAAACGCGTAGAAACGCAACCCGCCGGATCCAGTGCGGGGTGTATTTTTAAAAATCCAAAAGAAATTCCGGCTGGAAAATTGATAGAGGAGCTGGGATTGAAAAATGTTTCTATAGGTAAAGCGCGCGTTTCTGAAGAGCATGGCAATTTTATCGTCAACGATGGAGGGGCTAGGGCTAAAGATATTCTAGAGCTTATTGCTTTGATCCAAAAGGTGGCGCTTGAAAAAAGAGGAATAAATTTGGAAACAGAGGTGGTGATTTTAGGAGAAGAAAGATGAATCCCGCTTTGCCCAGGCACATTGCTGTTTTAAAAGGAGGACCTTCAGAAGAAAGGGAAATATCTCTTCGAACCGCAAAGGCCGTTGAAGATGCTCTTTCTTCTCTCGGCTACGAAATCAGTTCCATTGACGTGACAACTGAAAAGTTCGAAATCCCTAGGGATGCGGAAATCTGCTTTTTATGCATCCATGGCTCATTTGGAGAAGATGGACAAATACAGAGGCTTTTAATGCGTCGAGGCATTCCTTTTACGGGAAGTGATGCTTCCTCGAGCGAAAAAGCTTTTGATAAAGCTTGGAGCAAAACCCTTTTCATCAAGGGAGGTATCCCTACTCCTCCTTTTTGTGTCGTTGGAGATGGAAAAAAAATCCCTTTTGATCCCCCTTACGTGATCAAGCCCTCGCGGCAAGGTTCGAGCATAGGCATTGAGTTCGTTTATGATATTAAAGAGCTGGATCAAGCCATTAAAAAATCGACCCAATACGACCATGTGGTCTTGGCTGAAGCGCTGATAACGGGTAAAGAATTAACCGTGGGGATTCTGGATGGAAAAGCCCTTCCCGTTGTTGAAATTAAACCAAAAGAGGGGTTTTATGACTATCACCATAAGTATACCAAGGGAGCATCAACCTATTTTTGCCCCGCTCCCTTAACCGTAGATCAAACATCGGCGGTACAGAAAACGGCTCTTGATGCATTCAATGTGCTTGGGTGCTCTGTATATGGAAGAGTAGACATTATCCTCTCTGATAATGGCATTCCTTGGGTTCTAGAAATCAATACGATACCGGGAATGACCGAAACAAGCTTATTCCCGATGGCAGCAAAAGCTTCCGGCATGAATTTTGCCCAACTTTGCGAAAAAATCCTGGAGATTTCTTACCTTAGGTGGAAAGCCCATGGATAAGCGATAATTTACAGGGAGAAAAAAAGATGAACTTGATCAAAAAGGGAAAAAGGAAAAAAAAGAACCGGCTTAAAAAGCCCAGAATGGAAGTTTTAGATGCTGAAGCTTTAAAAACAGATTCACGAAGAAAAAATAAGATCAGGATTTTGTTGCGATCCGTGTTGTTTATGATTCTTATGGGGGTAATGGCTGTTGGCGGGATTCAAGCTTGGTCATATATCAAAAGCAAACTTTTGGTTCGTTCCGGTTATGCGCTTAAAAAGATAGATGTAGAGATCATTGGAACGGGACGAATTGCCAAGGAAGAAATCATACAGACCTCGAAAATACGGCTGGGAGATAACATTTTTGACATTTCTTTAAAAGACATTTTTTTGAATATATGCTCTATTCAAGAGGTGGATAAGGCTATCATCCGCAGACAACTTCCCGATCGTATTCTCATTCGAGTTTGGGAAAGGAAACCCGTTGTCAAACTTGCAATGAAATCAAAACCCAATCAAAAATATTGTCTTGATGAAAAAGGATATCCTTTTTTAACGGCAAACAGGGAGGATATTCTTTCCTTGCCCGAAATGGTAGGAATACCTTTAAAAGCCGTAGAAACGAAAAAAAGGATTGAAGAACCGGAGGTTTCCGCGGCGATTAATCTTCTTCATATTTTAGGGAACTCTCCACTTCACTTTACTTTTGAACCGCAGATCATTGATGTTTCAAGACCATTTACAATCGGGTTAATAACACGGGACGGGGTAAGATTGACATTTCGGATCGACCATTTGATGGATCAGCTGAATAGACTTCAAAAGATTTATTCCTTTTCTCAGAGTCATGGGCGAAAGATCTCTATGGTTGATTTAACGCCTGATCAGAATGTGCCTGTGATCTTTCAATAATTTTATTCATAACAAAGAGAATGTTTTGGAAAAAAGAGTGGCCGATTCTTGTCGGTTTGGAAATTGGAACCAGTAAAATAGCTTGTTCGGTGGCGGAGCTGAAAAAAGAGGGTGAACTTTATCTTCTAGGGATTGCTGAAGCTCCTTCCTTGCATGTAAGAAAAGGAGAAATCGTTGATTTCGAATTGGCTCAAAAATCGATCCAGGATGCGCTCCTGGAAGCGGAGTCAAAAACTAATGTTGAAATCAAAGAAGTGTACCTAGCCGTCAGTGGAGCCCACATTCGTTCGTTTAATTCTAAAGTGGTAATTGGCCTTGGAGAGGAGGGGGATCGGATAGATCAAAAGCATTTGAACGAGCTTCGTGATCTTGTTCGGTATCAAACTTTACCCTCAGGGCAGGTTCTTTTGCACGATTTATTGAAAACTTATTATCTAGATGATGGAACGGCAACAGAAAACCCGGTAGGGCTTTTTTCAAAAAAGTTGGCTGCAGAATACCATTTAATTTCTGGGATAGCTACACGGCTGCAAACAACCATTCGATGTGTAAAGGAGCTTTCTATAGACGTACGCCATTATTGCTTGAGCATTTTTGCTACGGCCCTAGCTGTGTTGACACGTGATCAAAAGAAACGGGGAGCCATCGTTATTGATCTGGGAGCCGGCCTTTCGGATTACATCGTATATCACAGGGGACTTATTGTGCATTCAGGGGTTATAGGGGTGGGACAGGATCATTTGACCAACGATTTAGCCTTAGCTTTAAGAATACCGTTTCCCCAAGCTGAAGAGATAAAGAGACATTTTGGATCCTATCGTTCCGATAAAGAATATTTAAAAAAAAGGGTTGCTTTAAGCGGCCAATCCCTTTCTGAAGAAAAACTGGTGCCTTATAATACCATAGTAAAAATATTGAAGGCTCGACAGGGGGAAATATTCGAAATTATTAAGGAAGATTTGGAAAGTCAATCTTTTTGGCCCCATTTTACTGGAGATATCTATCTTACGGGTGGAGGAAGCATGATCGAGGGGATAGTGGAGCTGGCGCAAGAGATCTTTGGTCACCCCGTGAAGATTGCAGACCCCCTTCATTTTGAGGGAGACCAATCCTACGTGCAGCGACCAGACCTTTATACCGTTCTTGGCTTACTGAGGTATGCCCGGGTATTTGAACTCGAAAATATAAAAGCAGGTCCTTTGGATAAGATGAGAACTTCATTAATGAAAATTCTAGGAAATATTAAATTTTTGAATTAATTCCAGGACTCCTTTATAATTGAGAATGAAGGAAGGGAGGGTATTGTTGAAGACCGTTATCGTTGGGATAGGAGGGGCAGGAATAAATCTCCTTGATGAATGGATACTGACCGAAGAAAAAAGGGGTCTTTTTTATGCTCTGGACTCTGATTACTGCTGTGTAGAGGGAAGTCTGGCTGACTACAGGGTTCTCCTTGGAAAAACGAGGGCAAAAGGAGAGGGATCTAAAGGGGACGTCGATTTTGCGAAAGTTATCCTGGAGGATGAAGCGGAGCTCATCGAGCAGATTTTGGACAATTGTGATCATCTGCTTGTTTTATGCGGCCTTGGAGGAGGGATGGGAAGTGCGGGATTAAGTTTTTTTTCCAAGAAGGCTCAGCAAAAAAAGGTGATCATGAGTTGTATAGGTTTTCTTCCTTTTATTTCAGAAACATTGTTGCGGCAGAAAATAACGAGGGATACTCTTCAGTCCCTGCAGGAAACGGATCTGAGATTGATATTATTTTCCAATGATAGAGCACAGAATGTATTTGGACCGGAAGACGACCGGCGCCGACTTTACAGGAATTTTAATAAAAAGGTAGGTTCTGCTATTTCTTGTTGGTACAATCTCGTTCAAGAAACCAAGCAAGATTCCTTTGATAGAGAAAGTTTTCCCGACTTTCTTTATATTGAAGATTTTTATACTTTTTCCCTGCACACAGAAGATCTTTTCAGCTCTATACAGCCCTTTATCCAATCAGCCCAAGATCCTGCCCTGGATCAAAAAACGGCATGGGCTTGTTTTTTTCTGCCGCCGTCCGGAAAACAGGTTGATAAAGCGGATATGAAAATAAGGGGGAAGAACTTATTTAAGCAATTTTATGTTTCCCTGGTTGAAGGAGAAGAAAAAAGCAAGGAAACGGGATTTGTAGCTGTAGGAAGTTCTAGATTAAGCGGCTATTTTAGAGAAGAAACAGAAGAAAACCTTGATCATTTTGAAAATATCCAAAAAGAAAATGCCCGGTCTTTTGAAGGTGTTGATGAAAAGAAAATTCAAGAGGAGGAACTTCCAGCGGGAATTTTTGAAAAAAGCTATAAAACGATCCATAAAGGGGAAAACTTAGATCTGCCCACATTTTTAAGAAAGGGTATTTCTATAAAAATTTGATGGCTTGAATCCATGCCCAAAAAATTATTCTTGAACAATACCTTGAGTAGTCCTCTCCGATTGGCGAGGATTGGCAAGGGCTTGTCTCAAAAAGAACTGGCTGCAAAAATAGGAGTAAGTAGGCAGACTATTCACGCGATGGAAAATGGACTTTACGTTCCCAATACGGCCGTTGCATTGAGGTTGGCCAGGGTTTTGGAAAAAACTGTGGAGTTTCTTTTTCCCTATAGCCCCGATTTTATCGAAGCGGATGTCCTGGTTGATGAAAATCAGAAAATATCCACTAGGTACGTAGTGGGAGAGGTCAGGGGCCGGAAAATCGCGTGGCCGTCTACCTCCCTTGAGACCTCCTTGGGCTTTTTCGAAGCAAATGCTTTACGCCTCCCTTCTCTTGTCAATAATAACAGGCAATTAAGGCTTCTTTTTCCCTATTCTGAAATGGAAAAACAGGTTTTTTTGCTCGGGTGCGATCCTGCCTTAGGCTTACTTTCGAGCCGCCTATCTCGATATTCGGATTTCAAGCTCTGGTGGGTTAGGCAGTCGAGCCTGAAGGCTCTAGAGTTTATGAAATCCGGTTTTGCCCATATAGGCGGATTCCATTTTCCCAAGGAATACCCGAAGAACAATGTTGAGAGCGGTACTGAAGCATTAATGGGAACGGGAGGGTTTATCCTTTCTTTCAGCCAGTGGGAAGAAGGTTTTGCTGTGCAGCCAGCAAATCCCTTAAAAATTTATAAAATTGAAGATCTTCTCCGCAAAGAGGTTCGTTTTGTGAACAGGGATCATGGATCGGGTTCTCGCATACTCTTTGACCATCTCCTTTCGGAAGCGGATATATCTCCTCATCAGCTAAACGGTTATACGGTGGAACTGCCTTCTTCATTTGAAGTGGCTCGAGCCGTTTCCTATGGTTTTGCCGACGTTGCTTTGACTTCAAGGGCTTGTGCAGAATTCCTAGGCTTGGATTTTATTCCTCTTTATCTGATGGAATTTTGCTTGGTGGTTCCTAAGGATTTAACTTTATATCCCCCGGTTGAAAAATTCCTCGATTTTCTCCAATCCGGAGATTTTAAAGAAGAATTGACCATGCTACCCGGCTACAACTTTGATTCCCTTGGAAAGATAATCAAAGAAATTCATGGCAAAGAAAAGCCGTCGTCTTCTAGCCAATAGCTCTTCCTTTTTAAACTCTTCTGATTTGCTCCCAGCTCTCTCCGCAACCCGCTTGATAGAGCCGTTGTTTCTTGGTGGATCTACCCCACCCTTTCTTGGGGCTTGGCTCTTCATATCCCATGGGGAGGCAAAGTTTCAACCAACAAAAAGATTGCGGTCTGCCCATTAAAGGGGGACGGTTTTTTCAAAGAGACTGCCAGAGTTTGTTAGTGAAGAAAAGTTTCCCGCCATCCACATCTTGTAATAAACCCCTTTTTTCCTTAAGAGTTCTTCGCCGCTTCCTTCTTCGCATATCTTCCCATCGACAACAACGAGGATTCTTTTCCAGTTATGGATTGCGTGCAATCGGTGGGTAACAAACAGGGTGGTTTTGTTCTGCATAAGGAGAAGGAGGGAACTGACCAGTTGTTGCTCTGTTTTTAAGTCCAAGGAACTGGTGGGTTCATCCAGGAGAAGAATGGGGGCATTTCTCAAAAAAGCCCTGGCCAAACCTACTCTTTGCCTTTGGCCGCCACTTAAAAAAACGCCTTTTTCTCCTACTATCGTATGATAGCCCTTGGGTAATTGAGAGATGAAAGAATCCACGGAAGCCCTCCGGGCTGATTCGATAATTTGGCTTGGGGTGGCTTGCTCTTTACCAAACCTGATATTTTCTTCGACGGTGGTATTGAATAGCACGGTATCTTGCAGAACAAGAGAAATATTTTGGCGCAGGGATTTTTTCTTCATCTTGCGGATATCTACGCCATCGATGAATATTTCTCCTTCAATAGGATCATAGAACCGACAAATTAGGGATAGAATAGTGGTTTTCCCTGATCCTGTCGGACCAACAATGGCTACGTGTTCTCCGGGATTGATGACAAAGTTGAGGTTTTTGAGAACAGGCTTTCCAGGGTTATACTGGAATGAGACATTCCTAAATTCTATTTTTCCTTGGACCTGCTCAAGTTCAATCCCTTTTGGAGGATCGGGCAGTTCGTTAGGAATGTCGAACAGCTCAAAAATTCTTTTCAAGCTACTTGCAGCACTTTCTAATGTCCATGAGGTATAACTCAACTGTTCCATGGGTTGATAGAGGGAAGCCAAGTAGCTTAAAAAAATCCAAAGCTGGCCAATGGAAAGCCTGCCATTTAAAACTTCTTTTGCACCAATAAAGAGGATAATTGCGGTTCCCAAAGCCGTGATCAGGGTAACGAGCAGAGAATAACGATTGGTCGTAAGCAAATAGTCATAGTTAGTATTGAGGCTGTTCCATGCTGCATTTTTGAAAGAAGCTATAGCTTTTTCTTCTTGAGAATAAGCTTGAATGAGTCGAATGGCCGAAATTCTTTCCGAAGTTTCTGAAAGCAGGCTGCTTTCTTTTTCTTGCACCTGCGTGCTCTTATGCCTGATCTTTGAAGTGTTGACGCCGATGACAATCCATAACAAGGGGGCTATTCCTAGGGCCGTGACGGCTAAGTAAAAGTTGAGTTTTAACATCACTACCAATGTGCCGACAAGAAGGAGAAGGGAGCTAAAGATAGTGCTGACTCCTCTAATAAACAAGGTCATGATCGATTGCGTGTCATAGGCTATCCTATAGATAATGTCCCCACTTTGCGTGGATTCGTGGAAGCGAAGCGGAAGATACTGAAGAAAGGAAAAGGTGTCGGTTCGCAGTTTAAGCAGAGCCAGAAGGGCTATCTTGTATAGGAGAGAATTGATAATAAGCGTCAGCCCGCTGTGGACCAGGTAGATCGTAAAAAGAGCAAAGCAGCCCAAAAAAACCATCACCGTTATGTTTTGCACCGGGACAGGAAAAGCTCCGTGAGAATTCGAAGCTTTTAAAAGGACGTCGTCAATCAGCCACTTCACCGGCCAAGGTCTTAATAGGTTGAGTCCAACAGAAATTACGACCAATATGAAACAAAAGAGGATTTTTGATAGGAACGGCCTGTAATAAGGTAAAGTTCTTTTGTAAATGGAAAAAGAATCGAAAAGGGAGCTTGGGGTAGATTTTTTTTTAGAGGGGCTTGCTTGATTTGTTGTCTTCATTGATCGGTTCCAGCCCTACTTCTTGGGCGGTTTGCTTAATCCATTCCTTTAGCTTGATCCCTATTATCGTTTTTTGAATAGATAGGAAAGAGAGCAGGAGCAGGGACAAAGGAAGGGTCAATAAAAGGGAATTTTGACCAAATCCCAAGAAAAGAAGATATAAAGAAAGGATCAAAAGGAAAAGAGAAATTTTGTTTAGGAAAGTGCGCTTGAACCTTATCTTGATTTTTATAACTCTTTCATTCTTGGGATAAATCTCCGTAAGGGTGAGCAATTGACAGTCCCAAAATGGACCGGCATAGACATGAATGTCCCAACTATCCCAGCCGGAATCCAGGGCATATAGAGATGCTGTTTTTATCAGTTTTCGTGATATTGCCCCTAGAAGAAATAGCCTATCCTGTCCAGTTTTAGACCAGAAGGAAAGCAAAGCGGGCTTTTGGACAAGCGATTTAAGAATGTCAGCCGGGCCCATTCCCCGTGGGATAGAGAGAGGAAGCTTTCTGGAAAACAACCAGGTCTTGTAGCGTTTATAACCCCTGGCTACGGGTTGGAGGAGAACAAGAAAGAAAAGGAGGAACTTGGAAAGAAAAGAATGGGATTTGTTTTCTTTATCAACTCTGTTTGTATAGTTTAAAGCGGCAAGAAGAGGAGGAAGCAGGGGAAGAAATAAAAAGGGTTTGGTTGTTTTAAAGCAAGAAAGCAACAAGGAAAGAAAAGGAGAAACAAACAGGTATTCAAAGCTTTTCAGGAAAGCGGACCAGGAGCTTTCTTTTTCGGGGTAAAGGAACTGGAAGAAGCCCGTCCCAAAAATACCTTGGTAAAGGGAGGATTTTTTTAAAGAAAAAAAACTTAGGTTCTGTTCATATATCCTTCCTTTCCATAGGGCATTTCCCAAGGATCCAAAGTAATGGGGATGTTTGAAGCGGAGCAAGGCTTCAGCTTCTCCATAGCCTATCTGTTGTTTCAGGTAGTCTTTTACCGTGAACCTCCGGTAATGCCAAATTACTGCAGAAGGATTGAACCCGATCTGGTAACCTGAAGACAAAATTCTCCAACAGATATCGACGTCGTCTCCGGCCTTGCGGAAAATGGGGTCGAAATATCCTATTTTTTCGAATATCCATTTCCAATAGGCCATGTTGCAACCGGGAATGTGTTCAGCATGAGTATCCGACAATAAAACATGGCTGGGTGATCCTGGAGCCAAGGATATAATCTCTTGGATCGATTGCCTGGGAACGGGCGAAAAGTTGGGTCCCCCGCAAGCAACATAGCGGTCATTGAGCAAGGTTTTGACCATAAAATAGAGCCAATCGGGATCGGCCATACAATCTGAATCGGTAAAAGCGACAATTTCTCCCGTAGCCTTTTCAATTCCCAAGTTCCTGGCTGCACTTAGTCCTTTATTAGGCTGATGGAAAGCAATCACTTCGGGGAATTGGTGAAGTATTTTCCTCGTATGATCCGTAGATCCGTCATCGACAACGATGATTTCATAGTCTGGATACTGAAGGCGTTTCAACGAGGATAGACAATCGGTCAGGGTTTTAGCTCCATTGTAGGTGCAAACGATAACAGACACTTTGGGCGTGCGCTCGAGGGGAAATCTTTTGTACAAGGGAAGGGAAGAGTTTTGAAACAGTTTGCCGACTACATGATAGCTCTTTTTTGCTTTTCTATCCTTTTTTACAAGTCCGAAAGCCCAATCTTCAACGTCCATCCCTCCGGCGAACCATTCATCGGTCCAACTGAAAAGGATTGTCCCTGCAAGGCCGGATTGGAAAACGATGCGGATATGTTCTTCAAGAAGATTCGCCTGTTCTTCTTCTCCATGTCTTAAGGAATCCATGCCAAATTCACTGATTAAAAGAGGTTTTTCTCCAGCGATATTCTGAAGCCTGGAGAGATAGTTTTCCAGCTCTTTTGGATTATGAAGATAGACATTGAAACTGTAAAAATCGACAGGCTTGGGATGAAGATATTCTGTAGGAGGGAAATTTGCATAGCTGAGGGCTGCGTCGGGATCGTTTTCTTTTACAAAGAGAAGAAGATCGGATAAGAGCTTTTCTATTTTTCTCCTGCCGTAAAAACGGATACAATCCGGAGCCATCTCGTTATCTACAAAATATCCCAACAGGGTGCCGTGACCGGCAATCGCTTTGATTTTGTTTTTTAAGGACTTTTTAAAATCTTGAAAAGATTGGAGATTGGATAAGTAGGCATACCGGTTAATCCAGGGAATGGAGATTAAAATTTTCAAATTGAATTCCTTGGCCAAGTCTAAAAACCAAGCTGGGGGAAAATGGTATAATCTTAGGGTATTGATTCCTGCTTGCTGCATGAGAAGAAAATCCGCTTTGACTTCTTCAGGAAGGGGAAAAAAAGAACATTCAGCGGTTCTTGGTTTAAAAGGACCATAGCTTACTCCCTGGATAAAAAACTTTTTCCCTTTGTCGTAGAAAAACTTGGAATGGATTTTTATTCTTTGAGAAAAAAATTGAGATTCAAAAGGTGGCGACGTTGTCACGGGAAAACTAATCAAAATTTATGTTGTGATTGCCAGGGGATAAAAAACTACATATATAAAAAAAATATTATAACTAAAATACTCAAAATGTTTAAATAAAAAGATGCCTTTATCCAAGACCTTGGAAAAATACGGGATTCGAAAAGTAAGAAGTGGTAAAGTGAGGGATCTTTATCACTGGAAAAATGAACTCTGGATGGTCACTTCAGACAGGGTATCCGCCTTTGATTGTGTTTTAGCAGAAGAGATTCCCTCAAAAGGAATAGTTTTGAACCAGATTGCCTTAGGCTGGTTCGAGAGAACATCTGTAATCTGTCCAAGTGCCTTGCTCAGCGAAGAGTTGCCCCTGGAAATTGACCTTCCCGAATGGGAGGGAAGACTAATGCGCGTTCTACCCTGTGATCCTTTACCCGTAGAATTTATAGCGCGTGGATATGTAGTGGGAGGAGCTTGGAAGGAATACTTGGAAAAAGGGACCGCCGGAGGCTACAAGTTGCCAAGAGGGTTGACTTATGGGAGTCCACTGCCAGAACCTCTTTTTACACCCACAACAAAAGCGAAGCAAGGGCATGACCTCCCCCTGGATGAAGAATCGGCAAAAGAAATTATTGGCGAAAACTACGAATTGCTGAAAAACCTGACCCTTGAACTTTACCTTCATGGCAAAAGTTATGCCTTCAATAAAGGTCTTATCCTTTTGGATACGAAATTCGAATTTGGAATAAGAGAAGGAAAAATTTTTTTGATCGATGAACTAATGACTCCTGACAGTTCTCGTTTCTGGCTGCGCGAAGATTTTGAAAGGGATAAAGATCGTTGCCCACATTACGACAAGCAGATCCTTAGGCATTATCTTGAAAAAACAGGATGGAATAAACAACCTCCTCCCCCGAGGTTGAGTGAAGAAATAATAAAAGAAATGCAAGCCAGGTACAAAGAAGTGCTGGCGAGACTTTTCCCGGAAAGGTTCGAAAAGGTCATTTCGCTGATCGATTAAGTCTTTCCCTTATCCTTCTGATGGCTTTTCAGAAGCCTTTTTTGGCAGATCATAGGCGTCCAAAAAGGGGTTAGATTGTTCTGGGGGAGTTGAAAAGGAAGAATACTTGTCGAGCGGGGCAACAGGGTTTCCTTCAAGAGGAGGCTTCCTTTCAAAGATTCCGGGTGAAATTTCTTTTCCTTCAGCATAGGCACAGCGGAACATCTCTAACTTGGCGTCAAGATTATCCAGTACATGGATAATCCAAGCTTCGGGAGTCCGGGGAGTAATCGGAGAACCGTGTTCTTTAAGACCGTGGTGCGCAATAATCAAATGAAGAAGATGGATGCGAACCTCTTCTGTGGGAGGAATCGAGTTATTGAGAAATTCCTCGTTTTTTTGCAAGCTTCTCCACAATGAATTGACGACTTCTACTCCAAGTGGAATATGACCGATCAGTTCCGCGGACTTATTCCTTTTCATGGCAAAACCTTTTTCCTGGAAATCGTTTTCCCAAAGCTTCCCACAATCATGGAAAAGTATACCCGCTTTGACAAGGTCCCAGTTATAAGAGGGATAGGCTAGCATCAGGGCATCCGCCGCTTCGATCATTTGACAAACATGGCGAAGAAGTCCCCCTCGAAAATTATGATGATATTCTCTTGCTGCGGCGGCTCTTCTCAGCTTCTCGCCGTAGAGCAAAAGAAATTGCTGGCAGAGAACTCGCAGGCGTGGATCTTTTAGGGTAGCTATTTTTGCATGAAGAAATTCCCAGTCTTTCTCTACCTGGATATTCCCCTTTGTATTCAACAATCCTTCTATTTCTTCGAGATTGAGGGTTCTTAGAGCATGAGCATAAGCTTGTAAGCCGAAAGGGGTATAACGAAAAATCGCGGATAGTTCAATGAAAGCGTTTTGTGGCAAGGAGAGGAAAGCAGAATAAGCTTGAGACTCAGGCCATATTTTGATTCTTTTGTTGCCGGATTGATCTGCAACCTCTATATCAAGGAAAACCGAACCGTTTTTAGATGTGGATTCTTTGATGGATAAAACCTGGCAGCGAATTGTGCCTTGGAGAGTTCCTTGGCGTATGGTCTTTTCAGATAATATAGAGAGGCAATCAAATTTTTCTTCGTTGGACATGGGTTCTTAAATTAAATAAAACAAAGCCAATCGCTTTTGCCTAAAGAAACCTTTTTAAAAGAAAAAAAAGTTTTTTTGAAATTTTTTTTATTTTAATTTTAGTGAAAAAGGGAAAAGGAAAAGTTATTTCTTTCAACTGAAAAGAACATCGTAGTATTTCATCAATGGTTTTGTGGAAAAGTTTTTTAAAGATCATAAATTCTAAGGGAAGGACCCATGATTCTTTTAATAGTCCTTTTCTTGATAATGGGTTATTCCTCCAAATCATGGGCTGAAGAGGAACAGACCTATAGAGCAGCTCCTTTTTCTGCGTCTGATGAAGGGAAACCTCCACCGAGGGCTCTTCCCCCTGTAACTCAACCGGTTCCCGGCCGAATTGCCCCTTCCTACACTCCGCCTCTCGAAGAGCTCCTTAAAAGTGTATCCCCTATTGCCTATAAAGCGGCGGATAAAACAGCCCTCGATCTCTTCCAATGTTTTCAATTGGCCGCAGCCCGTTGGAACCAGCTCAAGATCGATTATCAAGGTATTCTGGCCCAACAAGCGGTCGTATCCCAAACCCTTGCCCAATTTTACCCCCAGGTTTCTTTCTTAAACGAGCAGAGTTTTCAAAATAGCGTTGGATTTGCTCCAACCTTAGGAGGTATTGCCTTTGGCGTAGCTCCAAGCACCTACTTTTCTTTGAATTCCCTTAGTGGAACGTGGACCATTTTCAATAGTTTTCAGAATGTCAACCGGCTCAATGCGGCTCGGGCATCGGCTGCCTATTCGACCTACCACATGGAAAGGGATTACCAGCTCCTTTACGCCAATTTGGCTTCAGCCTTTTACAGTGCATTGATGTATGAAGGCAGCATCGCCATATTGAATGACCAGATAGACATCCTTCAGTCCCTTGTCAATGAATTGGAGTTCCGGCAGAAAATTGGGAGGTCAAGACCGGCAGACGTGTTTCAAACCCAGACCAATCTGGCGGCGACCGTGGCTCAAAGGGAAAATTACAAGGGTTTTTATAATCAGTTTCTTGCCCTCCTTACATACTACTTGGGAATACCTCCTGAAAAGATCAACATAAAGGATACCCAAAGCTTGCCTTCGACAAAAAACCTGGAAGAATACCTTGCTCAAGTAGGGTCTAGACCGGATGTGCTTGCCCAAGTGCAGCTTTTAAGGGCACAAAAAGCCGGCCTTGCCGTGGCGAGGGGTATGCTTGGGCCGACCATTTCTGTCAATGGGTTTTATCTTTTAACGCATGATCCTCCGGTTCCTAATGTTTGGAATGTCAATGTCATTACCTCTATGCCTATTTTTAATGGCGGCCTTTATACATCAACCATTAGGCAACAAGAAGCCCTGGTTCACCAGGTCCAGTTGCAATTAGAGGACTTAAAAAGACAGGCTGACGAAAATGTGCGCATTTCTTTTTCTCTTTTTAATGCGGCGATCAGCCAAGTGGTTCAGTTGAGAGAAGAAGTGGAAGTGGGAGCACTTTACTATGCGGCTCAAAGAGATGATTTTCAGAGGGGAGTTGCTGCTTTGCTCGATGTCCTGGTTGCTTTGAATACCTATCAAACCGCAAGGTTAAACCTTTTCCAGGCGGAAATGGGGGCAAGAATGCAACTGGTCAATCTTTTTGTAGCCGCGGGAACCGTCCCTAGAAATCCTGAAGGATCGGCTATGCCGGTTAAAAAAATCATCTTGGATTCAAGGACCTCTGAAACCCAACCCATCAATTCTCCTTAACAATCCGTCGGTTGAAAGGTCCTTTTTAACTCCACGATCTTTTTTTAGTTGTTATTATCTTTAAGAGGCGGTAAAATGAACCATTAGTCGCTGAAGGAACGGTTTATAAACTGTCATTGATGGAGAAAAATATGGAATATACTGATTCTATGCTCATGGAACTGACGGCCAAAGGGGATGACGAAGCCTACAGCCTTCTTGTCCAAAGACACTACCAAGCGATATTCGGTGCAGCGGTAAAAATGTTAAAAGATAGATACCTGGCGGAAGAAATTACTCAAAAGGTTTTTCTTCAAGCCTATAGAGCGGCTGGCCGCTATGAGCCGAGGGCGAAGCTAAGAACCTGGCTTTATACCATTTTAAGAAGGCTTGTTTTTAACCAGTTCCGGAAGAAAGAGATCCAGTCATCTCCCCTTGTCACGGAGAAGGGAGAAGATAGAGATATTACTACTTATCAATCGACGACTTCACCCTTGGATCACCTGATGAAGCAAGAACAGATGGAATGGATAGAAAAAAGTATAGATGGGTTGCCCCCGCGCCAAAGGATGGCCGTTATTTTGAAAAGTTATGAAGATCTTTCCTACGAAGAAATAGCCCGGATTCTTGGGGTGAGTGTTCCGGCGACAAAATCACTTCTTTTTCGAGCAAGAGAAACATTAAGGGAGGCATTCCGAAAATGGGAGCAGAATCTGACAACTAAAGACTAGGGAAAATCTTCGAAACTTTTCTTTTGTTCCATGGTTTGTAGGTAAGGGTGATTGAAGAAAATGTCCCTGTGAAAAAGATTCCGCTTTTATTCTTTAAAGTTTTTATCATTTTGTTTTTGTTTCACATTTTTACTTCTTTGAGTCTTGCACGAGGGGGAAGAGGAAGTGGACTTGGCCGTGGACCGAAAGTTAAAGTTACGACTGAAAAGACGAAACTGTATAGATCGGCATCGACAATCAAGGCTCAAAATCCGCTATTCCCTTCTTATAAAAGTTATCCTGCTGGCTTACATGGGATCAGGCATCTCCGGGAGTCGGTCTTTCCGAGTTATACCCAATTTAGATCCGGGCAATTTATTCGAGGGACACGTCCTGGATCGGCGACTATATCGATATCTACGAATTACCTGGGTTCGACCTACGTGGGGCTGGGACGCTTTGGCCCTACTTCGGGGATAAGCTTTTCACCGGCAAAAAACCAGTTCGTTCCAACAACCGGTATTACCGTTCCTCCTTTTGTTTCAGCGCTGGCTACGGGTTCTCAGCCTCCCCGTTAAGTCCTTTTTTAAAAATCTAAAAAAATAAGTATATTTGATTTCAAAACCCGCTTTGTTTCATGGGCTTTCTTGAACAAAAATGACTTTTTATGACCCTTTCTGATCTTTCTATTCGAAGACCAGTATTTGCGTGGATGCTGATGATCGGGTTGATATTTTTTGGGGCTATCTCTCTCGGTCGATTGGGAATAAGCCAGTTACCTGAAATTGATTTTCCCATTATTACCGTTAACCTCCAATGGAACGGGGCTTCACCAGAAATTCTTGAAACCGAATTGGTCGATCCGATTGAGCAGGCTGTCATATCCGCCCAGGGCCTCAAAGGAGTAAGCTCTTATATTCAGTTGGGACAGGCATCCATAATATTGGAATTTGAGTTAGGAAGGAATATCGATTCAGCTCTTACCGAGGTCCAATCGAAGATCAGCTCTGTCAAACTCCCCATGGATCCAACACAACAAGTAGGAATGCAACAAGTGCCTACACCCGTCCCTCAACCGATTCTGGTCAAAGACAATCCTGAAGAACAGCCTATCCTTTTAATCGGTGTTTCTGGAGAGGGAAAATCGCTTCATGACTTGGTCAGTTTTGTGGATCTTGTCCTGCATGACGAACTGCAGATTGTCCCTGGGGTGGGCCAAATTGTATTGGCGGGCTATAACATAAGAAATTTAAGGATATGGGTAGATGGACAAAAGCTGGCCAGCTACCAGTTGACCGTTCAGGATGTTCAAACGGCCATTATGCAGGAACATGTAGAAGTCGCTGCAGGGGATCTTGAGAACTCCCGAAACCAGTTCAATGTCAGGGCGATGGGGGAGGGGCTAACGCCGGAAGAAGTGGGCGATATTCAGATCAAAAAAAGAGGTTCAGAGCTGATTTACAGGTCAAACATTCGAATCAAGGATGTAGCAAAGGTCGAAGACGGATTGGACGATATCCGCAGGATTGCTGCAACGAATGGGAAAACTTCTCTAGGTATCGGGATCAAAAAGCAGCCTGGAGCTAATTCGGTAGAGGTAGCACGGCTGGTTAAAAAAAAGTTGCAAGAGCTCCAACCCTTTCTTCCTAAGGGAATTCATACCGAGGTCGTTTATGACAGGACCCAGTACATTGAAGATTCTATAAAGGAAACTCTTTTTACGCTTTTGCTTTCGGCTGTTATAACAAGCATTGTTTGTTATCTTTTTTTAGGGAGTTGGACAGCCACGGTGAATGTTCTTTTGTCCATTCCCACCTCGGTTCTTGGCACGTTCGTCGTCATCTATTTTTTGGGATTTACCTTGAACTTTTTTACCCTTTTGGGCCTATCCCTAGCCATTGGCATTATCGTTGATGATGCGATTATGGTCCTTGAAAATATCTATAGGCATCGAGACCTGGGTAAGAATAGGGTCATCGCCTCGAGAGATGGGGCCAGGGAAATTACCTTTGCAGCGATGGCGGCAACCGTGGCCATCATCGCCATTTTTCTCCCTGTGGCCTTCATGAAAGGGGTAATTGGTAAGTATTTTTACCAGTTTGGTCTTACCATTTCCGCTGCCGTCGCCCTTTCCCTCCTTGAAGCTATAACCCTTACCCCGATGCGCTGTTCCCAGATCATGGACGATAGAAATAAAAGGAAGGGGTTAGCTTTCCTGGTGGATTACGCCTTCAAGTATCTTGCGAAGTTTTATAAATACCTTTTAAAGTTTTCTCTTTCCTATTCTTGGCTTGTGCTTGTTGTAGCCCTTGGCTTGTTTCTCTTTTCTCTAAAACTTTTTAGTTTTTTACCCCAGGAATTAATCCCTACCCAGGATGAGTCCTCCTTCATTGTGAGGATTCAAACCCCTGTCGGCTCTTCAATCTATTTTACCGAAGAAAAGCTCAAGGAGTGTGAAAAGCGGATACTTGCCCATAAAGAGGTAGATAAAGTTTTTGGCGCGGTAGGAGGAATGATCCAAAGGACCGGGGCGACGGACGGGAACCTTGTCGATAGCGAAGTCAACGTGGGCACCCTCTACGTAACTCTTAAAGATAGGAGAGAAAGGGCCATTTCTCAGAAACTTTTCATGGAGAAGATACGGAAGGAGTTAAATTCCATTGGAGATCTGCGTGCTGCTCCTCAAGATCTTTCCATCCGAGGCTTTACTACGGGAAGGGGTTTCCCCGTCGAATTGACGATTCGAGGCGAAGACTACAAAGTTCTCCAGAAAATCGTCCAACAAGATATCGAGGAGATGAAACAAAGCGGTTACTTCGTTGACCTGGACACGGATTTCAGAGATGGAATGCCAGAAGTAAGGGTGTATCCCGACCGGTTTGCGGCCAATGCTTGTTCGATTCCTATACAAAACATAGCCAACACGGTGGCTATCGCTATTGGAGGGGTTGCCCAGGGACAATTTACCAATGGAGAAAGGCGCTATGACATCCGCATCAGGCTTCAGGGAAAAGAAAGGGTGGGGCCAGAAGATATTGCCCGGCTAGGGGTCAGGACCAATACAAACGAATTTATGCCGATAACAGCCGTGGCAAAGCTCCAGACCGTTAAAACCTATCAAACCTTGACAAGGAAGATGAGGGAAAGGGCTATCACCATTTTTTCAAACGTGGCTACGGATAAGTCCCAAGCCGAAGCTTTAGCCGTGGCAAAAAAAATATGCTCAAAGCACCTTCCCAAGGGTTATCGCCTTTATCTGAGCGGAGGAGCAGCTTCATTCGAAGAAACATTCCAGAGCCTTGCTTTTGCCCTCTGGGTAGGAGTCGTGATCGCTTACATGGTTTTAGCTTCTCAATTCAATAGTTTTGTTCATCCCTTTTCGGTTCTCCTCGCTCTGCCCTTCAGCTTAAGTGGGGCTCTATTGGCTTTATGGTTCACCCACCAGTCGATCAATCTCTACAGCATGATCGGCCTTATCCTTCTGATGGGAATAGCCAAAAAAAATTCGATTCTTTTGGTTGAGTTTACCAATCAGCTCAGAGAGAAGGGAATGCCTATTAAGGAGGCATTGCTGGAAGCGGCCCCCATCCGACTTAGACCCATTTTAATGACCTCGATGGCCACGGTTGCAGCCGCCCTGCCTCCGGCTTTTGCTTTAGGCCCTGGAGCCGAGAGCCGTATTCCCATGGCGATTACTCTCTTAGGAGGCATCGTCGTTTCTACCGTATTTACTCTTTTCGTCGTTCCTTCAGCTTACCTTCTGCTTTCTCGGTTTGAAAAACCAAGCCCGTTCAAGGCTCCTCCAAAAGGACCTATGGCGGAAGAGAAGGTTTTGGTGGAGAAAAATGGAGAGATAACCAAAGCGAGGCGATAAAGGACAAGAACATGAGCTTTCCTGAGTTTGCCATTCGTAGGCCGGTTGCCGCATGGATGCTTATGGCAGCCTTGGTTTTTTTCGGTTTGCTTTCCCTATTTTCCTTGGGGATAAGTCGGTTTCCCGATGTGACTTATCCGGTCATTACCGTGGTTACCCAATGGCCTGGAGCAGCTCCCGAAGTCATGGAATCGGAGATTGTTGATCCCCTGGAAAACGTTCTTGTTTCCGTCCAAGGTATTAAAGATATCGAATCGACGATGCTTCCCGGGATAGCCAATATCAAGCTTGAGTTTTATATCGATAAGGACATTGATGCCGCTTTGCAGGAAGTCAACTCCAAGGTGCGCAGCGTGCGCCTTCCCACGGATGTGAATCCTCCCCAGATTTTTAAAATAAATCAAGATGATAATCCCATCATGTGGCTTGCCGTTACTTGGGATAAGCCTTTTAAAAATCTTGTCCGGTACGTTGATAACCATATTCGTGACCGGTTCATGCTTGTTCATGGCATTGGAGACATCCAGCTCGGCGGCTGGGCGGATAGAAATTTTAGGATATGGTTGGACAGGAAGAAACTCGATTTGTTCCAGCTTTCTCCTACGGATATTCGGGACACGCTTCAAGCTGAAAATCTTGAACTGGGAGCGGGTTATCTCGAAAGCAAAACCAACGAAATTAACGTCAGGGTTATGGGAGAAGCCAGGTCAGAATATGAGATGCGCTCTCTTGCACTCAACCATAGGGCTTCGGGTGCGGGGGGGATTCCCATTACCGGGGTAGGAGGAAGTCAAGGAGGAGGCATGGGTACTACGGGAGCAGGAAGCAACCAGTTTTTAACCAATCCCGCGATGACCAGCGCTGCATCAAACTTGCTGTCCAATACTCGAGGCGCTTCTTCGGTATATCTTCCCCTGTCGTTGGTTGCGGAGGTAGAAGACGGGATTATGGATCCTACCCGGCTTTCCCGAAGTGATGGGAAAGCGGCTATCGGCCTTGGGTTACAAAAGCTTAGAGGATATAATGAAATTGCCGTTGCCCGGGAAGTCAAAGAGCTTGTCAAAGAGCTAAAGAAAGAACTGCCTGAAGGGATGTCGATAGGCCCGCGTTTTGATTCCTCGGTATATACGCAAGAAGCCGTCCATGAAACGGAGTTTACCCTTTTACTCACTATCTTTTTTACCGCATCTGTCTGCTTGTTGTTCCTTGGTTCTTTGCGGACCACTCTTAATGTCCTTTTTTCGATCCCTATTTCTATACTTGGAAGTTTTATTTTTTTTAAATTCTTGGGATATACACTCAATTTTTTTACCCTTCTGGCTTTATCCCTTGCGGTGGGGATCGTCGTGGACGACTCCATCATGGTGCTTGAGAACATCACCCGGCACAAAAACTTGGGTAAAGATCCCAGGTCGGCTGCCCTGGATGGGGCTAACGAAGTCTCTTTTGCCGCTCTTGCCGCTACCCTTTCGATCGTTTCTGTTTTTTGTCCCATCCTTTTTGTTGGGGGTGTTGTAGGCAAGTTTTTATCCCAGTTTGGACTGACCTTGAGCATTGCTGTTCTTATTTCTCTTTTGGAGGCATTGACCTTGGCTCCGATGCGGGTTGCCGAATTTTTGAACGTAGGAGGAGAAGAACGAAGAAATTTTTTTGAAACCTGGCTTGATCATTTTTTTTGGAAATTTGCCGCTGTTTATAAAAGACTCCTTGCTTTAGCACTGAAAAAAAGAGGGATAGTGCTCATTCTTTCCTTTTCGATATTTTTCCTTTCCCTGCGGCTCTTCCCCGTTTTGCACAAGGAGCTTTCTCCTTCTGAAGACATGGGTATAGCTTTGATCAGGATCGAAACTCCCGTAGGCTCTTCCTTGGAATACACGGGAGGTAGGGTTCGTTTCCTCGAAGATTACCTGAGAAAGCAACCCTATGTGGCCCATGTTTTTAGCAGTGTAGGAGGATATAGCGGTGGCCAGGTCAATTTCGGGGCCTTATTTATTACCCTGACACCAAGAAAGGAAAGAAAATTGCGGCTGCAAGAGATTTTTAAGATATGGAGAAAGGAATTTAAGAAAGCCGAATACCAAGATCTTCACATAAAAATCATCGATATTAGCCAGAGTGCTTTTAGCTCCAAGCGGGGAACGAATATCGAATTAAGTTTATTGGGATCTGAATATTCGGTTTTGAAAGATGTTTCTCAAAAAATACTCGGTGAGCTTGACAAAAGTGGGATGTATACCGATTTGGATACCGATTATCGAGAGGGAATGCCCGAGGTTCAGATCATTCCCGATAGGGACAAATGCGCCCTTTCCAACATTTCCATGCAACAACTTGTCGATGCCGTCCGCTATTCGATTGGAGGAGGTAGGCAAGGAATGTACACCAACGAGAAGGATATCCGCAGGTATGATATACGCATTCGGTTTATTCCCGAACAGTGGAGAGAACCAAGAGATCTCGAAGATATTCCTCTTTGGACTAATTATGGGGGTGAGCCTATTCATCTTAAAGATGTAGCAAGCTTGAGGATAGTTCCCAAGCTCATGAATATGACGAGGGAAAATAGGCGTCGTGTCATCACCCTGTTTGCCAATGTCAAGCCTGAATATAGCCAGGCTAGGGCTCTTGATTATGCGATGGAAATATGCAGGAAATATTTGCCCCCAACTTACACCGTCCAGCCCGCTGGGGCTTCTCAAACGGCAAAAGAAACTTTTTCCGCTTTCCCCTATGCTCTCGGTTTTGGAATCATTATAGCCTACATGGTGATGGGCATTCAATTTAACAGCTTTCTTTTTCCCCTCATTATTCTTTGTGCCATTCCTTTTTCCATTACAGGGGCAATTCTTTTCCTCTACCTTTCCCATCTTTCTCTTAATCTCTATAGCGGAATAGGGATGATTTTGCTCATGGGCTTAGCCATGAAAAATTCCATTCTTCTTGTTGAATTTATCAATAAAAAACGGTTTGAAGAAGGCTTGGAAACGAAGGAAGCGATCCTAGAGGCTTCTTATATTCGACTTAGGCCGATTCTGATGACTTCCCTGGCAACGATATCCTCTGCGATTCCTGCAGCCCTTGGCTTGGGACCCGGGGCCGAAGTCAGGGTCCCTTTAGTTATCGTGGTCATTGGCGGAATACTCGTTTCTACTTCCTTTTCCTTGTTTGTTGTTCCCTGTATTTATAGCCTTGTGTCAAAGGTCGGGGGTAAGCCTCCGATCGACCTTGAAGAGTGGCTCCAAGAAGAAAAAGTCTCCTCTTATTGAATTTTTTAAGGATGATTTTCTTTCAAGGAAAATACAGCTTTAGGGCAATCCTTTCGTTGTTTGCCTATCTTTTTTATAAAAAAAGCTTGTTAAAAGAGAGCTCAAGCTAACTTCTTGATGGGTTTTGCTCTCCCCCTTTTTCCGCTGTTCGGATTCTTTCGGTCTTCTTTTTTTTGATTGGACCGTCCTCTATTCACCTGTCCGATTCAAGATCGAGCTTTAGGGAGGGCTTTTCCTTCTGCCTTGGGTTGGTTCAGGAGTAGGGAAGTTGGCTTTTCCATTATAGGGAGCAGGCAATGGGGTGGATTTCCTAGGCTTAAGGGATCGTTTTAAGGAAAGAAGAGTCAAATAGGCCTGGTTTATTTAGAGGATACCATGGTCATTGGCCCAAGGGACCGTTGCCTATTGACCTGCCTTAGTTCTGCCCTCAACCCTTCTTCGAGCAAACCGAGTACTTTTGGCTATCAATACCTGGCGGGGTCGATCGTTGTGCTTTAAAAAGATGAAAGCAAGAGAACCCTTGGAAAGTATCCAACCTGTGATTGAGGTAGAGTTTTGACTCTTTTAGCCTCTATGTGCCCCGATCGATTTTCTGTAGTATTAAAAAAATGAAGAATTCCCCGCTTTTTTTTTGTCGCTTAATCAAGATCCTCCAGGAGGTTGGATTGACCGTGTCCTTGGGCCATTCAATCAGAAAATCCCTTTTGAAATGTCCAGGTTTTAATCATCTTCCCCTATTCCCCATGGGATGAAGGAAAAAAAGAAGCTTACCGCGCCATTCGATAAAACGGCCAAAAAAGTATTTTTTGATGAGATCAAAAGATAGTTCCTTTTACTTACTTTTTTGCTGAGAAAGAACATTAAAGGTTTTCAATAATCGTAACAAAGAAAATACAATTTAAAACATCATTAATAAGTTATTTATAATGAAGTAATTAGACAAAAATAAAACGTCATCATTTTGTCATAATTATTTAACACAAATGTAACTCCCCTTTTTTCTGCTTCTAGGATAAATAAAGAGCCGTAATTGGGCGAATTTTATTTTGATACCGTTCTTGAGGAGGAAATAATGATAAATAAAAGCATAGAGAGGTGGATTATATTATTTTTGTCCGTTTGTTTCCTTGTCCATGGGAATCTTTTTGCCCAGGAGCAAGAAAATAATCCTACTGCGTCGACTACGGAAGGTGCCTCTGGCGAGGGGGGCCAGCAGCAGGGAAAAAAGAAGAAAAAGCAAGCAGATCAAGCAGAACAGGGCTATCCTCCCGTTTACAACCAGCGGGAAGCTCCCGGAGGAAGGATCAGCATGCCCGAGGTGACCGTTCAAACAACGACTCCACCCAGCTCGGCGGAAACCTTTGGGGCTCCCAACGCCGCCGTCCTTCCCACCGAACAGGGACCATTGTCTTCTACTTACGGGATACCCATGAGTGTAATGGATACACCCAGGCAGGTAACACCGGTGAACCAGACGATGATGAAAGCTTCAGGGGTGGTTTATCAAGGCTATCTTGATCCGTTAAGTGTTTCCCAGCTTCTTCCCACGGCTTATACGGAATTAAACTGGGGAATGGGCAATGCAGTGACGATTCGAGGAAGACAGGCCCTACCTTACTTTAACGGCATTGAAATGACCCTACAAAACGACTCCATGGCGGGTGTGCCCTTTAGCTGGAACATGATTGAATCGATGGATATTACCGAGGGTCCGGCCAACGCGGTGTTCGGGGCAACCCAACCGACCCCAGGCAGTGTCAATTATATTACCAAGCAGCCTTATTTTGACAAATTCAGGGGTTATGTGTGGGATACCACGGGGATGTATAGCCAATACTTATGGGGAGCCGATGTGGGAGGGCCTGTGAACGACAAGGTGGCTTGGCGATTTAGTTACATGGGCCAGGAACAGGGCAGTTATTATAATAATATCTATAATAATCAGCAGAACTTTTACGTGGCGATAGGAGCCAAGCCCTACGAAAATTACACGGTCGATTTCTACGGCGACTTTGGAACGTATTCATTCATGCCCCAGCTTGCCGACCAGATCAATAGGCCCACCAATGCCCTTATTGATAATGGACTTTACACCGCGGGCATGCTTCCACCCGGAGCCCTGGCAGGAACCTTGGTTAGTCCCTTTTTTGTGCCCGTCAATAGGAGGGCCGATATAGTGAACCCGGAAGGAGGGGGTGAGGCGATGACCGGGATGCTCCAGCTTATCCAGCATGTTAAAGTTTCGGATAATATCGAGGTCGTCAACAATACCTTTTTCTGGTATACCCGGAGTGCATGGATTGAACCCTCCCTTTATGTTGCCGCCTATCTTTCCGGGGATTACGAGGTGGATAACAGGACAGAGATAAGGGTCAATTTCGAAACCCCTCTCGAACAAACGGCCCCGGAAAAGGGTCAGAAGGAGATGAAGGAATACAAGGAAACCGCAAAGAGCGAGGGGGATGAGGAAGTGAAAAAGTCGTTTTGGGAAGGGGCTATCGGGGAGATGCTGATGCGTCATAACATCGATGCGGGTATTGAATGGCATTACCAGAGGAATCTTGACTATTTTGGTGATGCTTTCTGGAATGCGGGGAACGTATGGAGCATGATGACCACTAATCCTCTGACTTGGAACGCGACCATGCTGATCCCCTTTGTAAAAGCGGTAAATAATCCCAAGGGACCTGCGGGAGGAGAATGGCAGATCCCGGGAGCTCCTCCAGGCTGGTTTTATGAACCCTTGAACGGGGCATCGGGAAGCACCGATTGTAATTACTGGACGGTGAATCCCTTCTACCAGCATAACATCGATTGGACGAGCAAGTTTAGTCTCCTTTTTGGAGCGAGGGCAAACTTCTACTTTGTCGATGCTTCCACCCCACCGGGACCTGTAGGAGCGCCGTTCGCCCACTTCAGTACCGCCGCTTTCGCCCCCTTGGTCAACATAAGCCCGGTGTATAAACCTTTCCCTTGGATGACCGCATATTTCGATTACAACTGGCTCCAAACAACCAACGCAGCGGTCATTGGAGGTTATGCGCCCACCTTTCAACCGAATTCTTTCAGTGAAGTGAACCAACTGATCGAAGGGGGGGTGAAATTTAACATTCTTAAAGATAAGATGTATATCACGACCGCGGCTTTTACCCAGAACCAGATCCTGAACAACTTGGGCTTTTTGCCCAACGGGGCTCCCTTACCGGCCACCCCCACGACCGTCGAGGGTTTTGAAATCAACGCTTCTTACCAACCGGATCGTCATTTCTGGGCAAGGTTGGGCTACATCTACATGAGGGCGGTAGAAGAGTGGTCGAGCTTTCCTCCGGGTCTTCATGGTCCAAGTATGAGGCAGCTCACTCCCATATTACCCTATTACACGGGGGTGCCGATTGCAGGAGGACCCTTTATCAATTTACCCTTTCCCATTTCTGGAACAATGCCTTCATCAAATTACGCTTTCATTGGATTTCCCGATCAATACTTTAGCGGTACCGTTACCTATACCTCTGATGTAGGCCTGGGTGTTACCCTGGGGGCGATCGTGATGAGTGACCAGTATCTCAATTATTGGTATAACACCAAGATTCCGACCCAGTTCATCCTCAATGCCCAGATATTTTATTCCCAGCCCAAGTGGGAGGCCAGGCTCTATCTTTATAACTTTACCGATGAGAAGTATTGGCTTCCTTTTGGCTTGGGTTCTGCCGGATCTCGAGCGTTTAATATGAGCAGTATCATTGCAGGATGGCCCTTTTGGATAGAAGGGACTGTGGCTTGGAAATTTTAAAACCGTTAGTAAAAAAAAGAACTCGGTAGACCTTTCGTAAGCTGGCGGTCTCGATAAGATCCATCTTGCTCTCCTCCTTCTGATCGTAGGATTTCGATTGCAGGGAACCGCCAGCTCTCTTTTTTCTAAAAAAAATATAGAAAAAATAAGAGAATTATCTTATTTGAAGACTTGTCTAAGACGATTACCGGGTTATCGATGAGGAGGTTGAACGTGATGTTTTGGTCCATTTTTTTGGTTGAGTTGTGTTTGGCCGCTGTTCCCCTGGGGCTGAAAGCATTACAAGAAGGGATTAATGCCCAGTACAAGAAAAATTATGAAAAAGCCCTTGAGTATTATACCCAGGCGATCGATTCAGGTGAGCTTTCCAAGGAGTCTCTCGCCCTTGCCTACAATAATAGGGCCGATGCCTGGGTGGCTACAGCTCATTATTACAAGGCCCTCATCGATTATAACGAGGCCATTAAACTAGATCCACGCGCCAGTTATTTTAACCGGCGGGGAATCCTAGAAGCGAAGTTGGAACAGTATGACAAGGCGATAAAGGATTATTCGGAGTCTATAAAAAGAGACAAGACCAAGGCCTATGTCTACAATAACAGGGGATGGGCTTATTATAAGGAAAGAAATTTTGATGCGGCAATAAGAGATTTTGACCAGGCCATTAAACTTAATCCTCGGTATGCCCTCGCTTACGATAACCGGGGCTGGGTTCGCTTTAGGAAAGGAGAAAGGGAGGAGGCTCTTAGGGATTTAAGCCGGGCCATCCAGCTTGAGCCGAACAATCCTGAGTTTTACAATGACAGGGGAGTCGTTTTAACCGATTTGGAAAAGTTTGACGATGCCCTACGGGATTTTGAGAAAGCCCTTAGTCTTAAGCCTGATTATACCGAAGCTTTGAAGAACCAACACATAGCTAGAGAGGCCAAAAAAGGAATCAACCTTGAAAGGCTAAAATCTATAAACTTTGGAAAATAGTCCCGTCTTGGATTCCTCTTTCCAAATATTTTTTTTAAAAGAAAAGGGGGAATGGTTATCCTATTGCTTAAGAAGAAGACAAAGCCTATGTTTTTATAGATATGAACTTAAAGGCCACCTACTTGGGGCTTTCTTTACGATCTCCGATAATCGTGGGAGCTTCACCTCTATCCGGTAGTCTTGAGGGAATCCAGGAACTAGAAAAAGCGGGAGCGGCAGCCGTGGTTCTCCCTTCCTTGTTTGAAGAGCAGATCGTTAAAGAAGCCATTGCCGAAAACCCCTATCTTGATTTCAGCGGCAATTACTCGGAATTTCCGATGTCTAGCGAGTATTTACTCACTTCGGAATCTTACCTCGATTTTATAAGGGAGGCTAAGCGAAAAGCAAGGATACCTATTATTGCCAGTCTCAATGGGAGATCTCCTGGATGGTGGTGCCGGTATGCCAAGCAAATAGAAGAAGCCGGAGCAGACGGCATTGAACTCAATATATATCCATTCCCTTTAGACATCAACCAGCCTTCCGATTCGATCGAGATGGATACTCTGGAGATCGTTCGACTGGTAAGGAAAGAGATTCAAATTCCCCTTGGGGTTAAAATATACCCCTACTACACGAACGTGGGGAACATGGCTCAGAGGTTCCAGGCGGCTGGAGTAAACGGGCTTGCGTTATTTAACCGTTTTCTTCAGCCGGATATCGACGTAGAAAATTTTGAGATCAAGCGTGGGATTCAGCTGGGAACCAGTCGTGATAATCGCCTTGCCCTATCCTGGATAGCTTTTTTATATAACCGTCTTAAATTGGATTTAGCGGCCACAGGAGGAGTTATGGAGGCCGTTGATGCCATTCGGTTGATTCTTGCCGGGGCTTCCGTCGTTATGGTCTGTTCGGCTATCTTGGAAAAAGGCATCGGATATATCCCCGTGATGGAAAAAGAAATCGTGGAATGGATGGAAAGACATCGTTTTTCCTCTTTAGAAGATTGGCGTGGGAGCTTAAGCCAACAAGGAGGGGCAAGCCCTTCTCGTTTCTTTAGGCTGCAATACGTTGAGCTTTTGGCTGACGCGGACCGTCGAAGGCGAAACCCTCTTTGAATCTTTTTTCCTTGCTTAAAGAGCCCTAGGAATAAGCGGGTTGGAAAGGAAGTCTTTTTTTTTAGTTTCAATACATCGAGTAATAAAACCTAGAGTGTCTTATGTCCTTCTGCCGGTGGAGGGAGTCGAACCCACACCCGGTTGCCCGGACCAGATTTTGAGTCTGGCGCGTCTGCCATTCCGCCACACCGGCTCTTTTTCTTGTGAAACTATCGTAAACAAAAAAGTTATCTTTTCTTGCTTGGCTTGTCGATAGAAAACCTAGTTTCCCTTGAACAAGATGTCGTGTTTTAAGAGGTGCTTGGGCAGGAAGAATCGATTGGCGATCAGAGTAGGAAAAATGGCGGTAGAGATGATTACGGGAATTAATATTGAATACTGGCTTGGGGTAATAATACCATGAGAAAGACCAAAAAGAGCGCAGATCACATTGAAGGTCAGTCCCGTTGACATCAACAAGGTGGTGTAAGCGGCTTCTTGTAATCCTTTTCTTTTGATGAGCAAAGGAAAGGTTCCAACAAATTTAGCCAGTTGTTGAATAACAAAAAAGAGAAAAAAGGGGACAAGACCGCCGAGTAGAGAGGTTAAATCGACGAAGGAGCCGGCCCTAATAAAATAGAAGGGAGTCAAGAATCCCAGGGTAAAAGTACGCAATCTTTTTACAAGCTCGTGGTTTTGTCCGAAGGATTGTGCCATGACCATTCCGATGATGTAGGCGGGTAAAACGGCTTCTGAGCCTGCCCATACGGCAATCGCTCCAAGTCCAAGTAGGAAAAACAAAAGATATTTTGTTTCCAGTTCTGCAGGTTTATTCCCGTATTTTTTTAGGAAAAGAGGCGTAATTTTAGCCATGAGGATAGCACAGGAAAGAATGCTGAAAGAAAGTACCGCGGTTTTCCAGCCGAAAGGGGAAAAAATAAATCCGAGCATAAGGACGGAGCTGAGATCATTGACAAAGCAGCCGATGAGAAGCCCTTTGCCGTAAGTAGTGCGGTTTAATCCAAATTCAAGGAGGACCGTGTACATCACGGCAACCGAAGTTGCCGAAAGGGCGATTCCAGCAAGGAGGGAGCCTTTCCAATTCCAATGAAACAAAAAATGGGCAAATAAAGCACAACAAAGAAAGGGGACGAAAAAGGTAATTAAACCGATCAGGGTGGATTCCTTCCATTGTTTTCGAAAAGCATTAGGTTCAAGCTCCGCTCCGGCCATAAAGGTAAGCATGATGGCTCCTAGTCCAGCAATAAAACTGACCCATCCTTCTTTGGGATTGAGTCCGCTTTTTCCCAATATGAAGCAGGCCGCTGACTGCCCCAATATTCCCAGGATGATTTCGATGAGGGAAGCGGATATCCTCAACTTTTGGGCTAGGATAGCGGAAAGGATAGCCAGTCCCATCCACAAACAAGCCAAAAACCAGTTGTACTCCATGAAAAAAAAATTCTTATCGGTGTACCGTATAAAAAAGCAATGGCCCGGGAACAATTCTTTCTATAAAAAAAGAAGGATTTTCCCAAGAACTGGAATGCCGAGTTCCATTGCAACCCAGTTTTATTAGGAATAAAATTTCAAGCCGTCAAGCCGCAAATCCTGCTTACAGAGAAATTTTTAAAAATCATACTGAGCAAAGAGATAACAAGAGATAAAGTAAAATTAGGTATGATCGGCTTGGTCCAGAGAGTAAAGCAAGCGGCCGTGGAGATCGATCAACTCCCTGTGTGTGCTATCGGCAGGGGCATTTTATTGTTTTTGGCCATTGAGAAAGGGGATAACGAAAAAAATGGAGACCTCTTAATCGAAAAGGTTTTGAACTGCAGAATATTTTCCGATCAATCGGGAAAAATGAACCTTTCTTTGCTTGATATCCGTGGGGAGTTGTTGATCGTCCCTGAATTTACCTTGGCAGGGAAGATCGCTAAGGGCAAAAGGCCTAGTTTTGACATGGCAGCCCCTGCAGAAGTTGCAAAAAAACTTTTCGATTATGTCAGCGGGCAAATAGAGAATAAATATAAAGCGGTGAAGAAAGGCTATTTTGGAGCGGATATGTCTGTATACTTGATTAACGACGGGCCTGTTACGTTTTGGCTTAAATGTTAGCCCAACCCCATAGGTAAAAGAGGTTACCCAAGAAAAGCTTAGGAGTTCTTTTTTATGCAAGACGTAGCCATTGAAGTAAAGGATTTAAGAAAGGAATTTGGAAAGGTTGTTGCCGTAGATCAAGTTTCCTTTACGGTCATGGAATCGGAAATTGTCGGGTTTTTGGGAGCCAATGGGGCGGGTAAAACCACTTTAATCCATCTTTTACTCGGTCTCTTAACACCCAGTTCCGGCTCCATCCGGATTTTCGGCTTGTCCCCCGGTTCTTCAAGAAGAGAAATCTTATCCTTTTCAAATTTTGCTTCGGGTTACACCAGCTTGCCTTCCAATTTAACTGTAAAAGAAAATCTGCTCGTCTTTTCCCGCCTTTACCAAGTTAAAAACCCGGAGAAGAAAATCCTTTCTCTTCTTAACCAGTTGGAGATTGCCCACTTACAAAACAAAATTACGGGTTTTCTATCCGCAGGAGAATTGACTCGAACCTGCTTGTGTAAGGCCTTGCTCAATGAGCCCAGGCTCTTATTTTTAGATGAACCAACGGCTGGTCTTGATCCCAGCATAGCCGATAAAGTCTGTGAGTTATTGCTCAATTTGAGAAGGGAAACAGGACTAACCATTGTTTACACTTCCCACAACATGCGAGATGTAGAAAGACTTTGTGATCGGATTATTTTTATGAAATCGGGGAAAATCATTACCCAGGGAATCCCTCTTGAGATTGTTCGGCAATTTAAGCAAAAAAGCCTGGAAGAGCTTTTTATTCAATTGGTTAGAAAATAATCCCAAGGTTATTTTCTTTTCAACGATGAACAAAGAAAGGATTTTGGGTCTTTTTTTACGGTATACCTACATTTATAGAAGGAGCTGGATTCGTATCCTAGAGTTCATTTTCTGGCCGGTCATGGACCTCCTTGTTTGGGGATACCTTACCCTTTATCTCTCGGGCTCATCTAACAATCTGTCCGGGCCCTTTCAATTTCTGATCGGAGCCATGATCCTTTGGGATGTGCTTTATAGGACACAGTTGGGAATTACGGTATCTTTCTTAGAAGATGTATGGTCAAAGAACTTGATCAATCTTTTCGTCAGCCCGATAACTATTGAGGAGTTTTTCGCAGCGGCCATTCTCGTAGGCGTCATAAAGTCTCTTATCATACTGGGACTTTTGGGAGTGATAGCGGCTTTTTTATATCATTTTAACTTGATGCAACTGGGCAGTTACATACTACCTCTCCTTGGCAACCTTTTCTTGATGGGATCCGCCTGCGGAATTTTAACGATATCCTTGTTAATAAGGTGGGGTCAAGCCGCCGAGTCCCTGGCTTGGGCTATACCGATTCTATTCCAACCCTTTGCTGCCGTCTTTTATCCCCTGGAAGTTCTTCCTTCCTCCATACGCCCTTTTTCTTTTCTTATCCCTGCAACACATGTATTTGAGGGCCTGAGAAGTGGCCTTCAGGGAAACTATGCCTACAGTCACCTCTTGTGGGCAACCCTTTTAAACCTTTGTTATTTGACCCTTTCTTTCCTTCTTTTTAAGTTCTTTTTTTCGATTGCCAAAGAAAAAGGTCTTCTTGTGAAATTAGGCACGCAATGAACTTTTTCACTCTTCTTCAGCACCCGCCCGCTCTTCACATCCCTTGGGTTCAAAACTTGCAGACCATGGTGCGTTATTTGGCCGGTAAACCCGTTTCGATTTCTTCTTTGATGGCTAACTGCTCTTCTTGTTTTTTGGTTGTTGTGCTCCTGGAGGGTGTGGCGGCAAAAAAGCTACTGAAAACGGTTGCTCCAACTAGAGCTAAAATCCATCCACCAAACAGAAGAAAAAGAACGATAAGTCCTACAAGAGTACCAAAGGAAGAAACAATAAAGGCAATTACATCATTAATATTCATAGTTTACTCCATTGATTAGAAAATATTATGATATAAACCAAATAAAAAGCAAATAAGAATAAATAAAAATTGCATAAAATGTTAGCGATAGGAAATCCGTGCAAAGTCGTTTTGAAATCGAAAATGGAGGATACTTTTGATTTATTTTCATAAAAAAGAATTTAAAAGAATGATAAGCAATTCTTTTTTTTTAAGTTTATCAATTATATCAATAGATTTAAAAAGAGATATGCCTGAAAATCCGATTGAAGAAAAAGCCAACGAGATTATTGAAGAAAGGCTTGAGGAAGAAAGAAAAAAAGAAAAATGGCTCTTTCATGTTTCTTTTTCGATCATCCTCATGGCGGTGCTGGGAACGATTGTGGCGGCGGATTCGGAGAATAGTGTTACCGAAGCGATTATTTTAAGGAACGAAGCTATTTTATTACAAGACAAGGCAACGGACATGTGGAATTTTTTCCAGGCTAAATCCATGCGAGAAGCGGGTTATCGCATCGCCAATATTTTAAACCCTAGGCCGGAGTTTGAGCAGGAGATAGAAAGATACAAAAAAGAAAAAAAGGAAATTGAGCAAAAAGCCAAGCTCCTCGAAGAACAAGTTACAGAAAGGATCAAGGAAAGCGATCGGCATTACCACAAGCATCATATTTTTAGAATGGCGGGCATCCTTGTCCAGGTTGGAATCGCCTTGTCCTCCGTTTCGGCATTGATGAAAAAAAAACCGGTATGGTACTTGGCGGTCTCTTTAGCTATGGGAGGATTGATCGTGTTTTCAGCAGCCTTGCTTCAATAAATGGAGCGGGGAAAGACCTTTGTCCAGGGAAAAGATAACACGACCATGAGATCTTTGTGTAATCTTTATCTTTTATAAGGGAAATATCCACCTTGATCCCGACTTTAGGAGGTCTACCAGCGAGGTTTCTTTGTTTACTTCGTATTTTTGAAAATCGCAGTCCTGGTATACATCTAGAGAAAGAATAGGTCTTTCGTATAATTTTTCAATCGCTTGTACTACATGAATATAGAGGCTGTGGGCAAAGGTGTAAGCCTCAAGGGCTGATTTTTGGAGATCACCGGTTTTAATCGTTTCTTTGGGTTCGACAAGAACGCAGAAAGAATGGGTGAGGAGATCTTTCCCATAACCGATCGCTTTTTCCTTCCATGCCCCGGAATTTTCATAAGCAGCGACAGTGAGCCTCAAATCCTCTTTTTGAGGGGCTAACTCGATAAAACCGAACGATTGATCCCTTTTGTAATAAATTCTATTCTGCCTGTGCAAAAAAAATGTATAATCAGGAGGCAGCGGCTCAACGCTTGGAGACAACTTTTGGGCATATTCCTTTTCTAAAAATTCCTTTATTTGACTTAATTCGGTTGCCTTTGATCTTAGCACTAAGCTGCGCAAAATGAGGTTCTTGGGAATCAAGGGAGCAAAGGAAGGCCAGGCGGATCGAATCACATAGTATCCATTATGAAAAGCGGATTGATAGAGAAACCATCCAGAAAGCAGAATGAGGAAGCCTACTCCATAATAGGGGATAAAGAGAAGGCCGATTATCCAAAGCAGCCTAGCCCAATTGACCGTATTGATAGGTTGGATGCGGGTAATTTTGTTAGGAGTTAACCACAGTTGCCAGGGAAAGGCTCTTTTCTGATGAAAATGGCAAAGGGAAAAAGGAGAAGAAGGGTCAGGAAATTTGAGTAGAAGGGTTTTTACAATTTGTTTAACGTGTTCTTGGGTAAGATCGACGACACAGAAACGTTTCGTTTGCCCCATTATGGATAATGAAAGGCGAACCTCCTGTTCGAATTGGCGAAAAGGGGTGTATAGAAATTGAAATAGGGCCGATGATCGAGCGGTTATCTCTTGAGAGTTGGGATGGGGAAATTCCAGATGGTACTCGAGCCAAACTTTGGGTTCTAAAGGATGCGATTTAGTGGGGCTGACTTGCAGCCCAAAATTAGCCAGCTCTTGGCCCATCCAAGCTTCAACCTGTTCAGAGGCCTTAAGTAACTGGATTAATGGATCAGTTTTAGGTTCTTTTCCTGGAATCTCTCCTTGGGTTACAGGTTCTTCCTTTTGTACATTTTTTTCTTCACCTGGAGAAGATCCTTTTTGCTCGGCTTCTTGAACTTCTTGAATTAATTTTCCAAGGGGCTCCCAATCTTTTAATCCTTTGCGCCAAGCCAGGGTTTGAGTATTGATAGTTCCTTTTTCGAGGAGCTGAAGGACTTCCTCCATGGAATAAGGACCCTCTTTTTTCCCGGATAAGACGATAAAGATTTCCATAGGATTTCCTCTGCACCCTAGAGATTCGAAAAAACGCAGAGAATAATATTATTATTTAATTAACTATCCTTCCGGGAAAAAGTTCCTTTATGGAGATAAAGTCCCTTGGTCAATCTTCGAAATTTAAAAAGATTAAAAAACAAACCCTGAACCCTGTTCAGCTCTTGCTCTGATCAATGCTTTTTTTTCGACTGGCCAGCCACTTGCTCCGATGATTAATGACCCAATCGAGCAGGGCTTTTTCAAAACCTATATCGTAGCCTTTTTTTTCACTTTCAATCCACTTGTGCTTTAAAATTTCCTCTCTTTCGAGTAGAAATTCTTGATAAAGAGTCGAATTTTTTAGCAGCGTAGAAATACACTCCATCTCTTTGTTTTCCTCCATTCTATCCCTCCGAATCTTCACGATTCTTCACATGAAATCCTATTAATAAAATACTACAATAAATTGTCTTCAGTGGGGCAATATTTATTAAAAATGGGATGCTAAGATGTTATTTCAAAAAGTCAATAATTTTTTTTGCCGCTTCGAGGAAAACCCGGCTTGTTTTTCTATCCGGATCGGACAAAACGATGGGCAGTCCCTGATCAGAGGATATACGCAGTTCGGGTTCAATAGGAATTTCCCCTAAAAAGGGAACATTTTGTTTTTCAGCTTCTCTTTTGCCTCCACCACAACCAAAAAGGTCATATTTTTGGTTATCGCTTGGGCAAAGAAAATAGCTCATATTTTCTATAATCCCCAGGATAGGAACATTTACTTTTTTGAACATGCTGACCGCTTTCCTGGCATCGACGAGAGCTACTTCTTGAGGAGTAGTCACGATAACCGCCCCTGAAAGCCTAACCGTCTGGACGATCGTCAGTTGGATATCCCCTGTGCCGGGAGGTAAATCGAGGACTAGAAAATCGAGATTTCCCCAATCCACGTTTTTAAGAAACTCTTGCGTATAACGGGTGACCAAGGGTCCTCTTAAAACGGCAGGTTGGTCAGCTTCGAGCAAAAAGCCCATGCTCATTAGTTTTAGACCGTAGCGTTCTACCGGGATAAGCCTCTCATCGGGAGTAATCTGGGGAGATTCTATCGTGCCAAACATCATGGAAATGCTGGGGCCATATATATCACAATCGCAGAGTCCAACATCCAGGCCTTTCTTATAAAGTGCACAGGCAAGATTGGCGGCAACGGTGGACTTCCCGACACCTCCTTTGCCGCTGGCAATGGCTATAATATGTTTAATTTCCGAGCCTGTGGGTGAAGGTTTAGGAAGGGACCGAGATTCCGGTCGTTTAATGACAACCTGGACATTACCGATACCTTCAAGGGTAGAGAGTTTTGATTTGATTTCTTTTTCCAGTTGTCCGGGAACATCGGGATTAGGACTGGAAAGTTCAAGTTTAATACGAACTTCCCCTTCAAGCGATTCTATTTCTTTGACAAGGCCAAAAGAGACAATATCCCTGCTGAACCCAGGATAACGGACCTGTTTCAGTTGATTTAAAATGAGTTCCTTGCTAAGTATGGACATAATTCAAAGCGTGTTTCTTATCGGCTCAATGGAGAGCCTGAAAGGTGGTTTAATAATATGAAGAGTTGATAGGCCGAGAATTCCAAAAAATGATAAACTGGGGGAAGATTGAGGAAAATTAAAATAGCTATAAACCAAAAGAGACCCATTTGGCGTTCCCATTGATCACTGATTTTAAAAATATTTTTGATAATAGTCCAACCGTCAAAAGGCATAATGGGAAGAAGATGAAAAACAGAAAGAAAAATAGAAGCGAGTACCAAGGTTGCAAAAAGTTCACCCAGTTTATGGTCATGGGGAATGACCAGCCTGGCGACTACAAGGAGTAGGAATGCCACAACAACGTTGGCAAGAGGCCCGGCAAGGGCGATCAGAATTCCTTGAACCCTCGGGTTTTTTAGCCGGTGTGGATCGGTAGGAACGGGCCTGCCCCAAGCAAAAAAACCGAATCCTCCGGGAAGGACGAAAATGTTGATAGCGGGTATGATCAAGGTCCCAAAAAGATCCATGTGAGCAAGAGGATTGAAGGTCAATCGACCTTCTTCTTTAGGGGTGCTATCGCCCATCAAGGTTGCTACAAAAGCATGGGCAAGTTCATGGATTGTAACAAGAGGAATAAGGAGGAGAAAGACATAGAGTTTATCTAGAGAAGGATTCATGGGAAAAAAATCTTTAGGGGATTGAACAACTGTTCATTGAAAAATAAAAAGCGGTAGGTTTCTTTTCATGCGTATTGTGTCAATATCCTTTTATGCTTTCCTTATTATACTTTCCATTTATCTGGATGATTTGCAAGCAGCAGCCATCGATTTGGGAATTGATGTGCTTGTAGAAAATCATTTTCATGGATTGGAAACAAAAAGAATTGGTTTAATTACTAATCGTTCTGCTGTCAATAAAAATGGGATCTCTACCATAGACCTATTTTTTCATTCTCCACAAGTAAAACTTGTAGCTTTGTTTACTCCTGAATATGGCTTGTTTGGTTTAGAACCCCTCAAGGCAACTGCTTCATCTTATGTCGATCCCCATACCAACCTTCCCGTGTATCCCTTATACGGTGATGATCTTAAACCGACCCCTGAAATGCTTCGTGATGTTGACGTTCTTGTATTTGACTTGCAGGATATCGGCACGAGAAGTTTTACTTTTTTAAGTACGATGGGGCTTGCCATGGAGGCTGCAGCTGAAAACGGCATAGAATTTTACGTTCTTGACCGCCCTAACCCTTTAGGTGGAGAACGCGTTGAAGGAATCCCCTTTGATAACCGCTTTCGTTCTTTTTATAGTGAATGGGATATTCCTTATATCCATGGGATGACTCCTTGTGAAATGGCCGGAATGATTAACGGTGAAAACTGGATTTTTAAAAAACCAAAGCTAACGCTTGTGCCCATGAAAGGATGGAATAGAGCCATGCTGTGGAAGGATACCGGTTTGAGTTGGTATCCTCCTTCTCCCTATTTGCCTGATGAAGATAGTCCTTTTTATTTTGCCGTCAGCTCCTTTTTAGGTATAAGCCCTGAAATCGACATCGGGATGGGAACAGCTTTCCCTTACAAATTCATAGGATCCCCACGGCTCGATCCCTATGTTTTTAGTCGCCAAATGAACAAAAGAAAGCTGCCTTTTTGTTATTTTAGCCCCGTTGTTTATTGGCCATTTTTTGGAAAGTTTCGAGAAAGGAGAGTGGGGGGATGCCAGGTCCACATCCAAGAATTTTCTAAGGTTAAACTTGTAGACATAGCTCTTAATTTGCTTCAGGAGTTGATGATCGAACTCAATCAAGCTCCTCTGGCTTCCCTTAATGCCGATCAGATAGAGTATTTCGACAGGTACTGTGGTAGCGATGAGATCAGGCGAGGCTTCCTTTCCGGCAAAAGGATACAAGAAATAGTTGAAGGTTGGGACAATTATATACAAAATTTCAAAGAGAAGAGGAAAAAATACCTGTTATATTCTTCCCAGGACCACCAGCAATAAGGTTAAGGTTTATTTAAACTATGCAGATAGATCTAGAAAGTTTGTTTGAGAAACGGATAGAGGATAAGAAACCTTTTCAGATTGTCTTTAGTTATCAAAGCGAACAGGATCTTTCACAGCTTTCAAAACCCATGCAGTTCCAAGTTATGGATGGACTGGGAAACTTGCCTCAAGCCCTATCTTCGGCTGATCCAGAGAGCATTGGCAAAGCTGAAAGAGACAACCGGAATATTTATCGGTTTCGCTATAAAGAATTTAGAATATATTTTGAAAAAACGGACTATGGGGTTCTCATTCACCGCATCCTTCTTAAAAACACCCTTGCCGATTTTCTTTTGCGTTCCAATCTCGTTTTTTCCGAGTCAAGTCCGTAAGGAGTAAAACAGCTTGATTTTGTTTACCTGTGGCTGAGATTTAATTTCGCTATGTTTGCGGCCAGGTGTCGGGCACTTTCTTGAAGTTCTCCAAGCTCTTTCCCGGTAAGGGGAAGTTCGACTATTTTTTCGATCCCGTTTTTCCCAAGAATTACGGGTACGCCAACATATTGGTCATGAATCCCGTATTGTCCCTCACACCAGGCAGAGCAGGGTAAAAGCCGTTTTTGATCTTTAACGATACTTTCCACCATTTCCATTATCGCTGCAGAGGGAGCGTAATAAGCGCTCCCTTTTTTGAGGAGTTTAACGATTTCCGCTCCTCCTTCTCGGGTTCTCTTTATAAGCTGATCTATTTTTTCTCTTGGAAGAAAATGTTCTATTCCTACACCGGATACAGTTGCAAACCTTGAAAGAGGAACCATTTCATCGCCGTGACCGCCTAAAACCATTGCCTGAACTTCTTGAGGAGCTATCCCCAGTTCCTCAGCAATGAAATAACGAAATCTTGCAGAATCCAAAACGCCGGCCATGCCCATGACTCTATTCTTTGGGAACTTTGTTTTATACGCCATGAGATAGGTCAACACGTCAACGGGGTTAGAAACGACAATAATTATAGAATCCTGAGAAAAACGCTGAATGTTTTCGGCGATTCCACTGACTATTTCTGCATTTCTGTTCAGGAGATCATCTCTTGACATTCCCGGCTGCCTTGCCAATCCGCTGGTGATTATAAAAATATCCGAATTTTGACAATCTTCGAACCTATTTGTCCCCACGATCTTGGATTCGACCCCTAGTAAAGGAGCCGATTCCATCATGTCCAAGGCTTTCCCTTGAGGCATGTCTTCAACGATGTCATAAAGAAAAACATCTCCAAGGTTTTTTTCCCAAATTCTTTGTGCTGTCGTAGCCCCAACGAATCCTGCTCCAATAATTGATATTTTCATTTTAATTATAAATTTCTTTTATATTAAGCACCTTTATTTCCTATTTGTTGTTATTCCAAGGACTTTAAAAATACTTTTGAAAAAAAATGAATTTTCTACAAACTTCCTTTGTGCCTTTTTGGATAGTCTTTCTTTTTGTTGTTTTACTTTTTCCAAGGATGTTGAACAGTCAATCTTTATTGGATGAGGACATGGATATCAAGGAAAAAGATCTTAGGGAAATATTCCAAACTCCTATCCTTTTTTCTGATAATGAGATATACCAAAGTTCCCGAACAAGAATTTTTTCTCGGGTTTCTACGGGCGACACCCAATTTAACTCTTCCGGAGGAAAAAATTTTCAACTTATCGAAGATCAAGGAGGCTATGGTTTGACTTTTGAAAGCAAACCCGCGGATCATTTCTCTTTTGTTATCAGTCCTTCGACATCGATTCAAAATGTTGATCCTTTGAATGGCACCCAAGCTCCAATTTTTAGATTGGCCGCTTCTTCACCCCTTCTCAATAATCTCAATACGGTCAACTCAGCTTCTCTTTCTTGGGAACTTGACGGTCTTTCTACCAAGGCATGGATTAACCAGTCCTCTACTTTTAACAATTGGCAAACCTATAATGTTATGACGGAAGGCAGCGGTATAGACCTGTCCTATAAATCTCCGCTGCAGACCTCTTTTTCTCTTTCCCTAAGCAACTCCCTTAATGAGTATGGAATGGTTATCCCGGATTGGTCTTATATCTACAACCAATCCGATTCTTTGTTGTCAGTCAGGGTCGAACAGGCGATCCGGAATACTCCTCTAACGTTTTGGACAGAAGGTTCTTTTAACCAGGCAACCGCCCTTTCAAGCTTTGAAGCCCTCAACTATAACTACGGTTGGACAATGCCAAGCCTAAGAGAGGGGATAAACTGGGCGGTCAATTCCAAAGGTTATGTGACCGTGGGAACCTCGTTTTCCAAGCTTGTTTTTGACCAAGGATTAGGTTATGAAAATTTCAACGATTTTTTTGGAGAATGGAAACAGGTGGTTTCTTCAAAAGCCTCTTTGAATTTTGGTACAGACTTCCAAGATTGCAAATATACTGCCGGTTCCCAAGAACTCCTCTATACAGATCAAGGAAGCCGGCTTTACCTTTCTTTTGGCCCCCAAGTTCAACTTTCTAAAGATTTTTCAGCCAGGCTGGACATGAAATATTTATTGGGCGAACCGGATATGAAATATGAATCTCTGCAGATTCCCAACAGGTATTTTCTTTTCAGTGTACAGGGAAAGTTTTAAGGAGCTTCAGCCGAAAAGAGAATATTTTTGCCTACTAGAAAAGCAAGAACAAGGCCGGCTAAACCGATTAAAATGCCAAGCAAAACATTCATCCAAGCTTTTTCGGCTACGAATAAGCTCTCGCTGTCAATCTGTTTGGCATTCCAATAGAATCGTGCAGAGGCAACCAGGATGGCTATAACCCCAAGAGCCATGAATATAAAACCCATCCAGGGTACAAGTGGATCAAAGAACCGGGAATGAGATTGGGGGTTTTTTTCAAATACGATACCGATGTAATCAAGGAAAAGGGTGAATTTTTCAACAAGAAACCCGAATGCCATAATGGCTATTCCTGTCCTGATCCAGGCTAAAAAGGTCCTTTCGTTGGCCGAATGATCGCCAAAATTTTTTTTCATCAGGATTGATCCCTATACTTATAGGGGACAATCTAAAGGGAGGAAAAAACTTTTCAAAGAGGCTCTCTTTTATAGCCTTTCTATGAACCGGCGAAACCGCTCCAGTCCCGTTTTAATTCTTTCCATGTGCGTAGCATAGGAAAGCCGGATAGATTGATCATCTCCAAAAGCGATTCCCGGGACTACGGCCACTTTTTCCTCTTCCAGTAATTTCTGGGCAAAATCTGTAGAACTCATTCCGGTGCGGGCGATGTTAATGTAAATGTAAAAAGCGCCTTGTGGCGTTGTGTAAGAAATTTTGCCGATGTTCGAAAGGACTTTAAGGATATATTCCCGCCTTTGTTTGTATTCTTCAAGCATGCTGACAACGCAGTCTTGTGGTCCCTTGTAGGCGGCAAGCGCCCCTTTTTGGGCAAATGAAGTCGCATTTGAAGTCATATGACTTTGCAAAGAGATGATCTGTTTGGCTGCCCAAAGAGGAGAGGCCGAATAACCAAGCCTCCAACCGGTCATGGCATAGGTTTTGCTAAAGCCGTTGATCGTAAAGGTAAGGTTGTAAATTTCCTTGCTCAATGAAGCTATACTGTAATGAGTCAAATCATCGTAGATGAGTTTTTCATAAATTTCATCCGACAGGATAAGAATATCTTCTTCGAGGGCTACGTGGGCGATGGCTTCTAATTCTTCCCTGGAATAAACGCTGCCTGTAGGATTAGACGGAGTGTTGATGATGATCATTTTTGTTTTTGGAGTCATCGCCTCTTCAAACTGTTGGGGAGTTATCTTATACCCATTTTCAGCCGTGGTTTGGACAATAACGGGCTCGGCACCGGCAATCTTCACCATTTCAGGATAGCTCACCCAATAAGGGGCGGGAATAATCACTTCGTCGCCCGGATCCACCGTAGCTAAAATAACATTGATACAGGCATGCTTGGCCCCGCAACTCACGTTAATTTGCTCTGGGCTATATTCTAAGCCGTTGTCTTTTTTTAACTTTTCACAAATGGCCATTTTTAACTCGGGAATTCCCGAAGAGGGGGTATAGCGGGTAAAGTTAGCGTCGAGGGAACCCATTGCCGCGGCTCGTATGTGTTCTGGGGTATCAAAATCGGGTTCTCCAGAGGTGAAATTGACGACATCTTCTCCTTTTTGAGCCATGGCTTTGGCTTTACTGTCTAAAGCCAGGGTAAGGGAAGGACTGATCTTTCTGACTCGAGATGAAACTTCCATAATGTTTTCCTTGTTGTTTCTTTTGAAATTTCAGGGTTAGCTTCCGTAAGTTTCTTGTATGATCGAGACAAAATTATTCTGGTGCATGTTCAAGATTTTTATCTCTCTTTCCGCATTCTCAGGGGAATCAGAAGCATGAGCGGCATTAATCATGATGCTTTGGCCAAACTCCCTTCGAATAGAACCTGGGGGAGCTTTTGCAGGATCTGTAGGTCCGAGTACTTCCCGGACTTTTTTGACCGCATCGATCCCTTCGTAAATTAACACAATGCATTTTTCTTTGCCTGGCATTTTTTTCTGTAATGGAGAACAAGTTTTGGGATCGATCCCGGTCATAAATTGAACTATGGCGTTGAATTGTCCCTCGGCATAAAGAGGGCCAACAAGCCTACCCAGTTCTTCTTCTCGAGCTGAATCGATATTAATCCCTAGGGCCGATTCAAGAAGTTCCTTGGCCTTGGTTGCTGCGGGCTTTTTCAGTTTTTCTTGGAGTGCTATCCTTACCGGGGCATAAAACTCTTCGGCTTCTGCGACACTCATGTGATGGACCTTGATGGCCGAAATCGCCAGCTCCGTCCGAGAAAACATGTCGATTACGTATCCCGGTCTTCCGCTGGGAAAGCGAAAGTTGTCGGGTTTTAAAATAACCACCGCTCTTTGATGGCCGGGTTGATTATAAGTAGGAAGAATAGGGGAGAGAATGCCTGAGTCCCGATCGAAGTATTTTTTCCAAAGGAGGAGCTTAGCTTTAGCTTCTTCTACTGAGGGAGGGGCGAGAACAGCCGGTTCAAAATATTTTACCGAACCATCCCGGTTGAAAATAAGGTCGCCAAAAGTGTCTCGGATCGTTTCTCCTCCTTTGCTGCGGTGGCTAATGTTGCCTACGACTTCCCTTGTCTTGGTCACGGCATTTTCTCCCTTGAAAAGCAGGACCATGACTCGTTGGCGTTCTCCGGTCAACGGATTAGGCATATAATTTTCAAGAACATAGTCCCGAATCAATTCTTGGATTTGCCTGTCTTGAGGATCGTTTTCCGTAACAATCATTTTAGAATACTCGATAACGAGATCCGCGCTTGGGGAATACATCGCTGCAGCCGCCAGTTCAAGAGAACTTTGGGAAAGGAGTCTTGAAAGAATGACTCCGGTTCTTGATTTATAGAGTGTATAAGGATTGATGATAACATAACTGAGTTCTTGTGCCATAGACTTTCTGTATCGTTGAATTTCTTAAAAGTTTTATGATTATTACTATTTTTTTGTTATTTTGTCCTGTCAAAATCTGTTTATATTTGCCTGGGTTTTGAAATCGGACAATGAAAAGTTTGGGTTCAGTTCAAAACTTTTCGTTATCGGCAATCCCAAAGCATAAAATAAGGCTCCTGCAAAAGCAATCATCACGGCATTATCCGTGCAAAACTGTCGCTTGGCAAAAAGAACTTCTATTCCTTCTTCAAGGGCTTTCTTTTCTAAAAGTTCTCGGATTCTTTTGTTGGCAAGGACTCCTCCCGATGCGGCAATGAGAGAGAGAGAAAAGCTCTTGGCTGCAGCGATCGTTTTTTCTTGAATGACCCTTGCGACAGATTCTTGGAAAGAAGCACAAACATCAGCCAAAAATTCTTTATTTTTGGAGAGGCTCTCTTTGTTTTTTTCTAAAAAATATTTAACGGCCGTTTTCAAACCGCTAAAGCTAAAATTATAATTATTTTTTTCAATTAAACTTATGGGGAAGTTATGGGAATGGGGATTGCCCCGCTCAGCCTGTTTTTCAATTTCCGGGCCTCCAGGATAGCTTAACCCCAGAAGGCGAGCTACTTTGTCGAACGCTTCACCTGCAGCGTCGTCTATGGTTGAACCGATCATGCTGTATTGTCTTGGGCCTTCCACCCGTGCTAAGAGAGTATGACCGCCGCTCACAACGAGGCCAAGAAAAGGAAATTTTAGCTTTTCTTCTCTTCCGATAAAAGGGGAAAAGAGATGCCCCTCCAAGTGGTTTACTCCAAAGACCGGTATTCCAAGCCCTAGAGCAAGTCCCCTTGCAAACGCATTGCCTACAAGTAGAGAAGCCATCAGCCCGGGGCCTTCAGTTACGGCTATGGCTTGCACCTCTTTAAGATTTAAGCTTTTGCTCCTGATCATGCTTTGGAGAAGCAGGGGGAGGTTTTTAGAATGCTCCCTGACAGCATATTCGGGGACTATGCCACCGAAAGGCTTATGAAGGGGGGCTTGAGTAATACATCGGTCGGCCATGACCACATTTTTGCCGGCAATGGTCTTGACAAGAGCGATAGCTGTTTCATCGCAAGAAGACTCGATTCCAAGCCAGAGCATAAACAATTACCTTTGAATATTAAAAGGAAGAGGATATTTATTTTTTTAATCTTTCTTTAAACCACTGGATGGTTATTTTTAGCCCTTCTTCTGTATCGACACAGGGTTTCCACCCTAAAATTCTCATTGCTCGGGTGATATCGGGTTTTCTTTGCTTGGGATCGTCAACGGGGAGGGGTTCAAAAATAATGTTTTCTGGAACTCCTGTTAACCTGCATATGGTTTTTGCAAATTCAAGAATAGTCATTTCCTTGGGATTTCCTAAATTTACCGGCTCATGGTAATCCGAATGGGCAAGGGCATATACGCCATCAATTAAATCAGAAACATAACAGAAACTGCGTGTTTGAGAGCCATTGCCGAAAACGGTCAGGGGTTTTCCTTCAAGTGCTTGGGATATGAAGGTGGGAACCACCCGTCCATCCCTTAATCTCATCCGTGGACCAAAAGTGTTGAAAATTCTCACGATATAGGTGGGAATTCTGTGAACGCGATGGTAGGCCATCGTCAAGGCCTCGGCAAATCTCTTGGCTTCGTCGTAAACTCCCCTAGGTCCAATAGGATTGACATTTCCCCAATAGTCTTCAGTTTGAGGATGCACCAGGGGATCTCCGTAACATTCGGAGGTGGAAGCTAAACAAAAGGAGCTGTTTTTGACCTTGGCCATTCCTAAAGCCCGGTAAGTTCCCAGGGAGCCGACTTTTAATGTCTGGATGGGCAACTCCAAATAATCGATGGGACTCGCCGGAGAAGCAAAATGAAAGACAATGTCCACTTTCCCGGGAATGTCGAGATATTCGGTTACATCTTGAATAATTAATTCGAATCTTGAGTCGTGCTTGAGGTGTTCAAGGTTGGCCAAGCTGCCGGTAATAAGGTTGTCTAAGCCAATGACACGATAATCCGAAGCAAGAAGTTTATCGACCAAATGGCTACCAAGGAACCCCGCTGCTCCTGTAACAACCGCAGTTTTCATAAAATTCAATTTTTTTAAGGTTAATCTTTTTTCTTCATTTTCCAAAATTCTAAATGGGAATTAAAGCTTAACGATACGATGAAGAAAGAAAATCATAAGAAATATTTTTTTTGATCTCCCGGACTTGGAAAAGAGGATGAAACTTAAAATTAATTAATATTTTTAATTTTTTTTTTCTCTTTGTACACTTTTTTAGGAAAATGAGCCGGGATTGGCTATTTTTAAAAGCTTATGCAAGTTTTCTCGACTTCCGAGAGCAATCAAGGTCATTCCTGCACAAAGGGTAGTTTTTCCTCCAACAGCATGCATCCATGTCCCGTCTGGCGATTTGCAGGCCAAAATGGTTACATTAAGGTTACTATGGAGTTGGGACTGGGCAAGAGTTTGACCTACGAGGGAGGAAGAAGGGGAAACAAGGATCTGTTCAACAACAAGTTCGTTGCCTTCTACATTGGCTACTTCACAGAAAAAATCAGCGACTTCCGGACGGATTAGCATCGAAGTAATTCTCCAAGCCGCCACTTTTTGGGGTAAAAGAACGTGGTTTGCTCCCGCTTTTATTAACTTTTGCTCAAAATTCTTTGAAGAAGCTCTTGACACGATAAGGATAGAAGGATTGAGAAATCTTGCGGTCAACACGATTAAAATATTTTCATTATCGATGGAGGTTACGGCAGCCACGCCCTTGGCTTCCTTGATCTTGGCCTCGATTAAAACCTCTTCATCGGAACCGCTTCCTAAAATAGCCAGTTCTCCCCTTGCGCTAAGATGAGATATTTTTTCCGGATCGGTGTCAATGATCACGTAGCTTTTCCCTTCGGCTTTGAGTTCTTCTACAACATACCTTCCCGTGCGGCCATAACCGCAAACGATATAATGGTTTGTTAATTTTCGAATCATTTTGTCTCTCCGCTTCCTTTCAATATCTTCTTTCCACTCTCCGGAAGAAAAGTAGGCCAAGGCCGTAGAAGCCGAATATCCGGCGAGGCTCACCCCGCTGACAATAAGAAAAATGGTAAATATTTTTCCAGGGATTGAAAGGGGGACAACCTCTTTGTATCCGACGGTGCTTAAGGTAATAACGGTCATGTAGATGGAATCTAGAAGAGAAATTTTTTCAATGAAGCGGTAGCCTAAAGCACCGGTGAAGAGAAGAAGGCAAAGAATAAAAAAGGCGAGTTTAAATTTTTTTGAAGAGGCTTTTGGATTAGGGATTGCAACCAAGGGACCGGGCCTCGTTGGCTTAGAGTTTAAGGTTAGAGTACGGGAGCATCACCCCAGAGTTTTTCCAATTCATAAAAGGCCCTTTCTTCTTCCATAAATACATGCACCAGGACGGGTCCATAATCGATAATTACCCAGTGGCTTTTGGGAGAGCCTTCTATGTGAAGAGGATGGAGATTAAACTCTTCACGGATTTTTTGCTCTAATCCAAAGGCTAGAGCTTTCAAGTGAGGCTCGGAGGTGGCCGTACAAACGACAAAGAAATCAACAAATGAAGATATTTTCCTTAAATCCAAGATAATCGGAGAGATCCCTTTCTTTTCGAGGATGACTTTCTTACAGCTTTGTGCAAGCAAAAGAGCTTCCTCTTCAGTTGGAGAATCAGGGGAAGCCGGGCTTGGGGATAAAGAGATGTTTACTTTTTGGGTTAGAATATTCATAGCCTTCTTGTTTTTAGAGGATGTTTTTCTTGAACTCATGAAATGGACTTATTGTCGGCTGTTGAGCTTCTGTATATTGAAAAGAAGACGGGAAACGGAAGCCTGTGCAAAAGGGCTTGAAAAGCTTGAGTCAAGTCCTCCGGCCTACTTTTCATGAACTGTTCTGTTAGGGATATAAATCGAATTTTCTTTAATATATTGGAAAACGGCTTGAGGCAAAAGATGGAAAATCGGCAACTCTTTTTTAACTCTTTCACGAATTTCCGTCGAAGATATATCCACGTAGCGGATTTTAGGCAAGGGAACAAGATAATCTCTTTTTTCATAAGGATAATAATTAGACCTTGATACAACGATGAATTTAACGATTTGGATCAGTTCGGCATAATCTTTCCAACGAGGCAGACCGGGAACTTGATCGGAGCCGATAATCCAGAAAAGCTCGGCATGGGGATAAAGCTTATGGAATTCTTGTACCGTTCTGATAGAATAGGAAGGGGCTGGACTTTGCACCTCAAAGGAAGAAACCTCGAAGTTTTTAAAAGGTTTTATGGCCAACTGGATCATTTCCAGGCGCTGCAGGGCCGAGGCAACCGGATTTTGTTTCTTAAACGGTGAGCGGGAACAGGGCATGAAGATAATTTTGTTTAAAGAAATTTGCTCCAGGCAATCCATTGCGCAAATGAGATGCCCATAATGGATGGGATCAAAACTGCCTCCAAATATGGCCAGACGAAATGAAGTTGTTTTCTTGATCATAAAGCAAGGAAATAAATTATAATTGACATTGCGAGTGCAAATCGGATTTGTTAGTCATTGAATACTTTTTGTAGTTAAAAAAGAAGAAACGGGCCGTGGCGCAGCCTGGTAGCGCGCTTGCTTGGGGTGCAAGAGGTCGCGAGTTCAAATCTCGCCGGTCCGATTATTTTGTTTTTTTTCGTTTTATTTCTTTCCCACTTCAATATCTTTTATTTATTGTTTTTAATAATTCCCTTAATTTTATTGTTTGGAAAAAGCCAAAACTCTCTCTTCATTAAGCTATGAAAACCATGGCAAGCAACCAAGTAGAAAATTACCCGGATATCGAAAGGATAATCCAGTTTGATTTTGTTCGTGCGACGGAAGGAGCCGCCTTAACTGTTTATCGGTGGTTAGGCCGTGGAGACAAAGAAAAAGCCGATGCTGCTGCTTCAGATGCTATCCGGGGTATGTTTGATCTTATGGATATTAGGGGAGAAGTTGTTATTGGAGAAGGGCTTAAAGATCAAGCTCCCGGCATTTTTAAAGGCGAAAAACTGGGAAAGTGGACTCCTCAGGCTCCCTTATATGATATAGCCGTAGATCCCATAGATGGGACGACCAACGTATCCAAGGGAACGGGCAGCTCGCTCTCTGTAATAGCTGCGGCTTCTCCCGAACCGGGCGTGGAATGTGCCCTTCTAGATATTCCCTGTTTTTATGTCATGAAGCTTGCTTATGGACCACAAGTCAAAAATTACATTCGGTCTTTGGGGGTGGATTGCCTGAAGTTGACAAGTCCAGTAGATGAACTTCTTCCCATAATCGCCAGGGGGCTTAGAAAAAGATTGACCGACCTGGTGGTATGTGTCTTGGACAGGCCTAGGCATGAACGGCTTATTGCAGAAATCCGATCGATGGGATGCGCCTTGCGATTGATTGGGGATGGAGATGTTACGGCCGCCATGCTGCCTTCCCTTCCGGGCGGGAGCATTGATGTTTATATTGGTATTGGAGGAGCTCCTGAAGCGGTTTTAGCCGCAGCAGCGATTAAATGCTTGGGGGGAGAAATTCAAATCCGGTTGTGGCCTAAGGATGAAAGAGAAAGGCAATATTTGGTTGAGCAGGGATGGGGGGATCGGTTGGATCAGATTTTTTATACCGATGATCTGGCCAAAGGAGGGAACATCATTTTCTGTGCAACGGCGATTACGGATTGCCCGGGAATCCCCGGGGTCCGATTTACCGACAAGTATGCCATTACAACATCTCTTTTGATGAGGGCAAAAAACAGAACGATTAGAAAAATAGAAACTTATCACAACCTTAACTATAAAACCATCCGTTTGCGCAGTGAAAAAGGAGAAAAGTTCGTAAGTATGCCTAAATCCGAAGCCTTTCTTTGAAGGCGATTTTCTCTAAGGTATTTCATTTTTTCTGGTCTTTTTTTAACAGGGCGATCCTGGCTCTTTCCAAGGCAGCACGTTCGGACTTGGTTAAACTGCCCATCCCCTTTTTCGCTATTTTGTCCAAGATCGCATCTATCGTTTCATCCCCGTCAGTTTTTTTCTTGTATAACGGGCTGGATTCTTGATCCTTGGGTTTTTGTATCTTGCGAGCAGCTATCTTCGTTTTGAGGGGGGAAAGAAAATGAAAAACTTTTCTTCCATAAATAGAGTAAGCCGCAATAGCCACTGAACACCAGAACCAGAATAAATGCATCCAGGATTTAGAAGCGATATCGATTAAAGAAAAGAGGGCAAGGAAAATGATGGCCACCCATTTTGATTGAATCCCTAAAAAGAGTTCTGATGAAGGAAACAAGCAACTGAAAGCGATGAAAAGTGAAAAATGGATTAAATCCGATCCATTCATGATACCGGTTAAGGTGGGATCGATGGCCGTAATGCTTAATGACAAAACAGCAGGAAGGAAGATCAGGGAAAAATAAAGGAGAAGGTACTTGGTTCTCCCAAGAACATGTTCCACGTCATGACCAAACCAGTAAAGGACAAGCATATCCAAGGCAAATGCCAACGAAGGCGTATGCACCCAGGGATAGGTTAAGAGCTGCCAGACCTTGGTGTGGAGAAGAACTGATCGAGTATTGAAAGAGAGTTCAACAAACCAAGGAGAAAAATCAAAAGCGGCAGCTAAAACCCCAATTATAAAGGTACAACAATGAATAATGATAAGAAGGCCGGTTAAATAAACCGGTCTATTTTTAACCCAAAACAGGGGTTCGCCGCCCTGTTCATTCGACCAGTACGGCATATTCATAATTTTGACCCATATCTTTCTTTGGTAAATAATCTTTTTCTTTTTTAAACAAATTGTAAAGATCCATTTAATTTATCCCCTTTATTTTTCTAGGGCTTGAGGAGGACAAACATTTGATTGTTTCCCCGCTGGAGGAAGACGGCCACGTTTTCCGAAGCGGGAATTTCTTTTATGAGTTTAAGAAATTCACCGACGGAGTGGATTTTTATGGGAGCGCTTCCCGGCCTGCGTATTTCTTCGATAACATCACCCGGATAGAGAACGTCGAAGGCGGGATACCCCCCTTCGACATCGACAAGATAAATGCCACTGGCTCGGGGACTGAGAGAAAGCCTGGATCTCAATATAGGATCTAAATCGACCACGTGAAGACCCCCAAAAACATTTTGAAGGTCTCCTGTGACGGTTACTTTCCAAGAAGGATTCCCCCCGGGTTCATCAGGCGAAAGGGTATTCATGTTGTCGGGTTGCTCGGTGATTTCGACAAAAACTTGGTGGCGCTGGCCTTCCCTGTAAAAAACGATGGGAACTTTGCTGCCCGCAGGGGATTGGGAAACAGAGATCCTTAATTCGGCGGGATCCTTGACGGGTATGTCGTTATACCTGACAATGATATCTCCTCTTTGTAAACCCGCCTTGGAAGCCGGGGAACGAGGTTCGATCTTGGTAACGAGGGCTCCTTCGGAGTTGGGAAGACCGAAAATCTGCTGGAGATCTTCATCCACTTCTTGGGTTTCGACACCTAAAAACCCACGGACAACCTTCCCTTTTTCAAGCAGGCTCACATAGGCGAACTTGGCAAGTTTACTAGGAATGGCAAAACCTATACCATTGGATCCTCCATTGCCAGAATAAATTGCCGTATTGATGCCTACTAGCTCTCCTTTGACATTAATTAATGCTCCTCCTGAGTTGCCCGGGTTGATGGCCGCATCGGTCTGGATAAAATCCTCGTAACTGGTAGAGGATAGGGTAGGATTCCTCCCCTTGGCGCTGACTATGCCTCGGCTAACCGAACCGGCGAGTCCGAAAGGATTGCCCACGGCAAATACCTGCTCTCCTACCTGTAAAGCATCGGAATCTCCCCAATGCAGAATGGAAAGGTGTTGAGCGGCTATTTTAAGAACGGCCACATCCGTGGGGGAATCGATGCCCAGCAGCTTTGCTTCGTATCTGCGCCCGTCAAAAAGCTGGACCCTGATTTCCCTCGCATTTTTAACAAGATGGGCGTTGGTCAAGATGTTCCCGTCAGAGCTCAGAATTATCCCGGAGCCGAGTGAAGTCTCTTCATCGATGGGAGATTTTTTCCAACTTTTTCTTTTTTGTTTCGTCTCTTTTTGGTTTCCTTCCTCCAAGTCAACAGAGCCTTCTACCGGACGAGCAGAAAAGATGTTGACAACTGCAGGAAGAGCTTGACCGATCACTCTAACATATTCTTCATTAAGAGTTTCAAGAAGATTGTGACGAAAAACTCCTATTTCGGCCGGATGGACCGGCAAAGCTCGGGCAACAGGAATTTCCACGGGGGTGGGTTGGGTAGTCTTGGGCGCAGCCGGTTTTATGAAAAAAAGGGCCGATAGACCAATAAGCAGGCCAACAAGTCCAGCGATTATAAAACCAGAAAGGGTAAGGATAAAATCTTTATTTTTAGTCCCCCAAAACATAAAAACCATAGAGAATGTTTTACAAGTATTAAATATAATATTGAAATCTTTTTTATTGTATAAAAGTATTATTCGATCGCGATGAATTTTAAGTATCTCGAGGATCCAGGTTTTCTTCTTTAAGATATTTGCGCAACTTGGGATTTAAAGAAAGATCGGGATCCTCGGAGAGAATTTTTAAGGCTTGTTCTCTCGCCTTGAGTAGAAGCGACTCTTGGGCTATGGGATCGGCGGTTATGTAGGTGTGTTTGCCGCTTTGCTGAGAACCAAAAAATTCTCCTAGCCCTCGCAATTTCATGTCCTCTTTGGCAATTTCAAATCCATCTTTGGAAAGTTCCAAGATCTTTAGCCTTTTTCTGCTTTCTTGACTTTGCTTATCGGCAAGGAGGATACAATAAGAGACTCCGGGACCACGACCCACTCTGCCTCGAATTTGATGGAGCTGGGCAAGTCCGAACCGGTGGGCTCCAAAAACAACCATGATACGAGCATTCGGTATATCTATGCCGACTTCAATGATTGAGGTGGCGGCTAAAAGCCGAATCTCATTCTTTCTAAATGATTCAAAGACAACTTCCCGTTCAAGAGGGGGCATCTCTCCATGGACCATGCCCAGCCGGAATTCCTTGAATATCTTTTTAAGTTCCTCGTATCCTTTTTCCAAGGAAGGCAGATCGGGATCATTTGATTCGTGGATCGTAGGAAAGACCACGTAAGCTTGGGTTCCCTGCCGAAGCAGCCGCTTCATAAATTCCCATATTTTGGGCAAGGATTCGGAGGAGCGGATGGCGGTTATTATCTTGCCCCGATTTATCGGGGGAACATCGAGAATGGAAAAGTCCAGGTCGCCATACAAGGACAAAGCCAGTGTACGAGGGATGGGAGTAGCGGTCATGGTCAAGATATCGGGATAGAGCGCTTTTTTGGCCAGGGCGGCCCGTTGCTCCACTCCGAATTTATGTTGCTCATCAATAATAACGAGCCCTAGGGAATCAGGATTGAACGAGCGAAAAAGTAAAGCATGGGTTCCCACGAAAACTTTTCCTGGAAGAGAGCCTGGAGATAGATCGCTAGGGTGTTCATGAAAAAAAACATTTTCATTGTCTGTCGGCAGGAATTCTTCTTTTTGGCCGACATCCCTGCCAATGTAAAAAAGGGGGACGGCTAGAGAGCTAAGCCATTTTTTTAGCGTCAAGTAATGTTGGCTGGCTAGGGCTCCTGTAGGAGACATGAACAACACATTTTGACCCCTTTCGACTGTTTTGATTGCAGCATAAACGGCAACAAGAGTTTTACCCGATCCCACGTCTCCTAAAAGAAGCCTGTTCATGGGCGAAGCTGATTCCAAATCCCGATCTATTTCTTCCATGGCCTTCTTTTGGGCCGATGTGGGATTGAAGGGAAGGGAAGAAAGAAAACCCGGGCAAAGGGAGAAACGTCGAGAAGGTCTCCGCTTTTTTATTTCGGCTCGTTTTTTTTTCCTATAGGCCATTCGAAGCTGTTCAATGAAAAATTCATGATAAGCGATACGATCTTTACAGGGCTGAATTTGTTCAAGGGTATCCGGAAAATGAATCTTTCTTAGGGCAAAACCCAGGGTAGGCAAGGGGGTATCGGCGGGCATGGGATAGGGATCAGGAGATTCAATGGGAATTTTTAAAAGTTGGGAGTAGATGATCTGCCTTAAGATCTTTTGTGAAAGGCCTGAGGTTGTAGAGTATATGGGAACAATCCGGCTAATATGAAGGGATGCTTGCAACTGGATCTCCTCCTCGAAACATTCGATCTCCGGTTGCCACATTGTCCATTTCCCTTTGAATTTCCGCACCGTTCCATACACAGCGACTTTTCTGCCCACGGAAAGGTATTCCGGCAGCACTTTCCAAAACCAGATCCCTACGAGCTTCTCCCTATGATCGTCCAAAGAAAGGAGGACAATTTTGATTATGTTCCTGGCTTTGAGCCGTTCTTTTTTAACCTCCACGACCGTAGCCTTAAACAAAATCTTTTCATCGTCAGCGGCAAGAGAAAGAGGTTTTTGGAGGCGGCGATCTTCATACCGAAAAGGTAAATAAAAAAGAAGGGTTTTAAGGGAAGAAATCCCGAGTTTCTCAAGGAGGAAAGCCCGTCTTTGTCCTACATATTCAAGTTTTGCCAGTTCATTCATCTTCAAAAGATTTATAGATCAGCACGAGTTGTATTGTAGGTTCTTCGCCTGTTTTTGGCTATCCCTTAGCTAGAGGGGTTTAAAGCTCAACTGGAAGTCTCGGGTAAAATCTTCTGGATGGTTTTGAAATGCATTTTGGCTACTTTCCTAAGAGCTTCTTTGCCTTTATTCAAATATATTTCCCTGGCTTGCTCGACCGTTTTGGAAGAAGCTCCCCGGAGAAGAGAAAATCCGATTTCTTTTCCGAGCTTTGACAGCTCTTCTAGGAAAACGGCTCTTGCCAGTATAGAAGCAGCCGCAACAGCGGGATCGCTTTCGGCTTTGGTCATCTGTTCCAGGGCATCCTGCATCCCTATTTTTTCAAAAGACTGCTTGAGTACCCAGGGATGAGCAAATCGGTCGCAAACGACTCTATGGCAATCGGATTGGACCTGTAAAAGTCTTTGGTAGGCCTTGGCATGAGCCCAAGCTAATAACAAGTTTAGATTTTTAAACTTTTTTTCGTAAAGATCGTTATATTGCAAAGGAGAAAGGGAAAAAAAACCGTACGGGGCCTTTTTTTTGACTTCCATGGCTAGTTGGAATAACCGACTGTCGGATTTAATCCGCTTGCTATCTTTTATTCCTGCATCGACAAGGAATCTTGCGCTCTGTTTATCCACGAAAACCGCGGCTACAACAAGGGGCCCGAAGAGATCCCCTTTCCCGCATTCATCAATCCCAGCATGGGCTTCAAAATATTCAGGATGAAGGACTTCCTCATAACCTATGCTTGCTTTCCCTAGAATTTCGGGTTCAATGACCCCTTGAGCAAATTCTAGAGCTTCTTTCCCCTGGACAAGAATTTTCCCCGTTTTATAGGCTTGTATGACTACCCCTCGAGTTGTAGCCCTGAACAAACCGTGGTTTAGAGGAGAGATATCAAATCCCCTTTGGAGAAGTATCTCTTTAAGTTTTTCGGTTTGTTTCTCATCAAAGCTGAAGGTATAGGAAGAAGAAGACATGGAAAGTCTAGACAATATAGCTATGCTGGCTCCGTCAATCGAACCGAATTTCAAAAAAAAATTCTGGAAATTTCTTTCCCGGTGGTATGGTGAAAACGGCTTTAAATATCCTTGGAGAAAATCTCCCACTCCCTATTCTGTTGTAGTGTCTGAATTCATGCTCCAGCAAACCCAGGCCGAGACGGTGGTGCCGTATTTTTTGGCTTGGATGGAGAAATTTCCAGATTGGGAAAGCCTTGCTAAAGCTCAAGAAAAAGAAGTTCTTAGAGCTTGGGAAGGTCTTGGATATTATTCCAGGGCCAGAAACCTGCACAGGATAGCGGTTATGCTTTATCATGAAAGAAAAGGGGAACTGCCTTCGGATCCTGAAGAACTTGTGAAATTTCCAGGTATCGGTCCTTACACGGCAAACGCCGTGGCCAGCCTGGCTTTCGGCAGGAAGATCCCCGCCCTCGATGGAAATGTCATTCGGGTTATGGCCCGATTGATGAATATCAACCAACCTATCCATAAAAAGGAAACCATAAGGACCATTTTCCAGGTAGTGGACAGTCTCATGCAGGGTGAGGCAGAAGCCTCCCTTTTTAATTCAGCCCTTATGGATTTTGGAAGGGCCGTTTGCAAGCCTAAATATCCAAGATGTTCTGCTTGCGTCTTAAAAGAAATGTGTAAGGCCAAGCAGCCTGAACTTTTACCCCTAAGAACCAAGATAGAGATTGAAGAAAAAAAAGAAAAGATAGCGATTATAAGAGAAGATGACCGGTTTTGGTTGCAGCAAGCCAACTCAAACCAGAACAGGTATAGGGGTCTATGGCTTTTTCCCTATTTTGATCCCGATGTCATGGAAGAGATGGCCCCCCTTTTTTCCCTTCGCCATTCGTTTACAAGGTACAAAATTCTTCTCGAGGTTTGTGAAGCCTCTTGGAATAAAGAAAGATTAAAAATGATGCCGATGGAGGGACAGTGGGTGAAAAAAAAGGAAATCTTCTCCCTGCCTCTGCCTTCTCCTCACCGGAAAATCTGGTTGCAGCTCCTCTCCAAGGATAAAATAAATAAAGAACCTTGAACTCCATTTGATTTTTGTGCCAAAGCCCTATACAATGTATTTTTCTTTATGATTCCACTGATTAACGTTCACGTCAGGCAGGTAGAAAGGCTGATTTCTCCAGCTGAACTGCAAAAGATGCTCCCGATTACCGATGCCATGTATAAGAGGGTTTTTGAGGCACGCCAGACCATTCGGGCGATTTTATCAGGAGAAGACAGCCGGTTCTTGGTGATCGTAGGTCCCTGTTCTATTCATGATCCAAAGGGAGCGATCGAATATGCCCAAAAGCTTAAAGAGTTGAGGCAAAAAGTAGAGAAAGAAATTTTTATTGTCATGCGGACTTATTTTGAAAAGCCACGGACGACGGTAGGCTGGAAAGGGTTGATTAACGATCCCTATCTTGACGGTTCCTGCGACATCGAACAGGGATTGAAGCTTGCAAGAACGCTGCTGTTGGATATTGTGGGAATGGGAATTCCAACGGCTACGGAATTTTTAGATTCCACTACCCCGCAATACATCTCTGATCTGGTATGTTGGGCGGCAATCGGAGCCAGAACTATTGAATCTCAATATCACAGGGAGATGGCCAGCGGATTGTCTATGCCCGTGGGTTTTAAAAATGGGACAGACGGCTCCCTACAGATAGCCCTGGATGCATTAGGGGCGGCGATGTATCCTCACAGTTTTCTTGGAATAGACGAGCAGGGGATGACCAGTATCATAAGAACGACGGGTAATAAATGGGGGCATGTGATCCTTCGGGGAGGAAGAAGTCGGACGAACTATGATCCTGAAAGCATTAAAGATGCGGTTGAAAGGCTCAAGCAGGCGGGCCTTCCTCCAAGGCTAATGATCGATTGCAGTCATGCCAATTGCGGCAAACAACACCATATCCAGAAGACTGTTTGGTATAGCATCCTTGAGCAACGAATCAAGGGCAACTTGAACATCATAGGGGCGATGCTCGAAAGCTATCTTTTTGAAGGAAACCAAAAAATTCCGGCTCATCCCTCGCAACTCAAGTATGGGGTTTCGATCACGGATCCCTGTATTGGTTGGGAATTGACCGAGGAACTTCTTTTAGAGGGCCATAGGATGCTTGAAGAGCAAAGTGCGGTAGCTAAAAGCTAACAGCGGTGTTGTTTTTCTTGCCATGGAAAAGTCTTTTTATTTATTAAAAAAGAAGGAGTATTGTAGCCAAACTATGGGGTCTTAGCTCAGTTGGTAGAGCGCCTCAATGGCATTGAGGAGGTCAGGGGTTCGAATCCCCTAGGCTCCAGAAAAAACATTTTTTTCCTTTGTTTTCTTAAATCCGAAGATTCTATAAAAACCGAAAAGCTAAGTTAGAGCAAGGATTTCGTTCCGAAGCTTGGCCTCTCTCCATTCGGCCCGAAGGTGCAATACCCGATACTGGGAATTTCAAGCTATCTTTTTTGTAATTTTGTAGTCTTCTAGATTAAGCAAAGCGACTTTAGAGATAGTCTTAAGAGTTCTGCCCTTTTAGCACTTGGGCTTTCACGGTTAGAGAGCTGTTCCTTAAGCCCTTTGAAGTTGAAATTCACAAAGCTAAAGTCGTTCAAAAATTAAAAGTGAGGGGATAATCCCTTTTTCTTGTGCTATCAATAATAACCTTTTGCCCGAGATCAATCCTGACATCATGATTGGCCTTATTTGACAGCTTAGGCTAAGGATAATTAGCCCATCTCAGTCAAAGCAACTGATAGATGATACAAAAATACTGGAATTGAAAAAACTGGCTGTTAAAAGTTCACTCTCTGTAATGCAACGGGAGATAGGATTGTGAATCGACACCCTCAAATCGTCTCTGTCCAATTTTGCCTGTTCGATTTCTAGGTCGGCCTTGAGGCTTGTTTTTCCGAAAAGAATTCTCCTTTTGAGGAAAGCTAGCTTGATCTGCTATTTTTCTTAAGCTAAAGAGGGATACATACGGTTTCTGCTAAAAGGCTTATCCAACATGACTGCCGCCATGACGATAGCTCCGTTGCTCATTTTGGGAATATTCCTTTTTCCCTGCAAAGCGGCACCCCTCGATGCCGCCATCCCGCCGGACAGTCCCTATGGAGTGGACATCAACTTTGTGGTGCTGAAGAACGAGTTGGGGTTACAGATGGCAGACCCTCTTCTCGAGGGCTTGGAACAAGCGGGGATTGGCTACCTTAGGATCGGCCTTTCTTGGACCATGGTAGAACCCCGACCGGGTGAGTGGACATTCAGCCGGACGGATGCCATTGTGCAAGCAGCCTTGCGACATCACATGCGTATCCTGGCCGAGCTGGGGGATGTGCCCTCTTGGGCATCTTCTGCCCCTGCAGGATCGCCGCTCTCCTACCAATATCCTCCACGCAGTTGGAACAATTGGGCTGAGTATGTCTTGCGCGTCAGCTCAAGGTACAAGGGGATCGTCACGGCATGGAAGGTGATGAACGAACCCGGTCTTTTGAACCGTCGCATCCCGGCTTGGACACCGCAAACATATGCCCGTGCCCTGGCCATCGCCTATAAGCAGATCCACAGAGTCGAGCCCGAAGCCATTGTGCTTTCAGGATGCGTATGGTGGGACCTGCCGCCTACCGCACCACTCATGCGCTACTACAGGGCGCTCGTCAATGATGCGCAAAACCCTCTTTACAAGAACATCGATGCCTTTAACATGCACTATAACGATATTCCCCCTTCGGCCCAAGCGCGGTGGCTACGTGATGCCCGCGAAGTAATGGCTAGGGACGCAGGTCGCGAGCTTCCCATATGGATTGACGAGGTTGCCTATCCTGCTAATCCAGAAGAGCAGAATGATTCAGGTTACCAGGGTGGCCCGGAAGCCCAAGCCCGTTACCTGCTAGATACCCTCCGGACGAACTTCTCCGATCCCCAGGTAAAGAAAGTTTTTTGGACCTTTGCCTTTGATGCGCCGGGTCGCACTCATGGACCGGTCGAGTATAGCTGGGGATTGTTTGCTGTGCCCGCCAAGGGCCAGATCAGGCCGCGCCCGGCACTGGAAGCCTACCGCTCCTATATCCGGGACAATCAAGGAGGAAGTCCCTAAACCCTCAAGTTCTTCCGTAACGCCACCTTTAAGCTGCGATTTCTTTTTAGGCAACTTGGCTGGCCCGTCAATGCGGGTTATTGGCAGCATTGTTTTCCCTTTTGGACCCCCTCTTCGTTTTAGAATGGGAGTTGGAACAAATAGGTTCTTTCTTGGGAAAGGGCCTGGAAATCCTCCTTCAGCTTTGTTTTTTTGATCCGCTTGTAAGGATCCATAATCTCTTTTCTCCTATTGCGTAATTTCTGATTGATAATATTGCATTTCATCCTGTGAGGGAGGCTCCATAAAAAAATAAATCTTTTGATTCTTATGGGAAGGAGGATTTTGAACTGTTTCAGATGAGAGAAAATTTTCGATAGGATTGTATTTCTTACATAGGTCTTCAATAAAAAGCAAGAAGATGTCTTTCAAGTAGTCATTATATTTTGTTTGTACACAACTCAATTCGTTCAAAACTTCTGAAAATTTTTCTTTCCATTCTCCTGTTTCGGGTGTTTTTGAAATTTTTCCGTCATCATCATTTTGCATTGTTTCATCAGATTTTTGTCTAGGCCATAAGTCGATAATGGCTTGATCTAGAGGATATAAGGAAATTAACGGAAGAATATCACCTGAGTGAGTTTCAGGTCCTGAGTAAGTTTCAGGTGTAAAAAGCATGGATAAAATAGGAGAGTTTTCTTGGATCGGAAGAGGGGGAAAATTCAATTTTTTATATTGATAATGAAATCCTATGTTATTCCTAATTAATGCTATCCCCTTGTCATTTCCCAATTGTTCTTTTAAACTCTCTTGCATTTCCAGCAATTTTTGTTTCTTTTCTGAATCGTCGGTAGACTTAAGTAATTCCTCTATAACCTCATGGACATTCTTGTCTTTTTCACCTGAAAGGATCAGCCAACCTTCATGACTCTTACTACAAAGGGTTGTCAGGACAAGAAATCGCAACCAAAGCGAGGCGTCATTTTCCGCTTTTACCTTTTCCTCGGTTTGGTTAGCACTTAAGACGAGCAACTTATAAAGCCAATTGGCCTCGGCAAGCATCCAACTTACTTTTAAAAAAGCCTCACGCCATTTTTCTTGTTGTGCATTGAATAGCCTGAATGGAATAACTGATCGTATTACTTCTCTATTCATTAGATTCCTGGATAGCATAGTTATACAAAAATAGCAATGAATATAAAATAAAAAAATATTACAAATATAGATTTTAAAAGAACCGGTAGTTTAAATATCTTTATTTAGAGAATAGAATGAAAATAATTTATTTTATTTAAAAATTTTGTTTTCTTTAAAAAAAAAAGAAATATAATAAAATAAAAGTATTAATAAAAAGAATATAAGGAGAAAAAAAATGATCATCGAACTACCTATTAGCTGGCAAAAATCATCCTATCAACCCCACTTGATTGCCCTTATCGATTCCAAGGGGAAATGGATCGCCGACGTTCCTTCTGAGGAGATAGCTGTAACGATTATTTCGGCTTTGGAAAACAGCATGAGAAAGCAAGTTATTCCGGAAGGAAAAATAGAAGAAAAATTGGAGCTAAAAGAAAAATCCTCGAAGCCGGTGTCGCCTAAAAAAAGTCCCCTTCGACTCAATCAACGGAGATAATAGAGAGAAGAAAATAATCGGTTTTTATTATTTAATAAGAACTTTTTCTTTTCATCCACGTTTCATTAAGGGTATTTTATCCTTTTTTAGGGTTTCAGCTCCTCTCTATAAGAAACCGGTTTAAAACTTATAGGAAACGGTTCCCTGTGCCCAAAAAGGATAGCCGGCGACTATGGAAGTATAGTCCAATTCTCTCGTGGGTGACATGCCTACTCCTGCCGGAAGCCAATATTTTTCATTTGTAAAATTAAAGAGGTTAATCCGCATCTCCCACTTGGGAGAGAAATAAAAAAGGGAGCTGTTCAAAACGAATTGGAGAGGAATCCTGGTCCGGTAATCGTAACCAAGATACTGATCGGATAGAACGATTGCCCCGAGGGTCAGTCCCAAGCCCAAGTCGAATTTATAAGTAAGCATCCCGCTAAAAACTTGATCGGGCCAACCGATCAGGGAGTACTTGCCGGGAGGAAAAGCTTAGTCGTTATTCAAGGGAAGTCCATACTGCTTGGCAAATTGGGTAGAATAAGTTTGCGCCATTTCCGGGCCTTCAGGGAATCCGCTCCAATCTTCGATTCCTTGCTCCAAAAGGTACCCAAGCCTTATCCAGAAATGTTTGTCCGGCTGAAAGGTGAGGTTAGCTTCCAAGCCTTTAAAAGAAGCGGGAGTAGCAGGAAACTCGATATTTCCTAAATAGGTGTCTTCGGAAAATCCTGCCAAGGAAATGTAAAGCTTTTCATTAAGGAGATTCCATTTAACTCCCCCTTCGATAAGCTGGTTGAGAAGATGAAAAGCGGTGGGGGGAAAGAGAGGAGAGTATCCTCCTCCACCCGAGGCATTGGTTGTGTATTGCCAGTTGTAATTGAAATAGAGGCTTACAAATCTGGCCGGTCTGTATGTTATGGCCGCATTGACAAGAGGGTTGAGTTGGGTTGTATTGAGAGATTGGAATAAAAAGCCTGGGGTTCCGGGAGGGGTTTGTGAATGGACAAAATAACCGTCCATTCTCGTTCCAACAAAGAGGATGATCTTGTCAGAAAAATTCATTTGGTGCTGGTAAAATGGGGAAAGCCTAAAAAATTGGGTTTGGTTGGTCTCGTCATTTAGGGGAATGAAATAGCCCCCTGCTGGAGAGCCCGGAATGGGATAGAGCCCAAAGGATCCGAAGTTGTTCGACAAAAGAAAGTTGTAGAGTTGAGGGTTTTCGGTGATCGCATCCCAGCTGTTGCCAAGATAGACTTCGGATTGGTAATCGAGGGTACGTTGAAAACGAAATTCAAAACCCGAATCTATAAAGTGTTTTATGTTAAGGAGGTTATGACCGCTTCCCAAATCTGTATCGAAATGGGTCCTGGCCTCGGTTCGGTTGTCAATTTCGTAATCTCCTTTAAAAACGTTAGCTTCGTAGGTTTCAAAACGGATAGCCGTTTGATCTTGGTACCAGAAAAAGGTGTTATTGACGATCTCCAGGTTGTCATTCACATGTATTCTTTGAATCAGTTGGGTCATGGCAAAATTGGCTTGGCCGATGTCTCCAGGATATTTTACCGTGGCTCGGCGGCTTATGGGCAGTTCTCCATTCAGGTAAGTGTTGGCGGGGGGATTGTTTTCAGTTCCTGCGGTCACTGCGGAAGGGGGCAAAAATCCCGTAATATAAAGGCCATTATCGATTAGAGACTGGGTTGGTCTATCGAGGAGTACCTCTATCGGGGTGTAATCGGCGTTCCCATAATCAAAATAAAGATCCGCCTGGTAATTTTCCGACGGATTGTATCCAAGGGCGAAGTAAAAATTTTGCTGGTTGTTGTGCACGTACTGGTAGTAGCTTCCGTTTTCAATGCCCATGTAACTGAACCGGTAAGCTACCTTGTGTTCTTTATCCACTGGCCCTCCTATGTCAGCCCCCCACATGTAGTTTTCATACATGCCGGTAGTATCCCACACATAACCTCTGAATTTGTCGAAATGGGGTTGCTTGGTAATATAATTGACATATCCGTTGGAGGGCTGGGTTGCACCAAACACCGCACCAGGGGGCCCTTCGACTAGGTCAAAATTTTCTACCATGTTAAAGTTCCATGGGGGGTTGAAAAAACCGTCATTGTTGACATTTTGTTCAATGCCGTTAATGAAGGTAAGGCCAGGTTTTCCCCTAATAATAGCGAGGACATTTCGTAAAGTTCTGAAGCATCGAATTGGGCAGCGGGGCTGGCCATCGTGATACTCAGCGGATCAGGCCAACCTTGAGAGCCAATACCTGCTGAATCCATCAGAATTTTGTTGATGGGTGTAACGGACCTGGGGATGTCCATGATGTTAAAAGGACTGTTGTAAACAGAAGAAAGGGGTCGCTCTGTAGGGAGGACGGATTGTTCGGCTGTAGCTTGGACTACGACTTCGGGAAGGGCTGATGCGGGCAGGGAATCCGAAGACAAGGGTTCAGCTTTTAGGCCATGCAATAAAATCCAGGGGTTCGAAAAGATAAAAATAAATAAACCAAAAGAGAAAATCGAATTTGAGGAAAAGAAAAAATTTTTTTTCATCAGAAGGGGAGTATAGACTTTCCATTCCTCCTTGCTAACTTTGGAATGCTTCGTTTTTAGCTCTTTTTTGCTCTTTTCTTATCAACTATTTTTTTTTTACCAAGATTTGTTCGCTTGAAGTAAAAACCGATTCGACATCTAGAAGACAAAAGGGGTTAGGTATGATGAACTGAAAAAAAATTCACTGTTAGATGCTGAGAAAAACGAGGCAAGGTTAGACTTACAAATCGTAAAAATTTTAATATTTCCAATTTTTAAAATTCAGTTCCTTTTTTTTCTTTCCCGCTCAGCTAACTTATCCCTCATTTTTGAACTACGTTTTATATCGAATAAAGGGAGTTTCCGGGTTTTGATCTTAAATGTTCTTAAATAAGAACTTCTCATAAGCTTAATTACCGGATTATTTTGAAGAATAAAAAGTTTTTAAAGCCATTTCTTTAGAAATTAAAAAGAGGGGGATGAAATGATATTTCTCCTTTTTATCTCCCCGAATTTCTTCCTATTAATCCTGTTCGAATAATATGTTTATTTCCCTGGTAATGAATAACAGATACAAGATACCTTCTTGGAAGCTCATAATCCTCTTCCATTTTTCTATGAGTCTACTATCAAGTCTGCAGTTCCTACCTATTATGGGCAAAGATTAAAATGGGAGGATCTAGTCTTTCTATTTTTTTTGGAGTACAAGAGAATTTTTAACATTTAATTTTACCCGAGATTTTATTAAAAAGATAAGCTTAGATATGAAAACGGTTTTGTCTTCTTGTTTTACGTTTTGTTTTATATTGAGTTCTCTTGCTTTTGATGGATATACTACTTCAGCAGGAGGCAATCGGCAAAGTTTCGGCTTGAAAAGAAGTTATTATGGACAGACAGCGAACCGTTCGTTTTTTTCTCAAAGAATCGGCAATACATCCATAGGAAATATCGGGGGCAAGCCCTTTTTTTCTCAATCCATTGGGAACATGACTATTGGGAATGTGGGTGGGAAGCCTTTTTTTGAGAATCGAATCGGAAACATCACTATAGGGCATTTCGGCAATAGACCCCTTTTTACGCAAAGAGTAGGGAATATGCTTATTGGCCATGTAGGTAACGAATCGATCTTCATTCAAAAGATCGGGAATATCGAAATGGGCAGGGTCGGGCAGCATCGTCTTTTTATCCAAAATGTAGGCAATATGTCTTTTGGCACGATAGGTTATTATAACGGAAAGCCGATTCGCAAACCTCTACCCGTTATTGTTTATAGATAATAGGGGAAACTCCACTCTTCTTTCTAAGTTGCTTGTTGTAAAAGACTAAGAAAGCAGCCCTAGCAAAAAAGGAGAATTTTTTCATCTTGTACTTGTAGAGAAATGCCTCGATAAGATTGCCTTATCCAAGGCCTTTCAAGTGCCTCCCTGGGCAAGAGGACCTAAAAGCGGGTCGAAAGGTAATAAATGGCAAATCCCCAAACGAGGACAAAAAGAAGAATAAAGAAAAAGACAAAGACGGGAAATTTCATGAGGATCAGGGTTGTTGTCCTGTATTTATACTGACATAGCTTTTAAAATTAAACAGCTGAAAAGAAAAATTTTTTTAATGGGTTGATAAGTAAAATTTTCATTTAGGATTGCGAAAGTTTCGGCAAAGGATCCGGGGTAGCAAGCATCTCAAGGCTACGCTGGCCGATCTCAAGATAAACAACCTTGATAATCCATGTATCTTTCGGCACAAAACCGTAGTAAAAGGACTCCCCCAACGGGGAATAAGTGCTCTATAAGTCCATTTTTAGGAACGGTCAAGAGCCTTCCTTTACTTGGGGAAAAGGAGAAAAAAGTGGCTAAGGGTGGTTATTACTGCAAGATGGAGTCAAAAATGGAGCAAGCAAGAGTTAGCAGTGAGGGGCCTTTTCTTTATATAAGCTTTTTTAATGCCGCTTCAAAATCCCGTAGCTGCTTCCCAATTTTTCAAGAAGGGTTTTGGTTATTTTCTTCAGTTTTTTTTCTTCCTTTTTTGGCCTCTTAAGCCCTTAGGCATAGGGTTGATGCTTGCTGCGGATGAGCAAGGAGTTGATTCTTCTTCTTTCTCCTTGATGCCGGAAGTCCTTGTTACCGCGACTTCTCCCCAGAATGAAGGGCAAGCGACGGCAGAAGAGCTCCCCCGTTCTTCAGTTTATGGTCCGGATCTGTCCTTGTTAGACATTCCCAGAGATGTGACTTTGATTTCCCAGGAACAGCTCCACACGGTAATGACCCAAACGGTTAACGACTTGGTGGCTTTCAGTCCTTCCATCAACCCCACCGAAGCCACGGGAAACGTGGTCAGTGAACCGGTGATGCGTGGACTTCCGGCCACGGTTTTTCGCAATGGGCAATTGGTGGGGTTTTCAAGTGGGGGGAACTGGGGACCCCTTCCCAATATCAACGCGGACGACTCGCTCGATGTCGTCACGGGACCGGTGAGCATTGTCTATGGGCCACAAGAGTTCGCGGGCGGATATGTTGACGAGGTGACCAAGCAGCCCTTCTTCGACCGCTTCCGGGGCACCGCCTATTACACCTTGGGGATGTACGACACCAACATGTGGAACATCGACATAGGCGGCCCGATCGACAAGGAGAAGAAGCTCGCCTACCGGCTCGACTACTTCGGGCAGGAGGGCTACGCGCCCTACAACTACTATGATGGCTCCTACTTGAACCGGGAGTGCGCCTATCTCGCCCTTTCTTGGAAGCCCGCGGAGGAGATCCGAGTCGACTGGAATGCGGAGCTTGATCAGAACTCCTTTCTTCCCTACGCCGGAATCAACCGGCCGACTCAATCCCTCATCGACTCCGGACTCTACCAGACCGGCTCCTGGATCGGGTATTACACCCCACCGGCTACCGCGGCACAGCCCTTCGGCCAGTTCCACCCGGGTCAAGGGACGCCGCCGCCGGGCTCCGGATACGCGATCGACTGGGGGTCCCAAGTCCCGATCAGCGGCCGGGCCAACCTCTTCAATACCCCGCTCGACTCCTCGCATCAGCTCTACGCGGTGAGCCAGGCGATCGCCACGATCCGACTGAGCGACGAGCTCACCCTCGTCAACAACACGCTCTTCGAGTATTTCCAGGCGAATGCCGCCCAGCCGATCCCGGATCCGACCTGGGTCGTCCTGCCCTACGGGGTCGATGTCGCCGATCGGCTCGAAATCCGCTGGGAGCCGGAGCAGCAGAGAAAAAGCTTTTGGCAGAGCATCGATAGCGGCCTCGCCTTCCGCTTCCTGAGCGACGAGGAGTATTCGGGGAGCTGGCATCCGACGAGCAACCAGGCCGATATGAGCAAGCCATTGACGCCCGCCTCCGCCTCCACGATCGTCCCCTACTCGCTGGCAATCAGCCCCGCCTACGCTAATCCGTTTCTCACGGACATTCCGATTCCGGGCTATCCGGGAGAGTATTACAACGTCGACAACTTCGCCTCGACCCAATGCAACTTCTGGGAGATCTCCCCCTTCGTCCAGGACATCCTCCACTTCGGAGAAAAGGCGAGCCTCTTCCTCGGCGCCCGTGTCGATGCCTACTTCGTCAACGCCCAACCGCCCTCCGGCACCCCGGCACAGCTCATCGGCCCGAGCTACGACGCGACCTCGACAAGTGCCCTCCTGCCGCAGGTCACCGCCAGCCCCACCTACCGGATCTTCCCTTGGCTTTCCTGGTATGCGACCTACTACTTCGGGCAGACGACCGCCCAATCGATCTTCGGCTCCTTCGCTCCGGAGTTCACCAGCACCTACTACCACCAGACCCAGACCCTCTACGAGACGGGCCTCAAGCTCTCTCTCCTCCGCGATACGCTCTTTCTCGGGCTTTCGGCCTATGCCCAGTCTGGATTCATCCCGGCCTTCGTCCTTCCGGGAGGCACAACCCCGACCGTTTCCGCCGATGTCCAAGGGGTTCAGCTTCAGGGGAGCTATCGGCCGGACCGCCATTTTTGGGCGAACTTCGGATTCAACTACATGCAAGGGTACGAGAACTGGACGAACACCGACGGCGTCGGCCCGACCACCTTTACCCCCTATCCCGCAAACGTCGCCGCCCAGTACGGCCTGCCGGTCAGCCAGATCGTCTCCCTCGCCCCGGGCATCTATCCCTTCATCGGCTTTCCCAAGGAGTACGGCAACCTGATGCTCACCTACAAGACCGACTCGGGCTTCGGCGTCTCCTTATGGGCGATCGCGCAGGGAGGCCAATTCCTCTCCTATGACTACTCCGTCCGGGCGCCGGCCTGGTATACCTTGAACGCGAGCCTCTTCTACGCCGCCAAGCACTGGGAGGCGCGGATCTGGTTCTACAACTTCACCGACAACCACTACTGGATCGCGGGAGCACCCGGTTTCACCCCCGCGCGCACCGCGAACCTCGAGTATGCCGCCCTCCAGATGCCTTTTTGGATGCAAGCGATGATTCGTTATTCCTTTTGAATTTCTTGTCCCTTATCCAACGATCGTTTTGAGATTTCAGTCCATCACCCGCTTGTTATGAAGAGAACCTATTTAATTCGTTGAGGGTTGAAAGGTGCAAAAAAGGAACTTTCGGCACAAAACCGTAGTAAAAGGACTCCTCCAACGGGGAATAAGAGCTCTATAAGTCCATTTTTAGGAACGGTCAAGAGCCTTCCTTTACTTGGGGAAAAGGAGAAAAAAGTGGCTAAGGGTGATTATTACTGCAAGATGGAGTCAAAAATGGAACAAGCAAGAGTTAGCAGTGAGGGGCCTTTTCTTTATATAAGCTTTTTTTAATGACGATTCAAAAGCCCGTAGCTGCTTTCTATTTTTTCAAGAAGGGGTTTGGTTATTTTCTTCAGTTTTTTTTCTTCCTTTTTTGGCCTCTTAAGCCCTTAGGCATAGGGTTGATGCTTGCTGCGGATGAGCAAGGAGTTAATTCTTCTTCTTTCTTCTTGATGCCGGAAGTCCTTGTTAGCGCGACTTCTCCCCAGAATGAAGGGCAAGCGACGGCAGAAGAGCTCCCTCGTTCTTCAGTTTATGGTCCGGAGCTGGTTACGGGGCCGGTGGGCGTGATCTATGGACCGCAAGAATTTTCGGGAGGCTATCTCGATGAACTGACCAAGCAGACTTATTTTGACCGTTTTCGGGAAGATGCTTTTTATACTTTTGGGATGTATGGGACGAACTTTTGGAACATTGATCTGGGTGGCCCCATTAAGGAAGGAGAGTTAGCTTACCGGTTGGTTTACTTTGGCCAGGACGGCTATGCGCCTTATAATTACCATGAGGGTTCCTACTTGAACCGGCAGTGTGCTTATCTTGCCTTAAGCTTGAAGCCATCGGGAACCCTCCGGTTGGATTGGAATGGGGAGCTGGATTTCAATGATCTTGTTCCTTATACGGGCATAGATCGGCCGACTCAAAACCTTATCGATAATGGACTTTACCAAAGCAGGAATTGGATTGGCTACTATACTCCGCCGGCTATTTCATCCAGCCCCTTTGGGCAATTTCATCCTGGGGTAGGAACACCTCTTCCGGGTTTTGGGTATGCCACCTTGTGGGGTCCCTTGGTGCCCTTAAGCATTAAGTCCAATATATTTAACATCCCTTTTGATTTTTCATGCCAACTCTACGCGGTCAGCCAGCCGATCAGTTCTCTTGAGTTAACAGAAGAGCGGGCTTTCGTGAATAGGTGGCTTTTCCCCACCTGGGTCGTCATGCCTTATGGAATAGATGTAGCCGACCGTCTTGAGCTACGGTTTAACGAGGCGAGAAAAGGATCCAAAAAATTCTGGCAAAACTTGGATACCGGGGTAGCTTTTCGTTACCTTACAGACTTGGAATATTCGGGAAGTTGGCATTCGACAACCAACCAGGCAAAAAGGGTTGTCCCCCTAACTTTTGTCTTTGCATCCCTTCCCCTTTCTTATGCCTTAGTTGTTAGCCTAGCTTTATTAGCCTTATTTCTAAAGATACCAGCTAAATCATTCTCCCAACATGAGGGTAGGGGCGGGCGTGCCAAGAAAGCTTCCTGCCTGCACAACCTGTCGTATAAAAATCGCAAGGCTAGTAGAGGGGATTATGCCCTCTTTTTTATCTGCAGGGACCATGAGGACCCTCGATGGCAGGGCTCAAAGCTTGCCTTGTCAACAGCTCGACGAGAAGAGGGAAAGATTCAGTTAGTCTCAACCACGATCCTTTCCCTTTTTTCCCTTTGCTTGAACTGCGGATACACAGTTCCGCCTGATTCGTCTTCATCCGTTGTGGGAACAGAAATTATGCTCCCCGAAGTCTCGGTGACGGCTGCGGCTCTGCCAGCGTCGGATGTTCTTCCGACAGAAAGCTCCTCGGTCTACGGCATGGACTTTTCTGTTTTGGACACTCCGCGGCAACTCACTCAGGTCAGTCAAACCCTCATCCGTTCCTCCGGCATGGCTGCCCAAGGCTATATCGATCCGTTGAGCACCGCTTTCTTGATCCCTGGCTCGATCAGCGAAAATAGCGGTGGTATGATGGCTGCCCCTTCCGTTCGCGGCATGGCTGCACAACCCTACATCAATGGTATCCAATTGACCGCTCTCCAAGCGGGAATGCCACTTACCCCTTTTAATTGGAACATGGTCGAGTCCGAGGATATTACAGAGGGTCCAGCCAACGCCGTCTTCGGACAAGAGCAGCCGGCAGGCGGAACGGTCAACTACATTACCAAGCAGCCCTATTTCGACCGCTTTCGCGGCCAGCTATGGGACACCACGGGCATGTATGAAAATTACATGTGGGGAGCGGATCTAGGAGGACCCGTGGATAAAGAACACAAGGCAGCTTACCGGCTCAGTTACATGGGCATTGAAAACGGAAGCTACTACCAGCCCAATGTCCATAACGACCAGGAGAACGTTTATTTCACCCTTGGCGCTCGACCCACCGAAAGCTACTCGATCAACTTCTACTCCGATTTTGGAACCTACGACTTCACTCCCATGATGGAGTGGATGAATCGGCCAACCACCGCTCTTATCCAGAATGGGCTCTACAATACCGGTTCTTTGCCTCTATCTCAAATTCAAATCGGCACGGTCAATAACCCGGGATTTGCTACCTATGCGGGACCTCTTGAGCCGATTAGCCGAAGAATGGTTGCCAACAACCCTGAATCGGAAGGTCGAGCTTACACGGGATTCATCCAGTTGGTCCAACAGCTTCAACTGGGAGATGGCCTGCTACTTCGCAACAACACTTTTGCCTACTACGGACGGAATGCGGTAGTCGCTCCGGCTTCCTACTACACCGAAGTAGCCATGGGAGATTATCAAATAGACAACCGTACCGAGCTCATAACCCGGTTTGGAGGTTCTAACGACCTATCGGATAAAATCTCTTCTTGGGAAGACAGGCTGCTTGGTAAGCTCCTGGTCCAACACCAGATTGACGCCGGGGTCGAATGGGGGTTTGAACACAATCTCGATTATGAGTCGCAACTATGGTTTGGCAGTGCAAACGCCTGGGATATCCTCCGAACCAATCCCACGAGCTGGAACTTTACCCAGACCGCTTTCTTCCAATCCCTGATCCGTAATCCCTCGGCCCCGGGAGGCGGAGAGTGGCCGATCCCGGGTATGCCCGGCGTCTATTTCGAGCCGCTCAATGGAAGTGCCGGAACGACCGATTCCAACTACTGGACGGTTGCACCCTTCTACCAGCATGATATCCAGGTTACCGATAAGATCTCAATCCTGGTTGGGGCTCGCGCCACTACCTATTTCATTTCGAGCCAAACTCCGCCGGGAACTCCTCCCGAGCTTTTCATCCAAGCCCAAACCATCCAAGAGCTTCCCATGGTGAATGCTAGCGTCATCTACAAGGTCGTTCCCTGGTGGACCGCTTACTTTACCTACGATTGGATGTATGTCGCCAATGTAGGGGCGGTCGGGGGATTTAACGTCTATCCTAGCGGGTTGCCTTCAAGCAGCTTCAATTTAAAGGAACAACTCTTCGAGGGAGGCTTCAAGTGGAGCCTTCTCGATAACAAGCTTTATGCCTCTCTGGCCGGCTTTTCACAGCAAATTCCCCTCTTTAACTTTGTCAATGTTCCACCTACCCCGGCGACCGTGACCGGCCTTGAAGCTAACCTCACCTATCAACCCAATCGTCACTGGTGGATGCGCACGGGCTATTTCTTTGGCCATGGTGTGGAAGATTGGTCCGGCTTGCCCTCCGGGCCACCTATGTCACAGACTTATTCCACTGCCCTTGCCCTACGGGCCAACCTGCCGCTCAACGACAACTTGAGCTTTCCTCCCGGTACCTATCCTTTCATCGGCTGGCCCCAGCAGGTTATCAACGCCATGGTGACCTACCAGGCCGAATCGGGCTTTGGCGTAACCTTAAGTGCCCTCGTGATGAGCCCGCAGTTTCTCGGCTACAACTACGCCACGGCGATCCCCTGGCAATACCTTATTAACGGCCGCATCTTCTATTCCCAGCCGAAGTGGGAAATTTCCCTCTGGATCTACAACCTCACCAACGAACACTACTGGCTTCCCTACGCCATTGGCTCCATGCCCGATCGGACAAACGATTACGGCGGCATTGTTGCCGGCCTGCCATTTTGGATCCAAGGCACCATCGCCTGGAAATTCTAATCGCCATTTTTAGCTAGGGTGACTGGAAAAAAGAGAAGAAGACCAATAAAGAAGCATTGGGAATATTTCATTCCCTGGGATAAGGGAGCTTATGATATTTAAATTCAACTGGAAAATGAAAAAAACTTTCTCTCATTGAATCTGCTTTGGGTATTTATTTTGTTGAAGATTTCCCCCCAGAAGGGACTCCTTATACTCAAACTTCTTACCAAGCCGCCCATGTCGGCCCTTCTTCCCCAACTTACCCCTTGTTCAGCCACGGTGGCCGCCCTTTATAATCTGCCCGTTAGCCAGATTATATCCCTTCCCCACGGCATCTATCCTTTCATCGGCTTTCCCAAGGAGTACGGCAACCTGATGCTCACCTACAAGACCGACTCGGGCTTCGGCGCCTCCTTATGGGCGATCGCGCAGGGAGGCCAATTCCTCTCCTATGACTACTCCGTCCGGGCGCCGGCCTGGTATACCTTGAACGCGAGCTTCTTCTACGCCGCCAAGCACTGGGAGGCGCGGATCTGGTTCTACAACTTCACCGACAACCACTACTGGATCGCGGGAGCACCCGGCTTCACCCCCGCGTGCACCGCGAACCTCGAGTATGCCGCCCTCCAGATGCCTTTTTGGATGCAAGCGATGATTCGTTATTCCTTTTGAATTTCTTGTCCCTTATCCAACATTGTTTTGAGATTCCGGTCCATCACTCGCTTGTTATGAAGAGGACCTATTTAATTCGTTGAAGGTTGAAAGGTGCAAAAAAGGAACAGTTGACTTTGGAGCGTTAAAAAGGGAAAAATAGGGAAAATGGCGGAAAAACTTTTTATCTATGTAAAATCGAGTTGCTCTACTTGCCGTAGAGCGGTAGCCCTGCTTGAAGAACTAAAGGTGGATTACGAAAAAAGAGATTATTTTATCCATCCTCTAAGCAAGGAAAAATGGGCGGAACTTTTAAAAAAACTGGATGTAGGATTTCCTGAAATCCTAAGGACAAAAGAGGAAGTTTTTTCCGAACTCGGGCTGGGGAAAAGGCAACTCCGGCAAGGAGAGCTTGTGGAGCTCATCTTAAAACATCCTGAGCTCATTCAAAGGCCCATTGTTGAATATGGAACGAGAGCCATTCTTGGGAGGCCTCCTGAAAAAATTAAAGAATTTCTCCATTCCCTCCGTTAATATCTTTTTTAACTTTTTAAAACCTGCTTTAAGCTTTCAAGTAATTTAGCGATATTTTCTTGATTAGCCCCCTCGGCCATCAGTCCAATACGCCATATTTTTCCTTTTAAAGGTCCCAACCCCGGACCTATTTCGATACCGTATTGATCAAGGAGTTTCTTACGCAAAAGGGCTTCGTCCTTGTCTTGGGGAACCCTAACGGCATTGAGTTGCCACAGCCTGCGATTTTCAGGGGTAAAAAATTCAAGCCCAAGTTCAGAAAGAGCTTTTTTGAGTTGGAGATGGGCGTTTTTGTGCCGTTCCCACCTTTTTTGCAATCCCTCTTCGAGGATTAACCTCAAGGCTTCATGTAAACCATAATTATTATTGATCGGTGCGGTATGGTGGTAAGAGCGTTCAGATCCCCAATAACCATAGAGTAGAGAACAATCAAAATACCAACTGGGAATTTTTGTTTTCCTTTGCGCTACCTTTTCCATGGCTTTGGGACTAAAAGAAACGGGGGAAAGTCCTGGAGGAGCCCCAATGCACTTTTGTGTAGCGCTGAAGGTGGCGTCAACGGACCAACGGTCGATAAAGACCGGGCATCCCCCCAAGGAAGTAACGGTATCAAGGATAAAAAGGGCGCCACTTTTGGATATTATTGGAGCAAGCTCTTCTAAGGGGTTGCAGATTCCCGTAGAAGTTTCGGCATGGACCAAGGCCACAAGATTGGGTTTTACTTTTTTAAGGGCTTGTTCGAGCTGTTCGGCTTCGATGGCTTCTCCCCATCCTACTTCAAGGGTATGAACATGGGCTCCTAACTTTAGGGCGAGATCAGCGATGCGCCTTCCAAATAGACCGTTTATCCCTACCAAGATCGTGTCTTGCGGTTCTACAAGGTTGACGAGACAAAACTCCATGCCTGCGCTTCCCGTTCCACTGATCGGGAAGGTAAATTCATTTGTCGTTTGGAATACTTCTCTTAGCATGACTTTTATTTCATCCATCAAGGAGAGAAAATAGGGATCGAGATGTCCTACGGGAGCCTTGCCCATTTTTTCCAGGATCGAGTCGGCTACAATGCTTGGGCCAGGTCCCATCAAGAGCCGCTTGGGAATTTGAAGGGAAGAAATTTTCGAACTGCTCATATCGTTCAAGTTGTAGGCGAAAACCAAGTTGATTTATCGATAGGATTGTTTTATAAGTAGAGGAGTAAAAAAACAAAGGGTTTTTTAAAGATTTTGTTAAGGAATCACCGGTAGGGAAAGGGGTGTAGGCAGTTCAAAAGCAAGTTTTTGCCCTTATGCTCTTTCATGAATGTTCGGCGAGTATCGGCCTTCAGAATCACGGTCTTCCCCTGGGGGGAAGAAGGCCCAGCTCCGGGTTCCCCGGCCCGGGCGAATTCGTCTTGAGCAAAGCAGGAACTGGAATTGTTCCTCTTTAAGCAGAAGTAGCCTGGCGGAGCGGTTTTGATCGTTACAGAGAAACACCTATCAAAAAAGCAACAAAACTCTTATTTAACCCTAAGGTAGTGTTATCTCTGGGTCCCGGGTTTATATTATGTCTAACCGTATTAATCTCTTAGGTTTTTTATTATCTTATGAAAATTGCCATGTTATCGTGGGAAACTCTTCATTCCATAGCCGTTGGAGGATTAGCTGTTCATGTCAGTGAATTGGCTGCGGCATTGACGCGCCGGGGCCATCAAGTTCATGTTTTTACTCGAAGACAAAGCTGGATGAGTCACTATGACTATATTGATGGAGTACATTACCACCGGTGCGATTTCGCTTTTCATCCCGATTTTATAACCGAGATGCATAACTTGTGCAGATCATTTGTTGAACATCTCTGGAAAGAAGAGGACTATGCGGGAAGATTCGATATTATTCATAGCCATGACTGGTTAACCTCGATGGCCGGCAAATGGGCGAAATGGGGGAGGGGCAGACGCTTTGTTTTTACCCTTCATTCGACTGAATATGGTCGGTGTGGTAATTGCCATTATGGAGGGAATTCTTCAAGAATACGTCATCTCGAAGGGGAAGGGGCGCATTTTTCCGATAGGATCATCGCCGTTTCCAATCATCTGAAATGGGAAATTGTCTCGATTTATCACCAATGGGAAGGCAAAATTTGGGTTATTCCCAATGGGATCAGTGTTAGTCCCTTTAATGGATTCATTGATCCGGGAGCTGTTAAAGCCAGGTATGGCATAGGTCCTCTGGATCCTACATTTCTTTTTTGTGGGCGGTTGACCCATCAAAAAGGACCGGATTTGCTTCTTGAGGCCATTCCCTGGATTCTTAAATTTGACGGAAGAAGTAAGTTTATATTTGCAGGGGATGGCTATCTAAGACCTCATTTGGAATCAAGGTCTTGGCAACTTGGAATAAGACATGCCGTTCGATTTATCGGGCATAGGTTTGGTTCAGATCTGCACGATATTTTTAGAGCGGTTGATGCCGTGGTGTTGCCCTCCCGCAACGAACCCTTTGGGATAGCTGCTCTTGAGGGATGGGCGGCGGGTAAGCCGGTGATAGCTACCCATAATGGGGCAGAATTTATCTGGCATGGAGTAAATGGATACAAGGTTTATCCTGCGGCCGAGTCCATAGCTTGGGGATGCTGTGAAATTATGAAAAATTTTGAACACAGCCGTTGGATGGGGCGGAATGGGAGAAGGGCCGCAGAAGAATCTTTCAGTTGGGATTCGGTTGCAGAGCTTACGGAGCGCTGCTATAATTCTTTGTTTTGAAGCTTCTTGAGAGATAAAAAACTGATCCAAAGAAGAGGAGGATATGCCGGAGATTTTTCATGCTCTTGGGCTTCACATGCACCAGCCCCTGGGCAACTTAACTCTTTTGTTGGATACCAACCGCTGGGAAGCCGAACAAATTCTTTTGGCTTACGAAAGACCGCTACGCTTTCTGAAGCGTTTTGAACAAAGGGCAAAAGTCCATTTTGGTTTTTCTGGGACTTTGCTTGAACAGCTTACCGATCCCCAAATTCAGCAGAAAAGCAGGGATAGAGTAGATCTAAGCGCCATGCTTGAAGGCTACAAAGGGCTTCCTAACATTGAACTTGTGGGTATGGGCTATTATCATCCCGTTTTCCCGATTATCCCCAAAGAAGATTGGGAAGAACAGCTTTGGCTTCATCGCGACATGGTTGAAAAGGTTTTTGGTAAAAAACCCGCCGGTTTTTTCCCTCCCGAGATGGGATTTACCATGGAAATGATTCCCTACCTGGTGGAAGCGGGATATAGCTATGCGATCGTTGACAGCGTTCATGTACGCAGGGAAAATGGACAGCCTGTATCCCCTTGCAAGGTTTACAGAGCGGAATGGCAAGGTAAGGGGATAGCTATCGTTCCCAGGGAAAGGGATCTCAGTAATGCCCAACAAAGTGGGATGGATCCGGCATGGTTTACAGCGGAAATCAAAAACAAGACGAAATCGGCTCCTCCCCCCAAGTTGATTACCACATGGACGGATGGAGAGAATGGCGGGTGGTTTAGAAATCTGAGTGATGGAGCAAACTTCTGGGGCTATTTCTTTGCTCCGTACATGGAGAAGATCCGGTTAGGGGAGGAAATTGAGCCGGTTTTGTTAAGCCAGTTTATTGCAGAGTATCCACCCGTTGAAAAGGTAGAGGTGCGCACGGGGGCTTGGAACGTCGGTTCGACTTCCGGATACGATTTTTCTCAATGGACAGGCACTTCGGCTCAGAAAAAAGCTTTGGAGCAGATATACAAACTCGCTGCACGGTATTGGGAAAGATCTAAAAGCCAAAAGGCAACGAGCGATCTTGAGTTTAAAAGAAAACTCGGTGAAGTCCGAAAATTAGTTCTCCAGGCGGAAACAAGCTGTTATCTCTTTTGGGGGGATTCCTGGCTCCCGCAGCTTTACGAGCTTATAGAACGTGCTTACAGGATAATGCCTTAAAGCCCGACAGAAAGCTTTTAAAACGGGATTGAACAAGGCGGAAACTTTCCTTTATAAAGGTAAATCCAGGATGGGATTGTTCTATGGAAAAAGAACGAACACCGATTGATAAAAAAAAGAAGAAGGTATGGATTTATAACATCTTCCCTCGGCTCCTGGGCAAAATTGAAAATTGGCAAAATCATCTTGATCGAATCATCTGGATGGGTTTTAAAGTCCTATTCATTAACCCGATCAGTCCTTCTGGAGCCTCTCACAGCCTTTATTCGATTTTAAATCCCAAGGCTATTTCTCCCGAATACGGATCGATAGAACAGTTTAAAGAATTTTTAAACCGCTGTCATGGCGAGGGCATCCTGGTCTGGCTTGATCTCGTAGCTAATCATGTTGCCATCGATTCTCCCTTGGTCAATGAACATCCAGATTGGTTCATTTGGGAGGGAGATCATCCCAAGAATCCGGGCTGTATAGACAACGGCCAGTGGATTAGTTGGAAAGATCTAGCCCAATTTAACTTTTCCAATCCCCACCTTATCGATTATTTAAAATCGGTGATCGAATATTGGCTATGGATAGGCGTAGATGGATTTCGAGCTGATTATGCTTACGGGGTTCCTCAAGAGATCTGGAAAGAACTTATTGCTCACGCCCATTCGGTCAATCCCGATGTTCAATTCTTTGGTGAAGCCCTAGGTTGCCCTCCTGAAGAGGTCGTTAAGGTAGCTAAAAGCGGTTTTGATTTTATGGCGAGTTCCATTTTTTGGTGGGATGGACAGCAGCCCTGGTGGCCGGAGCAGAGGGCTCTTTTTGAGAAAGAATCCATTAAGCTTGTAGGTTTTCCTGAAAGTCATGATACCCAAAGGTGTGCATCCTATGAAGAAGCGTTATTAAAATTGCAACGGGCTTATGAACAGAGTGAAGGCATATTGATTCCCGCCGGATTCGAATTTGGTTTTCGTAGAAAACTCGACGTGGTGAAAACGATCCCTCAATGGTGGTATGAAGAAATGCCGGGAAGGTGGAACTTGTCTTTAAAAATAAGACAATTAGCCTTGGGTTAAGCTTTTATTCTCTCATCCACCGGGCTTAAAGGAGCGCCATTCCAGTCTACATTCAGAACACTTTAGAGCTCCATAAACATTGTAGTAACTACTGTAACCCGTACTGGTATCGGATTTAGCTAGGGTCATTTCATCGTGAATATGGGCATGGCTGTGGCAAAGGGCTCGCCCGCAGGCGGCGCATGTCCCTCTTGCTTCTTCTTCACAAAACCAGCATTTCATAGTTTTTTATAGAGGGTTAAAACTTTACGTGGATGGTTTTAGCCTATAGTTAATAGGGATTAAAAACAAGATTTTTTTCTATGATTGCAATAGGTTCTATCCATCATGTCACTTTGACCGTAAATGATCTGGATATATCTATCCGGTTTTATACTCAGCTGCTTGGACTTCAACCGATTGAAAGACCTTCCTTTCCTTTTAAAGGAGCTTGGTTTAAAGTGGGAACCCAGCAACTGCACTTAATCGAGAGGGAAGAAAAACAACGAACATCAAGCCTGGTCATAAACCCCCAGCAACAGCATGTTGCTTTTCGAGTAAAAAACATTCAAAAGGCATTGCAATGGTTGAGGACAAACGGATACAAAGAAGATCACCCCGATCCTACTCAAAGGTTATTGGTCAACTTAGAGAGTCGAGCCGGTTTTCCCCAAATTTTCTTGTTCGATCCCGATGGCCATCTCCTTGAAATCAATGCTGAAGATAAAGGGGATTGAGTTTCTTTATCTGTTTTTTATGTTTATGCCATCGGCCTGGGGTAATCTTTTTTTCCTAGAATAAAAAAACCGGAATAACCCCAAGTAAACAGTTGATCCGACGGCCGCTCCAAGGCAGTCGGCAAACCAGTCGTAAAGGTCGCATTCCCTTCCAGGAACCATTCTCTGGTAGTTTTCGTCGAGGGCACCAAAAAGGGCTGTTAAAATTACCCCTTGGATAGTTCGAGTTGAAGCCCAGCTAAAGAGAAATCCAAGACCCGTATAGGCGACAACATGAAGGAGTTTATCGGAAAGATTGAATGTAATTTGAGCAACCGTTGTCCCGGGAAGGGAAGAAAGCATAAGGATCAGGTAGCAATAGAAAAAACAAAAAACCCAGCGTCCTCCATTCTTTTGCATATGAAAAAACGATAGGCTCAAAATATCTTCGAAAGAACGGAGAGGAAAGAAAATATTGCCAATAATCTAACGGGTTATCGGTTCATCCCCCAAAACCCATACCGTGGTAGTTTGGTTATGGTGGCCTACCGTTCCCGAAAGGGTATAGCCGGTCTCCCCGTAAGTTGAAGCTCCAATCAGAGGAACAGTTTCCCCAACGAGTTCCTTGACGGCTTTGACTTCCGCGCTTGCCGTTTGCAATCTTTCAGACTGTTGATGGCAAAGAATGCAGTTAAAAAAGACCAAAGCGGCAATTTTGCGGGGATATCCCGCGTCAGCTATGGCTCTTTGCACAGCTATTCGAACGGACTCTATACGGCTCTGCGGGTTAGCTTCAAGAAGTGAGACTCCGGAGCCTTGAGGAATTTCAGAGAAGAAAACTATAGAGCCGTCCTTTTGAATTGCGGCTGGACTATGGACATGCCAATAGCCACTTACCGGTTCGACTATCCCAAAGGGATGACTGTTAAAAGCTTTTGAGGCTTCTTGCCAGCCGGCAGATTGCGTCAGTTCCGTGTACACATCGGCTGCGATCCTGTTGTTTAACGAATAGACAACTCTTCCCGAACTTTCCGTAACGAAGGCCCCCTTGCCGGCGATGGGCTGAAAAGCGTTAGCTATACCTACTCCGTTTTTCAGGGTTGAGGCGAGAGCAAGAACGGACAAGGCATTTTTTTCAGCTCTTTCTTCGGCATAACAGTAGGTTTCTGTAACTCGCTCCAGGTAAAGAGCATCGGCACCGCTACCGCCGACTATCCTGACTCCTCGACCAACAAATTCACAGACGCCTTTTAAACATTTCTCTTCAGATCCGATATGAGAATGGGCTATGAGAAGAGAAAAAGGGGTTGCTTTAAGCATTTCTGAAGGCTTTCTTCCCGATAGGCCTAGGTAAAGGAGTTCCGGATTAAACTTTAACCCTTCAAAAGCGCAATCTACGACTTCTTTGGCCGATTTTTCCGGGTATTCATCGTCCATCTTTCCCATGGCCACGTTAGAGAGGAGGACATCTCCCAGGGGTTCAACGGCGAGGAGAAAAATACCTCCACAAGTCATCGTCTCTTGAATACCGTTGAATTCACCTGCGCTGGAGAGCCCCCAGAGATGACCCTGTAAAGATTGCTTTATAGCTCGGACACATTGCTTTTGGTCCAGTGAACTTGAGACGAAACAGATGGAAAACTCCGGCTGTCTAATTCCCTGGCGGTACAAAGATTCAACGACTTCATAAGGAGTTTGACCATAAGCCAGCCCGGTTTTGACAAGAGCAGAAGAGCTGATATTCATAGGAGAAGAACGAGTCGGTTGAAAAAGAAATCAAAAAAACTTGCAGTTATGTTAGCAAGCTAAAAGCCAGGCATACAAGAATTTTTACACCTGTCCTTATAGCTTGGGAAATAATCCTCTGAGAGAGAGTAAATTTTTGATTTTTTTTATTTATGGGAAATAAAGGATTATAGGAATCGTAGCCGATCAAGATTTTTAGTATTTATGATTCCCGTAGCGGATACCATTACCAGTAGAAAGATTCCTTTTGTGAATCTTTGCTTGATTTTGGTCAACGTCATCGTTTTTCTTTACGAACTGAGCTTGGGGAAAAGTTTAAACAATTTTTTCTTGGATTATGGGAATGTTCCTGTGCGCTTTGTTTACTGGACTGATTTTGGAGGGCAATTTTGGGATTTTAAACGCTTTTTTCCCCTTTTAAGTTCGATGTTTCTCCATGGAGGATTTTTGCATATAGCTGGGAACATGGTTTATCTTTGGATCTTTGGAGACAACGTGGAAGATCGCTTGGGGCATTTGGGTTACTTATTTTTTTATATCCTGGGAGGGATTGTCTCTGAAATCGTTCAGATCCTTTCAGATCCCCATTCAACCTTGCCTATTATAGGCGCCTCGGGGGCAATTGCCTCAATTTTAGGCGCTTATTTTGTGTTTTATCCTTACAGTAGAGTCATTACTCTTCTTCCTGTTTTCGGTTGGTATACCTTCGTTGAAATTCCCGCTCTTTTCTATCTTGGATTTTGGTTTTTAATGCAGATATTCAGTGGAACGTTTTTGTCGATGAGTCCTGAGAGCTTCTCATCTGGAGGAGTCGCCTGGTGGGCTCACGCTGGGGGCTTTGGGGTAGGCGCTTTAATAGGTTGGCTGATAAAGAAGTCTTTCCCAGTCGAGGAGTAAATAACCGGAGTGAGCTTTTTAAAAGCTCAAAAAAAAAGCGGCTTTCTCTCTTTTTAAGAAAGAAGCCGCCGTAGACAAACTTAAAGACTAGGCACTTTTCAATGCTTCTTCGACTCCCTTAGTGGTGCTTCCCACGGTATAAGAGTGGGCTCCTGTTCCGGCCAGTTTTCCCCCTTTGACGATGAGATATTCCTCGCGAATGGGACGGCCTTCGAAAAAGCATTCGAGGATTTCTCTGGTCCCCGCGGCATATCGGGCTTGAGCCGAAAGCGTTGTTCCAGAATAGTGAGGGGTCATCCCGTTGTAGGGCATGGTCCTCCAAGGATGGTCGGCAGGAGGAGGTTGAGGAAACCAAACATCTCCGGCATAGGCAGCAATTTTTCCACTTTGCACGGCCCTTACCAGAGCGTCACGATCGCAGATCTTTCCCCTGGCCGTATTCACAAGGAAGGTTCCCCGTTTGCACTTCTCGAAAAGCCGGTCGTTAAAAAGATGTTCAGTAGAAGGATGCAAAGGACAATTAATGGTAATGACATCACAGTGGGGAACCATGTCATAAACATCGGGATGATAGGTCACTCCAAGCTCCCTTTCAATTTCGGCGGGCAGCCGGTGCGTATCGGTATAATGAAGATGAACATCAAAAGGTTTTAACCTTCTTAGCACCGCAAGACCGATTCTTCCTGCAGCCACTGTTCCAACATGCATTCCCTCTAGATCATAGGCTCTGACAGCACAATCGGCAATATTCCATCCCCCTTTAACCGCCCATTCATGAGAAGGGAGATAATTTCTCACAAGGGATAGAATCATCATTACCACATGTTCGGCTACACTGATGCTATTCGAATAGGTAATCTCGGCTACGGTTATTCCCGCTTCAATTGCAGCTTGGATATCCACGTGATCTGACCCTATGCCCGCTGTTATAGCCAACTTTAAGTTTTTAGCTTTCTTGATTCTTTCCGGGGTAAGGTAGGCGGGCCAAAAGGGCTGGGATATAACGACATCAGCGTCGGGAAGTTCTTTTTCAAAAACGGAGTTTGGCCCATCTTTGTCCGAGGTGACGATGAACTCATGACCAAGGCTTTCAAGGTACTTTCTTAGGCCTAAACCCCCGGAGACTGAACCTAAAAGTTCGCCGGGAACAAAGTCTATTCCCTTGGGATTGGGAACGGTTTGTCCTCCAGGATACGATTCGATTTTAGGAATCGAATCACGGATATAAGACTTCGGATAGCCATCGACAGGATCGGGATAAAGAACACAAAGAACTTTTGCCATATTTTTCTCCTTTGGTTTGATTAATAAAATTTATAGACTTGATCAGGCTATAAGTAAACAAAATATTTTAAAATATTTTATTTTTAATAATATTTAAAATTCATCAAACATATTAATTATATGATAAAATATTTTATAATTGCTAAAAGCCTATTAATTCAGCTTTTTCGGATGTTTCATTAAAGGATGTAACCGTGGAAAACCCTATGGTAATTGTAAGGGATTAGAGGAGATCAAGGAACTGTTTCCCTGAACCCTTTTGGGAGAAAGCATCTCTATTGTTGAATTCCTTGGGCGGCCTATAATGGATAAAAACGAGGAGTCATGGAACAGGACCGGCAAACTTTTTATTCTTTGCTCCAACAGCAGGGGATAAGCAGAAGAAGTTTTATCAAGTTTTGTACCCTTTCAGCATTTAGCTTGGGCTTGGGAGTAGAGGTGATTCCGGAGATTGTCCATGCCTTTGAAACCAAGCCGCGGATTCCTGTCCTATGGTTGCATGGCCTTGAATGTACCTGTTGTTCCGAATCGTTTATTCGTTCTGGACATCCCTTGGTCAAAGACGTCCTCCTTTCCATGATTTCCTTGGATTATGATGATACACTCATGGCCGCTGCGGGTGAGCAGGCCGAAAAGTCTTTACGCCAGACGGTCGAAAATTATAAGGGTCAATACCTCCTGGCTGTTGAAGGGAATCCTCCTACCAAGGAAGAGGGAATGTTTTGTATTGTTGGAGGAAAACCTTTCATTGAACAGTTGAAATGGGCTGCAAAAGACGCAAAGGCGATTATCGCTTGGGGCAGTTGTGCTTCTTCAGGCTGTGTTCAAGCAGCAAAACCCAATCCTACGGGAGCCACCCCTATCCATGAAATTATAAAGGATAAACCGGTTATCCGCGTTCCCGGTTGTCCTCCCATCGCCGAAGTCATGACTGGAATTATTACCTATATGGTCACCTTTGATCGTTTGCCCGAGCTGGATTATCGCAATAGGCCAAAAATGTTTTATAGCCAGAGGATCCATGATAAGTGCTACAGGCGTGGACATTATGATGCAGGCCAATTTGTGGAGCGCTGGGACGACGAAGGAGCAAAAAAAGGCTATTGCTTGTACAAGGTAGGCTGCCGTGGTCCTACGACTTATAATGCTTGTTCTACGACCCGGTGGAATGGTGGGGTATCCTTTCCTATTCAAGCTGGACATGGATGTATTGGCTGTTCAGAAGACGGATTTTGGGATAATGGCCCTTTTTACAGCCGGCTGTCCCAAATCAAGCTCCTTGGGGTAGAGACCGATGCCGATAAGATTGGATTTAGTCTTCTCGGGGGAGCAGCAGCAGCTATGGCGGTGCATGCCCTAGCCAGCGGGGTATTTAAAAAGAAAAAAGAAAAAGCGGTTTCTCAATCTCCGGAAAGTGAATCTTTAAAAAAACAGCAAGGAAAAAATGGAGACCAATCTGAAGAAAACTCCTGAGGGATTTACATTAGATAAATCGGGAAGAAGAATTATAGTCGACCCGGTAACGAGGATCGAAGGGCACCTGCGATGTGAAGTCAATGTCGATTCAGCCAACGTAATTCGCAATGCGGTTTCCAGTGGTACAATGTGGCGGGGCATTGAACTCATTGTAAAAGGGAGGGATCCAAGGGATGTCTGGGCCTTCACCCAGAGGATATGTGGAGTCTGCACGGGCGTTCATGCTCTGGCTTCTGTAAGGGCTGTAGAAAATGCATTGGGCATAACCATTCCCGAAAATGCCCACTTTATCCGCACGATCATGCACCTGACACAAATGGTTCATGATCATCTCGTGCATTTTTACCATCTGCATGCCTTGGACTGGGTAGATATCGTGGGTGCCTTAAAGGCCGATCCCAAAAATACGGCTGAAATTGCCCAAAAAATTTCCGATTATCCTCTTTCTTCACCCGGTTATTTTTCCGATGTGCAAAATCGACTGAAGCAGTTTGTAGAAAGCGGCCAGCTGGGGTTATTCAAAAATGGGTATTGGGGTCATCCCGCTTATCAATTGCCTCCTGAAGTCGATCTCTTGGCCGTTGCCCATTACCTTGAAGCCCTCGATTTCCAGAGAAAGATTGTAAAAATTCATGCCGTTTTTGGTGGTAAAAATCCTCATCCAAACTGGCTAGTGGGGGGGGTGCCCTGTGCGATTAACATTGATGAAACCATGGGATCAGGGGCTCCCGTAAATATCAGCCAGCTCAACTTGGTCTCTTCGATCATTGATAGAACTGTTGAGTTCGTTGAGCAGGTCTACTTGCCCGACATTTTAGCTATTGGTTCTTACTACAAAAATTGGCTTTATGGTGGGGGGCTGTCTTCTAAAAATGTTCTTTCTTATGGAGAAGTCCCTGACAAGGCAAACGACTATTCAGCCGCTAACCTTTTGATTCCTCGTGGAGCAATTATCAATGGAGATTTAAAAAATATTCATGAGGTGGATCTCAGAGATATCGCCCAAATTCAAGAATATGTTTATCATTCCTGGTATGAATATCCCGATCCCACTCAAAGCCGGCATCCGTGGGATGGAATTACCGAACCGCACTTTGTTTTAGGACCAAATGCAAAGGGGAGCAAAACAAACATCGAACAGTTGGATGAAGAAGGAAAATATTCCTGGATCAAAGCTCCACGTTTCAAAGGCCGGGCCATGGAAGTGGGTCCTTTAGCTCGGTTTATTATCGGCTATGCTTCAGGCAAAGAGGATTTCAAAGAACCTATCCAAAGGGCTTTGAGTCGATTAGAACTTCCTTTTGAAGCCATGTTCTCGACTTTAGGTCGCACCCTGGCTAGGGCCTTAGAGGCAGAATGGTGTGCAAAGATGTTGAAGCGGTTTTTCCAAAGGCTTATCCGCAATATCTATTCGGGACAGTTGTCTACGGCGGATACCACTAAATGGGATCCCCAAAGTTGGCCTCTAGAAGCCAAAGGAGTAGGTTTTGTGGAGGCCCCAAGAGGATCATTAGGCCATTGGATCCGCATTAAAAATGGAAAGATAGAAAATTACCAGGCAGTCGTTCCTACGACTTGGAATGGATCACCCCGCGATCCCCAAGGAAATATAGGCGCTTTTGAGGCCTCCCTTCTTGGTACTCCATTAGCTAAGCCTGAAGAACCCCTTGAAATCCTGCGGACACTGCATAGCTTTGATCCTTGTCTGGCTTGCTCTACTCATGTAATCAACCTTGAGGGAAGGAAGCTGGCAAAGCTAAGAGTGGTCTAAAAAAGAGCCATGTCAACAACTAAAGAAAAAAAGTGTGTTACAAAAGCTGTTTATGTTTATGAAGCTCCACTCAGGTTGTGGCATTGGATTAACGCAATTTCGGTTTTTGTTTTAGCCCTGAGTGGGTATTTTATTGCCCATCCTCCCCCAAGCATCGGGGGAGAAGCTTTTGGTCATTTCAATTTTGCTTACATTAGGTATACCCATTTTGTTGCTGCCCTGGTCTTTGATGTTGGCCTAATAGTGAGAATATACTGGGCCTTGGTAGGGAATAGGTTTGGAAGGGATTTTCTTCTTTTGCCTCTTTTTGATAAGTGCTTTTGGCAAGAAGTAATAAAGAAGATGAGGTGGTATCTTTTTCTTGATAAAGAACCCCAAATCTATGTCGAAGCGGATCCCTTAAACCGGCTCACTACTTTTTTAGTCTTTCTTCTTGACTGGTTTATGCTCCTGACGGGATTAGCCCTGTTTGGTGAAATGGAAGGGATGGGAAGCTGGGCTTATTACCTGTTTACAATTTGGATCATTCCTCTTTTTGGCAGCAGCCAGACTCTCCATACCTTTCACCATCTCGGGATGTGGCTTTTTGCCGCTTTTATCGTTGTCCATGTTTACGTCGTGATTAGGGAGGATATCCTGGGTAGAGTAACGGTTATTGAAACGATGATCAATGGCTGGAGAACGATACGCAATGGCCGACTTTAAGAAGTAAACCCATGCGTGATCTCCTTGAAAAAATCTATTTGTCTTTCCTTGAAGAAAGAGATGGGAAGAGGGTAGTCCAGGTTCCTTTTTGTGGGAATCGAGGCTCGGAGCTCTTATCCTATCTTCTTGAGGGAGGAGAAGTAGAAATGCATTTCGGCAGGAATTCAGGGCGGGTGGTCTTTGAAAGTAAAATTCCCGGTCTGTGGGCGACATGGCAGAGTGGAGAGCTTAAGTGTCTTGAAGTAGGAGAACTTCCTACTCTTTTATTAGAAGTTCAAGGTGATCTTCCCCTAATTCCTTCCTTTAACCTCGGAGAACTGTCAACTATTCGTCCCGGATTAATGAACGGCCCCTATATCCTTGTAGAAATCAGTCGGATTGCCCGGGAGCATGATTTCACCACACATCCAAGGGTTATCCCGTTAAACTTTTTACCCCTATCTTTAGCTGATCAAAAGCTCTTGGATGAGAAGTTGGGCCATGGAGAGTTAACTATTTGCATAAAGGGATATGGACAATGTTGGATTAAAAATACCCCTTATAGAAATATCTGGTGGGTTGAACACCTCAACGTAGAGGGAAAAAGCATTTTCAAATCCATCGAGATTACTTCTATTCCTTCCCTGATTAGAACGGCAAGGGAAGACATGGAAAGAGGACTTTCAAAAATAGAGAAACTCATGGAAAAAATGGACCATGAAATTCCTATTTGAGACATTAGGGACTGAAGGCTCGGATGAGTGGAGAAAAAAAGTCTTTAGCCCCATCCGAAGAGCCTTCTTTTTCGATTTTAGGTTTATGGTCAAGCTCGATACGCACGATGAGCCCGCTGGCCTGAACGATTTCTACCACAGCGGCGGGTTGATTTTTAGAAATTTCAATCACGGATTTTTTGGGAATCTTAAGCCTAGGGATCTCGGAGATAAAAATCGCGCTATCGTATCTCTCCCCAAAGGGAAAAATGATTCCGGCGCTGATTACCCCTTCGACAATTCTCCGGGTGGCAAGCCCTGCTTCATGAGCGATAAATAAACCTTCTTGTAGAGGGCTATCCACTGAAAATCGTCCATAGGTCCATGTATTCTGCGGATGCGGGCCTCTTTTTTTCAATGCTTTTTCGATGTCAGAAAAGTGGACGACAAGAGGTTCATCGTTGGCCTGCCCGGAACCAGAGCTTTCTTCGAACTGTTGCTCGTGGGCTAAGGTTCTCTGCTCTTGCGGTTTTCCTTTTTTGTTTTTTACCTTTTCGGCCTTGGGAATAGATAAAATGAGGGGTGATGCTGAAAGCCTTAGCCGGGCATAAAAAGAATTGGATTGAATCATTTCAAGCACTTCTGCAGGTTCAGTCCTTGTAATTTCAAACCGCGTTCCTTGTTTAATTGCGGGAATGGGAATATCGGTCTCGCAAACAGCTATCTGAACGATAACTTCTGTTGGCGAGACGGTAAAGGCGGATAGTTTTTGAAAAATACCATAGCTCAGCAGCTTGGGGAAACTGGCAGCAAACACCCCATCCTGAACCTCTTCCCATGCGGTAAATTTGCCATAAGTCCAGACATTGCGAGGTTTAGTACCCAAAGCAGACAATTTTTTGTGCAGTTCAGAAAAGGGGATAACTACCTCATGTGCATAAAGCCTAGGGACGGAGTTAAGGGTAAAAAGAGAGACTATTCCCAGGAGGTACAGGCAAAGAAAGTTAATCTTCCGGGGATGGCTTTTTATTAAATCTTTGTTTTTTTGAAAGCCCATTTTTTAACCTCGATACACGGTGCTATGGTTTATGAGAGGTTTCATTTAGTCTTTAATCTGAAGTTACTTACCTATTGTAAAGAGAAGTTTAATTTTTTGCATTGATGAAAAAACCGCATCGAAGCCTAGGGGAAAAAGAGAAGGGAAAGAAAAATACAAAACTTGAAGCTCATTTATCCATAAAAAATGGGTTTATAGCCTTGATCACTCTTTTGGCGATTTTTCTCTATCTTGTCCTTTCCTATGGTATTCGAGGGGGTTCTTCTTATGCCCGGATTCCTCTTCTTGTTTGCTATGTGATCTGTGGAATACCTTTAGTCGTCGGTTTGGGAGTTAAATTGCTTCGTTTCGAATTTGGTTCAGATCAACTAGCGGCCCTGTCTATCGTAGGGTCATTTCTTTTGGGTGAATACTTGGCTGGAGTGATAGTGATCTTAATGCTGAGTGGAGGCCGATTCCTAGAGCAGTTTGCCGTGGACCGGGCATCGGGCGTATTGAAAGTTTTAGCCGGGAGAATACCTAGGGTAGCCCATCTCAAGCTGCATTCTTCCGTAGAAGACATCGACTTAGGCGCGGTTGAAGTGGGAATGCCCCTTGTCGTTTTTCCTCATGAGATCTGTCCAGCGGACGGTGTAGTGATCGGAGGGAAATCGGTCATGGACGAAAGTTACTTAACCGGAGAGCCTTTCCTGATTCCAAAGACGATTGGCTCCCCGGTCATTTCTGGAGCGATCAATGGGGAGGATGCACTAACCATCCGCGTAGTAAACAAGCCTGAAGATTCACGGTATGCGAAAATTATGGCCGTGATTAAAAAATGTGAAGAAGAAAAACCCCGGATGCGAAGGCTGGCGGAACAGATCGGTGCCTATTTTACCCCTTTTGCAATAGCCGTTGCTACGTTAGCGGGGATAATTTCGGGTTTGCCTTTACGTTTTCTTTCGGTCATCATCATTGCTACCCCCTGTCCGCTGCTTTTAGCGGTTCCCGTGGCCATCATCGGTTCTATTTCTTTATGTGCACGCAGGGCTATTATTGTCAAGGATGGTCGAGCCTTAGAACAGGTTGAAAAGTGCAGGACCGCCATTTTTGATAAGACGGGCACTTTAACTTACGGCAAACCAAGACTCCAAGAAGAATTTTACTCTTCTTTCTTTCCACCTACTCTTGTATTCGATAGCGTTGCTAGCCTTGAACGCTATTCTAAACATCCCCTTGCGGTAGCCTTTTTAGAGGAAGCAAAAAAGAGAAAATCGAAGTTCATTGAAGTGAGCGAGGTTCATGAACCTCCGGGAAACGGTCTTTGGGGAAAGGTGGGCAAGAGGGATCTATGGATAACCGCCAGCTCAAAGTTGCCCGATCATATCGAGGGAAGGGACCAGATGCCCAAAACTTCAGGGGGACTGGAGTGCGTCGTAATTTTAGAAGGGAAATATGCAGCAACTTTCCGTTTCCGAGACTCCCCTCGAAAGGAGAGTAGACCATTTATTTCTCACCTAGCTTCAAAACATGGGATTAAAAACGTGCTGATCGTTTCAGGGGATAGAGAATCTGAAGTGCGTTATCTGGCTGAACAGGTCGGAGTTTCTTCTGTTTATGCTCAATGTAGCCCCGAAATGAAACTCGAAATAGTTAAGAAAGAAACAAAGAAGGCAAAAACACTATTTGTTGGAGACGGTATAAATGATGCCCCCGCGATGATGGCTGCAACGGTGGGGATAGCAATGGGGATAAACACAGATGTAACAGCCCAGGCCGCACAAGTCGTAGCTATGGAAAACAGCTTGATAAAGGTGGATGAATTTATGCATATAGGCAAGAGATTGAGGAAAATAGCCCTGCAAAGTGCCCTTATCGGTATTCTTTTGAGTTTGGCTGGAATGGCTGTAGCCGCAACCGGCAAGTTAACACCTGTAGAAGGAGCTGTTATTCAAGAAATAATCGATGTTTTATCGATTCTTAACGCTCTGCGGGCAGCGTTTCCTCCCCGCGTGTTGAAAGATTTTTAATTTTAAAATGAACTTCCCCTCTTTTAAGGGCTTTTTCTTTCTTCCTTTGCTTTAACTTGAGAAAGAGGGACAGATTATGGGGAAGATTAAAGCAGGATAACTAGGTTATTATTAAAAGGATGAAAATATGGAATCTGTGCTGTTAAGGGTCGCATGCTTGGACCCTTTTTTGCAACGGCAAAGGGCGGTAACGAATACCTTCCGGAAAGAACGATCATTATACCTGCAACTTAAGAAGAGAACAAAAAGGCTATGGCAATCCTGGAGTCTTTCGGCACAAAACGACGAGGGAAAGGACATGAGAGGGTGGCATTGCTTGAAGTCTTAAGAACGTTACTAAGGTAGAGATGCCTAGAGATGGATCTTCAAGATAATCCCTAAAAGGACAATCCCACCCATAACCAAGGCAAAATATTGGTTTAGAGTTTTGCCCAGTTCTTCAATTTTTGCTTCAAGCTTTTCGAGCCGAGCTTCTAATTTAAGCTTGAATTGGCTTTCCAGGTCCATGTTCGAATTTATACTTTCTTTTAGAAGGCTTTCAGCAAGAACCGATGAAAGAATTTCAGCCTGCTTGGCGGGCATTCCCGCTTCTTCGAGTTTCTTGGAAAGTTTCAAGGTATCAAAAAGGATGTGCATTGTTTTTCTTTTCTTTGTTCAAATTTATCCCTTTAATTATTCCTTGTTTCGATAAAAAACAGAAGAGAATTTCCTGGCATAAGACCTATTTTTAAAAAATTAAATAGCCAATAAAGGAGAAAAGAAGGCGGCCTTTTCCCCTTTTGGTTTTATTGGATTTGTTTCTTGGGGCAGGATTTCGGAAACGATAACCGAAAACTCATTGGGATTTTGCACCGTGGACAAAAGGTCTAAAGCGGGTTGCCCTCGCTAGCAAGCCTTTCGTAACTATCCGGTGAAGAGGCGGTGAGGAGTAGGGATAATAAAAGGGGTAAAGTATGAGGTTAAATTTTAAAAGATTTTATAGAATAAGGCCAATGATCATGAACATAGCTTGAGCAAGGGATGTTTTTTTTTTTTAAAGTTCGATGGAATCCCTTAAATTTGAGGAAAAGGAAGACCGAGTTGGGTATCATATACAACCGGTTCATCTTCAAAGCTAAGACTTTGCAAGGATAAAAAAGGACATATTATAGGGATATAGGGATAAAAAAAGGGATAAAAGCGACATCCTTTTCGTAGCAAACTCCTTAATGAATTATATTGAGCTATGAACCTCTACTTTATCCGTCATGCCACAGCCGAACCTAAAGCAGATAGCGATGCCCAGAGAAACTTGACCGCTGAAGGTAAAGAAGAAGCCAAATTATTAGGAAAAGGGTTAAAAAAACTGGGTATCAAACCCGATGAAATTTTAACCAGTCCTTTAAATCGGGCGGTTCAAACGGCTGAAATTATAGCGCAGGTGATGAAAATGGAAAAAAAACCGGTCGTTGTTCCGCAACTTGAAAACGGGCATTCTTCCTCCGAACTCCTCGAAGTCATTAAGAAATACGATAAGCAATCCTCCCTTTTTCTTGTCGGTCACATGCCTAGCCTTGCCGAGCATCTAGCGGAATTCCTCGGTGTAGGACGACCTCAAGCTTTTCCCCTAGATAAAGGGGGAATAGGAGCGATTCGGTCGGATGATCCTCTTCGGTTAGGCGCCTATGAACTGCGTTTTCTTTTGCGCCAGGCCCAGATCCGTAAATTGTAAAAAGCGGCTTGAACCGATAAATGGGAAGAGCTCCTCTTTTGCTTGTTCATGGATATTTTTGGGCTCATTGCGGTCGCTTCTGCTGGCAATTGCAGCTATGGAGAGAAGGGGGTGGACTCTTGTCGAAAGAAAAGAATGAACCGGGCCTTGGTAAACCAAAGAATCCTCTTTTCCTGCTAACGCTAGAATGAGGAAGCCTGTAGAACGGGCGATACGGCAAAGAGCAAGAGAGCTATTTGATTGATAAAGCTATTTGATTGATAATATCCCGATTCTCGATAAGCATTTTATAGCTTGTCCATAAAAGCTTTTTCTTGGCTAGGGAACTTATTGGCAGTTTAGAAGAAGAGAGGGGTCGAACGATGTTACGAAAAATTTCGGCTCCTGCAATTTTAAAGGCAAAATCCCTGTCAAAACCTTTTACAGGTTTATAATGGTTTAAGACGTAAAGAATGTGTTCGGGCAAGTTCGATAGGAGAAGGTGGGCTAAAAGAAATCCCAGGTCTATTTCCGGTCTTCCACAAATCATGGATTCAAAGCCCCTGATTTCAGGGCCGTTTTTTCTTTGGAACCAACATCCCGGCTGGAAGTTCCCGTGAATAAGGGTGGGACCTTGATCCAAATAGCGATAACCGGCCTGTTTCATTGCAGCATAGAATTTCCAGTCTGACATGAAACGCCGAACGAGAACTTCAAGCTGTTTTTCGCTTTCCGAGAAAGCACGATTTTTCTTGAGCTTAAAAGGCATAACAAAAAGACTTCTCCAGTGGTATTTTCGCATCGCTTGATTTTCGAACCTGAGGATTGGTCTTGTATTAAAAAAACGGTTATGGAGATAGGAGAGAAATTCCACGATTGCCGCTAAGTCATGCATTGAAAAGGATTCTTTGGAGTAGATTTCAGAAAAATCTTTAGTTGTGTCATCTGGCAGAATCAGCAGATAGTTGACTTTGTCCACCAGGAGGGGTTGACTGATAAAGCTTCTGAGGAAAGGATCATTGAAAGCCATATTGTAAAATTCGACTTCTCTGGATATCCTGCTCATCGGGGCACGGCTTAAAGGAAAAGCTTCAATCCAGGGTCTAGCTTGTTTTAAGATCACTGTCCTATTGCTTGTCTGCACCTTGACCATTTTATCGATCGTCGAGCCTTTAGAGCTTTGAGAGGAGAGAACTCTCTCTCCAGGTTGAAGAAAATGGATCGCTTTTAAATAAGCTTCAATTTTTGGACAATCTTCTTCCAAAAAGAACAGCTCGGGGAAATTTTTTTTCCAATCTTCGCTGTTTTTAGGAATTCTTTTTTTCTTTGGGTTGAAAGGGAGAAAAGAAGAAAACATGATCTTTTAATCCTACTGTCCTCTATAGATATGAGCCGTATTGCCTTGTTTATATTTCTTTAAGAATGAGAGGAAGAGATTATATTTTTTAAGACTGTCCTCCCGTTTTGGGCTAGATCATCTTCAAGAAAAAAAGGATATTGAGCCGGATTAAATAGAGGGCCAACCGGATGGGAAATTTCAATTTCGAATAAGCCCTAAAGAATATTGTTAAAATTCTGCCGAAGTCTAAAGTCTATGTTCAATCTTTGTTTTAATTTTGTATTCTAAATATTTATCATGATATTTTATTATGAACGCTTACGAAAACTTCCTTGCTACGGCGGTTCACCTCAAAGAGTTGCCTGAGGAGAGTATAAATCTTCTTACCGATATTCTTAAGTCTGTTATTTCGTTACATCTTTCCAAGAATAATTCTTTAGTCGTTTCGGGGTTTCAACCGATTGGCAATGAAAAAACAACACCGTTTGAAATAGATTTTCAAAAGCTGATCGGGATCGTTGAAGAATCCGGTCAACAAGGAATAGATCTTGCCGAGCTCGGCAAGAAACTGGGCTGTCCCAAGGAATTTTTGCTTCGTTTCGTTTCCCATTTCCCGCGGGAGATCGAACAGATCGGAGAAGAACGCTTGATCCACAGAAAATATGTCCAAACAGAGACCGATTCCTCAAAGTTTGCGGGCCGGCGAAAGATTACGGTAGAAAAATTTCTAAGTTTCATTAAGGAAGGTCCCATCCCTATTGATGTTTTAGCCACTAAACTTGGAGTTAAACCGGCTTCTTTGAGGGTCTTTTTAAGCCGGCACAAGAAAGAGCTTAAAAACGTAAAATTTGAAAAATCCTACTTTATGATTGTTAACTCCCGGAATAAAAAAACCGAGGCGATTAAGACCAAGAAAGTCTTAAAAATCCTATCCGAAGCGGGAGGAAGAATAACGAACCGGGATCTTGCCTTTAAACTCGGGAAAACAAACAGCCAGCTTTCCGACTGGTGGGCTGATCTTGTGCAAAAAAAAGCAAAGCAACTTGAAAAGATAGACTACGATCCTCAAGAACACGTGTTTTTATTGAAGGGATAAAAAGTGGATGACCGGTCTTTAATGTCCAGTCAGTTTTTGCCTTTTCTTATTTTCCATGAGGAAAAAGCCTTGTAAAATTTTTATCCTTTTTTGGATCTTCTGGTATTCTCTCATTGCTTGTCAGGCGGGTCCCTTTACCAAGGAGGAGAAGAATATTCTAAAAACGCAGCCTCCTTTTTCTGTCATTATTGCCCATCCTGAAGAATTTATTGGAAGTCGGCTTTTTTTAGGCGGAGTCATTGCCCAAGTGCAGAATTTGCCGGATAAAACCCTCATGGAAGTCATCCATAAACCTCTTTCTCGGAGTTTCAAAGTCCCTCTCTCCACCGATCTCAGTTATGGAAGGTTTATCGTTTCAACCAAAAAATTTTTGGATCCTTCCATCTATACAAGAGGCAAAAGTGTTACGGTTATAGGGAGGTTAAGCCGGGTTCAACGGGGAATTATTGGTCAAAGACCTTATAAATACCCCGTAATCTCGGCTTCCCACATCCATCTTTGGTCAGATACTTACTGAAGCCAACAGCTTTCAAAAAAAATCTAACTGTTGCCATTGGATTCGGACGGATAAATGCTTATACTTGCCTAAGGGAAATACCGCAATATATTCTCCGCATTTTCCCAATATTTTTTCCTTTTTCAGGATTGACTTTTTCCTGTTTTGTCATCTGCTAGCAATGATGGACAACGATCGAAAAGAGCCCAAAGATAAAACGAAAAAACAGGAATCTAAAAAAACAGCTTTCAGCGTATTTTTGATTCTCATGCTCCTTTTTCTCCTCTATTTTGGTGTTTTGATCTTTTCAGCGATTAACCAATCGAGCCCCTATGAAAGGATGTTCCACCGGTAAAGGGATGATTGCAGGTGGATTTTCTGTTTATCGAAAGTAATTAATTGTTGCAACTTGCTTAAAGGGCATAGATAATTGCAGTCGAAAAGCTTATACTGGTGAAAATTGCTTGGTTTAGTCCTCTGCCTCCCAAAAAATCGGGGATCGCTGATTTTAGTTCTAATGTTATTCCCTATTTAAAAAAAGTTTCAGAGCTTAGCCTTTTTGTTGAAGACTATTGTCCCCAATACTCCTTTACAAAGGGATGTTTGGTTATTCCCTACGTCGAAAGAGACAAGATCGATTGGAAAGTCATGGAGAAGCTCGAGGATTATGACCTGGTGTTTTTCAACATGAGTAATGATTTTCGTTTTCATTCCTATGCTTATGAGCTCCTGTTAAGATTTCCGGGTATAGTCATTCTTCATGACTATGTATTGCAATTTTTTTATGCGGGATACTATCTGATCATAAAGAGAAATTTTTCGGGATACGTGGAAAAGTTTAAGGAACTTTATTCTTTGGACTTAGTTAATGCGCAATCTCTTAAAGAAGGGCCTTCAGCGGTTCTGAATTTTCTTAAAAAGGTTTATGAAGACCAATCGATTCTTCAGTACCCGATGAATGAAGAAATTATTTCAAAATCTTCTTGTGTAATAACCCATTCCTTTTTTGCCCTAGAAAAAATCAAAAAATATAATTTATCTAAACCGGCATTCAAACTTAACCTTCCCTTTACCTTGTCCGAAGAAAATATAGCTAGCCTCTCTCAAAAGAATGTTTTGTTGTCCCCTCACAGGGGTAAAGAAAAACTCGTTGCGGCGACTTTTGGTTATGTATTGCCCAACAAGGCTTACGAGTCCATTTTCAAAGTCTTGCAAAATTCTTCTTTTCTACAACAAAACATGGAATATTGGATCATCGGGGGCACATTCTTTTGGTATAATATTCATAGTCTCATAAAAAAATACCAACTAAAGAATATCGTTAAAGTTTTCGATTACCAACAACCTGCTCAAGTTATTGAACTGCTTTCCCAAGCGGATATCTGTATCGCTTTAAGGGCCCCTACCATGGGAGAAACCTCAAGTTCACTCCTCAACATGATGCTTATGGCCAAGCCGGTAGTGGTATTAAATTCGGGTTGGTATAAAGAACTACCCGATGATTGTGTCTTGAAGATCGATCCTTGTTGTGTAGAAAAACAACTGGAAGAAATCTTATTAGAAGCGTTTGAAGAAAGACAAAAATTAAGAGAAATTGGAATTCGGGCAAAAGAATACATTTTAACGTATCATACACCCTATCAATACGTTGAAAATCTCATCGATTGTTCTCAAAAGCTCAATATTCGTTCTGAAACAAAGTAAGATTAATATTTCTTAAAATTAATCAAAAAAGGGATAAATCTATTGAAAATAATTTCTCTTATATGACAACTATTATTGCAATAAAATAAAAATCAAGTTATTCAAAAAAATCAAAATCGATCATCATGTCAATTGTAAATAAGTAATTTTGTTAAAGATGTTGAAAAAGCTTTTTAGTAATTACTATTGAAAGCGTATAGGATGGAAAATTGAGTATGTAAAAATCATGCGGAAAAAACAACCCTGAATAATATCGAAGCAAGGAGGTAAGTGATCCTGGAAGATGAAAAAGCAATTCCATTTAAGCCGTGATGGCCGCAAGGCCTGCGGTTGTCCTAAATGTAAATTTAAAACTACTTGAAGCCTGATTGGTTTTTGTAGAAAAGGAGCAGCAAAGCAGGCATTCAGCTTGATTTTATATTGAAAATAATCTTGTCAATCGGTCCCCAACGCCGTCCCTAGCCTCAAAGATGATTAGGAATTTTAATCGATTGCATTTTTCAATTTTTCCTTATGACCCTATCCGCGACTATTGGATTAACTAAAAAAAAGTCGTTTTTTCCCTTTTCCAGGTTAATATGGGTTTTTGCGCTTAAGCGGGGTTGAAAAATAATGAAAATTTACGTGGTTTTTTATTCGATGTATGGTCATACCTATAGGATGGCCGAAGCTGTTGCTGAAGGAGCCCGATCCGTTAAAGGAGCACAGGTCGTCCTGAAAAGAGTTCCAGAAACGTTAAGTAACGAAATTCTCCATAAAATGGGAGCGGTTGAACCCCAGAAAGCCTTCGCCCATATTCCTGTCTGTCCTATTGAAGAACTGGGAGAAGCCGATGCGATCATTTTTGGCACCCCCACTCGTTTTGGCAACATGTGTGGCCAGATGAGGCAATTTCTGGATAGTGCAGGCAAGCTTTGGCTGAGCGGCAAGTTAATAGGCAAAGTGGGCAGTGTCTTTTGTAGTTCTAATACACAGCATGGGGGACAAGAAGCGACGATCTTGACCTTCATGGTGAGCTTGCTTCACCTAGGGATGGTTATCGTTGGCCTGCCTTATTCATTTACTGGGCAAATGGTTGTGGATGAAGTCAGCGGTTGTTCTCCCTATGGAGCTTCGACAATAGCTGGAGGCGCAGGAGAGAGAATGCCCACGGAAAACGAGCTGGCTGGAGCCAGATTCCAGGGAAAGCATGTGGCAACCCTTACCGCAAAGCTTGTCCGTTAAGACCTATGGCCTATCAACCTATCGAGAACTATGCCATTATAGGAGACATGCACACGGTGGCCCTTGTCGCCATCAACGGTTCAATCGATTGGTTATGTATCCCTTTTTTTGATTCCCCTAGTGTATTTGGGGCTTTGCTGGACGACGAAAAGGGTGGGCGTTTTCAAATTACACCCCATGAAACCGATGTTCGTTGCAAGCAGTTCTATTGGCCGGGGACAAACGTACTGGTCACCCGTTTTCTTTCTTCCCAGGGAGCGGCCGAGCTTACCGATTTTATGCCTGTGGAATCGGTCAATGAAACCGGCTTGCATCGGTTTCGTCTTATTCGCAGGTTAACGGTTGTTCGCGGAGCTATAGATTTTATTCTTGAATGTCGTCCCGCCTTTAATTATGCCTTAGATCCCCATCAGACAGAACGAATTACGGCAGGAGCTGTTTTTTCTACGGAAAAGTTGAAGCTTCTTCTTTCTACGGATAAGCCCTTTGAAATATCTAAAAATGGAGTTGTTTCAAGATTTACTCTTAGGGAAGGGGACACAACGGTATTTGTCCTTAGTCAAATGACCCCGGGTTCAGAATGGGCGATGCACACCTCAAACAAGGAGGCTGAAAGGCTTTTCAGGGTTACCGTAGACTATTGGAGGGACTGGATTGCTCAATGCCAATATTCGGGCCGTTGGCGGGAAATGGTTTACCGCTCAGCATTAACTTTAAAGCTTCTTACTTTTAAACCCACCGGAGCTATTATCGCCGCCCCTACAACAAGCTTACCCGAGGAAGTCGGAGGTGAGAGGAACTGGGATTATCGCTTTAGTTGGATTAGGGATTCGGCTTTTACCATCTATGCTTTCATGCGCCTTGGCTTTACAGAAGAAGCGCAAAGATACATGGAATTCCTTTCCAAGGTTTACCGGGGTTTTTCGGGAGATAAACCTCCACTGCAAGTCATGTATGGGATTGATGGAAAAACGGAATTGAAAGAAATGGAACTACACCACTTGGAGGGATATAAAGGCTCTAGGCCAGTAAGAATCGGTAATAATGCTTACAAGCAGCTCCAGCTGGATATCTATGGTGAGCTTGTTGATGCGATCTATCTTTGTAATAAGTATGGAGCTCCCATTTCCTACGAGGAATGGCAGGAAGTAAAGCGTTTGATTGATTGGGTGTGCCGACATTGGCAACAGGAAGATGAGGGAATATGGGAAGTGAGGGGAAGACGGCGGCACTTTACCTATTCAAAGTTAATGTGTTGGGTAGCCTTGGATCGTGGCTTAAGGTTAGCTGAAAAAAGATCGTTTCCTACCGATGTCAGCGGCTGGCGAAAGGTGCGCAACGAGATTTACACTTATATCTTGGAAAAAAGCTGGAATCCAAGGCTAAAGAGCTTCGTGCAGTACCCGGGTTCGGATGCCTTGGATGCAGCCACTCTATTGATGCCCATGGTGTTCTTGGTTTCTCCTACGGACCCTAAAATTCTAGGGACCCTGGAGGCGGTCATGCGTCCTCCTCAAGAGGGAGGTCTTCTAGCCAATAACCTTCTTTATCGCTATAACCTGGACAAAACCGCCGATGGGTTAAGGGGAAGAGAGGGGACTTTTAATATTTGTACCTTTTGGCTTGTAGAAGCTTTGGCCCGGGCGGGGCAATTCAAGGGCGATCTGCTTGAAGAGGCTCACCTGCTTTTTGAACGGATGCTTGGATTTGCCAACCATGTCGGTTTGTATGCGGAGCAGACCGGTTTTAGCGGAGAGGCCTTGGGGAATTTTCCCCAAGCCTTTACCCATCTCGCCTTGATCAGTTCTGCTTATAATCTGGATAAGGCACTGGGAACTAGAGGGTAATTTCTGAACGGTAAAAACGATCTTGGGAGAAATCGGTCAAGTCATTGAATGGGCAAGGAGGCCAAAGGCCTTAAAATAAAATTTTGTATGAAAGGAGATCATTTTCCTCAAAATGGGGCTTAAGATTGCCCTGAACAAAAAGATATAGGCTAGAAGCTAAAGCAGTTTTTACCGTTGAATGAGGATGCTCTTTTTTTTTGCGTATGCTTATATGTTTTTGGGCACATTATGGCAACTGTGACCGGGGCTTATGCCTGTGGAGCGAAAGGAAGGTCTTGGCCTTTTACCCTGGCTGAAGCTAACCTCGCTCAAGAGCAGGAAACCGGTTTTAACCATGTTTTTTTCGGGGATGCATGGGCTCCCCAGCGGAAGAAAGGTTAAAGTATTTAAAAAAACAGGAGGGATTAAAAATCCTACCAAAACTGAATTTTTTTCTTTTTTTTAAAATTATTTTTATAGTAATGTTATCTCATTCAATACTCATACTAACATGAAATCCCTAGTTTTATTCCTGATTGGAACGGTAGGAACATTATTTATTTTGCCTTGTTCTTCGTTTGCCGATTGTGGTCATGTCTGCAACAAAAATGCCGGCAGGTTCAAGTGTCCTGTTATGGAAAAGGATGGCTATTCTGTGCATATGGATCTTTACACTCAGAAATCGATCTACCAAGGGGACACCTTTTGTGACAATGTTCCCGATCCCGGACAAGCGACTATAGTGGTGGACCTGATCAATGATAAGGCAAGAACGACCCCCGTTATGGTAAAGCTTTTTTCTGAAAAAAATGAACTGGTTAAATCCCTTCCCCTTCAAACTTATCCTGGGGGGACCATTTCATTTCCCGCCTACTTGGAAAAAGGAAGGTATCGGTTGGAAGTGATCATGCAAAAGAAGAAGGGTGAAGAGCTCACTTTTGATTTTCCTATCGTGGTTGCTATCAAGCCCTGGAGTTATTATTTTACGGCTAGTCAAACAGGGATTTTACTCTGGGCGGTGGGTTTAGCGACCGTCTTAAGTTTTTCGCTTTTCCGGATGGATGGACTTTTAAGAAAGTAAGCAAGTTTTGAACCCTAGAAATTATTCTTGGGAATGATGGGCTTTGCTTTTTATTGTATCGAGCTTGAAATGAGCCTCCCCTTGTAGCTTCACAAGGAGGGGAACCCTGTAAGCGAGGTAATACTTTTTGGATAAGTCCTGAAGTTTCAAAAGACCCAGAAAATTCGGGAGTAGTTTTCCCATTACCAGAGAATAGTCGGTTATTTTCCTTCCTCCAAGCTTAAAGTTTATCCCGTAACCATCCAGTTCTTCAGCCAAGGTCGTTTCCCTGGGAAGGCCGCCTAGATTTTTGCTGCAACAACCCATGCCTAGGCAAGAGGAGCCGATCACAGGGAAAATCATTTCTTTTGCGAAGCCTCGTTTAGCCTTTTATGCTGTTCCAGGATGTACCGGCGGATCTTTTCCTTGTTGTAATAGGGGAAATTCCCGTAGTCGTAATCCCCAAACAAGACCATGAAGGAGTAATCCAACTGCGGGGAACAAGGAGGATGATGCTCTGTTAAATCATCGTCCGGTCTAAAAAGACCAATATCCGAAGGTACGGCATTTGGCACATATATAGGATGCTTCACATACTCGGGGTTATAGATATACCTATGCCAGCCGTAAAAGGCGTTTTCATCCCACCCGTAAAGCCTTGGAGCATCCGGCCGGCCGTTAAAAACATAGTTTCGAAGCTTCTCAAAGAATGTTTCTCCACTTACTTCTTCGCTTTCCTTTAGGGATCCTTCGCTTGAAAACTGGAGATCCTTAAGATCTTCTAGATCCTTAATCCCCAAAAAATACAAAAACCCGTGGGTTTCAAATCCTTCATTGTAACCTTGAGGGAAGAAAAAGTCCGTTTTCCCTACCCCGTCTTCTTTCCAACCGCTAAAGGTAGTTTCTATGGCCGGACTGCCGTCCTGTCCCAGGTCCACTACCTTCAAGGGCCACCCCGTGGCCTTATCCACATAAAGGGTCTTTTCTAGTCTCGCCTGCTTTTCCTCGATCTCTACTTCGTTCCCGTATATAACTACTCCAGACCCCAAGGCCCTCTTGTATGGTTTCATATATATTTCCTTAAAACTCACCAAGCGGCTTGCCCGGTAAAGCCGGACCGTTTTTTCTCCCCACCTCTCTTCCCCTAAAAACCTATACACCCAAAGCCCGGGGGAAGAAAAAGGCAAGGGTTCAAAACCCTCGGCCGGAAATTCCATGAATGGAAAAGAAAAGATCACCCCCGGGGATGAATCGTGGTCTTCCTTGGAGTAATCGACAAAGTCTACTTCGCAAAGCCACCAGTTATAGGGCTCCTCCAAGTAATTATTGGGACTGCATATGAGCTTATCACGATTTTCCTTTTTCTTGAGATCGACCGCCGTGTACTTATCGTAACTGCGGCTCTTCTTCCCGTAGATGTAATACTCGATGACCCCAGCCTTGGGATAGGTAAACTTCATGTTCTTGCCCAGCCGGTCTATCCTCCTTTCAGCTTTGCCTTCTTCATCTTCTACCAAGGTCAGGTAGGTCATCCGCAAAGGATAGGGAAGGGAAAGGATTTGCTGATCGGTTTTCTTTACCGCTTCCATCCGCTCGGTCACCGTAAAGTTATAAGGCAAACTAAAAGGCAAGGTAGCAAACAAAAAGGAAAAGATCATCGGCCATACCCTCCTCGATCCCTCTGGCGGTATCGGTCCAAGTCCAAGGAAAGGTAGCGTTGCTTGTCTTGGTACAGGTTCAAGTTCAAGTTGAGGTAGCTTTCCTTGTTTCTGGCCTCCAGCCCTTCTTCCAGTAAAGAAGCCTGCTCCCTAATCTCCTTGGCTTTCTCTTCGTAAGTCTTGACATTCCAATGTTCGTTTAGTTCGCTAGCTTTCCTTCCTCCAAGCTTAAATTTTATCCCGCAGCCTTCTAGTTCTTCAGCCAGGGTCGTTTCCCTAGGAAGGCCGTCTATATTTTTGCTGAAGTGCAAAGCCCCGTTGTATGAAAGGGTCAGGGAGCGGGGATTGTTTTTGGCGATCGTGTAGAGGTTCCAGCCCATTGCCTTGTCTCTCTGGCTGATGAATTCAGGGGTAAAGGACTCGTCCCATTCATCACAAAAATCGTTAAGATCTTCCTGTGTCCAATACCTAAAGGGTACATCTCTGCAGAAAATACGCAGGGGATGATGAATCTCTACCTCTTGCAGAGGCGGCTCTTTGTCTTGACTATGGCCAACCTTATCCAGTCGGGGGGCGTGATCAAAGATGTTCAAAAATTTTTCTAATTTTTGGGAAATCTTTTTTTTCCCTTTCTCAAAAAGTTCCTTGTTTTCCTTTTCACAATATTCCATTAAGTAACTTTTGAATCGGTCCCTGAGATCCCATCTTTCTTTTCCAAGAGGAAGGTCTTTTATCCGTTGCCGGTAGCGGTCCACTTCTGGCTGGAGCTCTTTCGGCAGGTTAATTACTTTATACCATTGATCCTCATCTATCGCCTTGAAGTGGTCCGCCAAGGGTGCATCGATGCAAAAAACGCTTACCTTTTCTTTCCTTCCAGCATTCCACCGGCCAACGGCTTTGAGAATTTCCTTATATTCAGGGGTTATTACAATATGGTAATCTCCCAGGCTTGCGGTTTCCCATTGGATTTTGCAGACTTCTTTCTCTATCCCATCTTGTTTTTCTTTAGGAAGTCGGGCGTAATTTTCGTAAAGGTTAAGGATCCGGTCCACGTAGGGTTGGAATTCGGGAGGAAGCTCGATGGCTATTCTCCTCATTTTCTTTGCGTAGAGCTGGGGAAGCTGCTTGAGAAGAAGTTCCTGGTAGTCGTGAGGCCCCTTACCTAAAGCATGCCTTTCCCCAACCAAGAGGACGGGGCCAAGCTTGGGTCTCTGCCAGGGGAAAAGGGGTTGCCCGTTTTCCTCGATATCTCTCGAAGAGCGGTCCATAGGCGGCAAGGTCAAGGAAGATGGCCTTATTTTAGCCTAGAAATCCCGGGCAAAGCATGTGAAAGCTTTGTCAATTTTTTGTGACGGTTTTGTTTCGATTTTGTTTCGATTTTTCGATCTGGATTGAGGATTTAAAAAATTTCGTCGGATGGATTGGTTTTCCAAAATCAAGGCTTGTGGTGAATTTAAAAGAAAAAAAGGTTGCAGCAGAAAGGAATTTTTGAAGGCTTAAAAGAATAAAGTTTTTGACTACAAGAAATGTGGAGGTTAGGGGATTCGAACCCCTGGCCTTCTCATTGCGAACGAGACGCTCTACCAACTGAGCTAAACCCCCATCTTCTACAATCTACAATAAATTCCTATTCTTTTGTAAAAGTTCAAGATGAAAGAGAAAAGGGAAAGTTTTCTTGGTCAACGGAAAGGAAGCGGGATTAATCCGTTTCTTTTTGCTCTTTTTTAGGACGAAGAATGGGGAAAAGGATGACATCCCGAATGGATTCCTGCCCGGATAAGAGCATGGTCAGCCTATCGATTCCCAACCCGATCCCTCCGGCAGGCGGCATGCCATATTCCAGGGCAAGAAGAAATTCCTCGTCGATTTTTTGCTTTTCTTCCCCGGCTTGTTTTTCGAGCCTTTCCCTCTGGACTATGGGATCGTTAAGTTCGCTGTAGCCCGGGGCAAGTTCCTGGCCGTTGACGATCAGCTCAAAGACCTCTACAAAGCGGGGATCCTCTTTTTTCTGCTTGGCCAAAGGGACGAATTCGGTCGGCAGTTCGGTCACAAATAGGGGGCCCATGGTTTTTGCTTCGACCTGTTTTTCGAAAAGGTGCCGGCAGAGGTCAGTTTCTGTGAATCCTTCTTTAATTTCGATTTCGAAGCGGGCTGCTACCTTTATTTTTTCTTCCCCGCTCAAACTGAACCAATCTTCGCCAATAGCCTCACAAAGGACCTCTTTGAAAGGGCGCCTGGGCCAAGGAGGAGTCAAGTTGATGGTTTTGGCTTCCCCGAATTGTTTTGAGGCGGGAAATTGCAAGGTTCCAAATACCTTTTGGGCTACAGCTACAATCATTTCTTCGAGGAGCTTAGCCATCGATTGGCAATCCCCGTAGGCCCAGTAAGCTTCAAGCATCGTAAATTCAGGGTTATGTTTTCTTGAAATTCCTTCGTTACGAAAATTACGGTTAAGTTCAAAAATTTTCTCGAACCCTCCTACCAGGAGCCTTTTCAGGTAGAGCTCGGGGGCTATCCTTAAGTAAAGGGGAATACCCAGGGCTTCATGAAAAGTTTTGAAAGGATTGGCTGCTGCCCCTCCGGCTACCGTTTGCATCATCGGGGTTTCTACCTCTATGAATCCCTTGTTATGTAAGAACTCACGGATTTCCTTGATGATTTGGCTTCGTTTCAAAAACACTCTTTTGACTTCAGGATTCATGATTAAATCCAGATACCTTTGCCTGTACCGGGCTTCGACATCCAGCAGTCCATACCATTGAGAAGGGAGCGGGCGAAGTGATTTGGCTAGGAGCTGCCAGCTCTTTACCCTAACCGTCTTTTCCTTTGTCTTTGTAAAAAAACAACTCCCTTCAACCCCAACGATGTCACCGATGTCCAAGTGCTTGAGCTGCTTAAAAGCAATCTCCCCACAAGATTGGGGATTGGCATAAATCTGCATCTGAGAGCCTTGATCTTGAATATGCGCAAAAAAACTCCTCCCCATGTCTCTTATCGAAAGGATGCGGCCGGCAATCCGGACGGATTGGTTTTCTTTAAACGGCTCAAGAACGCATTCTATGGGCTGGGTATCGAAAAAGGGGTGTCCAAAAGGGTCGATTCCTTGAGATTTCCAATAATCGAGTTTTTCCCTGCGAATTTTGAGTAGTTCCGATTCAGTGTTCGAAGACATAGTCATTATTGGATTTCCTGCATAAGTGGTTATAACGATAAAGCTTAATCTCCCCTGTATATGCACCGCGTGCGGGCTGTTTCTTGAATGGTGATTTCGTAAAGGCCTGGCAATTTGTCTTTAAGTTTATTCCAAAACCACCCGGCCATGTTTTCTATGGTGGGATTGCTTAGCCCCTCGATGTCATTTAAATAATAATGATCGAGTTGTTCAATGAGAGGGCAGACAGCTTCAGAAATTTTCCCGTGATCATAGAGAACCCCTTTTTGAGGATCTACTTCTCCCCGAACGGACACGGTGAGCTTAAAACTATGTCCATGAGTCCTTCGGCATTTGTGGCCTTCGGGAAACGAAGGCAAAGCTTGGGCCGCTTCAAAGTCGAAGTCTTTAGATAAAATAACATGCATGGAATCTTTTTCCTGATTATTCCCTAGGGTTAATTTTGGACAAACGAAAAAATATACAATACAATAATAGGGCATTACTTTTAAAGCTTTTCTGTAAAAAAGAAAAATTAAAAAACCCATCAATAAAAAAGCCTATGGAATATACAATTTTGGGGAAAACGGGATTTAGGGTTTCTAGGTTGGGAATAGGGACGGCAGAAATAGGTTTTCAACATATGTCGGTAGCTTCGGTCTCTGAGCTTCTTCTTTTTGCTCTTGATCATGGGATTAATGTCATTGATACGGCGCGCGGCTACGGTTCTGCCGAAGAACTCATAGGTAAAACTCTTGGTCACCGCAGGAGAGATTTCATCATTGTTTCCAAGTGCGGTTATGGGGAAGTCGAAGGGATGGAATTTTTGCCTCCCTGGTCTAAGAAAAAAATTTCTGTTTCGGTAGATCAGTCTTTAAAAAAGCTCCGTACCGACCATATCGACGTGATGCTTCTCCATACGTGTGAAAAAGACGTTCTTCAGAAAGGAGAAGCCCTAGAAGCATTACTGTTAGCCAAGGAAAAAGGCAAAATTCGCTTTATTGGTTATTCAGGAGATAACGAAGACAGTCTCTATGCTTTAAGTCTTCCGCCAATCGATGTTCTTGAGTGCAGTTTCAATGTTACCGATCAGTATAACTTGGAAAAAGTGCTGCCGCTGGCCAAGGAAAAAAATGTCGGAGTTTTAGTAAAAAGGCCTTTGGCTAATTGCCCTTGGAAAGATCCCTTGACATTACCTTCCTATGCCCGGGAATATGGAGAAGAATACCGGAGGAGATTCAAACAAATGGGGTTAAAGGCATCTGATCTGGGGATCGAAGAAGAAGCTTGGGCGGAGTTTTTTCTCCGTTTTGTTCTTTCTTTTCCAGAGATCCACGTGGTTTTAGTCGGTGTGAGCAAGTTGGAACATCTTGTTGAAAACCTGCAAACTTTAAAAAAAGGAGCCCTTCCCCAGGTCGTTGTGCATAATGTAAGGGAAGCTTTCAAAAAAGCCCAAAGCTCTTCTAACGAGCTTTGGGTTGGTCAAGGCTAACCTATGCTCAACCTTGATCACCGGGCTGAGATAAACTATGAACGAGGCTAGGCTATTCGTAAAGGTGCAAGCTAACGCCAAAAAGACCGAGATTTGCGGCAGTTACGCCGATGCCCTTAAAATCAGATTATCAGCACCTCCTGTAGAAGGAAAAGCCAACGATGCTTTGCTTTCCTTTCTTTCTTTACGTCTCTGTGTTCCTAAGCGGCTTATCCGTATAGAAAAAGGGGAAAAAAACAGCAAAAAAACGGTTGTCATTGAAGGATGGACAAGAAAGGAAAGTCCCCTCGATTGGCTTCTTAAAGAAGCCGGTGACTCAAAAAAACCGTAGCGATGAATGGATTGTTAATCTATCCTCTAAACTTTTGGTTTGCGGCCTATTCTAGGCAACCGTTTTCTTGTGTTTTTTGCCTCCTCTTTAGGATATTTTTCTTTTTTTCCCTTTTCATGTTGTTTTCTGTTCCTCTTTTTTCCGCTCCAATGAAATTTGTTCCTGATCTTAAACAATCTGAGCTTTTTGTTGAAGATACAGAAGGGGTTCATTTTAAATACCCCATCATTATTAACTCCTACACGGTTATTCCTCCCGATGCTTTGCTAAGGGTAATCTATGTTAAGCCTGAGATGGAGCTTTTAACGAACGGTCCCACTCCGGCGGAAGACGAAGGCAAACGGGGAGGGCTTTCTGCAGCGGCTTCAAGATCTACTCCCGCCATGGAAACAGAACCCCAACAAGGGGCCTTTCGGGAAGATACTCCCCAAGAAAGAGAGATGAAAATAATCAAACAGACCGTTTGGACTACTGGGATAGCCTTTTATCAGGCTTTCGATTTTCTCGATGCGGAGGATTTAAGGATAATCTATAAGGAAAAAAACAAACACTCTTTTTCGGATGAACCGATTAGTTTTCCCGAAGGGATGATTTTAGCCCAGGTCGATTCAAAGATTGTCATTATCGCCTTAGAGGAAAAGGGTAACGGATACAGGTATGGACTTAAAGCCGGAGATCAGATTTTGGCCATAAATGATGTGGGTATAAACGGCAGTCTGACTGAGTTTCTTTCGCTCTATAGAAAAGAAAAATTTGGAATTAGCAGGACAAGAAATGCGATGAAATTTCTTGTTGCCAGAATAGGAGAGGAGAAGCCTACTGAAGTGACTCTTCCCCTTCCTCCTTCTTTGCAAGGAGGAATTCTAGATGATCCCTTTATCGCGGAGCCGGTTCGAAAGAGAAACTGAAGATTTTTTTAATATTTTAAATAAAAGGGGTTAATTTTTTTTATTTCCAGATATTTTTGTTCAAAATTGGAAGATTGACAGCCATTACTATTAATGGCATAAAATGCGATCACGACTAGAAGAGGAGAAAACATGAGAAAAAAAGAACATTTCTTTTTGTAATCAACCCTGTAAGGTTCTTTTCCATGTTTATCGGTCGGTTATTATCTTTAGTTTTGTTTGCTGGAGTAACGGTTTCAGCGGTTTTTGGATGGCTGATTGTAAAACAAAAAAATCAGTTTAAAACCGATTATTTTCGAACCGCTGAGGAATTGAAAAAGACCAGCGAGCAGTTGGAAGAATCAAAAGTCCTATTAGAGAGAACGACAAAGCATCTGGAAGAAGTTAAAGCTGAACTTGCCCAAGAAAAAGAAAGAGCCCAAAAACTGGATAGCGATCTTAAAGAGACCCAAAGCCAACTTGCCGATCTCCAGCAAAAGTCGGCCAACAGTTCTTCCCTTGTCGATCAGCATAAATCCGAGCTCGATTCTCTTACAGCAAAGCTTGAGGAAGAAAAGAAAGCCAACCAGGAAGCTTCCGAGAAAATAGAAAATTTAGTCAAGGAAAAATTAGCCTTGGAGGAGAGTTTGGCTAAAGCAACAAATGAACTCAATAGGCTAAAGCAAGCTTCCCCGGCGGTTGCGCGAGCTGTATCCATGAGGACGGGAATTCGGGGAAAAATCGTATCGGTCAATAGAAATTGGAATTTCGTTGTTTTAAATATTGGAGAAAAAGATGGGCTGGTTGAAAATGGAGAACTTGAAGTCTTTAGGAACAAACAGTTTTTAGGAAAGATAAAAATCGTTTCTACTGAGCCTTCCACCGCTGTAGCGGACATTGTTATGGATTCTCTTAAAGGAAACATTCAACCGGGGGATGATGTTATTAATTAAAAGAAAAAAACTTTTGCTTTATTTAGAAAAAAAGAAAAAATTGGTTTTTTATGAAAACAAAAATGATACCCTTGCTTTGTTTGGTCTATCTGCTTGCTATCTTGGGTTTTGGAGGGGGTTGTGCTTCGACCTCTTCAAGTTCGCCTACCTCTGATACTTCTCAGAGTTCTTCACAACCAAAGAAAAAGAAGAAAAATAATCAAGAAAATGTAACCTCTATGCCTTGGAATACCCCTCCTTCATGGCAACAGAATGGGCAGGCGGGTTCTTACATGGGAGGAATGCCCGGGGCGGGGTATTAAGATTGAAGGAAGGGGACTTTTTTCAAACCCCCTTAATATCGGGGCCCCATATGTACTTATGGATCTGAAGCCCAAGTCTTACTTTAAGCTTGTCTTCCAAGATCCATTGAGAAAGGAGTTGGGGATCCATTTCCCCAAAGACGGGAGAAAAGGTAATCGCTTTGACTTTATCTCTCCAGTGTTTTCCCTGGGTAAGCTTGTTCTTTGCCCATTCATAATCTTTTCTGTCGGCAATAACAAATTTCAGTTCATCTCTTTTACCTAGCCAATCGAGGTTGGACAGAAGATTATGTTCGCTTTGGCCGCTTGAAGGGCATTTTAAATCGACTATGCGATGGACTCTGGAATCCACCCGGTCTACAGGCAATGAACCGCTTGTTTCAAGAAGAACCTCGTAACCTAAATCGCAAAGCAAGGTTAAAAGATAAAGGCTATTTTTTTGGAGGAGGGGTTCTCCCCCGGTAATTTCCACAAGAGGAACGTCATAGGCTTTGACCTGGTCTATGACAGCCCTGATCGGCATGAGCTTTCCTCCTGAAAAAGCATAAGTCGTATCGCACCAGCGGCATCTTAAGTTACAACCGGTTAAACGTATAAAGGCGCAAGGATAGCCGGCAAAGGTACTTTCTCCTTGGATGCTGAGAAACATTTCGTTGACGAGGAGCTTAAGCTCAAGAATTTCTCTGGCACTGAGGTATACTCTGTTCATTCCAAAGAAAAACATAAATCCATAGATAAATTAAGCAACTGTTCAAACCCAAAGAGCTTAGCCTAGCGTCCCTAACCGAGGGGTATCTTGGTGGCGAGGAGCTGGGGGTCTGGATTCGGAGCTTCGTTTAAGAGCTGTCTTGCTTCAGGAATTTTACCGGGTATATTCCAGAGGAGTATGCCTAGGACTTGTAAAGAGTTATGGTAATAAAGCACCCCTTTGGATCGATCCCTGTTCCAGAAAGGAATGACCTGGAGGTTGCCATCAACGACGCCGACGCTTTCGTAAGAGAAGGAAAAAAAGTCTGAATAAAAAGAAGGAATGTGGGTGTAACTTTGGGGATGACCGGCCATGGCTTTCCCTGCATATTCTCCCATTTTCCTGGCATTATCTTCATGCTCGACGCGCATCCATCTAGCAAGCTGCGGATTGTAAAAAAAGGCTACATCGCCTGCCGCGTAAATACCTTCGACGTTGGTTTGGAGTTGTTCATTGACAACAATGCCATTTTCGGTTTTTATTCCCGACTCTTTGGCAAGTTCTACATTGGGTATGATACCTAGACCGGCAATGACACAATCAAAAGCAAGTTCTTTGCCGGCTGAGGTATAGATGATCTGCTTGTTGTTTACCTTAGAATAACCTTCAACCGATTGACGAGGGAAAAGGTTGATCCCTTTTTGTTCGAAATAATCATTGAGGCGCAGCGAAAGTTCGGCAGGAAAGATTCTTCGACCTATGCCCTCTTCTAAAAATATCATTGAGACTTTCTTTCCTAGTCCAGATAAACATGAAGCGATCTCCGTTCCAATAAATCCCCCTCCGATAATACCAAAGTTCTCTGCAGAAGCCACGATTTCCTTGAGCTTGTAGTAATCGGCCAAGTCACGATAATAGATGATATCTTGATCTTTAAAAGGCAGTGTTCTAGGTCTTCCCCCGGTGGCGATGAGCAGTTTTTCAAAGCTGAAGCTCCGGCCTTTATCCGTCCGCACCATTTTTTGTGCACTATCAAGCCAAACCGCTTTTTCCCCTATAATCAGGTCAGCCTTCTTGGTTTCGGTTCGACACCATATTCTATCCACGGGCCTTCCTTTCCACAGCCCCTTTGAAAGCGGAGGACGAAGATAGGGGGGATAAGATTCTTGGCAGATTATACCGATGGGTTTTTCGCTGTCTACACTCCGAATGGAACGAACGGCGGCATCCGCTGCCATCCCCCCGCCAATAATTAAATAGGGATAGTGGCTCATTGCTAGCTATTGTGGAAAAAGAAAAAAAAATATCAAAACAATTCTTAAGCTAAGCCAACTTCAGAATTGTTCGAGAATTTCGAAAAGGCGTATCCAGCAACCAGGCCCGAGGTAAGCTTGGGCCTGTTGGATAAGGTCATTAAAAAATCGGGGATCTTCCTTGGAGAAAAGGGCAAAAACTGAACTGCCGCTGCCGCTCATCAAACAGACTTCCGGATTGAAATGGCTTTGAATCCACTTTTTAACAGCGGGCAACCAAAGGTATTTAGAAAAAACGGCTTCTTCCAGGTCATTTACAGGCTTATCGCTTTCTTGGGATGGAGAGGGTAAAATCAAGCCCTTTTTACAGAGTTCGTCATAAGTTTTGTAAGCCCAGGGAGTGCTTACAGGGAATCCCGGGTAGATTAAGAGACCTTTACGTGGATAGGGAAAGGAGGAGGTAGGGTGAAGAATTTCTCCACGGCCCGTGCACAAGGCGGGTTTTCTTAAAAGGAAGAAAGGGACATCGCTTCCGAGCTGAGCGGCTAACCGGATGAGATTTTCCATCGTTTCATCTATTGCAAGCATTCTATTTAAAGAAAAAAGAACCGCTGCTGCATCACTGCTTCCTCCACCAAGACCTGCTCCTGGAGGAACGATCTTTGTGAGCTTTATCCTTAAGCCTGTTTTGAGCCCATGATGAGATAAAAACAAAAGCGCGGCTTTGAGCGCCAAGTTAGAGGAATCCTTGGGGACATCGAAGTCTCCCGTTGATTCAAACTCGATACCGCTAGATAAAAGGGTGATTTCGATCCGATCCCCGATAGATATCGGGGCCATAAGAGTTTGAAGTTCGTGATAGCCGTCTTTTCTTTTCCCAAAAATACGAAGTCCAAGATTGATTTTTGCCGGGGCAAAGCTATTAATATAATTTGAAGTACTCATGGATTTAAAACCGATAGTAGCCCTGGATCTCCCCGACCCCTCCGAAGCTCTTAAACTCGTTCATCTTTTAAGACCGCATATCGATTTTTTCAAGGTGGGCAGTCAACTTTTCCTTGCTGGAGGAACGGACATCATAAGAAGGATCATCGATTGTGGGGCGGATGTATTTCTTGATCTGAAATTTCACGATATTCCTCGGACAGTTTTTAGAGCGGTCACTGAAGTTGTCAAGCTTAAAGTAAAATTTACAACCGTGCATATCCTTGGAGGAAGAGAGATGCTTAAAGAAGCCCTTGAAGCTTCAGCGGGAAGCGATACGGAGATCCTCGGGGTAACAGTTCTTACGAGCATGGATGACCGGGGATTGGAAAGTATTGGAATTGCCCATGCAGTGGAAGAAGAGGTCTTATTGCTGGCGAGCATGGCCCTGGAAGTTGGGCTGCGAGGGATAGTCTGTTCGGGCAAAGAACTTCCTCTTTTGGGTAAACTAAAAAAAAGAGCGTCGATCCTTGTTGTACCCGGTATCCGTTGGAGGGGAGCAGCAGCTTATGATCAAAAACGGATAATAGAACCCGGCGAAGCAAAAAAAGGAGGAGCTACCCATGTCGTCGTCGGTAGGCCTATTTTAGAAGCCCATGATAAAGTGGGATTGGTGCAGAAATTGCTTTGTGAATTAAATGCGATAAATTGATGAGAAAAGTTAACGAGGAAAAAAATTACTTTTTTGCATGGACTCAAAACCATGGGTATTGTTTGAAACATGGCAAAAAAAGCAAAAGGCAACGCAGCGAGGGATGTGGCTATGAGCTTTGATAAACTTGATTCACTGTCTACATTACAAATTGTTGATCTTCTGGGGCAATCGTTGGTTAACGATGCTTACAGCAGGGAAGCCTTTTTTTACTTGAGAAAAAGGGTAGGGGACCTTGAAGAGACTTGCGAGAAAGCAAGAGATGCGATTGAAAAACTGAATGAGGCGGTGGATAAACTCTCTTCTCCGGCTAATCGTGTAGGCACTTTGTTGGATTTACCTAAGAGCGACGTCGGATTGGTGGCCCAAGGGGGATCAGAATTCTACTGCTTAATCGATCCCCGGCTCAAGGGAGAGACGCTTCTCATTGGGACTAGGGTTTTGTTGAACGAAGCTTATGCTATCGTTGGGGATCTTGGTTTTGATGCTTCGGGAATCATCGTAAAAATATTGGATGTTTTACCCGACAACAGGCTAAGGATAAGCCATGAGGGCAGTTTTGGAAACTTCATCGTGATTCGTTCTTCTCCCCTGATGAAAGAACGATTGAAACCCGGACTGGAGATACGGCTGGATCCCTCGCATCGTGTAGCGATAGAAGTCGTCAAATCGACAAAGACTTCTTCAAAAGTTCTGGAACGGGTACCTGAACTGCCGTGGGAAAAAGTCGGAGGACAGAAACAAGCGATCGAAGCCATCAAGGATGCCGTTGAGCTTCCCTTTCTTTATGCCGATATTTTTGCCAAGTACAAGCATAACGTGCCCAAGGGATTTTTGCTTTACGGACCTCCAGGTTGCGGAAAAACCCTTATCGGAAAAGCCACGGCTTACAACTTGACCAAGAAGTTGCGTGAAAAAACCGGGGAAGACAGGCGCGAGTATTTCATGCATATAAAAGGTCCTGAAATCCTCAACATGTGGGTGGGTGAATCCGAAAGACAGGTCCGAGAAATTTTTGAACAGGCAAGGGAACTCTCCAAGGAAGATTACATTCCCTTTATATTTATCGATGAAGCCGAATCGATCTTGGGAACCCGGAGAGCGGGCAGGTTCAACAGTATTTTAAATACCCTTGTGCCCATGTTTTGCGCGGAAATGGATGGGATCGAATCGATGAGGCAAGCGGTCATTATCCTGGCTTCAAATAGGGCGGATTTGATCGATCCGGCTATTCTTAGGCCTGGAAGAATAGATAGAAAAATAAAAGTGAATAGACCGGGTAAAGAAGAAGCCAAGGAAATTTTCCGCATCTATTTAACCGAAGATCTGCCCTATGAACCAACCCTGCTGGAGAGGTTTGAAGGGGATGTTAAAAAGCTTATCGATTTTCTCGTAGAGACGGTTGTTGAACAACAGTATGCGCGTACAGAGCAGAATCAATTTCTTGAAGTCACTTTAAAAAGTGGGAGAAGAGAGTATCTCTATAGAGGGGATCTCAATAGTGGGGCCATTATCGCTTCTGTCGTGGAAAGAGCC